>CALXCO010000033.1 GCA_944386805.1 uncultured Clostridia bacterium
TATGGTATGCAGATCACCGACACTATCGCAGATATGCTGACTCGCATCCGCAACGCGAGCTCCGCTAGACACGAGACTGTTGATATTCCCGCATCTAACATGAAGAAGTCCATCGCTCAGATTCTGGTTGACGAAGGTTTTGTCAAGAGCTTCCAGGTTGTTGAAGACGGCAAACAGGGCGTCATCCGCATGACTCTGAAATATGTTGACGGCAAGACCCCGGTTATCACCGGTTTGCGCAGAGTTTCCAAACCTGGCCTGCGTATTTATTCCAACTGTGAGGATATGCCCAAGGTTATGAAAGGCCTGGGTATCGCAATCGTTTCTACTTCCAAGGGCGTTATGACCGATAAGAGAGCCCGCAAAGAGAACGTTGGCGGCGAAGTCCTTGCATTTGTATGGTAAGGAGGTAAACACGAATGTCCCGTATCGGTAAGAAACCCATTGCTGTTCCCTCCGGCGTTGAAGTTAAAATCGACGGCAGCCATATCACTGTTAAAGGCCCCAAGGGAACCCTTGAGAAAGATATTCGTCCCGAACTGACTGTTGCTATGGAAAACGGTCAGATCGTTGTCACCAGACCCAACGACGAGAACGAAATGAAGGCTCTCCATGGCCTGACCAGAACCCTCGTCCACAACATGGTCGTTGGCGTTTCCGAAGGCTTCTCCAAGAAGCTGGAAGTCAACGGTGTTGGTTACCGTGCTGCCAAGCAGGGCAACACCCTGGTGCTGACTCTGGGTTATTCTCACCCTGTCAATGTCGCTGAAGTTCCCGGTATCCATATCGATGTTCCTCAGCCCAACCAGATTGTTATTTCCGGTCCCGACAAACAGCAGGTCGGACAGTTCGCGGCTGAAGTCCGTGAAAAACGTCCTCCGGAACCCTATAAGGGCAAAGGCATCAAGTATGATTACGAGACCATCATCCGCAAGGAAGGCAAGACCGGTAAGAAGAAGTAATAAAGGAGTGACAAGCTATGATTAACAAGCCTGATAGCAATAAGGCTCGTTTAAAGAGACATCGGAGAGTTCGTTCTAAAATCTCCGGTACTCCTCAGTGCCCTCGTCTGAGCGTTTTCCGCTCCGCGAAGCATATCTACGCACAGCTGATTGATGACGTAAACGGCGTGACCGTTGCTTCTGCTGCTTCCACCGAAAAAGGTTTTGACGCAAGCGGCAGCAATAAAGAAGGCGCTTTCAAGGTTGGTCAGATGATCGCTGCGAGAGCTGCTGAAAAAGGCATCACCGACGTCGTATTTGACCGCGGCGGCTATATCTACCACGGTAGAGTAGCAGAGCTGGCTGCCGGTGCTCGCGATGGCGGGCTCAATTTCTAACGGAGGAGGGTTTCGATTGGCTAGATTTGAAAACAAACCCGAGCAGGAACTGCAGGAAAAGGTTGTCGCAATCAACCGCGTATCCAAAACCGTAAAAGGCGGCCGTGTTATGAAATTCGCTGCTCTCGTTGTTGTCGGTGACGGCAACGGCAAGATCGGCTTCGGCATGGGCAAATCTGCCGAGGTTCCGGATGCAATCCGCAAAGGCCTCGAGGACGCAAAGAAAAATATGTTCACGATCGCACTCAAGGGTACGACCATTCCCCACGACATCATTGGTGAGTTTGGCGCAGGCCGCGTTCTCCTCAAACCCGCCCCCGAAGGTACCGGCGTTATCGCCGGCGGTGCTGTCCGTGCAATCGTTGAGGCTGCTGGCATCAAGGACATCAGAACCAAGTCCCTGCGTTCCAACAACCCCTGCAACGTGGCAAAGGCTACGATGGCTGGTCTGAAGGCTCTGAGAAACGTCAACGACGTTGCTGCAATCAGAGGCAAGACCGCTGCTGAAATCTTGGGTTAAGGAGGAAAACACCATGGCAAACCTGAAGGTTAAACTTGTAAAAGGTCTGGCCGGTAAGAAAAAGGACCAGATTGCCATTGTTGCTTCCCTCGGCCTGAAAAAGACCGGCGACGTTTCGGTTCAGCCCGACAACGAAGCGACCAGAGGCAAAATCTTCAAAATTTCTCACCTCGTAGAGGTTACCGAAGAATAATCAAGGAGGTGCTCACCAATGAAACTGCATGAATTAGCACCGGCTGAAGGCTCTACCAAAAAGCATTACCGCGTTGGCAGAGGCGCAGGCTCCGGCAATGGCAAAACTGCAGGTAAAGGTCACAAGGGCCAGAATGCCCGTTCCGGCGGCGGTGTTCGTCCCGGTTTCGAAGGCGGCCAGATGCCTCTTTACAGACGTCTGCCCAAACGTGGCTTTAATAACTACAATTTCGCAACCCGTTATGCGATCGTCAATCTGACTGACCTGTGCGGCAAGTTCGAGGACGGCGCAGTTGTCGATACCGAGGCAATGGTAAACGTTGGCCTGGTCAACAATGTTCTGGACGGCGTTAAAGTCCTGGGCGACGGCGAAATGACCAAGAACCTGACCGTGAAAGCGGCAGCCTTCTCCAAATCCGCGATCGCAAAAATCGAAGCAGCAGGAGGAAAGGCTGAGGTGATGTAATCATGTTTGAGTCTTTCAAACAGATCTTCAAACAGAAGGAGCTTCGCTCCAAACTGATTTACACCCTCGTCGTTATCATCTTCTTCCGTCTCGGTTGTGCGATCACCGTTCCCTTTTTGAATCCCACCTCCCTGACTGACATGGTTGGCGCAGGACAGTCTTCTGACTTCCTGTCCTACCTGAATGTCCTCACGGGCGGCGCTCTGGCAGATGCGTCTGTTTTCGGCCTGTCGATCACGCCGTACATTAACGCATCGATTATCATTCAGCTTCTGACAATTGCAATTCCTGCGCTGGAACGTATGGCAAAGGAAGGCAACGATGGTCAGAAGAAGATCCAGAGGATTACCCGTTACACCACCCTCGGCCTTTCGATTGCAATGGGCATTATGTACTACTTTGTCCTGCGCAATAAGGATGGCGTACTGAATTATTACTCCGGCTTTGCTGGAATCTTCAGTGCAATCGTTATCGTCTCCTGTTTCGTAGCCGGCACGATGCTGGTTATGTGGATGGGCGATCAGATCACCGAGCATGGTGTTGGCAATGGTATTTCGATCATCCTGTTCGCCGGTATCCTTTCCCGCGGTCCTGATGCGTTTATGACGCTGGCCGGCTGGTGGGGAATGGCAGCGGATGACCCCAAATACTACTTCATCGTACCGTTGATCGTTATCGTCTTCATCGCGATGATTGCGTTTATCGTATTCATGACCAACGCGGAAAGACGTATTCCGGTTTCTTATGCCAAACGGGTTGTCGGTCGCAAGATGTACGGCGGCCAGTCGACCTTCATTCCGATTAAGGTCAACATGACCGGTGTCCTGCCGATCATCTTCGCAATGTCGTTTATGTCCCTGCCCAGCATGATTGAGTCGTTTGTGACTCCTGCTCAGGGCGGTTTCTGGGAAAAGTTTTTCAGCCTTTTCCATTATAACAATATGATCTACGGCGTGTTGTACTTCCTGTTGATCCTGGCGTTCAACTACTTCTACACCGCGATCCAGTTCAACCCCGTAGAAATTGCGAACTCGATTCGCAAAAATAACGGCGCAATCCCCGGTATCCGCCCCGGAAAGCCCACGGTCGATTACTTCTCGAAGATCATTTCGAAAATCACCTTCCTGGGCGCTATCTTCCTTGGCCTGATTGCTGTTTTCCCGATCGTCTTCTCGATGATCACGAAAGCAAATGTCTCGCTTGGCGGTACCTCCATCCTGATTGTCGTCGGCGTAGCGCTGGAAACGGTTCGTACCCTCGAATCGCAGATTACCATGCGCCACCACAAAGGCTTCTTGGAGTAAACATCACGCACTGGAGAAAGGAATGGCACGTATGAGATTGATTTTATTAGGCGCTCCCGGTGCCGGTAAGGGCACACAGGCTGAAGTTATCTGCAACGCACTGAACATCCCTGCTATTTCCACTGGTAACATTCTCAGAGAAGCAAAAGCCAATAAAACTGCTCTGGGTCTTGAGGCTGCTTCTTATATGGACAGCGGAAAGCTGGTCCCCGATGAGGTTGTCATCAACATCCTCAAGGAGAGACTCAAAGAAGACGACTGCAAAGACGGCTTCATCCTCGATGGATTCCCCAGAACAGTTCCCCAGGCGGAAGCTCTGGATAAAATGGGCGTCGTAATCGACCGCGTTGTCGATATCGAAGTTCCGGACGAGAAGATTATGGCTCGCCTTTCCGGCAGAAGAGTCTGCGAAAAGTGCGGCAGCTCTTACCATGTCGAGTACAAGCCGACAAAGGTTGAGGGCGTTTGTGATCGCTGCGGCGGCAAGACCGTCCAGCGTAAGGATGACTCTCCTGAGATTATCAAGGATCGTCTGGAAGTTTACCATGCCCAGACCGAGCCTCTGAAAGATTATTACAAAAAGACCGGTAAGCTGGTCATTGTAGAAGGTCAGGAAGAAGTTGCCGATACCTCGGCCCTGACTCTCAAAGCTGTGGAGGCATAATTTTCCATGATCGTTTTAAAAACGCAGTCTGAACTAAAGACAATGATGAAGGCGATGCGGATTTCCGCTGAGACCCTCAACATTGCTGAAGAAACAATTCGTGAAGGGATCACAACCAAAGAACTGGATAAGGCCATGTACGATTTCATTATCCGCAGCGGCGCAAAACCCAGCTTCCTCGGTCTTTACGGATTTCCGGCAACGGCCTGTATCTCGGTCAATGACGTGGTTATCCACGGCATCCCGGATAACACCCGCCTGAAATACGGCGATATCGTGAGCGTCGATGTCGGAGCTTACTGCGACGGCTTCCACGGAGACAACGCTTATACCTTTATCGTAGGCGATACCTCCGAGGAGAACAAAAAGCTGCTTCGGGAAACCGAAGCGGCCCTCTACAAGGGAATTGAACAGGCGGTTGTAGGGAATCGCATCGGCGATATCTCCCACGCAATCGAAACCCATGTATCCCAGTTTGGCTATGGGATTGTGCGTCAGTTTGTCGGCCACGGCGTCGGCAGAGAGATGCACGAAGACCCCGAAGTTCCGAATTTCGGACGTGCGGGACACGGTCCCAGGCTGGTGGAGGGCATGACCATTGCCATTGAACCGATGATCAACTTGAAGGGTGATGCGGTGAAAGTTATGCCGGATGGCTGGACAACAAAAACAGTCAGCGGCAGTGTCGCGGCACACTTCGAGCACTCGATCGCGATTACGTCAAACGGCCCTGTCATTCTGACAAAACGGAAGTAAAGAGGACGAAGGATGGAATGGAAACCCGGTACAGTGGTCAGGAACGCAGGCGGGCATGATGTGGGATTTTTTGCGGTGGTAAGTTTTGACGGAAAGTTTGTATATATTGCCAACGGAAAGTCAAGACTGCTTGAAAAACCCAAAAAGAAAAACCCCAAACATCTGAAACCTACCCGGACGGTTCTGGATATGACCAGTATCACCACGGACAGAAAACTGAGAGAGGCACTCTGGCCCTTCAATTACGGCGGGGCTGGGGAGCAGATTGTAGAGGAGCGTGATTCTCTTGGCTAAAGATGACGTCATTGAAATTGAAGGCGCTACCGTTGTGGATTCCCTTCCGAATGCCACTTTTAAGGTAGAGCTCCCCAATGGACACCAAATTCTGGCTCACATTTCCGGCAAGCTGCGGATGAACTTCATTCGGATCCTGCCCGGCGATAAGGTGACCGTAGAAATGTCGCCGTACGATCTCACAAAGGGACGCATCACCTGGCGTTCCAAGTAATAAAAGGGAGGTTATTCAGATGAAAGTAAGACCTTCGGTAAAGCCCATCTGCGATAAATGCAAGGTCATCAAGCGCAAAGGCAAAGTGATGGTCATCTGCGAAAACCCCAAGCATAAACAGCGTCAGGGTTAAGCGGACGGTCTGGTTTCCAGATCACAATGCAGACAGATATATCAAACGTTTACAAATACTGCGAAGGCGGCTTGACCGCGCTCGCATTGGAGGTGCAACTTAATGGCTCGTATCGCTGGTGTTGACTTACCCAGAGAAAAGCGCATCGAAATCGGCCTGACCTATATCTACGGTATCGGCCGCAAATCCGCCAATGACATTCTTGCAGCAACCGGTATCAATCCTGATATCCGTGTCAAGGATCTGACTGAAGAAGATGCAACCAAGCTGCGTGAATACATTGACCATCATTATGTTGTTGAGGGCGACCTCAGAAGAAACGTCGCTCTGAACATCAAGAGACTGGTCGAAATCGGCTGCTATCGCGGCGTTCGTCACAGAAAAGGCCTGCCCGTCAGAGGACAGAGAACCAAGACCAATGCCCGTACCAGAAAAGGCCCGAAGAAGACCATCGCCAATAAGAAGAAATAATAGGGAGGGAAACTGAACCATGGCAAAGGTTACCGGTAAAAAAGCAACGACTATCCGTAAACGCCGCGAGCGCAAAAACATTGAACGTGGCGCTGTTCATATTCAGTCGACCTTCAACAACACCATCGTCACCATCACCGATACTCAGGGCAATGCAATCTCCTGGGCTTCCGCTGGTGAAATGGGCTTTAAAGGTTCTAAGAAATCCACTCCTTTCGCTGCTCAGACCGCTGCTGAAACCGCAGCTAAAGCAGCTATGGAACATGGCCTGAAGACCGTCGAAGTTTATGTTAAAGGTCCCGGCTCCGGACGTGAAGCTGCGATCCGTGCCCTGCAGGCTGCTGGCCTGGAGGTCAGAATGATCAAAGACGTCACCCCGATCCCCCACAACGGCTGCCGTCCCCCCAAGAGACGCCGCGTATAATCGAGTGAAGGAGGAAAAGATTCATGGCTAAGAATATGGAGCCTATTGTTAAGCGCTGCAGAGCGCTGGGCATTTCTCCCGCTGTTATGGGTTACTCCGCTAACTCTTCCAAGGGCAATTCTACCAAGAGAGACCCCAACGCACAGAAGAGAGTCAAAAAGAGCGAGTATGCTATGCAGCTCAACGAAAAGCAGAAAGTTAAATTCATCTATGGTATCCTCGAAAAACAGTTCCGTATGTACTACGAGAAGGCTGTTGCTTCTGAGGGCATCACCGGTGAAGTTCTGCTGACCACCATCGAACGCCGCCTTGACAACGTCGTTTTCCGTCTCGGCTTTGCGACCACCCGTCGTTCTGCCCGTCAGATGGTTACCCACGGCCACTACACTGTCAACGGCAAGCGCGTTGATATCGCTTCCTACCTCGTAAAGCCGGGCGATGAAATCGCTGTCTGCGAAAAGAGCGCAGGCAATGATTACTTCAAGAAGCTGAAAGAGGATAACGCTTTCGGCATCACTCCCAAGTGGCTTGAACGCAACACCGAAAATCTTAAAGGTAAAGTTGTTGCAATGCCCGCTAGAGACGACATCGATTACGATGTTGCAGAACACCTGATTGTCGAGTTGTACTCCAAGTAATGATTGGTGATACAGCAAAGGGATTGCGACAAAGCGGACTTTTTCGTCCGCGCAGATTTTTACTGCTTAGGAGGGTTATGGAATGATAGAGATTGAAAAGCCGCAGATTGAGACAGCGGAAATTAAATCCGACGGTACTTACGGAAGATTTGTATTGGAGCCCCTCGAACGCGGTTTTGGCACCACTTTAGGCAACAGTTTAAGACGGGTGCTGCTCTCCTCGCTTCCCGGTGTGGCAGTCACATCAATCAAAATTGATGGTGTTCAGCATGAATTTTCAACAGTTCCCGGCGTCAAGGAGGATGTCACTGAGATCGTCCTGAACATGAAGGGTCTGATTGCCAAGATTCACGGCGATGCACCCAAAACCATCCACATCGAGGCTGAGGGCGAATGCGAAGTTACCGCTGGTGACATCAAGGTCGACTCTGAAGTTGAGATTCTGGATCCCGGGATGCATATCGCGACACTGGGACCGGGCGCAAAGCTGTATATGGAAATCGTCATTGACAAGGGCCGTGGTTACGTTCCCAGCGAACGCAACAAACAGAAGGTCGCAAATGTCATCGGTGCGATTCCCGTCGACAGTATTTACACCCCCGTTCTGAAAGTAAACTACACTGTTGAAAATACCCGCGTAGGACAGATCACCGACTATGACAAGCTGACGATTGAAGTTTGGACGGACGGAACCATCTCCGCTAAGGAAGCTGTTTCGCTCGGCGCCAAGGTTCTCACGGAGCATCTCAATCTGTTCGTGGATTTGTCGGATGAAGCTTACACGGCCGATATTATGGTCGAAAAGGACGACAAGGGCAAAGAAAAAGTCCTGGAGATGACCATTGAGGAACTTGACCTGTCGGTGCGGTCCTTCAACTGTCTGAAACGTGCAGGCATTAACACGGTAGAAGATTTGATCAACAAGTCCGAGGAAGAAATGATGAAAGTCAGAAACCTCGGTAGAAAATCTCTCGAGGAAGTTATGGCGAAGCTGGATGCACTCGGCTTCAGCCTGACCCCCGACGATGAATAAGACTCAAGAGTAAGGAGTGAATTTCGATGGCAGGTAGCAGAAAGCTTGGCAGAACTTCTGACCATAGAAAAGCAATGCTCAGAGCCATGGTTACTTTCCTGCTGGAAAACGGCAAGATCGAGACCACTGTAACCAGAGCAAAAGAAGTTCGTGCGATGGCTGAGAAAATGATCACCCTCGGCAAGGCCGGTGATCTTCACAGCAAACGCCAGGTCTTCTCTTACGTCACCAAAGAGGACGTTTGCAAGAAGCTGTTTGACGAAATCGCCCCCAAATACGCGGACAGAAATGGTGGCTACACCAAGATCGTCAAGATCGGTCCCCGTCGCGGCGACGCAGCAGAGATGGCTATTATCGAACTGGTGTAATCCGGTTGTGATACGGAAGAGTCCCTTCAAAGCGAAAGCTTTGGAGGGACTTTTGCATTTCCTGAAAAAAATTTTAAAAATCCGCGTGACGTTTTCCACTTTTTTCCGTCCTTATATATTGGAAATGTTTTTAAATTACACGAAAGATGAATTGTGAAATCAATCGTATTGATGTATAATAAAATATCAGGCTGGATTTGGCCTTTAGCTGAAAGTATGCGCGATATGATTGAACAGTTCTGAATCTTTAACTGCTTAGGGGTGTCATTCATGACAGTAGGTCAACGTATCGGTGAACTCAGAAAAGGACAGAAAATCAGACAGAAACGAATTGCGGAACTTTTAGATGTGTCGGTGTCGACCGTATCCAACTATGAACAGGGTGTCCATCTGCCGGATTATGACCGGCTGATCCTCCTCTCCAATCAGTTTCATGTGTCCGTTGATTATCTGCTGGGCGTGACCGATGTGCATGCCCGTCCGGAGGTTTTGCAGGAAGAATATATCGACCAGCTGACCAATGGCCAGGTTTTGGATTTGCTGCGGATGCTGAACCCTGAGAACAGGAAAGCTCTGATTAAATACCTTCGTTTTCTTGTCGCTGACTCCAGCCAGACAAGTTGCGAAGGAAGTGAATGAAATGATTTCTCATGCGGCCTTTCTGCTTCTGGCGGCAGGTGCAGTCGAGCAGATTCCGCTGTCGGCTGAGGAAAGTGTATTTCTCCATCAGTTATATCTGGATTTTGAAGCGGTCATCCTCCGGCGTCTGGAAAACAGAATCCCTGATCGGATGGATGCCGAGGATCAGGCACAGGAATGTATGTTGCGGCTGGCAAAACATGTAAAAACTCTGATGACGTTAAACCGTCTGCAACGTGCCCGGTATATTACCCATACTGTGAACAGTGTGATCTCTGATTATTGGGCGGATAAGAAAACCCAGGAAAAGCATTTTCCCCAATATCCCGAATCGGAAGATATTTCCGATCGCAGAACAGAGACAGACCCGGAACGGTCGGTTCAGATGAAGGATGATGTCGCGGCATTTGCCGCCGCTTTTCAGCAGCTGTCTGAAAAGGAAAAGGCTTTGCTGGAGTACCGGTTTATGGACGGACTGTCCAGTGATGAGATTGGCCGTAAACTGGGAATTAAACCATCAGCTGTGCGGCAGGCTGTCCTGCGTGCCAAACAGCATGTGTTGGAATATATGAGGTCTGAGGAGGATGGAAACAATGGATAGGGCTTTGGATTTTGCGCTGGAAGAAGACAGCGATCTGTACTTTTATCAGATGATGCACCGAATGAACCGGATGGAAGCCGAAAAACTGGAAGCAGAAGCTGAAAAGAACAGATCCTCCGAGCAGCTTCAGCAGTCCTATTCACGTTTTCTTGAACGTCTCAGCGACCAGAACCGCCAGGACAGACGCAAACAATGGCTGACCAGGACCGGAAATGTTTTCCAGCGTGTGGCAGTTTTTCTGCTTGCGTTTTTTATTGCCGGGAGCTGCGCTGCACTTCAGGTTGATGCGATACGCGAACAGCTGGGCAGATGGCTTTTGAGCTGGAACGACCGCAGCATGACTGTTTCCAATGATGTCGACCCATATGGGAATACGGAATCCTATTCTATTGACAATCTTTCCTTTGCATTTGGCTGGCTGCCGGATGGGTGCTATCTGCTCGACCAGTCGGTGACGGACGAGCAGGGAAAGATGCAAAAATATTCTTTTCAGATTTACCGGGAGGATGTATCTGTCGGCAAAATTGAAATTATGGAACGCACGGTGCAGGTTTCATTGGATAATGAGAACGCCGTTATGGAATATCTGGATTTTGAAGGTTATCAACAGGCAATTTATCTGGAAAAGACGTATGCTGAGTCTCAGCAGCCGACGGTATATCGTGCCCTTCTTGCCCAAAATGACGGATGTATCGTGTATATCAGTAATACGGGGCTGGAGGATGGCTTGAGCAGAGAGGAAATTACCGGGATACTGGAGCAGATTCATTTTATGAATTCTTGATTTTTCGACAGGATTCGCCAAATTTTTTAAGCTGAATGGTCTACAATGGAGGAAAGGAGAGATGATTCATGAAAAAAATGATTAGTACATTGTGTGCACTTATGATGGCAGGAAGCATGCTGACCCTTCCGGCAGCCGCAGAAGAAGTATCCACAGATCAGCCCGATTTTCAGCAGATGTCTACGCTTGCTGATTCGGAAATTACCCCTTACTATGTCGCGATTCATAATATTTTTATGGATATCGATAAAAATGGAAATACCGTATCGGCTTCGGCAGAATGCGATTATCTGTCAGGATATACCGCTAAAATGACCGTCAACCTCCAGAGATCTACAAATAACTCCAGTTGGACCAAGACGCTGGGATTTGGAACTGCAAACGGCTCCAATGGAACGATCAGCCTGTATGACAGTGCCAGGGTTCAGAGCGGATATTTTTATCGTGTCCAGGCTAATATTACAATCTATGATGGCAGCAAGGTCGTTGACTCTGCTACCGCTTACAGTGTTTCCGTTTATATCTCATGATCCTCAGTCGGATAGGGTACCAAGCCGTGCGAATTCTATTTCGCACGGCTTTTGGTGTCTTTAGTGGAGGAAAAAGAGGTAGTTGAGATGGCAGTAAATGGGGATATTATTTTATCTGAACAGACTGTTCTTAGTTTTTGCTCATTTTGGCATAGATTTTGCACAGCCTATTGCTATTTTTCAGGCCTCGTGTTATCCTTGTGATGTAAAGAAAATACAGCCTGGATGGGGGCTGGTTTTCTAGTATGAAAGCGAAACCTTACAAAATATTTAGACAAACCTCTAAATACTTGCTGTTATCAGGGGAGGATGAACATTTATGCTTACAATCAGTCATTTTTCAAAGACCTATTCCGGAGGCAAACGGGCAGTCGACGATCTGTCTTTGACCGTCGAGGCCGGGGAAATGATGGGATTTATCGGTCATAATGGCGCAGGAAAGACAACGACCCTGCGTTGTGTGGCCGGAATACTGGATTTTACCGAAGGCGAAATCACCATCGATGGACACAGTATCCGTACCGAACCGGTTGCCGCCAAATCAGTGACCGCTTTTCTGCCGGATAATCCTGATTTGTATGATTTTCTCAAAGGAATTGATTACCTGTCGTTTATTGCCGACATATATGGGATTGACCGTGTCACCAGAAAAGAACGGATTGGACGGTACGGAGATGCGTTTGGCCTGACGACCGCCCTCGGCAGTGCAATCGGTGGCTATTCCCACGGTATGAAACAAAAACTGGCACTGATCAGTGCCTTTATGCGTGCTCCCAAACTGCTGGTTCTAGATGAACCGTTTGTCGGTCTTGACCCCGAAGCAGCATATGCTGTCAAGGGATTTTTACGGGAACTGTGTGACAAGGGTGGAGCTGTACTGTTCTCGACTCACGTGCTGGAAGTAGCGGAAAAACTGTGCGACCGGATCGCCATTATCCGTCAGGGACGGCTGATAGAATGCGGAAATACCGAGGCGGTTGTCGGCAATTCCAATCTGGAAAGCGTATTCCTTGAACTGGAACGCGGCTCGGCTGCTGAGAAGCCGGAGGAGGCGGAGAAACATGCGTAAACTTGGGGTGCTGATTGGCATCAATCTGCGGGCGCTGTTGAGCGCACTCAGGCTGGGCAGCAGTAAAAAATCAAAGGCTACCGGTATCGGTGCGCTGCTTTTATTGGGGGTACTGGCTGTCTATATTGCCGGAGTTTACAGCTTTACCTTTGCGTTACAGCTTTCCAGCATTGGGTTGCTGGAATATCTGATTCCGATGATGGCGATTATGGGCTGTCTGATGTCGGTGGTCATGACGGTACAGGCGGCAAGTGGATTTATCTTTTCCGGACGGGATACCGATCTGATGCTGTCACTGCCGGTCAGCGCATTTTCGGTCATGCTTTCCCGGATTACCGCCCTGTACATAGAAAATCTCGCGTTTATCGGCCTGTTTATGCTGACATCAGGCGTGGCGGGTGCAATCAATGGTCTGGGAGGTTTGGGGTATTATCTTTCGCTGGTTGTCGGGACGCTGATGCTGACCTTCCTGACGACAATGCTGACGATGGTCATTTCCTTTGTTGCGGCGTTTATTACTTCTCGGTTCCCGCACCACTCGGTTTTCAGCACAATTTTGTATTTTGCCTTCTTTTTGCTGGTCATGATTGGGGCTTTTCAGGTCAGCAATGTCGGCAATCTGCTGATGACCAATCAGACAGGGTTTGACCGGCTGCTGAATGGAGCACTTCTGCCGTTTGGTCTGTTGAAAAATGGACTGGAAGGGAATTTGCTGTCGCTGGTACTGCTGGCTATTGTGAGTGTCGTACCTTTTCTACTGCTTGTATGGATTTTCTCCAGCCGGTATAAACAGGTACTGTCGGCGCTTGCATCCCGAATTGTCCGCAATAATTACCGTCTGGGAGCGCTCTCTGCGCGCAGTCAGTTTTCAGCACTGTTTACGCGTGAGATCAAACGGTACTTTGGAAGCAGCATCTATCTGTTTAATACCGGATTTGGCGCAGTCCTGCTGATAGCTGGTGCAATTTACGGCGCTTTTATGCACAGCAAAGCGCAGACGTATATTCAACTCATGGGCGGTATGGAAGTCGTGATTCCAATTGCTGCGATTGTTCTTGGTTTTATCGTGGCCACAATCGACACCACCTGCATCTCGATTTCGATGGAGGGAAAAACCTTTTGGATTATCAAGGAGGCGCCTGTTCAGCCCAGAGCGTATTTTGGCGCAAAGGTGCTGCTGAACCTGCTGGTTTCCTGGCCGGCAACAGTGCTTTCCTGCCTGATTCTGGGGATTGCGTACCGCGCAGCACCTTTGACAGTTGCCGCAATGACTGCCGCATTACTGTCGCTGGGATTGCTGATTGCGTTGGCCGGGCTTTGCATCAACCTGTTTTTCCCGAAGATGGATGCTCCCAATGATACAATGGTCGTTAAACAGTCTGCATCGGCATTTATCGGCGTGTTTGGTGGCTGGGTTTCGCTGGGGTTGGCCTGTGTGGGATATATACCTGCCGGAAAAGTTATGAGCTTTGAACTATACGCACTGATTTGTGCCGTTGTCTTTCTGATTGGCTCGGCTGCACTGTGGCTCTGGCTGAAAAAGGGCGGAATCCGCCGGTTATCGTCAATTTAATAAATGAGTAACAGAAAAATCATATATTTTGTAGATTTTAATCTTTTGTATCGACTTTTCATACAAGATATGGTATAATCTATTTGGGAGAGATAACGGAATACGAATCGATGCAGCTCACATATTTTTTTCCATCCTTTCACCTTCCGTTTATTCCCAGTTCATCTGTCCGTGGTATCATAAGAACAGATGAAAAAAGCTATTCAATGGGAAAGGAGTAGAAATCATGAAACGCAGACTTGCAGCCGCAATTTTGACTGCCACTGTTACTGCTGGTGCAGTGACCCTGCCCGCGGCTGCCGAATGGGACAGAGGAGAGCAGGATACTACGGCCTGCGTTGAAACTGTTGGCACGCCGCAGGGAACTGGCTGGCAGCAGATTGGCGGCATTTGGTACCTGATCACCAAGGAAGGCAATTATTACCAGGGCTGGCATCGTGAAAAGGGACAATGGTACTTTTTGAATAACCGTGGCGCTATGGTAACCGGTTGGGTAGAGATTGACGGACGTGTATATTGTTTTGGCGCTGATGGCGTAATGATGACCGGGACGGCCTGCTCCGGCGATCAGTGCTACCAGCTTGGGCTGGATGGCTCGGTTCAGGGCGAGGATATGCCCCAGGTTTCGCAGATCTATGTAACAATCGCGGGTATCGTTCGCGCAGTTGCCTGATCGTTTAATGTAAAATAAGAGGAGAGGCTGATGTCTCTCCTTTTTCGTTATGTATGGCGTTGAATCAACCATTGGTTGACCCATTTAAATTGACGGTTGATAGCTTTTGAACAGTGTCTGTGCTACACTGAAAATAGAGGATATCCTGTTAAAAAGAAAGGTGGATCAGGCAATGCGTTTGAAAAATCAGTATCTGTCGCTGCTTATTCTCAGTACAGTCTTTTATGCAGGTTGTTCGGCTGTCAATATCTGGATGGCTATGTTGCTGGGAGATATTTTTGATACTGCCAATGCGGGAAATCAGGCGGGACTGATACAGTGTCTTGTAACCTGTGTAGCCGCTTCGATTACAGGGTTGGCCTTGGCCAAAGCCGGGATTTATTTTCGCATGCTTTATGTTCGTCACAAAATGGTTGATTTGAAAGACCATCTGATGGAAAATATTTTTTCCATGCCGATGCGGGATTTCCTGCGAAACGATCAGGGGTATTATCTGAATCTGCTGACCAGTGATTCAGAACGGATTGAAGAAGATTATTATCGCTCTGTGCCGCTCATTATTTATTATTGCTGTCAGTTTGTCTTTTCAATCATTGTAATGATTTTTGTCAGTCCGCTGCTGTTAATTATTTTCTCAGCTGCTATTGTTCTGATGGCAGTTGTACCGCAGATTTTTTCCGGTATACTTGCCAGGCGTCAGAAAGAATGCTCGGATATAAGTGAAAAATACCTTTCAGCTTTGAAAGATATTGTCGCCGGTATTGAGACGATAAAACTTGCCAATGGGAAAACAGCTTTTCTTCATCAGTTCCATGATGTAAGCTACCAGCAGCAGGAAAGTATACGCAAAATGCGGGATATGCGTTCCTTTACCGTTGATGTATCGGATACCTGTCAGACTTTTGCGCAGATCATCGGGAATGGTGCGGGTGGTATTCTGGTGATTCTGGGAAAAGTGACAATTGGTGATCTGATTATTTCGTTGCAGCTTTCCAGTTTTGCTTTTCAGGCAGTTGGCGTGGCGACTGAAAAAGTAGTCGGTCTTCGTGCAGTACGCCAGCTGCTTGATAAGGTAAAATCTTTGCTGCTCAAACAGAATACCTCTTCCGAAGTTTCGACAGCCAAATCGGGAAATGATATCTGCTATAAAAATGTCAGCTTTTCTTTTGACGGTCATCCGATTCTTCAGGGGTTGAATCAGACATTTGCAGATGGAAAATGCTATGCAATTATTGGGCCAAGCGGTTCCGGAAAATCAACGCTTGTCAAACTTCTGATGCAATATTATGGTAATTATTCAGGAGAAATTTTGTTGGGTAATCAGGAAATATCCGCGTTGTCTGAATCGGAAATTTATCACAGGATTCAGTATGTCAGTCAGACTCCTTATTTGTTTAATACCAGTCTGATGAATAATATTACGCTTTTTAAGACATATCCTCAGGAGAAAATACAAGAAGTTATCCGGAAAACCAATCTTGAGGGGTTATTGCAGCGTTATCAGGATGAACCAGTTGGTGATTCTGGTCAGAGGATTTCGGGAGGTGAAAGGCAGCGCATCTCATTGGCACGTGCGTTGCTGATTCAGCCGCAAATTATTGTATTTGATGAGCCAACCAGTGCATTGGATCCCCAAAATGCCCGGCTGATTATGGAGATGATCTTTTCGATGGAAGGAACAACCCATATTGTCATTACCCATAATCATGATGCAAACAATCTTGAACGATTTACACAGGTCCTTCGTTTTCCTGTGGTTTAATACATACGCAATCAGTCAGTAAATAACAGTAAAAATGCACGGCCAATGCGACCGTGCATTTTTACTTTCTTCGGGCAACGGAAAACAGTTTTTGCGGAAGCTCAAACACGACGATAATACCGATGACAATGGCGATTGCGTCCTGTAAAGCGGCAGTCCCCCGGCTGATTGCACCCTCCATATTTTCCATAACCAGCTCGTAAATTGTCCAGTAGATACCGACACCGGGAACAAGCGGAAAAAGTCCGGATACCATAAAAATTGTGACCGGACAGCGTTCCCGGACAGCGCACAGCCGTGACAGGATAATCACCAGAACCGTCGCCAGAAAGGCGGCAAGCATCCTGTTCCCTGTCTGTAAGGCCAGCCGGTATACCAGCCATCCTGCGGCACCAATCGCGCCACACCATGGGTAGTAGCGTTTGGGAACGCTGAACAGCAGTGCAAAAGCAATTGTCCCGGCAAAGGCCATGGTACATTCTTTCAGCAATACCAATCGATTCACCGCCTGTTCTATATCATACCGCCGGTGAGCGCATGAATGATCGAGATCATCACGCCGACTCCCAGCGCGACCGAAAAAATAACCAGCAGGGCATCCAGCATCCGGACGGACCCTGAGATATAATCTCCATTGCCCAGATCACGGATACCGATTGTAAAAGCAAGTCCCGGAACAAGCGGGATAATCGAGCCGCCGATAATGGTGTCCAGATTTTGCCCAAGTCCCAGTTTCCACAGCAATACCGAACAGCCGGCCACAAAACAACCGGACAGGATATTCAGTACGATTTTGGACATCGGACGGTTGAGCGGGAAGAGCAGCAGCAGATACAGCAGTCCGCCGACGATAAACGCGGTTAGGGCGTCACGGGTTGCGCCGCCAAATAAAACACAAAATGAGCCGCTGCCGATTGCGGAACAGAGGATTTTCGCCCATTTACTTTTTTCAGGCATCTGCCGAATCTGTTCAAGGATGGAACGCGCTTCATATACCGTATGCTTTCCCTCTGAGATTTCACGCGACAGCTGATTGACCGCCGCGACCCGGTCGAGATGGGAAGAGGAAATCGGGATATGCTGGACCCGTGCATAATACCCTTCCCGGTCCGAACCGGCGGTCAGGAAAATTCCGTTGCTCAAGATAAACGCGTTTTCGGAATGGATGCCGTAAGCCCGCAGGATGCGGTGAATCGTATCTTCCACCCGGAACAGCTCTGCGCCGCTTTCCAGCAGAATATGTCCCGCATACAGCGCAAGATCACAGACATCCTGATCGCGTACACCATGCCCACGGAATACCGGCTGTTCTGGAACAGCCGGTCGATGTTCCGGAGCAGGCGAACGGTTTTTCCCCGCCTTTTTGCGGCTGAAATATTTTTGCAGCAAGGTCATGTTAGATCTGTTCCTCCCGAATCTGCCAGTCTTTTTTGGGCAGATTGATCTGTACGGTTACGCGGCATTTGCCATCGGAAAAGACAGTTTGTTGTCGGTTGCCCTGTTCATCCAGCAGCTGGTGAGAGATCATTTCCATCTTTGCGACCTTTCGCTGCAGTTCCGATACAATCCGCCACCGGCGCACATCTTCTTTTGTATTGTCTCCAGTGGGAGAAGAGAATGCACCGTCGATGCCAGGATATGCAGGATCTCTCCGGATATACGCCGCACCACCATTCAGCAGGGCATACAGCATATAGTCCTCTCCATCAGGATGGTTTTCCATTGGCCACGGGATAATCAGACAGTCATGGTAGACCAGATTATACAGAGGAACCGGGATGCCTTTGCGGGCAGACCCAGACCGTTGCATCATAAAAGAATAGGGCGCATAATGGCAGAACACCAGCTGGGGAATTGCCCAGTCTGCCGCCTCTTCGGAAGATGGCAGAATCCCGTTTGCGTTCAGCCACGCAAAACAGGAGAGCCGGTAGTTTAAGCATGCGCTTCGGGTCATGGGATGGGCGGGATTGGAACATTCGTCCGGCTCATTGCAGGTAAATACATCCAGATAGCTGCAATCCGGATGGATGCCCTGCTCAAACAGACCGCTAAAATTCCGACGGACAAAATACGATACCTGAGAAGCACAAAGGTAGTCTTGTGGTCCACCTGCCCACGTTGCCATTGAAAAGATACTGCCATCCGGTGACTGGACCGAAAGATCAGGACTATACGACGGCGCAGAGTGATAGAAATCACGATACTGATCGTGCAGTCCGTACAGATATCCGTATTGGTGTACAGTTTCCTGGAGCGCTCTCAGTCCATCCCAGCCGCCTGCTTCCTGACAGGCAGGAAGGTAGTCTGGGTGGCAGTTATCATACCCCGGCTGACCCCATCCGTCCAGATGCAGGTATAACCGGTCGACTCCCAGCTGGTGATACTGTGCAATCTCTTGGGCACGGACAGAAAAAGGCGTCAGATGGTTATTCTTTTCCGGGTCAGATGGGTCAAAAAAGTCACTCTTCGGGTCTACATGGGTTTTGATACCGGTGTGGACAAATCCGGCACCGATCAGGCTGTCGACTTTGGGATTGGCAGCAGCTTTTTCTGCCAGCGTCCGCAAAAGACCTGTTTCACGTGCATATTGCCGATAGATTTTTGTCAGCTGGTTATAATTACAGTCCTTCCGGAAGGAATACCGTATCCGCCGGACGCCGGTCATCCTGCCCAGAATGGGCAGCCAGTAAAATGCCAGCCGTGTTCCGCCGCCTGCCGGATGCAGGCAGGTATATCCGGCGTCCGCCGGGGTCTGACAGATCGCAATATACCCATCTGTCCCTTTTACCTGTCCAAACCAGGGCATATATGCCGCGGCACTTTCCAGCTGTCCGTCAAATGGCAGTTTATCAAAAGGTTCCGGCCAGCCATTGGGAATCATCAACCCCTGCTGCAGGGTGAGGAGGGAATACCACCGGCTGTCTGTGTCATCAAATACCGCACTGCCCGGCCAGCAGACCCGTTTGATTGCAGACATATTATCAGACAGCGGAATCCATTCAGCGTACAGGTGATCTCCGGTTTTCTCCATCCAAAGGCGAATTTCAAAGGACAAAGGAGTCTGTCCGGTATACCGGATACGGATTCCGGTACCTGTGCCGGTTTCCATCTTTTCCAGAACGGTACATTCTATCTTTTCAAACGGCAGGACGGTGTCCTTTGCCAGAATACTGCCGCCTTCAAACTGCCATTCGGTATTGTCGGCGGAAAAGGTAAAACTTCCGTCGGAAAATGCGGTGAGGATCTGGTTGCCAAGACAAACCTGCATACTTTTTTTCATCATCTGGCCTGTTTCCTTTCTGAACAACATCATCATATATGCGACTTTATTATATCACAAAAAGGAATTGCGGAAAACTGGCAGAAATGCTATAATCAAAATAATATCCGTCGATGATGGAACAACAGAAAGGTGCGGTTGCGGCATGGCTGAAATAATTTTATCGCTGATTGATTTTGAGGAAAAAGACCTGGAACAGCTGCGGTTGGTTGCAGGAGAACGGAAACTGGTGACACGTGCGGAACTGGGCGGCAATGTTCCCGACGAAATCTGGCAGCAGGCAGTCGTGATTTTGGGCAACCCCACCCCGGCTCAGCTAAAAGAATGTGAGCATTTAAAACTTTTGCAGTTGCAGAGCGCCGGTTCGGACAACTACTGTCAGCCCGGTGTCCTGCCGGAAGATGTCGTGCTGTGCAATGCGACCGGCAGTTACGGGATGGCGATTGCCGAGCATATGGTCGGTGTAACGATGATGATGGCCAAAAAGCTGCATCTCTATCGTGACCAGCAGTTTGCGGGTGTCTGGCGGGATCTTGGACCGGTTATGCCGATCAGCGGCAGCCGGGTGCTGGTCGTCGGTCTGGGAGATATCGGCACCGAATACGCAATTCGGATGTATATGCTGGGTGCCAATATCACCGGCGTGACCCGGACTGTCAAACAGGGTCCTCCCTTTGTCGATCAGATGGCAGTGACCGCACAGCTGGATGAATTATTGCCACAGGCAGATATTGTCGCGCTTGCGCTGCCTGGCGGCAGTGCAACCACCGGGATAATGAATGCACATCGTATCGGGTTGATGAAACCGGGTGCATTGCTGCTGAATGTCGGCAGAGGAAACGCAATTGATACCGAGGCACTGGTCAAAGCACTGGAAGAAGGTAAGCTGGGCGGTGTTGCACTGGATGTCACCGATCCGGAACCATTGCCTGTCGACCATCCGCTCTGGCATCAGCCGCGTGCAGTCATTACACCCCATATTTCCGGAGGACTGCATCTGCGGGACATTTATAACAAGCTGGTTGTACGGTGTATTCGCAATGTGGCGGCGTTTACCCAGGGACGTCCCTATGAGTCTCAGGTAGACCGCGCGACAGGATATGCTGTCAGCAAGGCGGACTGATTTATTCGCATAAAATCAAACGACCTTTTCGTTTGCCCGGTTGTCGGGAGACGAAAAGGTCGTTTTTCGTAGGTGGCATAAAACCTTCCATAAACGGCAGATGTAAGACAGAAACCATTACTTTTTAGGTGTGCGCTGGGAGGGTATGCACTTCTGTTTTTGTTTATGCTGTTGCTGGTGTTCATAAATCAGATCGCCGATTCCCAACCCTATGATCGTCAGCGCACAGGTCATTAGAAAGGATTCTCCGTCCAGTGACTGGAAGGCAATCCAATAGGTAAACTGGCTGAAAAGAGCGGTATAAAGGGCATAGGCACCGTCACGCCATAGACCGACCTGTGCGTGTCCCAACGGTATCGCACTGATGAGTCCCGCGATTGGGAACAGAATAAACAGCCAGATCAATATAAACATATTTTGCTGCTGTGCCGGCAGATTGATACCCCGTACAATGGATACAATGGAAAACAGGGTAAATCCGCCGACAGAACCAATCGACTTGATCTGCATTGTTCAATTACCTCAGGGAGTTGTCAGAATCGACTGTACAAATGCTTCGGCATCGGCACGGGTCATGCCGGTATTGGAAGACCAGGCGTAGGAGAACCCGTCATCTACCCAGGTCAGAAGGGTATATGCGTCTTCTGCATTTCCCTTCATCGTCAGGGAAATCTGGCCGATCGTTACCTGAAGCTCACAGTCATAGGTGTTGTAATCGCCGCTGATATCGGTACCCCATGTGGAAGTTCTGGCCATTCGATAATAACGGCCGTCCTCCCAGGATGCCTCAAACAGACTTCCGTTGATCAGCGTCAGACTGGCCTGCGACAGGTCGGGAGCAGAAATGCTCCAGCCCAGTGTAGCTTCCGCTTCTTGCACGGAAGAACAGGGAACCATCGGGTTGGCCAGCTGGGTACTGTTCCCGGATACCTGCGTGGTGGTCTGGCTGGTTGAAGAATTTTCGCCGTCCGGCTGATCATTCATCGGCGCCATCTCATCGATTGTCTGTGGAACAGAGTCGATATCAGAAGCCTGAGAGGAGGTTCCCTGACTGGCAGATTCATCCGGATTGCCGGTTTGGGCAGTATGTGTCTGGTTATTGCGGCTGGCTGTGCTGGAAGATACATCTTCAGAAGGCTGAGAAGAAGTTGACGATGTTGCTTCCCGTGGGTCAGCTGTGGTTTCAGTCTGCTGTGCAGCCTCTTCGGACAGGACACCGTCTGTCTCTGCCGGAGCAGTCTGTTCGGAGGACGCTGCGGCAAAAGCGGCGCCGGATTCCTGAGAAGATGCGGCTCCATTCGATTCAGAGGAATCGGGTGCGGCAGAACCGCCTGACAGAGAATAGACCGCGGTGGAAGCACCGGCGCTGTTGCTGCTGATGCTCAGGTCTCTGGATTCGGTTGTCAGCCAGCTGCGTGCGGCCAGGACAATTGTCAGGCAGGCGGCAGCACAGGCTGTGGTTTTTACCACTTTTATCCAGTAGGGTTGGATTTTCTTATCCTGTAAACGCAGTATTCTTTCTCTCAGTTCAGGCGATACGGTGACGGATTGCATCGCCTGCTTGTATGCCGCTGAAAAACGGCGGCTCTCAGCCTCATGACAATCGCTCTTCCCTTTATGGTTAGAGTAATTATTCAAAATTCCAACCTTCCTTCAAAGAGTCTTTTAGCATAGCCCGTGCCCGGTAGAGAAGGGAACGGACGGTGGATTCTTTTTTTCTGAGAATAGCAGCGATCTGTGCGATGCTGCAATCCTCAAAATAAAACAGGTGAATGACTTCCTGATATTTGTGTGGAAGCTGCATGACAGCGGTCATCACGCCGGACTCATCTTCCAGCACAGAATCCCACTGTTCAACAAATGCCGTCTCGGACACCGCTTCGTTCAGTTCCTTATGACGCCGCCAGGGAGAACGCAGACGGTTGCGGCAGACGTTGATGGTGACACGGATCAGCCATGCTTTTTCGTGTTCGCTGCTTTCAAACTTAGGCCGGTGTTCAATCAGTTTGACAAAGACATCCTGAAGAACATCTTCAGCATCTTCCCGGTTTTTCAGGCAGGAGAACGCCAGGCGCAGGATCATATCGCCGTATTGATCCAGTGTCGCTTCCAGTGTTTCATTCGCGCGTAATGAAACCCCGTTCATGATCCCTCTCCTTTCATAATATAAAACACGCGTAATGCGGGAAAAGTTGCAAATTTGAGATAAAAACTTTTTCTGTTTTTTATGGACAGACAACAGTGTACAGGGTACTTGCAGATATGTGTATTTCTTATTATTTTATCACAGCTGGCGGGGTTTGGCAATGGCATTTTGACGAAAGAATGCCACTGTATTGTAGGTGTTACAATGATGTATGACAAATAAGAAAAAAAGAGTAGCGAATAGAAGCAACCTGTGGTAAGGTAGTGTT
>CALXCO010000034.1 GCA_944386805.1 uncultured Clostridia bacterium
CGTAGAAGCACCGGAAGAAACCATGCCGTAGTCATCGCCGAGCTGTTTCTTGGTTGCATAAGAGCCGGAAGCGGTATCAAATGCGCCGTCAACGATCGGCAGAGAACCCTGAGCGGTATCGATCTGGCAGGAAGTGACCTTGCCGTCAGCGTCAACTGTTACAACACAAAAATCGCTGTCGTATGCAGCTTCATCAGAGCTGGTAGAATCAGTGGTGGTGATAGCCATGCCCATCTTATCGGAAGCATTGACAGAAACGGTAGCGTTTTCAGCTGCGCTTGCAACTGCTTCGATAAAGCCGGTAACGGTGATGGTGCAGCCTGCGGACAGGTCAGCATCGGTGGTCTTGCCGTCGGTGCAGGGAATTGCACGAACCTCGTCAGCAGTCTTGCCGACAACATAGTTCTCAAATGCCTCAACCTGCTGATACCATTCCATCGTGGACGCACCGGAAGAAACCATGCCGTAATCGTCGCCCTTCTCGGTCTTGGAGCGCAGGTCAACCTCGCCGACAGTACCATCGGTCAGAGCCGGATCAAACTCGGTCTCGTCGATGTCGCAGGCAAGAATCTTGCCGTCAGCGTCAACCATAACAGCTGCATAAACAGTGCCAAAGGTTGCTTCCTCGCTCTCAGCGGACAGGGAGGGCGTTACAGAGAAGCCAACTTTTGCTTCGCCGGAAGCTTCGCCAGTTGCCTCAGAAGAATCGCTGGCAGTGGAAGACTCAGAGGTGCCGGCAGCAGAGCTGTCGGAAGAAGTGCTGTCGTTGTTGGAGCAGGCAGCCATGGAAACACACATAGCGGAAATAAGCGCAAATACTACAAACTTTTTCATAAATTTCCTCCTGAAAGAACTTGCGTTTTTCAAATTGATGTCGCACAGTATCGCAACATCTTAAGATTATAACAAATCTCAGATATAATGTCAAGCTGTATGCCGATTGACAGATAAGGTTCTATCGTTTACTGGCGTACAATTACCTTAGCCGGGCACTTCTCAGCGCATGTACCACAGCCATTGCACAGACTCTGATCGATATGCGCGATGTTGTTTGTCAGCGTGATCGCGCCGGTCGGGCAGTTCTTCTGGCAGATGCCGCAGCCGATACAGCCGGCGTCGCACATCTCCCGGACCTTTTTGCCCTTCTCCTGAGAGAAGCAGCGCACTACATAGGATGCGTCATAAGGTATCAGTTCAATCAGATTGTGCGGGCAGACGCTGACACATTTTCCACATGCACGGCAGTCCTCTTTGCTGACAATCGCACGTCCATTGACGACCTGAATCGCATCAAAGGGACAGGCTTTTGCACAGGAACCTTCGCCCAGACAGCCATATGCGCAGGCCTTTGCACCGCGCCCAGGTGCGAGCGAAATCTGATAGCAGGATACAGCACCCTGGTAATTATAGATGAATTTGGTCTTATCACAGGAACCGGAACACTTTACAAAAGCAACCTTGCGGACAAAGTCCTCGACCGGAAGTCCCATTACAGCCGAGATCTTCCGTGCCGACTCAGCACCGCCGACCGGGCATGCAGAAGGTTTTGCCTCTCCCTTTACAATGGCTTCAGCCAGCGCATCACATCCGGCATAACCGCATCCACCGCAGTTGTTGCCGGGCAGGCATTCGCGAACCTCGGTGATTTTTCCGTCGGTCGGAACATGGAACACCTTGCCTGCAAGTCCCAGCAGCAGACCGACAATCAGACCGATCAGGGCGATGACCAGAGTCGCCGTTAAAATTGCGATAACGTTCAATTCTGTCACTCTCCCCTCACACCAGGCTCTTGAACCCGTAGAATGCAATCGCCATCAGGCAGGCAGACAGCAGTACCACCGGCATACCCTGGAACGATTTGGTAACATTATTATGTGCCAGCTTTTCGCGGACGCCTGCCATCAGCACGATCGACAGCGTAAAGCCGAGCGACGCACCCAGACCGGTGCAGACGCTGGTAATAAAGTCCGCTTCCTTCTGTACGTTGGTCAGAACCGTACCCAGAACGCAGCAGTTGGTCGTAATCAGCGGCAGGTATACGCCCAATGCGACATACAGCGGACGGGAAACCTTTTTCAGGACCATCTCGACCAGCTGAACCAGCGCGGCGATGATGATAATAAATACAATTGTCTTCAAATAGGTCAGGTCAAAGGTCACCAGAACCAGATCATAAAGAATCGAACAGATTGCCGACGATACCGTTACGACAAAGATGATGGCTGCACCCATACCGGCCGCCGTCTTAACCTGCTTGGATACCCCAAGAAAAGGGCACAGGCCGTAAAACTGAGACAGAACGACATTGTCAACCAGCGCCGCTGTTATGATAACCAGAATCAGACTCATTCGGTTTTGCCCTCCTTCTTCGCCGCATCAGCTTCTGCTTTGGCGGCAGCCTTTGCAGCACGCTCCGCTTTCAGCTTTTCCTGAAGTTCCAGCGCTTCTTTTGCTTTCTGCTCAGCGATTGCCATATGGTTGGCACCGCAGGCACGTCCGGTACAACCGGCACAGTTGCCGCCGCAGGCGATGTCATCGCCTTTGATGTTGGTTGCGCTGGGAGCTTTGAACTTGTTCTGGAGGGCAGTCAGAACTGCCATCACCAGAAATGCACCCGGAGCCAGTACCAGAATCGAAACCGGTGTAAAAGCTTCCGGCATAATCTGCATGCCAAACAGGGTTCCGGCACCGAACAGTTCACGGATCATACCCAGAATTGTCAGTGCGACCGTAAATCCAAGGCCCATGCCGACACCGTCAAAAATCGACGGAATCACCGGATTTTTGGAAGCATAGGCTTCCGCACGGCCCAGGATGATACAGTTTACAACAATCAGCGGAATGTATACGCCCAGTGAGTCATACAGAGGTGTAACATATGCGTGCATCAGCATCTCAACGATTGTAACGAACGACGCGACAACAACAATGTACGCCGGCATCCGCACGCCATCCGGGATGATCTTGCGCAGCGCCGAAATCATCAGGTTGGACATAATCAGAAC
Organism: uncultured Clostridia bacterium; assembly: GCA_944386805.1. Taxonomy (GTDB): domain Bacteria; phylum Bacillota; class Clostridia; order Oscillospirales; family Ruminococcaceae; genus Faecivivens. The sequence continues at coordinate 3,006 of CALXCO010000034.1, forward strand.
AACCATCGTCGAAATGCCCATGCCCAGGCCGTTGATCGCGCTGGTCGTAACCGCCAGCGTCGGACACATGCCGAGCATCAGCACAAAGGTCGGGTTTTCTTTGACCAGACCATTGAATATCCGTTCAAGGGGTTTATTCATATCTTCCGTCACTCCTTTCGATCAGGAACCGGCCAGCAGCATCTGGTCGACAAAATACAGTCCTGCACCAACCGCTTCTTTGATCGCAGTCGTCGTGAAGGTTGCGCCGGCAATACCGTCGATGTCTTCAGCCGAGGTAAGGCCGGGAAACTGACCGGTAAAGCTCGCATCTTCACATTTTGCACCAAAGCCAGGGGTTTCGGAATGCTGAAGCGGGCTGAACCCGGTAATCGTACCATTCAGGTCAACGCCCAATGCAATCGTAATATCGCCGCCATAACCATTCTTGGAAACAGCCGAAAGAACATAACCAATTACATTTCCACTTTCATCCAGTGCTGTCATAACATCAGTGACAGAACCGCCCGTGTATCCGGCAGCAGGGATTTCAGTTTCAGCAGCTTTCAGAAGATCGTCCGTTCCTTCTACTTCACCAAACGACGCAGCATCAGGATAAACCGAAACGTATGCTTCTGCCTGAGCTGCCAGCTGTGCCTGCTTAATGGGGCCGATGGTCAGCTCATTGACAAAGGAAAGCAGCAACCCTGCAACCAGCGTGATGGCACAGAGAATCAGGGCATTGCCAACAGGTCTTTCTTTTTTCATGCCTTGGCGCCTCCTTTGCCCTTTTTACGTCCAAACGGTGCCGGAACCGTAAATCTTTCAATCAGCGGAACCGCCATGTTGGAGATGATAATTGCATACGATACGCCCTCAGCCGATTTTCCGACAACACGGAACAGTGCCGTCAGGAAACCAATCAGCAGTGCGTAGATAATCTGGCCTGACGGTGTGATCGGGCTGGTGACATAGTCGGTCGCCATAAAGAACGCACCAATCAGCAGGCCGCCGCCAAACAGATGCGCCAGCAGATAACCGCCGGTCGGCATTCCATTGCCGGTGAGCAGGTTGATCAGTACGATGAATACCATCGTAGACAGGATGTATACACCGGGAATACGGATGCTGATGACCTTTTTGATCAGCAGGTAGGCAGCACCTACCAGAATCGCGATAACCGAAGTCTCACCGATACAGCCGGAATAGTTGCCGATAAACATCTGCAGCAGGTCAATGCTCTCCCCTGCTTTCATCGCACTCAGCGGAGTCGCAGACGCAATTCCGTCGACGACCGGGAACGCCGTCATCTGCGAACCAAACGAGATCAGCAGGAAGCAGCGTCCAGCCAGCGCCGGGTTCATAAAGTTCTGTCCAAGGCCGCCAAACAGCTGCTTGACAACCAGAATCGAAAAAATACTGCCCAGCGCAACCATCCACAGCGGCAATGTTGCCGGAAGGTTGACTGCCAGAATCATGCCGGTGACAACTGCGCTCCAGTCCCCGATTGTGACCGGACGTCTGACCAGTTTTTCATAAACAAACTCGGTCAGAATCGCCACAAGAACCGAAACCAGAATCACCAGCAGCGCCTGGTATCCGAAGTTATAAATGCCGAACAGACAGGGCGGCAGCAGCGCAATCGCAACGTCGCGCATAATCGAGTTGGTACCGGTCTCCGAACGCAGATGCGGGGAAACCGAAACATTGTACATTTCGTTCAAGTCAGACACTCCTTACTTTGCGGAATCTTTCGCTGCAGCTTTGGCCTTTGCTTCACGACGAAGACGATTGACCGAAGTTTTGCCGTATTTAAACGACTGGGTCAGTGTACGGTGAGCAGGGCAGACGATCGTACAGCAACCACATTCGATACATTCCATGCCGCCCAGCTTTTCATACAGTTCAAAATTATCATTGTCCGCCGCAACCTGCATCATCTGCGGGACAAGACGCTCCGGACAGACCTGTACACAGCGCCCGCAATGGATACACGGGCTGGAAGGATTCTCTGCAACTGGATCTTTCTCAAATGCCAGAATCGAAGAAGAGGTTTTCTGTACCGGAATATCCAGCGTGTACATTGCGGTTCCCATCATCGGGCCACCGGAAATCAGTTTTTCAGGCTGGACTGAAAATCCGCCCGCCGCTTCCAGAACACTGCGATGGCTGCATCCGATCGAAACTTCCAGATTGCAGGGAGTCTTTACAGCATCACCAGTCACTGTCATGACCTTAGTCATCAGCGGCGTCGAGCAGCAGACTGCCTGATAAACCGCAATAACCGTCGCGACATTGTTGACGATACAACCGGCATCAAACGGCAGCATCGACGAGTTGATATCCTGACCGGCAATGGCGTGAATCAGCATCCGTTCACCGCCCTGCGGGTATTTGGTCTTGAGTGCTTCCACCCGAATACGCGATTCACCCGCTGTCTTTTCGGTCAGCAGCTTGATTGCTTCCGGCTTGTTGTCTTCAATGCCAATCACGCCTTCCGCGTTGGGAAACAGCGACAGAATGACCTTCAGACCGCCCAGCAGTTCGTCCGGACGCTCCAGCATCAGACGGTAATCACTGTTCAGGTAGGGCTCGCATTCCGCACCGTTGACAATGACGTATTTTACCTTGCTGTCATCCTTGGTGGTCAGCTTGACGTGGGTCGGAAAACCCGCGCCGCCCAGTCCGACAATACCGGCATCCCGGATTATATCGCGAATCTGCGCAGGCGTAAGGGAAGACGGATCCCGTTTCTCTCCCAGACCGGGTACCGGCTCATACTTCCCGTCATTTTCGATGACAATCGAATCTCTTGTTTCGCCGATAACAGTTGTTCTGGGTTCAATCGCCCGAACCGTACCGGAAACCGAAGAACAGATTCCCGCTGAAACAAAGCCTCCGGGTACAGCAATCTGCTGCCCCATCAGCACATGGTCGCCCGGCTTGACCGTCGGCACGGCCGGTGCACCAATATGCTGGCTGAGCGGAAATACCATTTCTCCAGACGGTTCAACCCGGCGGATGGAACTGTCCTTGGCCAGTGCCTTTCCGTCGAACGGGTGTACGCCCCGCAAAAATGTTTTCAGGCTCATGAGATACCTTCTTTCTGACAAAAATAAGAATAAATGAAAAAAGCCTATCAGCTGTGTCAATTTAGCACAGTTACAGCTTTAATTATTCTACCACATATCGTGGATAATACCAATAGTGTTTTTTGTTTTTCGTATATTATAACAATTTTGTGTGGGATGTTGGCCGACACTTGTTGTGTTCATTCACAATAACGCAACCATTTTCCACAAGAATATTTACAATCTTCCAGAAAAGGAATATACTGTTTTTGTTTAGAACTATCTCAAAACCGGCTGATTATGCCACACACTGAAAGGAATGAGTAAAATAATGAGCACTGTACTGGATAAATATGGCAGTATACCCGGCCTCTCTGAAAAGGTATCCCGTATCTTTTTCGGATGTGCCATCCGTCCGATGAACCTGGGTGAAGATGCAGGCAATCTGCTGGATGCCGCTCTCGGAAATGGTATTAACGCTTTTGATACCGCGCGGGTGTACGGTGAATCAGAAGTTTCGCTCGGCAACTGGATTCGTTCCCGTCATTGCCGCGACCGCATCGTCCTGCTGACCAAAGGCGGTCACCCCGCCTTCTCCCAAAACGCGGACGGTCAGCCGGTCATTACCCGCAGAATCAGCCGAAGTGAAATTCGCGCCGATCTTGAGAAATCCCTGCTGGCACTGGGTGTGGACTATGCAGATATCTATCTGCTGCACCGTGACGACCCGTCTGTTCCTGTAGAAGAGATTGCAGGCTGGATGGACGAGCTGGTCAAAGAAGGTAAGGTCCGTACAATTGGCGGCTCCAACTGGACCCATCAGCGCATCGAACAGGCTCGCCAATACGCTCTTGATCATGGTATGACACCTTTTACAGTTTCCAGCCCGCATTTTTCGCTGGCTGAAACCCATACGGACCTGTATGGAGATAACTGTGTGACGCTGACCGGCGATGAAAACGCTGCTGCCCGTCAGTGGTACCGTGAAAACCCGGTTGCGGTCATCTCCTTTGCCAGCCTGTCCCAGGGATTTTTCTCAGGAAAATGGACTTCTGACGATTTCCGGAAGGCTGACCCTCGTCTGAGACCGGAGTTTATCAAAGCGTTCGGCTGTGAAAAGAACCTCCTCCGGCTGGACCGCACCCACCAGCTTGCAGCTGAAAAAGGCTGCACTGTATCTCAGCTTGCACTCCGCTGGGGATTCTCCCAGGGGTTGGAACTGTTCGCAGCAGTTGGTTCTACCAGCCCTGAACGGATGCTGGAAAACTGGAAAGCGCTGGATGTCCCGCTTTCCGACAGCGAAGCGGACTGGCTTGCAGGAAAATAATCGGACAGCAAAAAGCAGGAAGTCACTCAAAAACTTCCTGCTTTTTCCATTATAATAGGTAGAATAAATCAATGACGGATCACGGAGCGTTCGTTTCTCCGCTTTCTTTCAGTGGTGTTGAAATCACCGGCAGCTTAAACCAGAAGTCGCTTCCCTTTCCCACTTCACTCTCAACACCATACTCGGCATGGTGCAGCTCCAGCACACTGCGGACAATCGACAATCCCAGCCCGGTTCCAACCGCGCTGCGTTTATGCACTTTATCCAGCTTGTAGTACCGGTCCCAGACCAGCGCCAGCTTGTCTGCCGGAATACCTTCTCCGCAGTCAATGACATCAATCCGGACGCTGCCGTCGGCAACCGTCTGACGCAGATGAACATCCAGTGTCTTTCCGGTATAATGAATTGCGTTGTTAATCAGGTTGTAAACAACCTGCGAGATACGGGTCCGGTCGGCTTCGACCCAGACCGACTGATCGGCTTCCAGTGTCAGTTTAAAGCCCTTGCTTTCCATCATCTTGTTATACCGCGCCAACGTCTCCCGTATCAGTTCCGTCAGGCAGAACGGCTCCCGCTGAATCGTCACCACTCCAGCCTGTAACTTGGACAAATCCAACAGGTCGTTGACCAGTTCGGTCAGGTGGTTGGCTTCATCGATAATGATCTGGACGTTTTCCGGGGTATTCTCACCCGGCAGGTCCCGCATGACTTCCGCATATCCGCTGATCAGCGTCAATGGTGTGCGCAGGTCATGGGAGATATTGGCCAACAGGTCCCGCCGCAGCTGTTCCACCTGATTCAGATCATGGCTGACCTGTACCAGTGTCTCATTCAGCTCCTGTATCTCCCGGCAGACACTTCCTGAACAGGGCGTATACTCCCCCTGAACCAGTCCCTTGGACGAATGATTGATTTCGACAATCGGATGGGCAATCCGACGGGACAAAAACAACGAAATCAAAACCCCAACCAATAACATGACCACTGTCACGCCGATCAACAGATATCGAATGGTCTGTACCGTCGTATCGACCGGCGACACAACCGAATTCAGCAGCAGAATCCGTTCATAACCGCTGTCGTCTGATTTGATCGTCACATTGATGATACTCTCTTTGCCAAATATGATCGGAATAACCCGCGACGAAAACGGTGTATCATGAAACCGGCTGTTGTCCTGATCTTTTGAGCCGACCTCCAGCAAAAAAGAACCGCCGGATTCCGATGCACAGGCATACAGCATAAACAGCCCCAACGACCCCATCCGGTGAATGCTGCAGCCCGGCAGCGTATCGGCTGACGAAATCACCCGTCCGGATGAGTCGATCACCATCGCGCAGAGCTGCTGCTCCGAAACCGCTGATTCCAGCCGGCTGTCCAGGTCGTCACTGAACAGATGGCTGGAAATGGATGCAGCGGTCCCCTGAATCTGTGAAATCTTGATGGATTTGTATATCGGCTGTAAAAAAACTGTCTCCAGCAGCCACAAACTTCCTAGCATCAGCAGCGTAAACAGAATAAATGCCCGCATCAGCCAGCTGTTAATCGAACGGGATGTCTTTTCCTTTCCCGGTTTTTTATCCTTCAAAACGGTAGCCAACCCCCCGCAGGGTGACAATCAGCCGCGCATACGGCCCCAGGCTGCGCCGCAGCAGCTTGATATGGGTATCCAGCGTCCGGTCATCCCCATAAAAATCGTATCCCCATACATTGTTGATCAGTGCTTCACGGGTCAGTGCGATGTTGCGGTTGCGCACCATATAAAACAGCAGGTCGTATTCCTTCGGTGAAAGCTCCTGCTGTACCCCATCGACAAAGACCGTCCGCGCTGTAAAATCAATCATCAGCCCATCTTTCCGGTATACCTCCCGCTCAGATGTCGAAGATTCCCTTGCCGCGCTTCTTTTCAGCACCGCGCTTACCCGCATCAGCAGCTCCCGCGGTGAAAAAGGCTTGACGACATAATCGTCCACTCCCAGCTCAAATCCGTGAATCCGGTCATATTCCTCGCCGCGCGCTGAAAGCATGATGATCGGTACATGTTCATTAAATTTGCGGATCTCACGACAGGCTGAAAAGCCGTCCAGCTCCGGCATCATGACATCCATGATAATCAGGTCAAAGTTGCCGTTGCGGACCTTTTCGACCGCTTCCATCCCATCCCCGGCTTCTTCTACCTGGTATCCGTCAAAAACCGCATACTTTCGAATCAGCATACGGATATTCTGCTCATCGTCAACAATCAAAAGTGTAGGCATTGATTTCATCCTTTCTTTCGGTTTTGTTATTTTATTTTACCGGCAACGTGTGACGGCTGTGTGACAAAAATGCAATAACTGCTTGACAATTTCTCCCGCTATGCTATAATGACCCCATACCGCAGGAAAGAAGGGCTGTTCATGTTTGATGAGACATCTTATCAGGATGTCGATTTTCGCGACGCACAGATTGTCGAAGATACGCTGAACGGGATACAGTTTACCCGATGCCGGTTTGACGGCGCGGATTTTTCGAGAATCCGGCTGGAAGGCTGCCGATTTGAAAACTGTAGGTTCCATGGTGCTGATTTTAACGGCGTGGAAGCGGTACGGTGTGTCTTTATCAATTGCAGCTTTCTGTATGCGAATTGCTTTGCCGCTGAGTTTCACGACTGCAAGATGACCGGCACTTCCTTTGAATCTGCCGCAACAACCGCCATGCGGATTGACCGCGGTGACTGGCGAATGACCGAACTGGTGGAAAGTGATCTGTCCGGTGAAAAAATCAGTGATACCAATTTTTCGGGTGCTTCGCTGCGGGAATGTAAATTTGACAAGGCGGTTTTCCGCAACTGCGATTTTACCGGCGCCGATATCCGCGGTGCATCCTTTAAAGGATGTGATCTGCGCGGCTGTGTCCTCGACCAGCTCAACCTCTCGCTCGCTGACTTCAAGGGCGCAAAAATCGATCTGACGCAGGCGGTCGCATTCGCGGAAACGTTTGGTGTCAAGGTATTCCCTTAAACTCCGTTTACCTTTATTGTAGTAAATTTTTGCCGGTTTGGCAAGTATAATCAAACGAAAGGATTTTTATGGCCGAACAATCTATTTGCCCAAAACAAAAAGCAATCCTCGTCGGCATTGATACCGGCGAATATGATCTCGAACATTCCCTTGAGGAACTCGCAGAGCTGGCGAAAACTGCCGGTGCTGAAGTAATTGGCATTTTTACCCAAAACCGCCAGTCGGCTGAAAACGCAACCTTTATCGGCGGCGGTAAACTGCGTGAAATCGCAGAATTTGCCGAAAACCAGCAGGCTGACCTGCTGATCTTTGACGGCGAACTCTCCGGCACCCAGCTGCGCAATATTTCCGATATCACCGGGTTGGATGTCGTCGATCGGACAACTCTGATTCTGGATATCTTCGCAGGCCGTGCCACCTCGGCAGAAGGAAAACTTCAGGTCGAACTTGCCCAGCAGAAGTACCGTCTCCCCCAGCTGATCGGCGCCGGCAATGTTCTCTCCCGTCAGGGTGGTGGTATCGGCACACGTGGTCCCGGTGAAACCAAGCTGGAAACCGACCGCAGATATATCCGAAGAAGAATCCATGCACTGGAACTCCAGTTGAAAGAAATGGAAAAACGCCGTGGTGTCATGCGGCGCAGACGGGCCAAAAGCGGCGTTCCGGTAATCGCAATCGTTGGATACACCAATGTCGGCAAATCAACGCTGCTCAACCTGCTGACCGGCGCGGATATCTACGCCCAAGACCAGCTGTTCGCAACCCTTGACCCGACTGCCCGTGAACTCCGCCTCCCGGATGGACAGCAGGCGGTTATTATTGATACCGTCGGATTGATTGAACGACTGCCGCATGGTCTGGTCGAAGCGTTTCACTCGACGCTGGAAGTCGCAGTCGAAGCGGATGTTATTCTGACGGTATGCGACTATGCAAGTCCCTACTGCCGTGAACAGCTGGAAGTGACCGGACAGGTGCTGGACGAACTGGGGTGCGGCGATATTCCCCGCATCACCGTCTTTAATAAAATCGACCTGGACCCAACTTCTGCCGCCGCTGCCGAAACAATTCCTGTACAGGATGTCCGGCAGGTGTTTATCTCGGCTGCTGAAAAGCGCGGCATTGACCGGCTGTTGCAGATGATCTGCGACTGTCTGTCTGAATCGGTGACGACAATCGATCTGCTGGTTCCCTACCAAAACGGCGGTCTGACCGATTCCATCCGCAAAGAAGGCAGTATCCTGAAAGAAGAGTACACCGAAAACGGTGTCCGGCTGACTGCAACGGTCCCCAAACGCAGTCTGTTCCGGTATCAGGATTACCTTGTTGTATCAGAGACAAATGAATAAACCAAAGTCAAATGGCTCCTGCGCTGCACATCCGTCAGCACAGGAGCCATTTTTTGATTATTTCAGATAATAGACGGTTACACCGGGATTCAGCCCAAATCCTCGCCGCAAAATCTTTTTACTGCGTACTTCCACCCGTGCAGTATGCTGAAGCGAGGTTCCGCCGTGATAACCGTGAATCACTTCGATCACCCGAACCTCGTCTCCGACGGTACGGAGCAGCCGCTCAAGATATTTTCTTGCATCCGGTGCGAACATATTGTGGATATCCACCCTGACCACACCATCAACACAATGATATCCCGCCATCAGCTTTTCTCTCCGCTGCCATCCAGCGACAGCTGCTCGCCGACATCCTCCTGCCGCAGCAGCGAACCGGCGACCGGAATCGTCTTTGCACGGTAACGATGAGGATTTTTGAAGGTCGTTTCGGTCAGAATCTCGACCTTTTCCAGACGTGCATTCTTTTTGAGGGTCATGACCGCGACACCCTGGGTGTCACGGGTTGTCTTGACCGAAACCATACCGGGATTCAGAATCATCCGCCGGTTGGAAGATGCAAGCACATACTCTTCTCCCTCATGAACCGGATAAACGGCAACCAGCGGAGATTTATCCGAATAGGCCTTTTGCAGTTTACGGCGGTTGGTCTTGGTTTCATATGACGCAAACGGTACCCGCGCAACTTTGCCATTCTCAAAGAAGAAGAGCAGGTCTCCGCTATAGTCGGCTGTGACCGCACAGAACAGATACCGTTCCCCTTCGTCAAATCCACACCGGGTCGGCAGATAATCGCCCAATACACTGGCTTTGGTTTCGGGAAGGTCTGCCAGCTTGTATTTATAAACCTGGCAGCGGTCGGTAAACAGCAGCAGATCACTGCGGTTGCTCACCTCAGCATGCAGCTGAATTTCGTCCCCTTCCTTCAGCTTCTGGGCACTCGACATCCGCAGCGACTGCGGAGTGATCTTCTTGACATACCCTTCACGGGTGACAAAAAGATTGACCGTATAATCGGGCGTTTCGTCCTCTTCCTCGTACTCCACCAGATCGGACGGATAAATAAACAGGCTTTTCCGTGGCTGGCCATACTTTTTGATGACCTCCCGCAGTTCACTGACAATGACGCGGTTGATCTTACGGTCGCTGGCGGCTGTCTCCTCCAAATCAGCAATCGATGTTTTCAGGCCCTGGATTTCCTCCAAACGGGACAGGATATATTCCCGGTTGAGGTGACGCAGCTTGATTTCGGCGACGTACTCCGCCTGTACCTCGTCAATTCCGAACCCAATCATCAGGTTGGGAACAACATCCGCTTCATTCTCGGTCTCCCGCACAATTTTGATTGCCTTGTCAATATCCAGCAGGATTTTGGACAGGCCTTCCAGCAGATGCAGCTTGTCCCGCTGCCGTTTCAGCTCAAAATTGACCCGACGCCGGACACAGCCCTGCCGGAAACGAATCCATTCCAGCAGAATCCCCCGTGCGCCCAAGACCTTTGGCATCCCATCAATCAGAACGTTGAAATTGCAGGCATACGGGTCTTCCAAGGGTGTCAGCTTGTACAGCTTCTGCATCAGTTTATCCGGGTCGACCGACCGCTTGATATCAATTGCCAGTTTCAGACCGGACAGGTCGGTTTCATCCCGCACGTCACTGACTTCTTTCAGCTTTCCGGTCTTGACCAGATCGATAATCCGGTCAATAATCGCTTCGGTCGTCGTAGACGGCGGAATCTGGGTCACTTCAATACAGCCAGCCGATGCATCATAACGGTATCGCGCCCGTACACGGACGCTTCCCCGCCCTGTCTCATAAATCTTGTTCAGCTCATCCGCATCATACAAAATACTGCCGCCACCCGGAAAGTCCGGGCCTTTCAGCGTTTCCGTAATGTCCGCTTTCGGATTTTGAATCAGTGCAATCGTCGCCTCGCATACCTCGGCCAGATTAAACGAACAGATCGAACTTGCCATCGATACCGCGATGCCGACATTAGAGTTGACCAGCACGGCCGGAAAGGTTGTCGGGAACAAAGACGGCTCGGTCATCGTGTTGTCATAGTTGGGCACCACATCGACCGTGTCCTTGTCGATATCCCGGAACAGTTCCGCTGCAATCTTCTCCAGCCGTACCTCAGTATATCGGGAGGCTGCATATGCCATATCACGGGAATACGCCTTGCCGAAGTTGCCCTTCGAGTCGACATACGGATGCAGCAGCGCTTCGTTGCCGCGGGTCAGGCGGACCATCGTCTCGTAAATTGCGGCGTCACCGTGCGGATTCAGCCGCATCGTCTGGCCGACAACGTTTGCCGATTTGGTCCGTCCGCCGGTCAGCAACCCCATCTTATACATCGTGTACAGCAGTTTTCGGTGGGATGGCTTGAAACCATCGATCTCCGGCAGTGCGCGCGAAATAATGACGCTCATCGCGTAGGGCATGTAGTTTACCTGAAGCGTATCGACAATCGGCTGCTCTACAACGACGCCGGCGTCTTTGATCCATGTATCCGACTGGGATGGCGAACGGCGGTCAGGTGTCTTTTTTTCTCGTTTTGCCATGTATCCAAACGTTCCTTTCTGAACCTGCGTCAGGAAATATCCGCAAGTTCGAGGTATTCATGACCATGTTCGGCAATCTGGTCTTTTCTTCCCTGCAAATCGTCGCCCAGCAGCAGATCAAACCAGCGGCTGGTCTCCTCTGCATCCGACGGCATGACCTTGATCGCCCGGCGGGTCTCAGGATTCATCGTCGTCACCCACATCATCTCCGGGTCGTTCTCACCCAGACCTTTCGAACGCTGGATGGTATACTTGGCGTCTCCGATTAAACCGAGAATCTCATCCTTTTCTACCTCATTGTAGGCAAAATAGGTCTTTGTCTTGGTGGTAATTTCGTACAGCGGCGACTCTGCAATATATACATATCCTTTTTCAATCAGCGTCGGGGTCAGCCGGTACAGCATCGTCAGAATCAGCGTCCGAATCTGGAATCCGTCGACGTCGGCATCGGTACAGATGACAACCTTGCTCCAACGCAGTGCAGACAGGTCAAACGAGGAAATCTCCCGATTGGATTTGCTCTTGACCTCTACCCCGCAGCCGAGGACTTTCAGCAGGTCGGTGATAATCTCACTCTTGAAAATCTTGTCGTAATCTGCCTTGAGGCAGTTCAGAATCTTGCCGCGTACCGGCATGATCGCCTGAAACTCTGAATCCCTCGACAGCTTGACGCTGCCCAATGCCGAGTCACCCTCTACAATATACAGCTCCCGTTTGCTGACATCCCGGCTGCGACAGTCGACAAACTTCTGCACCCGGTTGGTCAGGTCCATATTTCCCTGCAACTTCTTCTTGATGTTCAGCTTGGTCTTTTCAGCATTTTCACGGCTGCGCTTGTTGATCAGAATCTGCTCGGATATCTTCGCCGCATCGACCGGATTTTCAATAAAATAAACCTCCAGCTGATGCTTGAGGAAATCGGTCATTGCTTCATAGATAAATTTATTGGTGATGGCCTTTTTGGTCTGGTTTTCATAGGAAGTCTGGGTCGAAAAAGACGAAGACACCAGCACCAGTGAATCCTCAACGTCAGCAAAGGTAATCTTGCTTTCATTTTTCAGATATTTGCCGCTAGTTTTCAGATAGGAATCGATCTGTGAGGTAAATGCCTGCCGGACCGCACGTTCCGGGCTGCCGCCGTATTCCAGGAAACTTGAGTTATGATAGTATTCGGTCAGCTTGACACGGTTGGAAAAACAGAGCGCAACCGACAACTTTACCCTGTAATCGTCCTTGTCCTCCCGGTCCCGTCCGACACGCTCCGCTTCCCAGTACTCCGGCTGGGTCAGCGCATTGTCGCCGACAATCTCCGCCAGATAATCGGAAATGCCGTTCTGATAGCAAAACTCGGTCTTGACCGGCTTGTCGCCGCTCTTGTCAATAAATTCAAAGACAACCCCCGGATTGACAACCGCCTGTTTTTTGATGGTGTCCAGAAAATACTCGGTCGGAATATTGATGTCGGTAAAAACATCCAAGTCGGGTTTCCAGCGCTGACGTGTCCCCGTCTTACGGGTGCTGACCGGCTTTTTCTCCATCTCCCCGGCGATGCTGCCCTTCTCAAAATGCAGGTTGTACTGATAACCGTCCCGGAAAACCTCGACGTCAAAATACTCGGAACTGTACTGGGTCGCACAGCTGCCCAGTCCATTCAGGCCGAGAGAAAACTCGTACATATCCCCTCCGTCCTGATATTTACCGCCTGCGTACAGCTCGCAGTACACCAGCTCCCAGTTATACCGTTTTTCCTTGGGGTTCCAGTCGACCGGGACACCGCGTCCAAAGTCCTGAACCTCCATTGAACCGTCTCCGTACCGGGTCACAATAATCCGGTTGCCGAATCCGGCGCGTGCTTCATCTATCGAGTTGGAAAGAATCTCAAAGAAGGAATGCTCGCACCCTTCCAGCCCATCCGAACCAAAAATAACGGCAGGACGCTTTCGGACACGATCCGCCCCTTTGAGCGAAGAGATACTCTCATTCCCGTATTCTTCCTTTTTTTTCGCCATTCAAGCGCCTCCTAAGTCTTCCGCACCGGGCGGCAAAATTTACACATACATTAATTATTATACCAATCGCTCACTGGTTTGTCAAATTTATCCCTGTAGTCATCCAATCCATTGGGGTTTGGAAGATAAATGTTTGTTGCTTTTGTATACTTGTACTAAAAAATCCAGTCGTTTATCACCACTTGTGGAAATATTATCATTTTTCCCTTGACAAAATCATAGATTTGTTGCATAATAACATTGTACCAAATCTACATACAGTTTTCTAGTATTACCTGTATCTGAACGGTACAATGGTTTCTCAGATAGCACGGCTTCTGTGGAAGCCAAATGTTTGGACAGGAGGTAACAATTATGGCAAAAAGCACTGTTATTACAATCAGCCGTCAGTTTGGAAGCGGCGGCCGTCTGATCGGTAAAAAACTCGCGGAAAAATTTGATATCCCCTTTTATGACCGTGAACTGATCGAACTTGCAGTTGAAGAAAGCGGGTTCAGTAAAGAAGTATTTGAAAAGGTCGATGAAAGAGCATCCAGCAGCTTGCTGTATACCCTCTCCGTTAGCCCTGGTATCATGCACGGTGTCACCGGTATGGCTGATCTTCCTCTGAATGATAAGGTATTTTTGGTACAGACTAAAATTATTAAAGATGTAGCTGCAAAAGGCGGCTGTGTTATTGTTGGACGCTGCGCCGATTATATTCTGAAAGAATTCCATAATGTTGTAAATGTTTTTATCCGTTCGAATATGAACGACCGAATTGACCGCGTAACTAACGTTTATAAGATCAATATGGCAAACGCTCCCAAGGAAATCCAAAAGATGGATAAAAAGCGTGCAAATTATTACAGTTTCTATGCCCACAGCAAATGGGGCGTCGCAGAAAACTATGACCTTTGCATCAACAGCGGCCGTATTGGTATCGATCAGTCGGTTCAGGTTATTGCAGATTATGTAGAATTTTTCGAGGCTGCCAGAAAGGCACATCAGGATAAATAAATCTTGACATTTTCTTTTCTCTTTCTCCTTTATTTCAGGGAAAACCCCTGTACCGTTTATGGTACAGGGGTTTTCCCGTTTATTATGTTATCCGGCAGCAGTCAGCTGGATATCTCCGGCTAGAGATGCAACTTCTGTTTCGGAAACTGCCTCCTCAGTGAAAATCATTTCCACAAAGTACGGCATGACATCCCAGTCATAGGTTAAAATACAGTTTACTTGCTGGGACGGAATCGCCGCTGCTGAACCATATTTGTCCATCTGCGAAAGATCCTGCCAGAAATACTTTGCGGTTGCAGTTGCTCCGGTATCCGAGTATTTGCGCACCTGATAATCCTCATATCCGGCATGGTTGGGCAGGGCTACATCCGAAAAAATTTGCATCGGCAGCTTGTCTGCGCCTGTGTCAACATAGGCAAGCTCCTCACTGGCCGTTGTACCAAATTTATGAAGAGAAATTCCGCCGATGATTTCATCATCCTTAAGCAGAAATAGCTGATAGGGTTCGGCATTTTCATACTCCGTTATCGTGACACCTTCCGGAAGAGTAAAGGACAGCTGTGTGATATATCCGTCCCGCATCGTATACAACACGGACGCTTCTCTGCCCTCCTGATTCACCACAACCGACGGTTCGGTATACCCTGCCGGTGTGTCATATACAAACGGCGGCGTCAGTTCGTTATACCCTGACAGATACTCGACAACCGTTCCTGACCATGTATCGGTATAAAATGCCACACGCAACCAGACATTGATCAGTTCCCCCTCTGCCGGTTCCAACGTACTCCGATAATTTTCTCCACCTTTCCAGCCTGATTCTGCGCCGAGAATATTCTGTACCGTCGTAACCTCACCTGAATAGGTTGCAGACAGCGAAATAGTCAGCCGGGTTTTGCCATCCTTGGAAACCGGAATATGCTCCGGAACTGAAAAGGAAACAGTGTTATCCTGATGAAGGGTAAGTGTTTCAAGAATCTCGGCGATACATTCCTGGCCATTTGATTTGTTCAGCCATTCGGTACCATCAGGTGACAGTGCAGCATCTGCCGGACGGCTGGTCAAAAAAGCTATCCCTACAACCCCACAAATCACAAGTGCTGTGATAACCATCCAAAATGCTGGCTGTTTATAGTGCAGCACCGCTCTGACCCGCTGTTTGATTCCCACTTCCCCAAACGCCAGCGGACAAGGTGAAACAACATGAGGATGCACGGTGCAGGATAAAAGCGCCTGGGAATAATCTGCACGCTGTACCGCATTCATCCCGCGGATGGCTTTCTCATCACAGGCAAGCTCAATATCCTGACAGAACATCAGATATGCAATCCAAAGCAGCGGATTAAACCAGTATACAGCTAAAATCAAAAAGCCCAACAGCTTCCACCAGTAATCTTTCCGGCAAATATGCGCTTGCTCATGGATAATCACCGATTCCTGCAACGACTCATGCATCAAAAATGGCAGATAAATTTTCGGCCTGATTATTCCCAGGACAAACGGGACCGAAACGAACTCGCTTTGATAAATATTGTCTCGCAGACGAATTGCTGTGCGGATACGATATTTTAGCCAGCCATAACTGACCACGCTGTACAAAATCAGCAGCCCAATGCCCACTATCCAAACAACTGACAGAACAGAAAACAATATCTGCAATGGATTGGCAGAATTCGCAGGATTTGGTGAATAAGACGCGATGATCATCGGATTGACCAGCTGATCAACCGCTGAAATGCCTGTATCAAGCGCCGGTTCCGTTGCCATCATCATATCGTATGAAATCGTTTCAGCGCTTGGAACCAAACTCAGAACACTTTCAATCGTAAACGGACAAACCAGGCGCACACCGACCAGTCCCCAGAGCAATACTCTGCTCCATTTTGGTGCTTTTTTAAACAACAGCCGGAACAGTAAAACCACCAGTACCAACCAGCTTGCACAGATACTGAGGTTGACGCACCTGATGAACCCCTCTGTCATGACTTTTCATCCTCTCTGAATCGGTCAATCATCTGCTGAACCTGGTCGATTTCGTCACTGGAAAGCTTTCGGTGGCGGGTAAATGCCGCAATAAACGCTGGCAAAGACCCTTCAAAGGTTTTGTCCACCAGTTCGTCGATCTCGGCAGCCTGTACCTCTTCCTTGCTCACCAGAGATGAAACTACTGTGTTCTCATTTTTCAAAATGCCCCGCTCGGATAACCGTTTAATCACTGTATAAGTGGTAGTCGGTTTCCAGCCCAGCTGCTCGCTGCACAGTTTTACCAGTTCCCTGCTTTTGATCGGCTCGTGCTCCCATAAAATCAGACAGAACCGATATTCACTTTCGAATACCTTGGGTGTTTCCATGCGCCTTGCTCCTTTCTCTACTGGATTAGAGTAATTATAGTCTAACACGTTAGAGCATTTTTGTCAATAACCTTTTCTATTATCTCAACAAAATAAACTCCCGCATGATTCCATCTTGAAAAATCATACGGGAGTTTATCGAACCATTCCCCTTATAAAATAAGCACAGATGCCGACGTAAACCCCGCCTATAACATCTGCGCCTATTTGGGGAGAAATGTAAGAACCCCGTATTTATGGGCTTTTTCCCGGTTTTTGTTACCAACTGGTTACCAATTGATCTTACATTTTCCTAAAGTTTTTTCGGTTGAGTTTTCCACCAATTATGCTTATATGGCTATCATCCACATAGATGGTGGTAGAAGTTTTTCAATAGTTTCTGATAATCAGCTCCCGGTACTCCTCATCTTTGTTGTTTTATATACAATCACTATACTATTCTTTAACTTATTTCATATCTACCGTATTTTCAAACTTTGAAAAATATGATATAATAGGTATAATCACCGCAAAATAGGTAAAAAAGGAGGAAATATTGGCTATCTGCTAAACCAATCATTCTGGAATATTTCGAAAATAATACAGGTGATATGGGAAACTCACATTTTATATAAGAAAGGGCAAAATTAAAATGAACAAGAATCAAACTATGATAAGTGCTGCAATGCTGGAAGCTGTATGGCAAAGTCGAAGCAAAGATATGATAGATCTTATCACACCATTTGTAATGTATGCAACTGCTAAACTAACTTCTCCAGGTGAAATAATTAATACTCAAGAAGTACAAAAATACGTGCAGACAAATTATGCATATCCAGATATGCCAGAAATCATTGTCAAAAAAGTGCTTGCCCGTAATCCGTATTCATGTATACAAAGAGTAAATCATAAGTTTCGCCTTGTTTGCCCAATTGATGATGAAATTTCGCGAATGGATTCCCGAAAAAAAGAATGTGAAACTTACCTGAATATTCTAGGAGAAAAATTATCAGAATACTTAAATGATCATTGTAAAAAATCAAGTAAATTTTCTGCAGACAAAGCAATTGACTGTCTCCACTCTTTTTTCTCTCGGTATGGTCTTCAAGTAGGTACAGATGATTTAGCAAGTATCAATATTTCGCCAAAAGATTACGAATCCGATTATTATATTGCACGATTTATTTTTATGTGCAAAGATAAACATAATCAAGAATATGAGTACCTCAATGATTTGATAAAAGGCTATTTTTTACGTTTGGCAATCTATATTCAACCAGAAAATAGCAACTTAAAGTCAGCCTCTTATTCAAACACAACTTTTTTTTACGATACACCGTTTCTACTCGATTTGCTGGGATATTGCGGTACCGAAAGGAAAAATAATGCTGAATTGTTACATGACATGCTAAAACGGCAAAATGGAAAATTTGGTTATTTCCCTCATATTAAGCAAGAAATAATTGATATTTTATACGCTTATAAGTTTTCTCTAAATCCATTGGCAATTTCAAATAGCTATCGTACTTTAGATGGATTAAATGCTCAAAATTATAATTCTGCCGATGTAGACAGAGAAATTACTATATTATCAAGCAAACTGGAAAGTATTTTTGGAATAATTGAGCATAATGTACCGCCATATGATGTAAAAGACGACGGTTCTGTTGATGAACGAAAAATATTAGATGAAGAAAAACTTAAGCAGTATATTCGAGACAATACTCCACACTATACTGACGATAATCTTGAAAATGATGTAAAGTCTGCATTGGCAATTCATCGTCTCAGAGGAGATAATATTAGCAATAATATTGAGTCATGTGGTTATATTTTTGTGACAAATAATCGTGATTTTATAAAAGCATTCAACATATACTATAAGGAGAATATAAAAAGGCGTGCTTTTCAAATAACCATTTCTGATAGTTATTTATCTGCTATCACTTGGATAAAATGTGGTCTGATAGATAAACTACCGGAAAACGAATTGCTAAAAAATGCATATTCTGCATTACAGCCTATGCCGGAAATAATGAAAAAGGTTGATGAAGTTCTTCAAAAACTTAAGCAATCAGGTCAATTAACACCTGAACAAGTTGTGGTTTTGCGTGCTAGCCGAGTGTTTCAGGATCAACTTTGGTCAAATTCTTTTGGGGAGGTAGGTAGTATCAACGAAGCATCCGTACAAGAAGCCCAAAAAAAATATCAAGAACAATTAATTGCTGATGAAAGAGAAAGACATGAGTATGAATTAATGGAAAAAGATAAGCAGTATCAAATGAAGCTAAATCAATTAAGTGAGAAAACGGAAAGGACTTTAAAGCAACATGCTTTAGCTGAAGAACAGCAACGCAAAATGCAATTTGAGAAGAATAGAAAAGCTGCCGATTCGTACGCAAAAGAAAAGCGTGAAAAAAGGTTTTTTCTTGAAAAGACGATCTTTTATTTCATTGCAATTTTCCTATTTATAAGTTGTGCTTTAGGTACGATACTTTCATTCAAAATGTATTCTAACATACCAGTATCAATTATATTTGCTATTTCAACAATTGTTTCAATAATTTCTATATTTGATACTATATTTGCCAGAAAACGCAATATTATAAAATTATTGGAAAAATGGGCAAATCAATATGAAACCAAAGTACGAGAACGAAAATTAGAGGAGTATAATTCATTAACCCAAACTAAAAAATCAAATTGAATTATTTTTTACTTTTTAAGCTCAAATATTAGCATACTCGTTACTTTTACGCCACCTATTTTCGCATCGATTGTTTACCCCGTTGCCTACTCTATTGGAGAGACAGCGGGGATTCATCTTATCTATTCACTTAAATTGTACGACACCATCCTGATCGGTGACCACCAGAGCCCCTTCTGGCAGCCCCCAGGCTGCCTTTTCGTTTAGGTGGTATACCTTTCCTCCGATCTTCTGAGTACCGGTCAGCATGACTCCATTCGCGCCGAGAAAGTACCAGAAGGTGCCGTTTGTGCCGGTAAT
>CALXCO010000035.1 GCA_944386805.1 uncultured Clostridia bacterium
TACTGGTCCTACCGGCGCAACCGGACCTACCGGCGCTACTGGTCCTACCGGTGCAACCGGACCTACCGGCGCTACTGGACCCACTGGCGCACCCGGACCTACCGGCGGTGCTACCGGCGCGACCGGACCTACCGGTCCTACTGGCGCGACTGGGCCGACCGGCCCAACGGGCGCTACCGGTGCGACTGGTCCTACCGGCGCAACAGGAACTATGCCCGCAGCACAGTTCCTGAATGCGTACTCTACTCCCGCTCAGCCGGGCACCTCCGGTCAAAACCTGATCTTTGACCGAAACGCTGACACAAATGGTTCTGCAATCTCGCATTCGACCAACTCGGCAGATGTGACCATTCAAAGTCCCGGATACTACTCCGTTTCTTTCCACGGCAGCGTCGCTCCGGCAAGCGGCAGCACCTTCCCTCTGTCGGTCGTACTCAACTTGCAGAAGGACGGCTCGATTGTTCCCGGAACCGCCGTCAGCCATAACTTCCAGTCTGAAAACGAGACCAGCAACCTTGCGTTCAGCCAGATTATAAGTGTCCCGACAGCGCCCGCCACACTGAATGTCTCATCTCAGGGCGGCTCTATCCTGTATAATGATATCTCGATGACTGTCCACAAACTGAGCGATATCTGAATGAATCGGAGGGGTATTCTCCTGACCGGAGATACCCCTTTGCCCATGAAAGGTGGATTCCAATGGGACGATACAATATCTGCGTCTATGCAATCAGTAAAAATGAGGAAAAACATGTCCGTTTATGGATGGATTCAATGAAAGAAGCCGATCAGATTGTTGTACTGGATACCGGCTCTGCCGACCAGACCGTTCCCCTGCTTCGTGAACTCGGCGCAGACGTTTTTGAGGAAAAAATAACGCCCTGGCGGTTTGATACGGCACGCAACCGTTCACTGGCGCTGGTGCCGGACGATGTGGACATCTGCGTCTGTGTCGATCTGGATGAGCGGTTTGAACCCGGCTGGCGGGATAAACTGGAGGCCGTCTGGCAGCCGGATACCAGCCGTGCACGCTATCGCTATACCTGGAGTTTTAACCCGGACGGCTCGGAAGGATGTGTTTTCTGGATTGACAAAATCCATGCCCGCAAAGGCTTTACCTGGGAACATCCTGTCCACGAAGTGCTGGTGTATACCGGAAATACGCCTTACCAGATCATCGACGCCGACGGTATCCAGCTCAACCACTACCCTGACCCCACTAAATCCCGTGCACAATATCTCCCTCTGCTGGAACTGGCCGTGCAGGAAAAGCCGGACGATGACCGGAATATGCACTATCTCGGACGGGAGTATATGTACCGGGGTGAATGGGGCAAATGTATCGCGACGCTGCTGCGTCACCTGCAAATGCCCAAAGCAGTTTGGCGGGACGAACGATGCGCCTCGATGCGGTATCTGGCGAAGGCTTACCTCGAAATGGGCGACCCTGAACAGGCGCGCGCATGGTACTATAAAAGTATGGGAGAAGCGCCCTACCTGCGAGAGCCGTACATGGACTTTGCAATGATGCTCTATCAGCAGCAGGACTGGTATGGCGTCCTCTACCTGACCGAATGTGCGCTGCGGATTACCGAGCGCCCCCGAACCTATATCTGTGAAGCATCTGCATGGGGCAGCCTTCCTTATGATCTGGCTTCTCTGGGGTATTATTATACTGGTGATTACCCCAAGGCACTTGAGATGGTCAACAAGGCGTTGGAATACACACCTGATGACCCTCGTCTTCTTGCCAATCAGGAACTGATGCGGCAGGCATGCAGGTAAAAATCGGCCATTCATCTGTTGACAGCCTGTTTGCTTATATGATATACTCAGGCTGTCTAATCTAACAGAATGGTGATGGTACGCTTGTCAGAAGAATTTCTCCCAGCAAAAGCAAAAGAAATTTTGAACAGCCGGTTTGGTCATGATACGCTGATTGCACTGGCTTCCATCGAAGACAATATTCCCTATGTGCGCACTGTAAACAGCTACTATGAAGATGGATGCTTTTATATCATTACCCATGCACTGTCCAATAAAATGCGGCAGTTTGGCAAAAATCCCCATGCTGCGATCTCAGGTGACTGGTTCACTGCCCATGGACGCGCAATCAATCTCGGATGTTTTGCTGATGCCAATAACCGTACAATTGCCCAAAAGCTGAAAAAAGTTTTTCACCAGTGGCTGGTCAACGGACACACTGACCTTTCAGACCCAAATACCTGTATTCTCTGCATCCAATTGACAGATGGTATTTTATTTTCACACGGAACGCGCTTTTACCTCAAGTTTCCAGTGGCAACGGATACAGATATTGTATAACTTTAAATCTCAAAAATCAACGCCGGATGAAAAGCAAATTCATCCGGCGTTGGTGTTTATATGATCGATGTATCTTATTTCAATCCGCGGACAGCTGCCATTTCGGTCACTTCACCAATCAGATCTTCTGCGTCCTCAGGAAGGACAAACCCCTGCTGGACATGACGGGCTGTCGCTTTTTCCACCAGCTGGCGATAATGCGCCAGGCTTCCGTACAGCTCGGTCAAAAATGCTGCCGAAAACGGCTCAGCGTGACCATACAGCCAGTTGTGGCGAAGGCTGCCATCCTGCTGCGGCTCGGTGCACCAGTTATAATAACGTGCAGTCGGATAATCCAGCGCGGCCGTTCTAATTCCACCGATCGCGTTTCCAAAACCATCCGTGCGATTCTGAAAATGAAAGCTTCCGTCCTCATCTTCAACCTGCTCCAGTTCGATTTGCGGCAGGTGCGGTGCGGGTACTCCATCACGCACCCATGCAAACAGCCGGGCAAAAGTCATATGGAACAGATAGGTATAGGGATAATTGTTGACCTCCCCTTCCAGACCCTGATAAGGTTTCCATTTTCTTCCCTTCATATCCGGGTCGTCCGTATACCAGTCATCCAGATTATTCTTCTCATCATGAGCGGAACCGGGAATCTGATAGCTGCGGAACAACCGTCCCGGAGCGTCCGAATCCCCACTCCATGCAGCCAGCTGATTTTCACTCTCGGTATTCAGCGCAATAAACGGAACCGGACTGCCGAATACACTCTGATCGCCTGTTCCAAAAATATTACGGCGCGGACTGTAACTGCGATAAGAATTGATCGGCGCAAGCTGTGCCCCACCGCCTGCATTGAGATATCCATCAAAAATCAGCTCGTGGGTCAGAGGGTAAAAACTGCGCAGATAACGGTTGATAAATCCGGTGCACTGGCTCCATCCGGTAAGATACAGCCATGTTTTTCGGTCCATATACTGGTTCAGCGGGTTATTCGGTCCAGCATTCCGAAACAGTCTGCCGCAATCCATCATAATATCCCATAACAGACCGTTTTCCCACTGGGTCTGCAACGGGAACATCAGATTCTGCGGCACTTCCCGTTCCGGCAGAGGATTGGGCCAGTTGATTTCGGCGTAACGTTCCGGGTCAAAGCTTAAAAGCGAATCAAAAACATCCGGTTTACTGACCATGCCAATATAAATATTCCCATGCCGGACAAAGTACCGCCAGCTGTTGACCCACATCCGGTCAATATCGATATGGGCAGTCGGGTTGAGCAGTTCAATGACGATATTCCCGCTGAAATGCTGGACATCCTCCGGCCGCCGAATCAGCACCCGGTTGACATACGACACATCTGCCGCGATGACAAACGGTTTTTCATCCTCTTTTGCATCATAAAGATTGGCTTTTCCATAGACAAAATACTCTTCCTCCAGGTATCCATTTTCTGAAAAATGGCATTTTTCCGAAGCACGGGCCAAAGGGTGAGATTTTTCTGTCGTCGGGACCAGACGCACCTTTTCAATCATACATTATCAGCCTTTCTTTATAAAATTTTATATAAATATTTTATACTTATTTTATTTTACTGTCAAGGAATTGAGCTGTGCAAAACATTTTTTGGATATTCAAGCAGAAATTCGGCACGTAATTAGGTAAAATATACAAAAATGGCTCTCTCCATATCCAACGGAAAGAGCCATTTTCAAAATCAGATCAGCCCTGATTCTGTAACCATTCAATTACTTTGCCAAGATCAGACAGCACCACATCCGCTGCCTGCCGCATCTGTTCGTCCGGCTGAATCAGGTCGGGAATCAGCAGGCCGACCATCCCGGCAGCATGCACACTCAGAATGCCATTCCGGGAATCTTCCAGCCCGATACATTCCTCCGGCGCAACTCCCAAAAGCCGGGCAGCCGTCAGATAAATATCAGGGTCCGGTTTACTTTTCCTGACCATGTCACCGCAGACCAGCACGTCAAAATACGACCGCAAACCTGCCATCTCCAGATTCCGTTCGGCTATCGACCGGTCAGAAGAGGTCGCCATCGCGATTTTGCGTCCGGTCTCCCGCAGATAATCGAGCAGTTCATGCAGACCCTTTTTGCAGGGCATGCCATGTTCCCGGTACCATTGCTGCTGAATCGGCGCAGCCAGTTCCAGCACACGGTCCAGCGTCAGTGCACCGCCAAACGCCTGTTGAAAAATCCCACGGCAATATTCCTTGTTGCATCCGAGACAGCGTTCATTGACCGCATCGAGATTGCCGAATCCCAGCGCTTCCCCGACCTGGTTCCATGCTTCCCGTCCGACACGTTCGGTGTCAAACATCAGTCCATCCATATCAAAAACAGCGGCTTTAATCATTTTGCGCCTCCTTACCGTCATACATCTTTACTGTGCGTCCAGCAGCTGTGCCAGCTGCCGGACATCATCCACAATCGCCAGCGCACCGCCCTGCTCAAGTTCCTCACGGCTGCCAAATCCGTATGCAACGCCGATTGCCGGCAATCCGACTGCGGCCGCACCCTCCATGTCAAAGCGGGTGTCACCGACCATCACAGCATCTCCGGTCACCTTTCCGGAATCCAGTATATACCGCAAAACCGATTCTTTGGTATCCCGGCTCCCATCCATCAGTGCACCGCCAATCAGTGTAAAACAGCCGGTCAGCGAAAAATGGTCGAGAATTTCCCGTGCAAAATTTTCCGGTTTGGAGGTGGCAAGGATAACCGTTCTTCCCGAATGATGCAGACGTTCCAGCAGTTCGGCAATTCCCGGATAAAGGCTGCATTCAAACTTCCCGATCGGTGCATACCGTTCCCGGTAAAAGGCGGTTGCCTGATCTGCCTGTTCTAAAGTCATGCCAAAATATTCCTGAAAGGACTGCCGCAGCGGCGGTCCGATAAACCGCAGCAATGAGGATGGCTCATAGTCGTGAATCCCACATTTTTCCAGCGCATATTCCACCGAACGGATAATGCCCTCTTCCGAATTGGTGATTGTACCGTCAAGGTCAAAAAGGATGGTTGAATACATCGTTGCTCCTCCTTATGCGTCGTATACAGCAAAACGGCGGGAAGCCGTTACGCTCAACTGAGCTGGCTCCCCGCCGAAAATCAATCAGATTTTTCCTTTTTTCGCAAGATCGTTCATTGCGTCTTTTCTGGAGAGGTTAATCCGTCCCTGATCGTCGATTTCGGTTACTTTGACATAAACCTCATCGCCGGGCTGAACAACGTCCTCTACCTTGTCGACGCGGTAGTTTTCCAGCTTGGAAATGTGGACAAGTCCTTCCTTGCCGGGAGCAATCTCAACAAATGCACCGAAGTTCATCAGTCTGGTGACTTTGCCTTTATAGATTGCGCCGACCTCAGGGTCTTTTACAATCGTCTCGATGATATAACCGGCACGATCGACATTGTCCTGATCCTGACCAAGGATAAATACCTTGCCGTCATCGGTGATATCGATCTTGACATCGCATTCAGCGGTGATCTTCTGGATGACCTTTCCGCCGGAACCGATGACTTCACGAATCTTGTCCACCGGAATAACCAGCGAACGCTGTTTGGGCGCATATTTGGAAACATGGTCACGGTAGTGCGGAATCGCTTTGAGCATGACCTCATCCAGAATATAGTTGCGCGCCTTTTCAGTCTTTTCAAACGCTTCTTTGATGATGTCCAGCGTCAGACCGTCGATCTTGATATCGACCTGGATTGCGGTGATACCCTTCTTGGTACCGCCGACCTTGAAGTCCATATCGCCGTAGAAGTCTTCCAGACCCTGAATATCGACCATTGTCATCCAGCGGTCGCCTTCGGTGATCAGGCCGCAGGAGATACCGGCAACCGGAGCTTTGATCGGAACGCCAGCGTCCATCAGAGCCAGAGTCGAACCACAGATCGAACCCTGAGAGGTCGAACCGTTAGAAGAAAGGACCTCAGATACAACACGGATTGCATACGGGAATTCTTCAACAGAAGGCAGTACCGGAACCAGAGCCTTCTCAGCCAGTGCACCATGGCCGATCTCACGGCGGCCGGGTCCACGGGAAGGACGGGTCTCACCGACCGAGTAGGACGGGAAGTTGTACTGGTGCATATATCTCTTTTCAGTTTCTTCACTGATCGAGTCAAGAATCTGTGCATCGCTGATCGGGCCAAGGGTTGCAACCGACAGGACCTGGGTCTGCCCACGGGAGAACAGGCCGGAACCATGAGCACGGGGCAGCAGGCCGACATCTGCCTGCAGCGGACGAATCTCATCCATGCCTCTGCCGTCGACACGTTTCTGCTCGTCCAGCAGCCAACGGCGGACGATGACCTTCTGTGCCTTGTAGATTGCTTCATCAATCAGGCCGGGCTCGGTCTCAGCATAGGTTTCATCATATTTTGCGTGAATTGCGTCCTTGATGGGCATCAGGTTTGCTTCACGAACGTTCTTGTCATCAGTATCCAGTGCGAATTTGAACTGGTCGCCGAATTCAGCCAGAATCTCGTCCAGCAGTTCATGCGGAACTTCCTTGGAGACAAACTCAAATTTCGGTTTGCCGATTGCTGCACGGATCTCCTCGATAAAGGCGACCATGTGTTTGATTTCTTCATGACCGGTTGCAATCGCCTGCAGCATGACATCGTTGGGAACTTCGTTTGCGCCGGCTTCGATCATGACGATCTTTTCAGCGGTACCGGCAACCGTCAGGTTCAGGTCAGATTTTGCCCGTTCTTCACGATGGGGGTTGAGGACCAGTTTGCCGTCAACCAGACCGACCGAAACAGCCGCAACCGTTCCGCTGATCGGGATATCCGAAATGGCAACTGCGATCGATGCAGCCAGGAATGCAAGGATTTCCGGTGCATGGTCGATATCACATGAGAGGACGGTCGTGACAATCGAGACGTCGTTGCGCATGTCCTTCGGGAACATCGGGCGGAGCGGACGGTCGATCATACGGGCAGTCAGAGTTGCATGTTCAGTCGGGCGGGATTCTCTCTTCAAAAATGCGCCTGGAATTTTACCGACAGAATACATCTTCTCTTCGTAGTCGATGTTCAGCGGGAAAAAGTCAATTCCTTCACGGGGTTTAGCGGCAGCGGTAACGTTCGCCATGACAATCGTGTCACCGTATCTGACCCAGCAGGAGCCATTGGTCAGTTCACTGGTGCGTCCGGTCTCGACGGTCAGTTCTTCGCCGGCAAAGGTTGTCTTGAAGGTGTGGACAATATGTGCCATATGGGCAGCCTCCTTATTTGTAGACTGATCAGGCGGCAACGCTGCTTTCTGCGCATAGGCTTAGCAATAAATCCTGCCTCCAGCCGCTGGAAGTACGATTTAATGCTAAACAAAACTAGCGCCAGATAAGCCTTCCGCCTGGTCTGACGTTGGATTTATACACCAAAAGGCAGACGGTTAACCCATCTGCCTTATCGGTCACAAAATTACTTACGAAGACCCAGTTTCGCAACGATTGCACGATAACGTTCGATATCGTTCTTCTGCAGGTAGCCCAGCAGGTTACGACGGCGGCCAACCATCTTCAGCAGGCCACGGCGGGAATGATGGTCATTCTTGTTGGTCTTCAGGTGCTCAGTCAGGTCATTGATTCTTCTGGTCAGGATTGCGATCTGGACTTCAGGAGAACCGGTGTCACCCTCATGCAGCGCGTTGTTGACGATAATCTCGGTCTTTTCTTCTTTTCTCATCATAATGAGTCACCTCTTTCAAAATGTTTGCCTGTACCATAGTAAAGGGAACGGTGATTCCCCAATCGGGGCTGAATCCGCAAAACCATCTGTACGGCAACGATAGTTAGTATAGCATAAACCTTCCCATTTGTAAAGGGGTTTTCGGACATCCACCCGTTTTTATCTCAATTTTCTTCCGGTTTATGCCGGCGCAGGCGGCTGCGCAGAAAATCCGACGTGCAAAACAGCGAAAGCGCCGCACCTGCCAGACATGCGAGCAGACCCCACAGAATATCCATGCCCTGAATTGGCTGGCTGGGCCAGATATTCGGAATACTTCCGACCACGCATCCGAGGATACCGAAGTACATCGCCTGTTTATGCCGCTGCAGCAGCAGGTCCAAAATCTTGGCACAGAACAGAATCCCGATCATCATGCCAATTCCCACCGGAATCAGTACCGCAAAATTCCATTCGCTCACCGCCGTCAGTACACTGTGGTATACCCCGAACAGCATCAGGAAAAAGGAGCCGCTGACCCCCGGAATGACCATCGCCGCTGCCGCAAATGCCGCATACAGCAATAGCTGAATCATCTGGGAAACGCTGGGATTGCGAATGATCTCTGCGCCAGAGTCGTCCGGACGGATAAAGAAGATGCAGAGCATGACCGCCAGCGTCGCAATCAACGCCAGCAGGCTGTGACGCCGGAAGGGTTCCTCCAGTGCCTTGTGGGTGACCAGCGGAATACTTCCCGCAACGACCCCGATAAAAAACAGCTGCATCTCGACCGGATGGCTTTGCAGCATCCCCGACAGAAAACCGGACAGCAGCAGTACGCCCAATACCATCCCGATTCCAATCGGAGCCAGATAAATCACGCTCTTTTTGAAATTTCTGCGCAGGCTGCTGATTGCGCCGATCATTTCATCAAAGATATCCAGTATAACGGACATTGTTCCTCCGCTCATCCCTGGGATGATACTGGAAATCCCGATCAGCATCCCGTTTATCAGATTCTTGATATGTTCCATTGTTTTGGCCTTTCCCAGGGGGATTTTACTGATTCCCCATGTTTTATTTATTGATGATAGATTGTGATTGCCCGGCCGCCGGGGTTATCCGAATGGCCAAGCGGCCCGGATACCAGTTCCAGCCGCCGAATAAACAGCGGCAGAAAAAAGCCCTCATCCAGCAACGCCTGCTCGGCTTCAAAGTAAAGCTGTGACGCTTTTCCTTCGTCCGTCTCGGCGACTGCCTGACTGTACCGTTCGGAAAAGGTTCCATCCCCTGCCTGTTGGTCTGTCTCCAGCATTCCCATCAGCACGCCGGACGGATGGTCATATTTCGCTGACAGGAAGGTCAGCGCTGCGTCATAGTCGCCATCTGCCACCCGCTGCTGCAATTCCCGTTCCGGCAGCAGTTCCACCGCGAGAAACAGCCCAAAATCCCGCTGCCAGATCTGCGCGACGGCGGCAAAGGCATCATACAGCCCCGACTCTTCCGAAATCAGGACCGTCAGTCCCTCACTTCCACCGGCAGCCGCTGCACCTTCGAGATACATCTGCCGCATCTCATCGGAATTCATCTGCGGGAAATCCAGCTGCTCACCGGTATCCCACATACTCTCCGGGACCAACCGCCGCGGACAGTCGTCCGGAAGGTCAGACAGCAGTGCACGACGGACACGGTCATCGGCAAAAAGCGGACGTTCGGGATTGAGCATCAGCCCATAAACCAGCCCTTCTCCGCCTTCCTCGACCGGCTGCCAGACCGCGTATTGCTGTTGCGGTTCTGCCGTGGTCAGCAGCACAGAGGTTCCTTCCTCGACCGTGCCAGCTACTCCCCGCAATCGCAATTCAGTGTCGTTCCAGGTTGTCACCCGGTAATCACCGTTGCCGAGAATCGTCTGTAACGTCAGCCCGTACCGGCCATGAGTCGACAGGAAAAAATCCTCCCGGCATGGACTCGCCGGTTCGGTCGACAGCAGGTAAAGAAAACGGTTGTCCGGCTGCCGCAGTGTGAAGACAACCGTCTGTTCATCCGGTGCCGTCACGCCAACCGCTGTTTCCATGCCTTCCAGCCTTTCCAAAGCGCCGGATATCGAAAGAAACTCCGCAGCATATGGGCTGTCGGTCTCCGGGTCAAACAGCCGGTCAAACGCGAAGACATAATCTTCCGCCGTAAGCGGTTCACCGTCTGACCAGCATTCTCCATCCCGAATTGTAAAAGTATACCGAAGCCCATCTTCCGACACTTCCCAGCTTTCGGCAGCAGAGGCAGTGATTTTGCCATCCCGCACGGTAACCAACCGTTTGAACAGGTGCCGGATGACCAGTTCCGCTTCCTCTCCCTGAGAAAGCTGTGGGTCGAGATTGACCGGCATCGACTCGATGCCGAGATACACATCATCCTCATCGCTGCACCCGCAAAACAACGTCAGCATTAATACAACCGCCGTCAGCACCGCAAACAGCCGTGCCAGCCGTTTACTCCGCATATTCGGAAATAATCGCACCGGCGACTCGCAGACCGTCTACTGCGGCGCTCATAATGCCGCCGGCATAACCGGCGCCCTCTCCGCAGGGATACAGTCCCCGGACAGCCGACTGAAAATCCTCACCGCGTGGAATCCGCACAGGCGAAGAGGTACGGGTCTCGACACCGGTCAGAATCGCATCATCTGCCGCGAATCCGGGAAGCTTATGGTCAAACACCCGCAAGCCTGTCCGAAGCATACCGGTTACATGCGATGGCAGCAGCTGGTCGAAATCAACTTTTTCGACACCCAGTGCATACGAAGGCGTTACCCGCCCGATCTGCAAGCCCGGCTTTCCTGCCAAAAAGGAGCCGACATCAGCCGCCGGTGCACGCCAGTTCTTCCCTGCCGCGACAAACGCCCGCTGTTCCAGCTCCCGCTGAAATGCCATTCCTGCAAGCGGGTCGGTTCCAAAATCGGCACTGCTGACCGAAACAGCAACCGCCGCATTGGCGTTATCCCGGTCCCGGCGGTACTCACTCATACCGTTGGTGACGACGCCGCCCTGTTCGGAAGCAGCCGGCACCACCAGCCCGCCTGGGCACATACAGAAGGTGTAGACAGCGCGTCCATTTTCCCGGTAGGACAGCTGGTATTCACCCGGCGGCAGGAACGGACTTCCCGCCATCTCGCCATATAACCCACGGTCGATGTCCTTTTGCAGGTGCTCAATCCGCACCCCGACCGAAAATGGCTTGGGTTCCATCGGCACACCTGCCCGGCGCAGCATCTCAAAGGTATCCCGTGCCGAATGGCCGACCGCCAGTATCAGCCGGGAACAGGGCAGTTTTTCTGCATTGACCTCGACTGCCTCCAGACTGCCGTTGTGGATATCCAGTCCGGTCAGGCAGGCATGAAAACGAATTTCCCCACCATTGCGGAGAATCTCCTCCCGCATTGAGCAGACAACGCCGCGCAGCAGGTCGGTTCCGATATGCGGTTTTGCCCGACGCAGCGTTTCAGCCGGTGCACCATGTTCCCCAAACCGCTCCAGCACATACCGGCAAAGAGGGTCGTTGATACGGGTCGTCAGTTTGCCGTCGGAAAAGGTACCGGCGCCGCCTTCCCCAAACTGTACATTACAGTTTGGGTCCAGCTCACCCCTGCTCCAGAATCCATTGACTGCCCGGACTCTTTCTTCCATCGGACCACCGCGCTCCAGCACGATGACCCGGTACCCTTCGCGGGCAAGCAGTCCGGCAGCAAAAATCCCCGCCGGTCCAAATCCGGCAACGACTACCGGTGTCGCACAGCGCTGCGAACCTTTCCGGATGGTAAAATCCTCGTCCGGCCGATATTGGATGCTGACACCATGCGGCGGGTGCGCAGCCAGCCGCTGTTCGTCCCCTTTCAGCCGCACCGCAACGGTCGAAACAAGATGAATCTCGCTCCGGCGGCGGGCATCCAGCGAAGATTTATAGACATAGGCTTCTTTGACACCGCCGGGTTTCAATCCCAGTCGGGAAAGCGCCTTCTCAACCGCCGCCTCGTCTCCGCTTCCGGGCGGCGTCTTAATATTGGAAATAAGCAGCATGACAGATTCCTTTCGGATGTATTTTTTGCCTGGCGATGATGAATATACACGGCAAAGGGCTACCGGATATCCAGCAGCCCTCACCGTTCAGACTGGCTTTTCTCAATTGGCAGTATCAGAGGCTACCTCTTTGGGGACAACATCAATGCTGACGCTGTACTCCCCGACTGCCCAGGCAAGCACCTTGCCCTGAACATAAACCTTGACCGAAACCGTATACCGCCCACGGCTGAGACTGTACTGAGACAGGTCGATAATTCCGACCAGGTCTTCCTGTGTCAGGTCCGCGATAATCGACGAATCCCCGACAACCCGGATATCTTCAATCGAGTCGCTGAGTGTTGTAATATCGTACCCGCTCGGAACGTTTTCAAAGACGAAATTGTTCAAATCCAACGTTCGCGCCGACAATCCGTATGTCGGGAAGGTTACAGTCACCGATGTTACGTTCTCTACATTCTTCAGACCCGCATTGAGAGTGATATCCAGCGTCAGCTCGGTTCCGATGTCAATTTCACGGAAGTCAATCGGGCCGACGGTGATCGCGTCCACGTTGTCAATCGTCTCGCTGGGCGATGCGACCAGAATCGTATTTCTCGAAAGGGTGTATCCAAGCTGTTCGATCGGGAACCCTCTCGGAACATTGACAAATTCCACATTCAGCGGCAGTTCCCTGGTCTTATAAATCGGCACTGTCACCGTCACTGTGCTGTGGTCATACTCAATATTCTCACTGGAAACCGTCGCGCCCATATCGTCAACCAGCGTAACGGTTCCGGTCGTCGTCAGCGTTTCGGAAAGTTCCTGTTCGGTCGGAATATTGACGACACAGCGGCTGATCTTATTGACCTCTGTCTGCGGTCCGGTTACGGTAATATAATCCACGTCACCATAGGCCGTTTCCATCAGATAACCTTCCGCCGCCGTCAGGTTGGGTGTATTGATCTCCAGCGGCAGGGTCCGGCTGATGATCTTGTCAAAAGTCAGCTCCACCTCGGCCGGCGACCAGGAGGTGATCGTATAATCCGAGCTGCTCGCCTTGGAGATTACTTCAATCGACAGGGTATATGTCCCCGCTTTGGTGACCGAGGACAGCGAGACACGGGCATTAAAATCGTCCGCATCCAGCGATGTAATTGCATATCGGGTACCGGTTACATGAACGTCGACAGTCGTATTGATATCGCCGATCAGTTCCAGCCCCAGATCCTGTGCCATCGAGTTTTCATAACTGACGGTGACAGGGACATTGGTGACGGTATCGTTAAAGTCGGTTGTCTGCTGCATACATACGGTAAACCAGAGCAGCACCGCGCAGACTAGCGAAAATAATGCAACAAACTTGTTGTTGTTAAACAGCGACTGAATATTGACGCCGTGCAGGCCTTTTTTCACATCGGATGACAGTTTTTCCTTCGATAAACCGCCGGTCTTTGATTCATCTGTCTTGTTTGCGGCAGCAGCCTTGTCCGGCTTCTCCTTCTTATTAAACAAATCCAGAAACACTCCCTTCTCCTGCGGGATTATTTGCCCATCCTGCGGAACAGTGACTGTTTTTTCTTTTTCCGCTCGGACGGATCTTCCTGCGGCAGCAGATAATAATCCAGCGTCTGGTGGAGTTTATCCACCGACAGGTTCCGGATCAGTCTGCCATTGACCGCAAGCGATATGCCGCCGGTCTCCTCACTGACAACCACCGTCAGCGAATCAGATACTTCGCTGATGCCGATTGCCGCACGGTGACGGCTGCCCAGATTCTTATCAATATCCTGTTCCTGTTTGGGCTTGGGCAGGAAACATCCGGCTGCGTAAACCTTGCCATCCCGCATAATCATCGCACCATCGTGCAGCGGCGAATTCTTGAAAAAGATATTGCCCATCAATTCGACGCTCGGTATTGCATCCAGCACAACACCCGTCCGAATCTGGTCGCCCAGCTTGACCTGCCGCTCCACTACAATCAGCGCACCGGTCGCAGTAATTGAAAGTCGCTGTGCCGATTCACAGATGACGTCAATCGGCTCACCCCAGATCGTCGCCTGACGGAGGGAGTTTTCGGTATGGGCAAAGGGCAGCATCGACATCCGGGTACGTCCGGCACGTTCCAGTATACTGCGCAGCTCCGGCTGGAAGACAATAAACAGAATAATAATACCCATTTCGATGATTTTATTCAGCAGCCAGAGGGTTGTCCGCAGCTGCATCAGATAAACCACCAGATACAATCCGGTCAGCAGCAGGATACCTTTGACCAGCTGTCCCGCACGGGTCTCACGAACGATCTGTATTCCTTTATAAATAATATATGCAATCAGCGCAATGTCCAACGTGTCCAAAAGCAGGTCGTAATTCCCGGCTGCCAGCAGGACCGATTCCCAAAACTGAGTGAACATTCTGGTAATACTGTCCCAGAACTGTACCAAAAAGCTCATCTGTGTCACCTCTTATGGTCATATCCTGCGTGGCTCAGCACGCAGGATTATAAATAAGCATAGCAGAAAAGACTGGACCATATATAAACGAAATAAGAATGATTCGTAAATCTACTGCAAATCGCGGTCCAGTTTGACAGGGTCCATTCAAAATCAGAGTATCTGTATTCATTGATTTTCTATCTATCATTGTAACAATATTTTCGGTCAATTTCAACCATCTGCGGCGATTTTTTTCACAACTTTCAAAAGAGCATCCACCTGAGCAGGTGTCGCTCCTCTGCCGCAGGCAAAACGGACTGTTCCGGTTTTTCGGGTCCCCACCAGGTCGTGAATCATCCCGGCGCAGTGGTAGCCACCCCGCAGCATGAACCCATAGGCAGAGAGCTGTTCCGAGATACTGCCGCCGTCCCTGTCTCCGATGCAGAAGCTGACGACCGGTACATAATCTCCCATTTTAAAGCCGCGGTTGACGACCCGAACGCCCGGTATTGCGCAAAGTCCACGGTAAAACCTTCCGGCCATCGCCATTTCACTGGCATAAATCCGTTCCCGGCCCATCCTGCGGACCTCCCGCATCCCGGCACCGAGTGCCATAATCCCCGGAAATCCGAGCGTACCTGCCTCAAACCGTTCCGGGCTGTCCTCCGGCATATCCCGTTCCAGCGAACGGATGCCGGTCCCGCCTTCCATCAGCGTCCCCAGCCGCAATCCCGGCCGCAGAATCATCATGCCGCTCCCCTGAATGCCCAGCAGTCCTTTATGCCCGGCTGTGCAGATAATGTCTGCGTCCCGCAGGCTGACCGGCAGTACACCGGCAGTCTGTGCGGCATCGAGAATAAATACAATCCCCTCCCGCTGACAGATTTCATAGATCTCCCGGATGGGCAGCACTGCCCCGGTCACATTGGACGCATGGGTGCAGACGACGCAGCGGGTATCCGGCTGCAGCATTCCCCGGAAAGCCGCCAGCGTCCTTTGTGGTTCACCCTCATAAACCGGAAAGAATCCGACGGTACAAACTCCTTTCAGTGCCAGTGCAGCGGCAGGACGGAGCGAGGCATTGTGATCATACATCGACGCCAGCAGGTGGCCGCCTTTTACCGACATAATTCCTTTCAGTGCCATATTCAGCGCATGGGTACAGGAAGCGGTAAACACTACATTTTCCGGTTCGGCTCCGAAAAAGCGTGCCGCCTCTTCCCGTGTACGGTAAACCTGCCCGGCTGCACGCATCGCCATCTGATGCCCGCCATGGCCGGGGTTTCCGCCAAACTGAATCAGCGCTTGATTGACCGCCCGGACAACGGCGGGTGGTTTCGGGTAAGAGGTCGCCGCCTGATCGAAATAGACAATCCCGCCATTCATCGGTCTGTTCCCTGACGCAGCGGATACGCATACCGTCCAAGCACCTGGATTCCCGCCTGTTCCAGCAGTTTTGCCGCACGGTCGCTGTCGTTCCTCACCAGCAAAGCGTAACTGCATCCCCGGCGTGCAATCTGTTCCGGCGTGCGGATGACCGACGCGTGAATCCAGTACTGTTCCAAAAGCCGCTGGCCTTTCTGGGCATAGGTCAGCGATTTCACTGTCAAAAGTGTTTGCATGACAGGTCCCCCCTTCTGCTCTTATCAGTCTATGAGACAGAATATGCTGGGTTTCCTCTTACAGTTCCCCAAAATGCAAAAACGGACCTCCCAAAGATGGGAAGCCCGTTGTGTCATACAGGATTACTGAACCCAAACGCCGTTGGAGTTCACATAGTAGCCGTCGATGGTCGCATTGGTTGCCATAATACCGGACGAATAGAGGTAATACCAGTCGCCTTTCCATTCAACCCAGCGTGCAGTTGCCATCGCGCCGCTGCCGGTCAGGTAGTACCAGTAGCCGCCAGTCTGTACCCAGGCATTTGCTGCCATGCTGCCATCACTGCGCAGGTAATACCAGACGCCGTCAATCAACTGCCAGCCGGTCGCCATACCGCCCCAATCCTTGAGGTAGTACCATTTACCGTCGATTTCCTGCCAGCCGGTCAGCATGACGCCAAAATCGTCGAATGCATACCAGACGTTATCGATCTTGACCCAGCTGTCCTCGGACATAATGGCGGTCTTTTCGTCCATATAGTACCATTTTCCATCCTGTTCGACCCAGCCGGTGACCTTTTCGCCGTTTTCGGTGAAGTAGGTGTTGCCGTTTTCATCCCGTACCCACTCGGTTTCAGGCTCAGAGGGTTTGACGGTACCGCTGCCGGTATTGCTGCCCGAAGTGCTGCCGGAGGAAGAACCGCCGGGGTTATAGGACGGGATATCCGGGTACCAGTCGGGGATTTCCGGCTGGTCGTCTTCGTCCTCGCCGCCCTGTTCAGCCTTTTCGGTCACCGATACGGTGCAGTTGGCAGTTGCCGGTGCGTAGCTGTCGTTTCCGGCAAAGGAAGCGGTAAAGGTATACTCTGCCGTCTTATTGGGCAGGGTGACCGTCCAGCTGCTGCCGGAGCCGGAAATTGCAGCCGAACTGTCGGAGCAGGTCAGCGCCGCTTCCGTTCCCTCGGGCAGACCGCTCAAAGCCAGGGTAACGGTTCCGCCGCCGGTCAAATTGGTCTGATTTGCGGAGAGCGTCAGCGAAACAATATTCTTTTCGGTGACGGTCAGCTTGCCTTTTTCATAAGTGACATCGTAGCATTCAGCATTAGACAGGCTGCCGCCGCTGATGGTGATGTCAAATTCACCAACGGTATTGGTGTCTGCCGCAGCAGTTGTGATTTCCGGGGCGGTAAAGCTGTCGCCTTCCACCAGCCCGGTCACGGTATAGGTCAGTTTCGGCATCGGACTGCCGACCATAACCGACTTGTCGTCTACCTTGACTTCAAGCGCTGCCTTGCCGACCGTAATTGTCAGTTGCGCCTGAGCCGCGGCGTAGGTGTCGTCTTCTGCCTTGACGGCGGTGACAGTGGCAGTACCGGCTTTGAGGATGGTAACATTGTTACCGTCCAGCGAAATGACCCCCTCGCCACTGGTCAGCGACCAGGTCACTGCGCCGGTGCCGGAACCTCCGGTAATTGAGAGCGCAAAAGGCGCGTCTCCGTAGGTTTTCGCGCCGGGAGAGGCAATCTCAATGGATTGCGACAGCTTATTGACGCTGGACACACGGATGGTGGCAGTCATATCGGCATAGTTGGTGCTGGAAATGGTAACGGTCACGGTGCCGATCTCCTTTACCTCACTGCTGACTACTGCCTGAATAGGCAGGGTCAGGGTGCTGCCGTCGATACTCGCGCCTTCGGTATAGTAACTACCAAGGCTTACCGAACCAAGAGCATAGGACACAGTACCAAAGGTCTTGCCGCTATCCAAAGTGGGCAGCAGCTGGGAGAGGTCATAGGTATAGGTTTTTGCGAGGTTGTTGGTGACAGTCATTGTACCGGTGGTTGTGCTGACACCACCCGCTTTAGCGATCGTCTGACCGGTCAGCTGATAAGTAGTTTCCATTGAACTGTTCGCAAAGGTATAGTTGCCGTCTTCTTTCAGCGCAACGGTGACGGTAGCGTTTTTGCCTTCGCCCGCGTTTGCGTCTTCAAATTCCGCTGTAGCGGTGTAGTCGGTGCCGTTGGTCAGGCTCTCGCCGTTCACCAGACCGGTAAAGGTCACGGTGCCCACAGTGGCGTCGGTGCTGCCGTCGTAGGTCTTGGCAGCCAAAGTTGCACCGGTAACGGTGAGCTGAGCCGGACGGATGGTAAAGCAGCCTGTGGCAGTCCCCTCATAGCGACCCATGCCGGTTACGGTAACAGCAGCTGTTCCTGCGTTGATGTTGTCCGCATAGGAGAGGGTATAATCGGTGTTTTCAGACAGAGTCTTGCCGTTCAGGGTCACGGTGACATTGCTGCCGCTAGGCATTTTTTCGCTCCCGTCGTAGGTGTAGTCGCCGGTTACCCGCACAAGAGCGTTCGTCAGGGGTTCGCCGGTCACGGTGACGGTACAGCTGTCGGTACAGCTGCCGTCCGGGGTGGTCACGGTAATGACAGCCTGCCCGACGGACACAGCGGTGACAAGCCCGCTTTCATCCACTGTCGCTGCTGCGTCGCTGCTCTTCCATTTGACGGTCTGATCGGTAGCGTTCTCCGGCTCGATGGTATATTGGAGCTGTTCGCTGCCGCCCACCACGAGGGAGAGTTCTTCCTTTTCCAGCTTGACGCCGGTGACTGGGATGATACCCTGCAGATTGAGAGTAACCCACATGGTTTTGCTGTTGGCACATTGGTAATCATATTCAACAACAGGCTGCGCGCTGCTGTCGGTCCAGGAGACGGTTTTGCAATCTTTCCCAAGCTCAGCATCCTCGACCTCAAGAATGGTCACATTCTCCCAATTTTTGAACAGCTCGGAAAGATCCAGCGTCCAGCTTGTCTCGCCGCCTTCACCGGTGGTGACGGGCACCTCTCGTGTTACGGACTGAAGGTTGACGTCAAATGTGGTGCTCCCCGTCGTGCCGTTTACATACAGTTCGAGCAGGGCATTATACTGACAGTCCAAGTTTTGCAGATCTTCGCATTTGCTCACATCCAGCCCGGTCAGCTGGTTGTTATTGCAGTTCAGCTCTCGCAGCCTCTCGCAATTGCTCACATCCAGCGTGGTCAGCTGGTTGCCAGAGCAGTGCAGAGAATCCAGCATCGTGTTTTTGCTCACATCCAGCCCGGTCAGCTGGTTGTTATTGCAGTTCAGCTCTCGCAGACTCTCGCAATTGCTCACATCCAGCTCGGTCAGCTGGTTGACAGAGCAGTTCAGAGAAAACAGCCCCCCACATTTGCTCACATCCAGCTCGGTCAGCTGGTTGCCAGAGCAGTCCAGAAAATCCAGCCGCTCACATTTGCTCACATCCAGCGTGGTCAGCTGGTTGCCAAAGCAGTTCAGAGAATCCAGCCGCTCACATTTGCTCACATCCAGCGTGGTCAGCTGGTTGACAGAGCAGTTCAGCTCTCGCAGCCCCTTGCAATTGCTCACATCCAGCTCGGTCAGCTGGTTGTAAGAGCAGTTCAGCGTTTGCAGTCTAGAAAAATGTTCGATACCGGTCAGGTCTGAAATATCTTTCCAGTCTACACGCATTTCAATTACGCTTTCCCGCTCAGCCTGAGAAAGGGAGTCGTTTTTATCTGTGTCATATTGTTGCACAAACCCCCGGAAGATAGCGTCCGGGAAGTTGTTCGCATCGATGGCGATATCCTCCCCTTCCGCGAATACCCCGGCGGGAACCAGCATCAGCAGCATCGTCAGGACGGTGAAAATGCTGGCAATTCGTTTTTTCATTCGCTTATATCCTCCTGTCTTTGCCTTCCGGCAAAAAATATCTATAGACACAAAAAAGGAAGCCGCCCCTTACCCGAAAACGGATAAGAGACTGCTTCCCTTGTTGATTGTATGGAAAAAAGCGTAGCACAAAAACAGGCAGAAGTTACCTCTGTCTGTCTGTCTGTCTGTCTGTCTGTCTGTCTGTCTGTCTGTCAAAAGGCTAGCCGGATTGAACCGCACTGTCAAGCCCCCATTTCTGAATCTTTTGTGAACGATAGATAACCGTACAGTGTCAGCATAACAAAATGCAGGAGAAAGTCAATGGTTTTGGCGTA
Source organism: uncultured Clostridia bacterium (assembly GCA_944386805.1). GTDB lineage: Bacteria > Bacillota > Clostridia > Oscillospirales > Ruminococcaceae > Faecivivens. The sequence continues at coordinate 20,129 of CALXCO010000035.1, forward strand.
AGCGGTCATTTTCTGTCGTAAGCGGTTATGGGGTCACAAAAATCATCAGAAAAAACTGTGCAAATTATCTGATTTTTCCCAGCAGGCAGACTGCTGTCGCCGTGATGCCGCTGCCGTCTCCGGTGATGCCGAGTCCCTCTTCGGTCGTTGCTTTCACGCTGATATCCGAAACCGGTACACCGACCGCATCCGCAAGACGCTGGCGCATCTGCTGAATATAAGGCGCCAGCTTCGGACGCTGTGCGGCAACCGTAATATCGAGGTTGCCAAGCGTCCAGCCTTGCTGTTCAATCAGTGCCGTGACCTTTTTCAGCAGTTCGATGCTGTCCGCGTCGGCATACGCCGGGTCATTGTCCGGGAAATGTTTGCCGATATCTCCGAGCGCCAGTGCCCCCAGCATCGCGTCCATCACCGCATGGGTCAGCACATCCGCGTCCGAATGCCCCAGCAGCCCTTTTTCATACGGGATTTCCACCCCGCCCAGAATCAGTTTTCTACCCTCGACCAGTCGGTGAACGTCATACCCCTGGCCAATCCGGATGGATGCCATCCGCAATCACCCTTTCCTGTTGGATTATTCGTCCCATTCCTCCGGCAGTTCCCATTCCGGCTGCAATGCAAGCATCGCATCAGCTGCCGGGATATCTTCCGGAGTTGTGATTTTGATATTATCGTAATGTCCGACGACCGCTGCAACCGGCAGCCCGCTCCGTTCAAACAGCTGGGCATCATCTGTAAAGTCCCATTCCTGCTCTTTGGCCTTTTTCATCGCGCTGCGGTAAATGTCCAGCATAAATACCTGCGGTGTCTGCGCCGAAAACAGTGTGCTCCGGTCAGGCGTTGACTGGATGACCCCGTCCTGCACCTGTTTGATTGTATCCTTGACCATGACCCCCAGCACAGCACCGCCGGTCTTTTCCGCAGCATCCAGGGTCCGCTCGATATCCTCCGGACGCACCAGCGGACGGGCACCATCATGAATTGCAACCATATCCGACAACGGATAAACACAGTTAAGCGCATTTTCCACCGACTGCTGCCGTGTCGCGCCTCCGACCGGAACTACCCGAACCTTCGGCAGGCCGTGCAGCAGGTTATCCACCGCTTCCCAGTCCTCCCGGCGGCAGACCACCAGAATTTCTTCGATCCGTCTGACCCATAAAAACGCCTGGACACTCCGCAGCAGAACCGGCGTCCCGCCAACTTCCAGAAACTGTTTATTGACGCCGCCCATCCGGGTGGAATTCCCTGCCGCCAGAATTATTGCCGTTACCATATTCTTATCACCTTTTTCGCCCGCAGTCGGGTTGTTTATATCAAAAAGTTTGGGGCTGTTGCAAATTCCGTTTTGCAACAGCCCCTTTGAGGTTATTATAGAAAGTAGGCAGGACGTATTCTGCAACGCGCCCCTAACTTTTCAATCATGCTCTCCGTCACTGAGCAAAAACTTTCAGCCGCAAACTGTCAGCGCGGACACCGCGCTACCGCACTTATCTGGAAGTCTTGGTGTCACGCAGAACAACGTCGTGCGCGCCGCCTTCGACAATCGAAGTCGAAGATACGAGAGTAATCTTCGCGTTCTTCTGCAGCTCCGGAATGGTCAGAACGCCGCAGTTGCACATGGTCGAACGAACCTTTGCCAGCGAACGCTGAACGTTATCTTTCAAAGAACCAGCGTAAGGAACGTAAGAATCAACGCCTTCCTCGAACGACAGTTTCTTGTCGCCGCCGAGGTCATAACGCTGCCAGTTGCGGGCACGGTTGCTGCCTTCGCCCCAGTATTCCTTCATATAATTGCCGTTGATGATAACCTTGTTGGTG
>CALXCO010000036.1 GCA_944386805.1 uncultured Clostridia bacterium
TCTTTCTGCCCTTTTTCTTTATTTTACCACATCTAAAAGAAAAAGCCCAGTTTTCACTGGACTTTTTCGACAGACTGTGCCCGGTTTGTTTCTCGATACAGAGAAACAAACCGGGCATTTTCATACGCGGATATTGTTTTTATACCACCTGGAACAGGAAGAATTTTAGGTAATTGGTTTCCGGGACGTTCCACAAAATCGGATGGTCGGGTGCCTGCTGGCGGACTTCAATCTGTCGCAGTTCTCTTCCTGCATCCCGTGCGGCACTTTCCAACATCTTGATAAACAGATCTTCCCGCATAAAATGCGAACAGGACGCAGTTGCCAGATATCCACCGCGAGGCAGCAATTTCATTGCCCGCAGGTTGATCTCTTTGTATCCGCGGGAAGCCGAGTCGACGGTTTTGCGGCTCTTGGTAAAGGCCGGCGGGTCGAGGATAATAAAATCAAATTTGTCATTCGGGTCATGGCTTTCCATCATTTCGGGCAGCAGGTCAAAGACATTTTCCGCGACAAAACTCATCCTGTCTTCCAAATGGTTGCGGCGGGCATTTTCTCTTGCCATTTCGATTGCCGATTCCGAGATATCGACCGCGCGGACGTGTTCAGCGCCGCCCATTGCCGCATTCAGTGCAAAAGAGCCGGTATGGGTAAAGCAGTCAAGGACCCGTTTTCCTTTGGCAAGTTTTGCAACTGCCAGACGGTTGTATTTCTGATCGAGGAAAAAGCCGGTTTTCTGTCCTTCCTTAAAATCGACCAGATACTCGATGCCGTTTTCAACGATGGTGGTCTGGAAATAATCGGGCACTTCTTCCCCTTCCAGCGGATAAAATCCTTTTCCTTCTTCCATCCCTTCCAGTTTACGAATCGCAACATCGTTGCGCTCATAGATTCCGCGGATATCCTGTCCATCTTCCCGCAAAATCTTGACCAGCAGCGGGAAAATGATGCCTTTCCGCTGCTCAATTCCCAGTGAAAGGGTCTGGGTGACCAGAATCTCCGAAAAACGGTCGACGGTCAGTCCGGGAAAACCGTCTGCTTCGCCAAAGATGACCCGGCAGCACTTCAAATCGGGAGACCCTTCGCCGCCCATAACGGTTTTTCGGTAATCCCAGGCATAGCGCAGTTTCCGCTCCCAGAAACTTTCGTCAAACCGATCGTTTGCATTGCGGGAAATCAGCCGGATACGGATTTTGGAATGGCTGTTATAAAATCCGGTGCCGAGGTATTTGCCTTTTTCAGACAGTACGTCGATCAGTCCCCCGTCTGTTACCTCTGTCCCTTCAGGAGAAGGAAACAGCGCTTCGACTTCGGCATCATATACCCAGGGATGGCCGCCTTCTGCGGCACGTTCGCCCTTTTTGGTAATCACAGCGTGAGGAAATTGTCGGATGGTTTTCATCAATGAATCGCTCCCAATATAAAATCAGCCGCCGTTATTCCGACTGGCTGGAGGAAATCAGTGCAGAATAAATCTCGCTCTTTTTAAACGGGGTGTGAGCAGACACCTGTTTCGCCGCATCGGTTGTCCGAATGCCAGTCTGCACCAGTTCACGTGCCTCTTTAACCGCCTGCTCAAAGGTAACTTCTGGTTCAACCGGTTTTTTCGCGCCTTCCAGAATCAGGACAAATTCCCCTTTCGGAGTGTTTTCGGTATAATACCGGATGGCTTCTTCCAGCGTGGTACGAAAAACCTGTTCATGAATTTTGGTCATTTCCCGACAGAGAGAAATCCGGCGGTCGGCGCCAAAAGTTGCGGCCATATCCTTGAGAGTATCCAGCAGCTTATGGGGCGCCTCATAGAAAATAAGGGTGTGGGTATTGCCAATCAGACTTTGCAGGTGTTCCCGGCGGTTTTTTCGGTTGGTCGAGAGAAAACCTTCGAAGGCAAACCGTGAGGTCGACAAACCGCTGATACAAAGGGCACTGATTGCCGCACTGGGTCCGGGAATGACAATGGTCTGAATGTCGGCCTGTGCAGCCAGCCGGACGATATCTTCCCCAGGGTCGGAAACACATGGCATGCCGGCGTCTGAGACGACGGCAACATTTTCACCTTCTAATACTCTCTGTATAATAACTTCTCCGCGTTCCCGCAGGTTGTGTTCATGATAGCTGACCATCGGTTTGTGGATATCGAAATGGTTGAGCAGTTTAAGTGTAACCCGCGTATCTTCTGCCGCGATAAAATCCACTTCACGCAGCGTCTGAATTGCCCGCGGTGAAAAGTCGGACAGGTTGCCGATTGGCGTTCCGACTATATAAATAATTCCGGGCATAAGGATAAATTTCCTTTCTGTAGGTTGAGGTATACGATTTGTATTATTCGGATGTCCCATAATGGGTAAGGCGTGCGGCGGTCTGCTGGTCAAAAATCAGGGTTGGCAGAACATCCATATAAGGTTTTGCGTCCCGTTTCCCTTCGATCAGGAAAAGCCAGGGATTGGACTGGTCATTTTTAGCGACAAACTGAAGACGTTTCGGTTCAATTCGATGGGCGCGCATCGCACAGATGGTGTCAGCCAGCCTTTCGGGACGCTGACACAGACACAGCCGTCCGCCGCTTTTGAGCAGCCATGCTGCCGCGGCACAGACGTCGTCAATCGAACACAGCACTTCATGCCGGGCGATCCGGTGGGCAGCGTCAGCGGACAGGATGCCGGTTCCACCGGTTTTGTAGGGAGGGTTGCAGGTGACGAGGTCAAAAGTTCCGGCCGGCAGGCTGTCCCTGATCTGCTTTAGATCACAGCAGAGCGGTTTCAGAATATCCTGTATATCCTCTCCCTGGCGAATAGAATAATCGAGGGAAAAGCGAAACTGGTCAATTGCCTGCGGCTGGATATCAACTCCCCACATTACGGAAGGACGCTGGTTTTTATACAGTAAAAACGCGATAATTCCACAGCCTGTTCCCAGATCGACCGCCGCATCTTTATGACGGAGGGACTGTCCGGCAAAGTTTGCAAGCAAAAAAGCGTCACTTCCAAAACGGTGTTCGGAAGAAACAGCAAGATACAAACTCTGTCCGAGCTTTTCCAGCCGGTATGGAAACTGAGGCTGTTGCTGAGGAATCTGGGTTTTGCTATCCGTTTGGGTCATAGAAGTCTCCTGTCCTTTTGTAGTGTTCATACAAAGTTATTATACCATAGAAAAACAATCACCCGCAAGGTAAAGCAGAAGAAAAACAATTTTTTTCTCAAATCAGCAAAAAAACACTTGCATTTTGTTTTGGGGTGTGCTATAATACTTCTTGCATCCACGAAACAACACTTACGTCGGTGTGATGGAATTGGCAGACGTGACGGACTCAAAATCCGTTGGTAGCGATACCGTGCGGGTTCAAGTCCCGCCACCGGCACCATATGCGGATATGGCGGAATTGGCAGACGCGCTAGATTCAGGTTCTAGTGACTTCACGGTCATACAGGTTCAAGTCCTGCTATCCGCACCAAAACAAGAGTGCTTACAGCTTTTCAGGCTGTAGGCACTCTTGTTTTTTGCAGATGAAAGCAGAAAATTAAACATTATGGCTAAATTTAATGTTACAGATTCTATTGTTTATTCTTATGCTTGGATTTATTATAATTAAAAAGTATGATATAATATGCGTAATAAGTTTTTATGTCGTATTTTGGAAGCTGGAGAATATATTTAATATAACTGGATTGATGATCTGCCGGCTTTTCAAAACAATACTAAAGAAAGGAAATGGTTTTGACAAACTGGTCTTTGACGACTGAAGTTTTTTCTTTGGTGGTCAGTATTATTCTGCTGTTTAATTATCGTGGCAGGAAATGGCATTATTCCCGTAAAAGCAAATTTTACCTCGTCTGTCTTTCGACAACAATTGTTTCCATCATATTGAACATATTGTGTGTCCATTCAATTGAAAATGCCGCTGGTTATCTGCCCAGATGGTTTCATATGCTGATCAACAGCGGGTATTTTGTTCTGATCCTGTTTATGGTGACAGTGGTCGCCTGTTACCTGCTGGAAATTATCTATGAACATATCTATGAACAGAGATGGATGCAGCGAATACGCCGGGTGTTTATTGGAATTACAGCTGCATATATGGCACTGGTGGTCAGTAACCCCGTAACAGGTTTTCTGTTCTGGTTTGATGCGGAGAACCACTATTTGCGTGGACCGCTGAACCGGGTAGGTTATTATCTGATGGCGGTGGAAGTGCTGATTATTTTGGGGTGCGCACTGCTCAACTGGAAACATCTGAATGATTCTGCCCGGCAGGTCATTCGGACGCTGCCTCCGGCAGTTATTTTGCTGACAATCTTTCAGCTGCTTTATCCGGATAACCTGCTCAATGGCGGCATTATGGTCATTACAGACATTATCATGCTGTTCAATTTTCAGAGTCATCGGATTGAGGTGGACAGTCTGACCGGACTGGGAAACCGTGGCTGTCTGTATCAGCAGATGGAAAGGCGAATCCGTCTGCAAAGTTATTTTCAGGTAATTGTGGTTTCACTGTCGCGGTTTAATCTGATTAACCAGCATTACGGCGCTAAAAATGGCGATGCCTTTTTATACGAGGTAGGCCGTTGGATGGACGAGCTGTCGCCGGAAGGGCAGGTTTACCGGATGGGAAATGTTGAATTCTGTGTGTTGTTCCCCTATCGGAATGAAGAGCAAGCCGAATTCTGGGTGAAAGCTGTACAGCAGCGGTTTTTACAGCCATGGGTGGTCGGTGAAATCAAAGTGGTTCTTCCGGTACGCTGTGCAGAAGTTGTGTACCAGGGTGAGCAGTGGAACTGCTCCAATATCTTTGAATTTATCAATTACAGCCTGCGGCATACTTCCGGCAAAGACGGACTGGTCCGTTTTGATCAGAAACTGTTTGCCTGCTGGAACCGCGACCGGGAAGTTTTGTCTCTTTTGCGGCAGGCTGTCCGGGATAACCGGCTGGAAGTCTGGTATCAGCCTTTGTACGACTGCAAAACCGGCCGGTATAATTCAGCAGAAGCGCTGATTCGGATGCGGGATCATGATGGCAATTTGATATCACCATCGGTTTTTATCCCTCTGGCAGAGGAAAACGGACTGGTGGATGAGCTGACATGGTTTGTACTAGAGGAAATCTGCCGTTTTCTGGGTGGAGAACGGTATGGGATTGAGTCGGTCTCGCTGAATATGTCCGCACAGCAGTTTGTCAGCAGCGACCTGATTCAGCGGATTGAAGACTGTCTGCGGCGGTATCAGGTTCAGCCGCAGCGGCTGAAAATTGAGATCACCGAGCGGGTATTGAGTGAAGATGTGGAACGCATGTGTGCGATTATCAACCGGCTTCGGGATATGGGCGTATGCTTCTATCTGGATGATTTTGGGACCGGATACTCCAACCTGTCCAGCCTGCTTGGAATTCCGATTTCCTGTGTCAAACTGGATCGCAGCATAATCAGCGGTTATCCCCATGATAAACATTCCTGTATCATGGTGAAGACAATCGTTCATCTGTTTCATCAGATGGGGTGTCGTATTGTAGCGGAAGGCGTGGAGGATGAACTGGCAGCCCGGCAGCTGCGGCTGGTTGGTGTCGACTGGATTCAGGGTTTTTATTATGCAAAGCCGATGCCTGTGGATATGTTTACTGCCTTTTTATCTCAGAAGTTGAATTTTTCAGATTCTGACAACAAATGCTGAACAGATACAAAAATGGGTTGCGACTGTACTGCCGCAACCCATTTTTACTATAACAGTACAGTCTGAGTAGAGATTATGTCGATATTGCTCTGACAGACGAGAAAGGATGAATGTACAGAGAAAGTGTATCTTACCGCCTTAAAATAACCGCTTGCGGTTTTAGGAGTTGTAAAATTCTTTCCTGTTTGCTATCCTGTAATTGTAAAGGGGTGGTCAGATGGAAATCAGAGTAGAATATCATCCCGGTGAGGTGCAGGTAATTGTACGCGGTCCCAAAGACAGTGAAGAACTGGTCAGCATTCTGTCAATGCTGCGCGGTGAACAGGATAAACTGTGGGGATGGGATGAGCATCGGACGATGATTGCCATCAGTCCGGCGCAAATCGTATGGGCGGAAATGGTAGAAAACAAGGTATTTGTATACACTGAAAAGGCGATGTATCAGACCACTTTGGGACTGGGTGATCTCGAAGCAAGATGGGAAGAGAAGGGCTGTTTTCGGTGTGGAAAGTCTGTTGTCATTAATCTCAATGCTGTTGTTTCACTGCGTAGCTGTCCGGGCGGACGGATTGAAGCCAGAATGGTAACAGGCGAAAAGGTGGTTGTTTCCAGAAGATACGCTCCCCTTTTGCGTGCACGGATTCAGGAAGGAGGTTAACGGAATGGATACTTACCTGAAAATTTACCGCTGGTCGATGCGGATGAAACAAAGAATGGGCATATATACGGTTGCTCTGTTGTTTTTTAAGATTATCTGGAACTGGATAAACGGAATATTTGCGGTTAAGTCGGTGGATATTCTCACCATATGGGGTGTATGCCTGCTGTTTGCAATTCTGGAAACGGTCATTCTGCCGGAGGGAAAAGAATCTACAGTTTTGCGTACAATTATCTGGATTTTGGCAGCCAATATTATTTTTTGCAGTGGCGCAGTGCTGACCGGATGGTTTAGCGGCATACCCGTTTGGGGAACGGTGGGCCTTGTGCTGTTTTTGGAGCTGGCAATTGCTCTGATGTGGTTTGGGGATAATGTGGCGATGCATGCCGACAGCGTCCGGCTCAACCGTCAACTCAGACAGTTCCAGCAACAACATCAGGATAAAGAGAAATGATATAACAATTTTGGTAAAGAAAATAATTGTTGCAGTGGCAGCAATACATTGAAAATAACCCCCAAAAAATAATCATTGCTAAAATAAGTGTGTTTGTGAAAGTGTTATAAGAAAACTGTCCTCTGGTTAACAGCCAAAGGACAGTTTTCTTGTTAGAACTGATTTTGAAAAAGTTCTTCTGTTTTTAGTTGTCTTCGGAATCCGTTTCCAATAATCCCAGCGACTGCTTCATCTTGAGGATACGCAGAACAGCCTGATCAATCTGTTGTTCAGAGATTTCACCGGAATTGACTGCTTCAATGACAGCGGGAATCTGAGTTTGATAATCGGTGCAGCAGATCAGGTCATTCCCTGCCTGTACCGCCAGTACAGCTGCCTGCTGGTCGTCGGTAAAATCGCGAATCCCGTCCATGCTCAGATCATCGGTAACAATGACGCCGTCAAAGCCCAGGCGGTTGCGCAAAATCTCATGAACCGCAGGTGAAATAGAGGCCGGACGGTTACTGTCGATGCTGTTGACGATATTGTGCGCGACGAGTACCATATCTGCACCGGCATCAATGCCTGCCTGAAACGGAATAAAGTCCGAGTCGACAAAAGTGTCAAACGACCGGTTATCATAGGCAATGCCAGTATGGGTGTCGGTATTGTTTCCGTATCCGGGAAAATGTTTCAAAACAGAGCCGATTCCCTCCTGCTTCATTGCAGAAACCACCGTTTTGACATATTCGGCAGTCTGTGCTGCATCAGCACCAAAGGCACGTGCATAAATAAAGTCATTCGGGTCTTCTGAGACGTCACAGACCGGCGCAAAGTTGACATTGATTCCCAACCGGAGCAGCAGATCACTTTTTTCAACTGTATCCGATTCAATCAGCTCCAGACCACCGAGCTCATAGAGTGCCTGCGGAGACTGGAAGGGTGTTTCCCGAAAGGCTGAATACCGGCTGACCCGATTGACGGTACCGCCTTCCTCGTCGACACCGATCAGCATCGGGATATCGGATACCTCTTGATAACTCTGGATGTTGTCGGTGACCAGCTGCGGGTCATTACTCTCAAAATCACGTGCAAACAGAATGTAGCCGCCCAGATGATAGGCAGCGGCGGTGTCTGCCGCATTTTCTTCCGGACATCTGACGATAAACATCTGCCCGACTTTTTCTTCCAGTGTCATACTGTCTGTCAACTGCTGCAAAAATGGATCAGGGTTGTCCGATTTTGTATCGGTCTCCAGATCGGACTCGGCGTCATTTGTTGTGCTGTTTGACGGCTCCGAGCTGCTTTCAGACGGCTGGCTGGATGAAGATGGGGACAGTTGTTCGGAGGAGACCGCCGGAGGCGTTGTCTCCGGTTCAGACAGGGATTCGGCTGAAGCGGCAGAATCCGTTGATTCAGAAGCCGGGGAACATCCGTATAACCCACTGCTCAGCAACAGACATAACAGCAGACAGATGGCTTTTGTGATTTTTGGCAGACGTACTGTTTCGGACATAAAACATCCCTCCTGACAGCGTATTGTCGGCGGAAAAGACGATTTTCTCCACTTTTTGCAGTATAACACGAATCAAAGGGGTATCTGTAGACCAAATATGAATTTTTTGTCCGGTATTTTCTGGTCGTCATCAAAACGAGGCGCACTGCATCAAAAATATAGCAAGGATAAAGAAATCATTGGTACATGCCGGTTTGTTGGTGCCAATTGGCCGGCGGAAAATAAGTGGTCAAAGATATAAAACCGGTATGAGAAGACATAGTTGTCTTACAATTATAATAAAATCATACAAGTCACAAATTGGCCTTTTAAAATGGTCCGAAATTCGTTTATTTTGCAAGTTGTCTGGTTGTTGACAGCATTTTGTGGTTGTGATATACTTTTTAAAAGGAAAAACAGCTGGTTTTTATCAACCTGCTGAATGAAAAATGAAAGAAAGGAATTTTTTCGTTCCAAAATGTACCGGGTCGTTTTTACCACAACCCTTGCGGTAAGGCCTGGCGGGTCGGCTGTTGCTGGCAAAACCGCAAACAACCTGCCGGAATGAAAAAGCGGTATTCGGATCATGGAAATCAAAATTCAGCTGACAGACTGCCCGAAACAGAAAACGAAGGATTCGGAGCTTGGTTTTGGTAAAGTCTTTACCGACCATATGTTTACAATGGACTGGGATAAGGAAAACGGCTGGCACGATGCCCAGATCATCCCCTTCGGCAACCTCTCCCTCTCCCCTGCCTGCAATGTCTTCCATTACAGCCAGGAAACCTTTGAGGGCCTGAAGGCTTACCGTACTCCCGATGGACATATTCAGCTGTTCCGCCCGGAGGAAAACTTCAAACGTCTGAACAACTCCAACAAGCGTCTGGCAATGCCTGAACTCGACGTCGATTTCTGCATCGAGGCACTGAAGAAACTGGTCGAAATCGATCAGGACTGGGTCCCCTATTCGGAAGGACATTCGCTGTATATCCGTCCTTTCTGCATCGCAACCGAACCCAATCTGGGCGCACACAATACTTCGATGGTCAAATTCCTGATCATCCTCTCTCCTGTCGGCGCTTACTATGCTTCCGGCCTGAACCCCGTCAACATCTATGTTGAACCCAGATATGTCCGTGCGGTACGCGGCGGCACCGGTTTTGCAAAGACCGGCGGCAACTATGCTGCTTCGATGCTGGCACAGGAAGAAGCTGCTGAACAGGGCTTCTCTCAGGTCCTCTGGCTGGATGGCGTTGAACAGAAGTACATCGAGGAAGTCGGCGCAATGAACGTATTCTTCGTTCTGGGCGACGAGGTTGTTACCCCTGAGCTGCGCGGTTCGATTCTGCCCGGCATCACCCGTAAATCGGTTATTGAAATCCTCAAATACTGGGGCTACAAGGTCTCTGAACGCCGGATTACCGTTGATGAGCTGATGGAAGCTTACAAGGAAGGCAAGTTCACCGAGATGTTTGGTTCCGGTACAGCTGCGGTTATTTCTCCTGTCGGCCTGCTCCGGTACAAAGATTTCGACATGAAGCTGTCGGATGGCAAGATCGGCGCACTGTCTCAGAAACTGTATGACGAACTGACCGGCATCCAGTGGGGCAAGAAGGAAGACCCGTTTGGCTGGACAGTAAAAGTCTGCTGATAAGTAAAAAATGTGGAGCGGTATGGTCAACTGACTGTGCCGCTCCTGTTTTGTTTCACGTGAAACAGGCCCGGTCACAATTTGGAAACAACTTGTTTACCACACCGAAAACGCGCTGAGAATCTTTTGTAAATTCCGGTGCAAATGCTTGACTTTGTCATAATTTTTGTTCATACTGGATAGTATAAAAGGCAAAATAATATCGCCGGTTTACCGGCGGACAGAAAGGAATTTGCGATTCTATGAACTGGCTGCGCAACTTTATGATTGGACGGTACGGTACCGATTCTCTGTCCCTGTTCCTGCTTGTGCTCAGTGTTATCATCACCTTCTTTTCCAGTATTTTCGGTGGAAATATTGTTACGCTTCTGATTTCCTATGCACTGTGGATCTGGATTATTTTCCGGACACTGTCCCGGAATATTGCCGCCCGGAGCAAGGAAAATCAGGTTTTTATGACCGGCTGGCGCTGGGTCATGGACCACACCGCCGGTTTTCGCGGATGGGTTAAAACCCAGGCCAATCGTTTCCGGGACCGTAAAACCCATAAATATTTCCGGTGCCCGACCTGTCACCAGATGGTGCGGGTTCCGAAGAATAAGGGCAAAGTCCGGATTATCTGCCCCAAATGTAAGAACGAGTTTATTCGTTCGACCGGCAAGTCCCCTGCCCAGAAGGCAAAGGAAGAGCAGCAGCGGGCAGAAAAGGCAGCACAGAAGGCTGCTAAAAAGGCCGAGAAATCCGGCAAACACTAAGTCAACCATCCTTTTTGCTCCCGTACAGGTCGTGGTATCTGTACGGGAGTTTTTTCTGTATGAAAGCTGTTTGCCGGATTGAAAAGGCAGTGCTTCAGATGTTGCTGCCGCTATTGGATAAAACGATATAAATTCTGCCGGAATACCGCTATTTTTTGGCAGGACTTTTTTGCATGACAGTGATGCTTTAACTTGCAAAAATGCGCGCGCTCTGTTATAATATAGGTTAAAGCCCGGTCGGACAGGTTGCAAACAGGACCGACGCCGCCAGGCAGTTGATGTGCTTAAAATGAGGAAAAAGGAAGGGTCGATTGGATATGTACAAAATCGTACGCAAAAAATCTCTGAATCCTACCGTCACTCTGATGGAAATAGATGCCCCGCTGATTGCAAAGAAAGCAAAACCGGGTCAGTTTATCATCCTCCGGGTGGATGAAGACGGCGAACGCATCCCGCTGACCGTCGCGGGCTATGATCGTGAAAAGGGTACGGTTACGATCATTTTTCAGGTTGTCGGCGCAACAACAACCTGCCTGAACCATAAAAATGAAGGCGAATATATTCAGGACTTTGTTGGCCCGTTGGGCACCCCCAGCCGTCTGGATGGACTGAAAAAAGTCTGCGTAATCGGCGGCGGCGTCGGCTGTGCAATCGCACTGCCGGTTGCTCAGGAACTGCACGCAATGGGTGCGGAAGTTACCTCGATTGTCGGTTTCAGAAACAAAGACCTCGTTATTCTGGAAGACGAGTTTAAAGCCTGCTCCGACCATTTCACGATGATGACAGACGATGGCTCCTATGGCGAAAAGGGCAACGTCACCGTTCCGCTCAAAGCAATGCTGGAAAAGGGTGAGCGGTTTGACGAGGTAATTGCGATTGGTCCGCTGATTATGATGAAGTTTGTATGTCTGACCACCAAAGAATACGATCAGAAAACTACCGTTTCGATGAACCCGATTATGGTCGACGGCACCGGAATGTGCGGCGGCTGCCGGCTGAGTGTTGGCGGTGAAACCAAGTTTGCATGTGTTGACGGGCCTGATTTTGACGGCCATCTGGTTGACTTTGATGAGGCGATGAGCCGTTCCCGCAGCTATGCGCCGTTTGAACGCCATGCCTATGAGGAAACCTGCAACCTGTTTGCCAAGGAGGTTCAGTAATCATGCCGAATATGAGAGCAACCAAAAATCCGATGCCTTCGCAGGACCCGAATGTCAGAAATAAAAACTTTCAGGAAGTAACCCTCGGCTATACCGAGGAAATGGCACTGGATGAAGCAAAGAGATGCCTTAACTGCAAAAATAAACCCTGTGTCTCCGGATGCCCGGTCAATATTCATATCCCGGATTTTATCGCCAAAGTCGCAGAGGGCGACTTTGAGGACGCTTACCAGGTCATCAGCCTGTCTTCTTCCCTGCCTGCTGTCTGTGGCCGTGTCTGCCCGCAGGAAACCCAGTGTGAAGGAAAATGTGTTCGCGGTATCAAGGGTGAACCGGTCGCTATCGGCCGTCTGGAACGGTTTGTCGCGGATTATCATAATGCACACGCGGATGGCACAGTAACCCGTCCGCAGCCCAACGGTCACAAGGTCGCAATTATTGGTTCCGGTCCTGCCGGCCTGACCTGTGCAGGTGACCTGGCCAAGATGGGCTATGATGTGACCATTTATGAGGCACTGCACCTTGCTGGCGGCGTTCTTGTATACGGTATTCCCGAATTCCGTCTGCCCAAGGCAATCGTCCAGAAGGAAGTCGACAACCTGAAGGCACTCGGCGTTAAAGTCGAAACCAATATGGTTATCGGCCGCATTCTGACGATTGAAGAGCTGAAAGACGAGTACGGTTATGAGGCAATCTTTATCGGAACCGGTGCTGGCCTCCCCCGTTTTATGAATATCCCCGGCGAAAACCTCAAGGGCGTTTATTCGGCAAATGAATTCCTTACCAGAAGCAATCTGATGAAGGCTTATAAAGATGATTCGACCACCCCGATTCAGCATGCAAAACATGTTGCAGTTGTCGGCGGCGGCAACGTTGCAATGGATGCGGCGCGTACTGCAAAGCGTCTGGGCGCCGAAAACGTCTACATCATCTACCGTCGCAGCATGGCCGAACTTCCTGCACGTAAGGAAGAAGTCGAGCATGCCGAGGAAGAAGGCATTATCTTTAAGACGCTGAACAATCCTGTCGCAATCCTTCCGACCGATGTTACCGATCCCCGTGACCCGAATTATGGCTGGGTCAAAGGCATCCGCTGCGTTGAGATGGAGCTGGGCGAACCGGATGAGTCTGGCAGACGCCGCCCAATTGTCAAGGAAGGCAGCGAATTTGAGCTGGAGATGGACTGCGTCATTATGGCGCTGGGTACCTCTCCCAACCCGCTGCTCAAAGCTACAACACCCGGACTGGATACCCGCAGACGCGGTGAGATTGTCGCGGATGACAACGGCCTGACTTCGATTGAAGGTGTTTATGCAGGCGGTGACGCTGTTACCGGCGCTGCAACTGTTATCCTTGCAATGGGTGCCGGTAAGACGGCAGCTGCTGCAATGGATAAATACATCAAAAGTAAAAATGCCTGATATTATGTTGTATCAGGGCTGAAAATGCCGGCTGAGATGTTCCACGTGGAACATTTGCAGCCGGCATTTAACATTTGCTGGTTGTTTTCTGAAGGTTTTCTTAATTTCCTCCATTTTGCTGTTTGATCTGGTATACTGGGCAAAAAGGAGGGAAACGTTATGAAAAACTACCTGATGATCGGTTATGAGGCGGCGGCATCCTTTATATCGTGGATGGCAATTTATCTTGCAGGCTGGCGCAGTCGTTCCCAGCTGACACAGGCAGAGCGCAGAAAACGGTTGGTGCTCTGTCTGGTATTTGCAGTGTACGTCTGTGGCGTACTGTATTTTACCGGAGCTGGGACTTTGTACGACTTTTTCCTTTACGGGATTCACGGCCATGACAAGGTCAATCTGCTGCCCTTCTCCCGGACAATCGACCAGACAGCTTATCTGCTGAACGTTGTATTATTTATGTCGCTGGGATTTTTACTGCCTGCGATTTCTGAACGGTACGGTTTGCCATCTGTCCTGCTGACAGGTGGAACCCTTTCCCTGTTAATTGAATTGAGCCAGCTGTTCAACAACCGGAGTACGGATATTGATGACTCGCTGCTTAATATTTTGGGAACATTTGTTGGGTATCTGATTTGGAGAATCTGGACGTCGGTAACCGGATGGAGGGGAGTCGACTGCGAACGGATTGAGCCGATACTGTATCTGCTGGTGATGATCGCGGGAAGGTTTTTGTTCTACAACGAGATCGGAATGGCGTCGATTCTCTACGGATTTTGAACGGCATATTATTAATGATACAGCCCGGCGGCTGTCTGGTATAACCAGAAGCTGTCGGGCTGTATCTGTCTGTTTTACAGAATTTCAACCTTCCACTTTTTCAGCCAGTAGTTGAGCTGAATCATATATGCCATTGTCTGCGGTGCTGTCATCAGCTGGCCATACCACGGTACCTGACTGTCGTTGTCCAGCAGCTGACGGAGCATATCGGGACGTACCAGCTGGAGCAGCGGTGCATTCGGGTCGGCAATGATTTCTTCCAGCATTTCGCTGACAGCAGCACGGTAGCTGGGATTGTGGGTCTTGGGATATGGGCTTTTTTTGCGCCAGAGCACTTCCGGCGGCAAAAATCCTTCCATCGCACAACGCAGCAGCCCTTTTTCGTAACCGTCATGATCCTTCATTTCCCACGGGACGTTGTACAGGTATTCCGCGATTCGATGGTCGCAAAACGGCACCCGCACTTCCAGTCCCCAATACATGCTCATCCGGTCTTTCCGGTCAAGCAGCGTCTGCATAAACCAGTCGGTGTTCAGCCGCATCATCTGCCGCATCCGCTTTTCCAGCGCAGAGTCATTCGGCAGCAGGTCGGTATCCGAAAGGGTCATCTGTTCCCAGTCGTGCATATATTCATCCGGCTTGATGCGGGACAGGTATTCCGGACGCAGGAAGCTGCTCCGCCAGCTGGTGGTCTGTGCCCATGGGAAGCCGGCACGGGAACGGATTTCAGGGTCACGGTACCAGGGATATCCGCCAAACAGTTCGTCGGCACATTCGCCTGACAGGGTAACGGTGACATCCTTTTTGATTTCACGGCAGAAGAGCAGCAGCGATGAATCGACATCTGCCATTCCCGGCAGGTCACGCGCATCGACTGCATCCATCAGTGCCTGAGCCAGTGCCGGGGTATCCAGTGTAATCAGATGGTGGACACATTGCGGGTCCTTTTCTGACAGATAGCGTTGCATGACCGGGATAAAACCGGTGTCACTCTGCGGCTGGAATTTGCCGGAGCGGAAGTAACGGCTGTTATCTTTGTAGTCGACCGAAAAGGTTGTCAGGTGCTTTCCGCTTTGCTGCAGCATATCGCAGGCAACCGACGAAATCAGGCTGGAGTCCAGCCCACCCGACAAAAAGGTCCCAATCGGCACGTCACTGACCAGCTGACGGCTGATGGCATCCAACACCAGTGAACGGACATGTGCGGCTGTTTCCTCAAAGGATTCGGTGTGTACATGCGGCGTCAGCTTCCAGTAACGGTGAATTTCCGGCTGACCGCCCGGCAGAATCCAGGCATACTGGGCAGCCTTGAGTTCCTGCACCCCTTTAAAGACGCCGCATCCGGGCGTTCGTCCCGGTCCGCAGAGCATCAGCTCTGCAATTCCTTCGCTGTCGATCTGGGGTTTTACATCGGGAAACGCCAGCAGCGTTTTAATCTCGGAGGCAAACAGGAACCGTCCATTGTCCAGCATGTAAAACAGCGGTTTGACCCCCATTCGGTCACGTGCGAGAAACAGCTGTTTTTCTTCGTTGTCCCATACCGCAAAGGCAAATATGCCATTGAAACGGGCGAGACACTTTTCCTTCCATTCGATAAAACTGTGCAGAACGACTTCAGTATCCGCCGTAGTCTGAAAGCTGTGCTCGCGTGTTTCCAGCTCGGCTTTCAGTTCAGCGGTATTGTACAGTTCGCCGTTGTAAACGATTGCATAGCGTGCTTTGCCCGACGTCGGGAAGAGCATTGGCTGCCGGCCGTTTTCAGGGTCGATGACTGCCAACCGTGCGTGGTAGAGAGTAATCAGCGGATTTTCCTCTTCGGAAACGAAAATACCTTCGCTGTCAGGACCCCGCCGCTGCATGGTCGAAAGGATATTTTCCGGTGCGGGAAAGGCGGCGGCCTCTTTTCCCCGCAGCATACCGGCAATTGCACACATAAAAAACCACCTCCAATGCAGGGTATGCGCGAGAGAAATCTGTGGTGAAAAAGGGGTCATCCGCGCATGATCAGTATGAGTATGCCCGGGGATATCCAAAATAAGCGCTGCCGGTTGTTGGGCTGCTGTGCGATGTCTGATGCTATTTATTCAGTTTTCGATCAATCAGGTACAAAACCAGTGCGAGCAGAGCAAAGACTGCACCTACAGCCAGAGCCCCCCAGACAAAAAGATTGCTTAAGTCTATAAATCCGCCGGTGGTTGCGCCGGACAGCTCAACATAAATTGCATAAAACCAAGTCAAGCAGGTACAAAGCAGCAAAATTGCAATCAGTATCTTTAAGACAATTCCAATCATTTTTTTGCTGGTCATATTTTGCTCACCTCCGCAGGCATGGTGAATACAGATTCCCAGCTAAAACAGGCTGGACCAAATTAGAATAGTACCGGCCAGAATAATTTTCATGCTTTTCACATGCCCAACCGATCAATACCTCAAAACAAAGTAAATAACGTAAACCCAGCTGAGCAGCCCGTGGAAAATGGCCCACCCTACCGAATGCCAGGTCGTATAACTGATGACCATTGCCAGTGCGCTGCCAAAGGTAATACCGGTCTTGACGGTTTTCTGAACAAATTGATGGTTGTTTTGCTCCATATGATTTTTCTCCATAGTATGCGGTCAAACTTCTCTGCTGTCTCCGATAAAGAACAGGGCGACTGTTCCAATACCGGTATGGGAGCCAATGACCTGCCCGATATCCCCGATCAGGATATTTTCGATGCCAAACCGCTCTTTGACAAGATCGGCGACAAACTTTGCATCATCATAGCAGTCGGAATGGGAGATATAGACCGCGTCATTGACATTGTTCCCGATCTTTTCGCCCATTTTGTCGACCAGCCAGGTCAATGCTGCTTTCCGTCCGCGGGTCTTGCCGACGTTGATCAGGTGACCGGCGTCGTCTACGTGCAGAAGCGGTTTAATGCCCAGCGCCATCCCCACAACAGCGGTCATTTTGGAAACACGTCCGCCACGGTGCAGATGAAACAGATCGTTGACGGTAAAGTTGTGGCAGAATTTGAGCCGGTCGCGGGTAATGATGTCGGTCAGTTCCGAGAGGGTCTTCCCCTCTTCTTTGAGTTTGACAGCGTAGGACAGCATCAGCCCCTGTCCCATTGAAGCTGCCAGCGAGTCGACAACAATGACTTTGCAGCCGGGATAATGCTCCATAATGTCCGCCGCTGCAATACAGCAGCTCTGGTAAGTTCCCGACAGGCCGGACGAAAAGGCGAGATGAAAGATGTCTTTTCCCTGCTTGACAATTTTCTCAAAGGAATCGTATGCTTTTTCAACGGTGACCTGAGAGGTTTTGGGCATTGCACCCTGGCGAATCAGCTCATAAAATTCTTTTGGAGAAAGATTGTCATCTGAAGCGCTGTCGTATTCCTTGCCATTAATCAGATAGGTCATTCCGAGCAGGTTGATATTATGTGCCTGATAATATTCACGCGGCATGTCACAGGTTGTTTCTGTGGAAAGAACATATTCTCTTTCAAGGCTCATTGGTGTTCATCCTTTCAGGCGGTCCAAAACCGCAATGCTTACTATTGTTATTATAACGCAATCCGGGTGGAAATGCAATGAGAATCGAGAATGATGTCTAAAATATAGCATTACAATTTCGCTAAATTGTGCAAACAGACAATTTTTTCTAAAAGTACCAAATACCCCCTTGATTTTCCTGGAAAATCGGGTACAATATATATTGTTAGCACTCCAAATATTCGAGTGCTAAATCAAAACGTAAATAAAGCTTAAAATGAATACAGGAGGCTTTCATATGAATATTAAACCGCTGGCAGACAGAGTAGTAGTAAAAATGGCTGAAGCTGAAGAGGTCAGCAAGGGTGGTATCATCCTCGCAGGTGCGGCTAAGGAAAAACCTTCCGTCGCTGAAGTTGTTGCAGTAGGCAAGGGCGGCATGGTTGATGGCCATGAAGTTACGATGGAACTGAAAGTCGGTGACAAGGTGCTGGTCGGTCAGTATTCCGGCAGCAAAGTCAAACTGGACGGCGAAGAGTACACGATTGTCCGTCAGTCCGAAGTTCTAGCAATTGTTGAATAATTTCCAGGGTCCATATTTGATCCGATTCAATCTGTAAGAGAAAGAGGTAATGCACAATGGCAAAGCAGATTATTTATGGCGAGGACGCAAGAAAGGCGCTCCAGACCGGTATTGACAAACTGGCAAATACTGTTAAAATCACCCTTGGCCCAAAAGGCAGAAACGTTGTCCTGGATAAAAAGTACGGCGCTCCGCTGATCACCAATGATGGTGTTACCATTGCAAAAGAAATCGAGCTGGAAGACCCCTTTGAGAACATGGGCGCTCAGCTGGTCAAGGAAGTCGCAACCAAGACCAACGATGCTGCTGGTGACGGTACCACGACCGCTACCCTGCTGGCTCAGGCACTGATTCGTGAAGGTATGAAGAACGTTGCCGCAGGCGCTAATCCGATGATCGTCAAGAAAGGCATCCAGAAAGCGGTTGACGCTGCTGTCAACGCTGTTATTGCAAACTCCAAGAGCGTTGAAGGCTCTGCAGATATCGCAAGAGTTGCAACCATCTCCGCAGGTAATGAAGATGTTGGTAACCTGATTGCCGAGGCTATGGAAAAGGTCTCCACCGATGGCGTTATCACGCTGGAAGAGTCCAAGACTGCTGAAACCTATTCTGAAGTTGTCGAAGGTATGCAGTTTGACCGTGGCTACCTCAGCCCCTACATGGCAACCGATACCGACAAGATGGAAGCTGTTCTGGATGATCCGGTCATCCTCATTACCGACAAGAAGATCTCCAATATTCAGGATATCCTTCCTCTGCTCGAACAGCTGGTTCAGTCAGGCAAGAAGCTGCTGATCATTGCTGAGGATATCGAGGGCGAGGCTCTGACCACCCTGATTCTGAACAAACTGCGTGGCGTATTCAACGTTGTTGCTGTCAAGGCTCCTGGCTTTGGCGACAGAAGAAAAGAAATGCTGCAGGATATCGCAATCCTGACCGGCGGCCAGGTCATCACCTCCGAACTGGGTCTTGAACTGAAGGACACCACGATGGATATGCTCGGCCATGCAAGACAGGTCGTTGTCAAGAAGGAAACCACCACCATCGTTGGCGGTTCCGGCGACAAGGATGCAATTGCTGCAAGAGTTCATCAGATCCGTGCACAGCTTGAGACCACCACTTCTGAGTTTGATAAAGAAAAACTCCAGGAAAGACTGGCTAAACTGGCTGGCGGCGTAGCAGTCATCAAAGTTGGTGCTGCAACCGAAGTTGAGATGAAAGAAAAGAAACTGCGTATCGAAGACGCTCTGGCAGCTACCAAGGCTGCTGTTGAGGAAGGCATTGTTGCCGGCGGCGGCACTGCTCTGATCAACGCAATCCCTGCTGTCAAGGCTTGCATGGATACCGTTTCCGGCGACGAAAAGACCGGTGTCAGCATTGTTCTGAAAGCACTGGAAGAGCCTGTCCGTCAGATCGCTCTGAACTCCGGCCTGGAAGGCAGTGTCATCATCGACAAGATCCTCAGCTCCGGCAAGGTTGGTTACGGCTTTGATGCTTACAAGGAAGAATATTGCGATATGCTGTCCGCTGGTATCGTTGACCCGACCAAGGTCACCAGAAGCGCACTGCAGAATGCTGCTTCGGTTGCTGCGATGGTCCTGACTACCGAAAGCCTTGTAACCGATATTAAAGAACCGGAACCTGCACCTGCTGCTCCTGCTGCAGGCGGTATGGGCGGAATGTATTAATTCCCTCTCCCCGGTTTGTCATAGACAGTATAAAATCCCGTCCACCATTTTGGTGGGCGGGATTTTTGCGTATGATGGTTATTCTTTTTCCCACAGAAGGGTGAACTGATCGGGATTGGTTGTAAACAACTGGGTCAGTTCATCATAGGACAGTTCGTTCACCGGCTGGGACAGATAATAGACCTGTTCAATCTGGCCGACATCCTTTCCATCTCCGGCGACCAGATATTCACTGGCGGTGTTGTCTCCAATCATCAGATCATCCCAGGCCGAGGATGTCATCGAGAAAATAATCGCGCTCTTGCCATCTTCCAGTTCAATGGTCCGGGAAAAAACCCTCTCCCATTCTGTTCCATACAGCCGTGCGACGATATCGCCGTCTGATTCCTGTACAACCCGGATATTCTGGCTGTCCGCATTATAGACGACCGAGTGGACCTTGTTCTTCATAAACATGCCTGTACCTGCTGCAAGACCGATCACCACCAGTGCAGCGATCGCCGCAGTCAGGATACGTTTAAACAGCAGTTTCCGGTGGACTTTGATCAGCGAATCGGTTCCGATAAAGGCAACTGGTTTTGCTTCGACTGAATGGAGGTTTCTGTTTTGAGTGGCGTACTGTTCCATTTTTTCATACTCCTTTCGGCAGCAGGCGCAGTCTTTCAGGTGTTCCATCACTGCCTGCCTGCTTTCTTCGCTGCAAACGCCGTCGGCGTACAGCGGCAGCAGATCGTTGATCATGGCACATGGGTATTTCATTCTGAATCCATCCTTTTCTGCAGCCTGGTTCTGGCCCGATAATAGGTGACACGGGCCCAGCTTTCGGTTTTTCCAAACAATCCGGCTATTTCCCGGAAACTGCGTTCCCCAAAAACCCGCAGCCAGAAAACCTCCCGGTAAGGTTCCTCCAGCTGATGCAGCAGCTGAAAGAGCTGGTCGGACCTTTCCCGGTCGAGCAGCATTTCTTCCAGACTGCCGGTTGCCGGTTCCGGCGATGGGGTATCCGGCTGATGTTTTCGCTTGCGCAGTATACTGATCCAGCAGTTTTGGGCAATTCCGCAAAGCCAGCTTTCGATGGCACAGTCTCCACGGAACTGATCGGCTTTTTTAAGCGCCTGAAAAAAGGTTTGCTGGGCGATTTCCTCGGCCTCAGATGGATTTCGGGTCAGCGTCAGCGCATAGCGGTATACAACCTGATAACAACTCAGATAAATCTGATCAAAATCCTGCGTCAATTGTTCTCCCCCTTTCTGCCGGATGTTCACCTGTTAGACGCAAAAAAACGGCATTCGTTACAACAGGAAACAGAAATTTTTGTCTTGAATTGTCAAGTCAAGTGCAACACCTTATGTAAAAAAACTTCTTCAGGTGTTTTCCAACCAAGGCATTTACGT
>CALXCO010000037.1 GCA_944386805.1 uncultured Clostridia bacterium
TTGGTTTCTTTTTCACACAAATGCAAAGAAACGCAAGTTCAGCTTTCGCTTAAACTTGCGTTTCTCGACAGACTGAAATCCCGGCAGTTACTTTCTGCCGGGATTTTTCTATCCATATATACAGATCAGGAAACTGCCGCCGAAGCTGCTTCTTCCTCAAACTGCTTGGTATACAGGGTATGATAGTACCCTTTCTTGCGGAGCAGCTCTTCATGCCGTCCCTGTTCGATAATCTTGCCGTCGCGAACAACCAGAATCAGGTCTGCCTGACGAATCGTCGAAAGGCGATGCGCAATCAGGAAGGACGTCCGGTCCTTTAACAGGTAGCTGATTGCGTTTTGAATCAACTGCTCGGTCTGGGTATCAATCGAGCTGGTCGCTTCATCCAGTACGAAAATGGCCGGGTCTGCCAGAACCGCACGTGCAAACGAAATCAGCTGTTTCTCACCGGTCGACAGGCGGTCGCCGCCTTCGCCAACGTCCGAATCCCAGCCGTTTTCCAGTTTCTCGACAACCGTATCCGCCGATACTGCCCGTGCAGCTGCCTTGACTTCCTCGTCGGTCGCGTCCAGTCGCCCATAACGGATATTTTCCATGACAGTTCCGGAAAACAGGTGCGGGCTTTGCAGCACGTAACCCAAGCTGGAATGCAGCCAGAGCTGGCTGCGCTCCCGATAGTCCTTACCGTCAATCAGAATCTGGCCTTCGGTCGGTTCGAAGAACCGGCAGGCCAGGTTGACCAGCGTCGATTTGCCCGCGCCAGTCTCACCGACAATAGCAATCGTCGTGCCGGCCGGAATGTGCAGGTTGAAATGGCTGAGAATATCTTCGCCGCCATCCGGATAATGGAAACTGACGTCTCGAAACTCGATTTCGCCGCGGATAGGCTCCCAGTTCTCTTTCTTCGGCTCAAATGCCGTGCCATATTTGGCAACGACTTCCGGGGTGTCGGTGATCATCGGTTTTTCATCCAACAGGTCCATGACCCGCTCGATGTTTGCCTGTGCGGAAATCATCTCGGATATATTGCCGGCAATGTTCTGAATCGGTTCGAAAATGCCGACTGCATAGGTGGTAAACGCCGACAATGTACCGATCAGCATGACCCCTTCCAGTACCATATGACCGCCACGGTTGAGGACAATCGCAGTGACCATGCTGGAAAGCAGCAGTACCAGCGGCAGGAAAATACCGCGCAGACGGGCCGCACGAATACCTGCCATCCGCATTTCGGAGGTCAGCTGTCTGAATTCCTCGCAGTTCTGCTCCTCAATAACCAGTGTCTTGGAGGTTTTGGCGCCCATAATGCCTTCGTTATAACCGGAGGTGATTTTGGAGTTCTGCTTGCGCACCCGACGGTTCCACATCAGAATCCGTTTCTGGAAATAGACCGTCAGAATCGCCAGTACCGGCACGACAATCATAACCATCAGCGCCAGTTTGACGTTCAAAAACAGCATCGCTACAAATACACCGCAAACATAGCCGATTTGCCAGAGCATATCGGTCAGCTGCCAGGCCAGCATACCGGCGATTCGGTTGGTGTCGCTCATGACACGCGCCAAAATGTAGCCGACCGGCGTGACATTATAATAGGAAAGCGACAGCGTTTGCAGGTGAACAAAGCAGTCGTGCTTCATATCCCGGCCGATGTACATTTCGTTTTTCATCGACAGCCGGCAGAAAATAATCGTGCCGATTGTCTGGAGTACAATTGCGGCCGTGTAGGCCAGTGCAAACAGCGATAATCCGTCTGTCGTCTGCCCGACAACGAAGGTGTTGATCGCGTACCGCTGGAACAGCGGCAGGCAAATGTCGATCAGCGCCGCCAGAATATTCAACGAAAATACCGCAACAAATGCCCACTTGTACGGCTTCATGAACCGTCCCAGCCGCAGCCAAGTTTTCCATTCAAAATTTTTGGTATAGTCCTTATCATCTATTCTCATTCGGACGCACCTCCTTTCGCGTCCTCTCCGCAGGTTGTCCCCTGCGGACTGTCTGTCTCTTCGGTATCCTCCAGCAGCTCCCGGTCGGCAGCCGCCATCTGAATATCATAAATATCCCGGTAAATGCCCGGACGGGAAATCAGCTCCTGATGGGTGCCGATTTCCGACACTTCCCCATCCTTTAATACCAGAATCTCGTCCGCCTGCATCAGCGTCGTAATCCGGTGAGAAATCAGAATCACAGTTGCATTGCCCATCCGTTCTTTCAGTGCCGCACGGATTTTGGTGTCCGTCTCGGCATCGACTGCCGACAGTGAATCGTCAAAAATCATCACAGGCGCCTGCTGCATCAGCATCCGCGCAATCGCGACACGCTGCTTCTGTCCACCGGAAAGGGTCACCCCGCGTTCGCCGACAATCGTATCATAACCATCGGTAAAGGTGTCAATCGCTTCGTCGACACAGGCAATCGTGGTCGCCTGACGGATGCCATTAATTCCGGCTCCCGGACGGGTGATCGCGATGTTTTCCCCGATAGTCCGTGAAAACAGGAACGGTTCCTGCAGGACAAGGCCAATGTTCTGGCGGAGATAATCCTGCCGGATTTCCCGGATATCTACCCCGCCAATCGTGATACGGCCCTGATCGGGTCCGAGGTCATACAGACGGTCAAGCAGCGCCGCAATCGTGCTTTTGCCCGATCCGGTGCCGCCCAGAATTGCAAACGTCTGTCCTGCTTTGATGGTAAAATTGAGGTGGGCTACGACCGGTTTCATCCCTTCATACGAGAAGGTGACGTCCTCAAACTTGATATCCTGGTCCATCGGCGGCGTCTTCGCCCCTTGCAGCACCTTTTCTTCCTGTGCACGCAGAATATAGGCGACACGGTCAATCGATACGCCCGATTTGCTCATTTCAGACAAAATCCGTCCGAGGCTTCTGATCGGCCAGGTCAGCGAAGAGTTGTAACTGATGAACGCAAGCAATGTGCCCAGCGAAATCTGGCCGGTCGCGGCAAATGCCGCACCTGCCGCAATGACCGCCATAATTTGCAGGCCGGTAATCAGATCGCCCAGCGCCCAGTAAACGCTCATCAGCTTGCCCAGCTCAACCCACAGGGTGGAAAAGCGCTGGTTTTTCTTATTGAACCGGTCAACCTCGAAACGTTCCCGTCCAAATGCACGGACAACCCGCACACCGGTCAGGTTCTCCTGTACCGCTGTCGAAAGAATGCCTTCTGCTTCATCTGCGGTACGGAAACGGCTGCTGATTTTCGAATAGAAAATCAGCGAATAAATCAGGACAACCGGAATAAATACCGCTGAAATCGCCGCAATCTTCCAGTTCATTGAAAACATAATGAACAGATAGTAAACCACCATGAAGACGATACGGATAACTTCCAGCATCTGGTTGGTGAAAAAGTTTCGGATGACTTCAACGTCAGATGTACACCGCTGGATGATCTCACCGGTCTGGTGTTTGACATGCCAGGCGTAAGGCAGCCGCTGAATGTGTGAAAACAGCGCGTCACGCAGTCCTTTGACAAAGCCCTCGCTTCCCATCGCGGTCGCTGTACGGGTGCCAAAGCTTCCGATGCCGCCAATCGCCGCAATCACGACAATCGCTCCCGCTGCAATCAACAGTGTCTTGCCGACGTCTGCCCGCAACGCTTCCAGCGTCGTAAACTTGGACAGGACTTCCGGCAGTGTATAATCTGAATTGCCGAGAATCGAGTCGATGGTAACGCTGATGATCTGCGGTGTCAGCGAGTTACAGACGGTACTCAGTACCGAACATAAAATCGCCGCTGCAAAATAACGGATATTTCCTTTCATATACCGCGCCATCAGCGGAAAATTGTTTTCTTTCTTCTGCTTCATGAGTTCTCTCCTTTCTTCTATAGAAATAGAGGCCAGAAATGACTGATGAAATGAAACTTTTTTGGAATTCCCTCTTTCCTTCTTACAAATATCATTCGGGATCGATGATCACGATGCCCTGGGGTTCACGGAAATCTTCTGCCAGCCGCAGTGACACAGATACCTGCGAGAAAACTGTCCGTCAGAGCTGGGAATGCGTTTTGCAACGGACAACACACTCCGAATATCAGGATATCAGAACTTTATCTTTTTGTCAATAATTGGTCAACTTTTTCTGAATTTGAAAAAAAATCAGTCATTTTTACAAAATCTTCCCAATAAAACAGGCGCTATCCACCAACGGACAGCGCCTTTCATCTTTCTTAATAATCTATCATGGATTGCGGGTGCGTTTACTCGCCAAAATACAAGTTGATATCGACTGTACCGGCAATCCCGTCGACCGTACCATCGTTTGTGTACTGCCACATGTTGAACTGATACGGGAAAAACGGCTCGTCATAATACTGCGCCAGCCAGATTCCATATTCCCCTGCCAACGATGCAAAGTCAACCTTCGACATATAATACGCAGTGTTGCCGTAAATCATCGGCGTATATCCGGCAGCTCGGATGGTGTCACAGAACGCTTTCGATATCTGCGCACGTTGGGAAGACGTCAGGTCGTTTGCACGGGCATCCTCCTGCAAAACCTCCATATCAAATACCACCGGCATATTGATTTCGTACCCTTCCAGCAGTCCGAGCACATATTCCGCTTCCTCGACGGCCTCTTCCTCGGTAATCGCCTGTGAGAAGAAATAGACCCCGACATCCAGTCCGTTATCCAATGCACGCTGAACGTTGCCCGGATAGCAGCTGTCCGTCACCAGATCGCCGTTTCCATACCCACGGTACCCACAGCGAATCATCGCAAACTGAATACCGTCGGCTGCAACTGCTGCCCAGTCAATCTCTCCCTGATGGTAAGAAACGTCGACACCCAGTGTCGCGTGACGCTCCCCATCCGGCGTATAGGACGGACGTCCGTTCTCCCAGGACAGGTATTGCCAGTCGTAACTGTTCATCGGCAGGCTTTCGTCGATGGGCGCATAATGCACCGATGTATCCTTATATACAATCCGGTCGTCAAAAAACTCCTGAATAAACTGGGCGGACATATTGTATTCCGCGACCAGGTTGGTAAAGGTATCGACCGGAATCGAGTTCTTCTCCACTTCATCCAGCTCACTGCGCAGCGACTCCGCTTCATCCTTGGACTGCTGGGCAGTCTTTTCCGCTTCCTGCACCGTCAGCCGGGTCTGGATATAGCTCAGGCCGTATCCACCCAATGTGATTACGTTGGTAATTGCCAGCAGGGACGCCAGTACCGGTGCCAGACGGAATTTCGGACGCTGGCGGCTGCGTTCGACCCGTGCAAGCCGTTTTTCCCGTTTGCGCTGTGCGCGCTTCATCCGCCGTTCCTGCGCCGGTGTCAATGTGGATTTCGGTGCGGCAGATGATGAACCCGTCTGCTTCGTCCCGCTGCCCGATGTACTACGGCCAGCCGATGATTTTCCCGCCGACGAAGCCGCACGGGTGCTTGTGACCCGTGTTCCCGCGGCAGATGGATTGCTTCGGCGGGTCGTCTGCGAAGCGGTCGGAATTACGATCGTCTGTTCAGAAGTAACATCCTCTGGCGCAGATGACGCCTCCGGCTGTTTTTTGTCGGAGGCCGCCGGCATGACCAGCGTCTGATCACCTGTTTCAGCCGTGCCATCCTCTTCCACAGGCGGCGTTTCCGACATACTGCCGGGGTCAAGATCATCCGGCTCATCCTGTTTGGCCATCTGGTCCAGCTGCGCGATCAGGCTGTCTGCTGCATCCTGCTCCTGCTGCTCCTGTGCACGAATGCTGTCAATGTCAATATGAAACTCCCACTCACCGGAGTTGTTTTTCTTATCCTGTTCCAAAATGCTAACCCCTTTTCCGAAGCGGATTTCTGCTTCAAAGTCTGGCCGTTTCCGACCGGTTCGGTTTGCTTTCTTGTTTATTATACTTGATTCGCCGCATTTTGGCAAGTGGCAGAGAGAGCCATTGATGAGAAAAATATGAATTTTTGAAAAAAACTTCTTGACAAATCTTTTCCGCTGTGCTAGAATATAAAAGCTGTCGGGTGAGACAATCACCCAGTAAAACAGCAACAACTGAATATGCGCCACTAGCTCAGCTGGATAGAGTGTTTGACTACGAATCAAAAGGTCGAGGGTTCGAGTCCCCCGTGGCGCGCCAGAAAAGCACCGTGTGAATTTCACACGGTGCTTTTTGTTTGCCCAAAAGAAACTGCAAAAAAACAGCCCGTGCTGCATCGCAGTATGGGCGCAAGTACTGGGGTGCAGGCCGACAGCCTGACCCTGAACCGAGCTTTATTACGCTGTCTGGCCATCCAGCATCTGGATGATATACCCTTCCACCTCTTCCGGCTGGATATGAAGAACATGGGAAAATTCATCGTTGAGCATCTGCTGTCCTTCCCGCAGTGCCCGCTCGTCACACTGATGAAGCTTGCGGCCGCGCTCCTTGAGCTGCTGCTGGTGAAGAAAGATCGAACGAATCAACAGGATAATCTCCCGCTGGTCACCATCCCGCAAAATCCGCTGGTATTCACGTTTGCGGCTGTTCTCATCCTCAATCCATCCGCATTCCTGGTCCGGCATCCCGTGAATCAGCCGAAGGACCTGCTCCTCGGTCAGCGGCGCACGCATCCGCGAAACCAGCGCCTGATTGTCAACCGGCAGATAAACCACCGACTTGGCCGCATGCTCTGGTATCAGCACATAATAATCCCGTGTTTCATCACCAAACTCCCGGCTGGTGATCGAATCAATCCGGCAGATTCCGCTGCCACTGTAAAAAACTGTTTCGCCAATCTGAAACATAAGGCACCTCCATTCACGAATATAACGTATTACAGTATAATAATAACACATTTTCGCGAATTTTGCAAAGGTGATTTTATACAAACCTTTCAAACGAAAACCAGTTTTACCGGATATATTTTACCTATTTTATAAATCCAACTCAAAATATATGAAAAAATTCAAAACAGTTAACCGTTTTCTCCTTTCCGGTAGCTCCCCGGCGATATCCCAAACATCTGCTTGAACTGACGGGAAAAATGGTCGGTGCTCTCATACCCCGCCATCTCCGCTACTTCATCAATCCGCAGCCCGGTGTGAGTCAGCAGTTCCTGGGCACGCTTCATTTTTAATCCGGTCAGCAGCTGGACCAGATTCTTTCCGGTGTGCCGTTTGATCAGTCTGCTCATATACGCCGGGCTGTAGTGGAAACGCTCTGCCAGTACCGAAAGGGTCAGCGTCCGGTAATTCTCCTCGATATACCGCAAAACCCGCATCATCCCGGCATCTCCGCCCTGATCATCCAGATAGATCATCCCGTCTCCATGCCGCCGCATCAGCTCAGACAACAATAGTGTCATCAGACTGACCGCACAGCCGTCTGCATAACCGTCCGGCTGATAAACCTCCTGAAAAATGCCCTCAATCAGCCGAAACAACATCCGATCATCAAATACCGTTCCTTCTTCCGAACTGCCGGTTGAAAACACCAGGCAACCCGGCCCGCCTTCTGTGCCCGTCACAAAAAAGCCGGCTGCTTCGGGCGAAAGATGGTCAAAAAACGATGATGCAAAAACGCTCTGCCGGACAACCAGCGAAACTGCGATATCTTCCGGCCCGATTTCAAAATCGTGATGTGCTCCGGGAAACAGGATACAGACATCACCTGCGCGGCAGACCTTCGTCTGCTGTTCAAAACTGAGCCGCCCACTTCCACGAAGGACAATGTCAATCTCAAAAAAGTCGTGAATATGCAGCCGCCGCACGATTTCCGGGATATACACCAGTCCAAACACCGTCTGCCGGGTCAGAATCAGATCTTCCGCCGCTACAACATCTCCCGGCGGTCTCCAGTCGGAAAAGGGATTGACAACCGGCAGCTCCCAGAGCAGGTCAAAAAATGCCGGTGGCTCTAATTGGTCCCACCGTTCCCGTACCGGCAGTGCGGCAGGCTGAGACTGGTACTCACCCCGTTCGTACAGCATCTGCAAAAGCTCCTGAAAGCTCTTTTTTTGTCCGGTATCCGCCCATTCTGTCGCCAGCTGCCGCATCTGCCAGCCGGTTACGCTGAAGACCTTGCGCATCGATGATTCCTCCCTGATTTCAGGATAGCAGACGTGAAATCATTTGGCAAGACTTTTTCAAAAATCTGCAGGACAAAAAAAGCCGGTTAACTGGTCGCGTTACAACATGGCAGCCGGTCTCTTTTATATGGTATACTGTGTACAGAATAAAAAATTCAGCAAAAAGGAGTTGTCATCATGATCGACATCGTACAGTTTATCAGAGAAGCCGGCATGTTCTTCCTCGCGACCTCCGAAAATGGTCAGCCCAAACAGCGTCCTTTCGGCGGTGTGGTCGCGCTGAACGGCCGGATCTACTTCGACACCAACACCGAAAAGGCTGTCTACAAACAGATGATCGCCAACCCGCAAATCTCCATCTGTGCTTTCTCCAAAGGCAGCTGGCTGCGGATTGAAGCCAAGGCAGTCCCCGACCACAGCCGTGAAACACTCGAAGCCATCACCGCCCAAAATCCGATGCTCAAAAAACTCTGGGAAAAAGAAGGCGATACCTTCACCTCCCTCTACCTTGCCGACGCAACCGCCGAACTGCACAACGGCGAAAACTGCGAAAGCTGGAAACTGTAACCCCATCTACCCTTTGGGGGGACCTATATGAACATTACATTTAATGGAAAAACGGCGGTCGTCACCGGTGGTACCGGCGGCATCGGCAGTGCAATTGCCAAAACGCTGCTTGAATCAGGTGCACAGGTCGCGCTGATTGATGTCAGTGTGGAAAAACTCCGGGAAATGGAAAAACAGCTGTCGGCATATGGGACGGTCAAAAGTTACCCGCTGAATGTCACGGATACTAGTGCTATTCCCGATTGTATCCGGCGCATCCGGCAGGAAATGGGCGAAATCGATGTGCTGATTCAGGCCGCTGGACTGCTCAGAAGCGCTGACGGGCTGGAGCTGCAGCAAGACGAGTGGGATATGGTCATGAATGTCAATGCCCGCGGGCTGTTCTTCACGATGTAGCAGGTCGTGCTCCAGTCGATGAAAAACCACGGCGGCAGCATCGTCAATTTCTCCTCGATGGCCGGTATCCGGGGAATGAACCCCGCAATGGCTGCCGCCCATTACTCGGCTTCTAAAGGTGCTGCCGCCGCTCTGACGATGCAGGCCGCTGTCGAATGGGCACAGTACGGTGTCCGGGTCAATGCCCTCGCTCCTGGCGGCGTACTGACCCCCGCAATTGAAAAGCTCCCTCCGCCTCCTGAAGGCGCAATGGACGCAATCCCACTCCGCCAGCTCTCCAAACCACAGGATGTCGCAAATCTTGCCGTCTTCCTCGCCAGCGACCATGCACGGATGATTACCGGTCAGATTATGGTCATCGACGGCGGAAGTTCGGTTGTCGGCTATTGATACAAATACATACAATGGGATTTGAGGTGTCAAAATGACCAAATGTAAAATTACCGTCCTCAAAACTCCGGTGTTCGAGGACCTCGCAAAACAATTCGTGACCGACCCGGACTATGGTCCCTGTCCTGTCCATCAGGTCGGGCAGACCTTTGTGACCGGCGGTATCTTCGGCAACGAAATGCCGGAGGGCTTCTGCGCGCAGGCATGGCAGGCTCTCGTCATGCCGGTCAATGTGCTGATCGGCGGCGGTAAGGTGCTTGGGTTTGATGAAAGGCATATTGCCTGCTGTACCGACGGGCTGCGCCCGGTTGTTTTTCTGCTGGAACGGGTGGAAGAATAACCAGTTTGCTGGATAATGCTCCGGTATGAGCCGGGATTTATCCGCCTGAATTTTCATTCGTTTAATTCTTTGAAAAGCCGCATGGTTTCCCGCCGTGCGGCTTTTTTTCGACCCAAAAATGCGCTTGAAATTAAACTGCTGCCATTTATACAAACGGCAAAAATAAGGGTATAAACGAATGTTTGTAAATATATCCGAACAAAAACTTTCCCGGACGGTTTTGGCTATATTGCTGATTTTTACAAGATATGGTGTTATCGTCCTTGACTTCCGTCCAGATATGGTGTATATTTAGTCTTGCTTACATACGATAAATCCAATTTTAGGCGGATATGAATATTGTACCAACCTGCTGTGGAAGATGACAGAATTTGTCCCGCGTGGTTGAGCGTTTTGTGCCGCACAGACAAATTTTGAGCGTTTCCGGCGGTTTTTATACCCGTATCTTTCGGTGACGTCTGGATGGAAAGGGAGAATTATCATGAAAATAATTAAACGAAGCGGAGCAGAAGCGGTCTTTGACCGCAAGAAGATTGAAGCAGCTGTCGCCGGCGCAAACCGCGCGACCAGGGAAGATGCCCGGCTGTCTCCGGAACAGATCACCGTCATCGCCCTTAATGTCGAAGCCCTTTGCGCTCAGCTCGACCGCTCGGTCGGCGTCGAGGAAATTCAGGATATGGTCGAAGACCAGATCATGGACCAGAAGGCTTTCAGCGTCGCAAGAAACTATATCACCTACCGCTACGTTCAGAGCCTCAAACGTCAGAGCAACACCACCGATGAGCGCATCCTCTCGCTGATTGAATGCAACAACGAGGAAGTTAAACAGGAAAACTCCAATAAAAACCCGACCGTCAACTCGGTTCAGCGCGACTATATGGCCGGTGAGGTCTCCAAGGATTTGACCGAACGGCTGCTGCTGCCGCCCGACATCGTACAGGCACACAAGGAAGGCATCATTCATTTCCACGACTCCGACTACTTCGCACAGCATATGCACAACTGCGATCTGGTCAACCTGGAAGATATGCTCCAGAACGGCACCGTTATTTCCGGAACGTTGATCGAAAAGCCGCACTCCTTCTCGACCGCCTGCAATATCGCAACCCAGATCATCGCACAGGTCGCCTCCAGCCAGTACGGCGGTCAGTCGATCAGCCTGGCTCATCTGGCACCGTTTGTCGACGTCAGCCGCAAGAAACTGGCAGCTGAGGTCGAACAGGAGATGAAGGGACTGGATATCCCGGAAGAACGCAAAAAGCAGATCATCGAAAGCCGTCTGCGCACCGAAATCTCCCGTGGTGTCCAGACCATCCAGTACCAGGTCGTCACTCTGATGACCACCAACGGTCAGGCACCGTTCATTACCGTCTTCATGTATCTGGGCGAAGCCAAGAACGAACAAGAGAAAAAGGACCTCGCAATCATCATCGAGGAAACCATCCGGCAGCGGTATCAGGGCGTTAAAAACGAGGATGGCGTCTGGATTACCCCCGCTTTCCCCAAACTGATCTATGTGCTGGAAGAGGAAAACATCCACCCCGATTCTCCCTATTACTATCTGACCGAGCTGGCTGCTAAGTGCACTGCAAAGCGGATGGTTCCGGACTATATCTCTGAAAAGAAGATGCTGGAACTCAAGGTCGACAAAAGCGGCAACGGCAACTGCTATCCCTGCATGGGCTGCCGCAGCTTCCTGACCCCGTATGTCGATGAAAACGGCAAGCCGAAATACTACGGCCGGTTCAACCAGGGCGTTGTCACCATCAATCTGGTGGACGTTGCCCTCTCCTCCGGCGGCGATGTCGACAAATTCTGGGAAATCTTTGAGGAACGGCTGGAGCTTTGCCACCGTGCGCTCCGGGTACGCCATGAACGGCTGCTGGGAACCAAATCCGACGCCGCTCCGATCCTCTGGCAGTATGGCGCCCTCTCCCGTCTCAAACCGGGTGAGACAATCGACAAGCTGCTGTACGGCGGTTATTCGACCATCTCGCTGGGATATGCAGGTCTGTACGAATGCGTCAAGTATATGACCGGCCGCAGCCATACTGACCCTGTCGCAAAGCCTTTCGCCCTTTCGGTCATGCAGAAGATGAACGACAAGTGCAAAGAATGGAAGACTGCCGAAAACATCGACTATTCACTGTACGGTACTCCCCTTGAGTCCACTACCTACAAGTTTGCCCGCTGCCTCCAGCGCCGTTTCGGCATTATCCCCGGCATCACCGACCGTGGCTATATCACCAACAGCTACCATGTCCATGTCACCGAAAAGATCGACGCTTTCACCAAGCTCAAATTCGAGAGCGAATTCCAGCAGCTCTCTCCCGGTGGTGCGATCAGCTATGTTGAGGTTCCCAACATTCAGGATAACCTCGAAGCAGTTATGAGCGTTTTGCAGTTCATCTACGACAATATCATGTACGCTGAGCTGAACACCAAGTCGGATTATTGCAGCTGCTGCGGATACGATGGCGAAATCCAGATCGTCGAGGACGACGGCAAGCTCGTCTGGGAATGCCCGAAGTGCGGCAACCGTGACCAGAGAATGCTCCATGTTGCAAGACGTACCTGTGGCTATATCGGCACCCAATTCTGGAACCAGGGACGTACACAGGAGATCAGAGACAGGGTTCTGCACCTGTAAAGGATAGATGCTTTACAGATAAAATCTGTCATTAAACGCAGGATTAACCGTGAAAACCAGCTTTCATCTTCTGTGAAAGCTGGTTTTTTCATGCAAAAGACAAGAAATACGCCGGGCAAATGATATAGCATCTGCCCGGCGTATTTTGATATTGAAAGATCGTGATCAGTTATGGATATTTTGGGACATATCATGCGTGGAGTAAACCGGCGCATCTTCCCACCAGACAATCTCCCCTGCCGCTTCGGTTTTGCGCAGGTCAATCAGCCGCTGGTTGCTGCTGCCACGAAAGCGCAATGAAATATCGTAAAGTGCCTGGACAAACTGCCCGTCGACCAACACGTCAATCAGCGAAAGCATCTCCGCCGTCTCCGGCGCATAACACCGTGTTCCCGGCGTCTTGAGCTGTTCCAGTGTATACCCGGAATAGCACCAGATGGTCTTTTCCGGAAAACGTCGCTTAAACTCCCGAAGCAGCGGTAAAAGTCCGCGTTGGTTGACCGGCTCCATCGGTTCACCGCCCAAAAGACTCAGACCGGCAATATAAGACGGTGCGCATTCGTCCAAAATCTGCTGCTGAATATCGGCGGTAAACGGTTCGCCATAATTAAAGTCCCACGCTTCCTGATTGAAGCAGTTTTTGCAGTGGTGGGTGCAACCGGACACAAACAGACTGGTGCGAACACCGGGACCGTTTGCAATATCACAGGTTTTTATCGTCGCATAATTCATTTCATTTTCACCTCAAATATACTTGGTTCTATTATATCAGTCTCGGTTCTCCTCATCAATACTCTTTTCCTGAAATTGTCGGTATTGGGCACAATTTACAAAAAATAGCTAAAAATTTGCACAGTAATCCTGCTGAAAAATGGAAAAACCGCTTGACTTCTTTGATTTTATGTGTTAAAGTATTTATGCTTTTAGCAATAAAAGCATAGAAGTATTAAAGCGAAAAGAGGTTATTTTCATGAAACTTGCCGCGCTGATCGTTTACTTTGCCGTTATGATCGGAAACGGCCTCTATTGCCGGCGCCACGCGACTGATGTCAATGGCTTTGTACTGGGCGGACGCTCTGTCGGTCCCTGGCTGACTGCATTCGCGTATGGGACGTCTTATTTCTCCGCCGTCATCTTCGTAGGGTACGCTGGGCAATTCGGCTGGAAATTCGGCATTGCGTCCACCTGGATCGGTATCGGCAACGCACTGATCGGCTCACTGCTGCCGTGGGTGATTCTCGGACGGCGTACCAGAATTATGACACAGCATCTCAATTCCGCAACGATGCCGGAATTCTTCGGACGGCGGTTCGACTCAAGAGGACTGAAAATCGGTGCGTCCGTGATTGTCTTTATCTTCCTGATTCCGTACACTGCCTCACTATACAACGGCCTGTCACGTCTGTTCGGCATGGCGTTTGATATCGATTATTCCTATTGCATTATTCTGATGGCTGTACTGACGGCGATCTACGTCATCGCTGGCGGTTATATGGCAACCGCTATTAACGATTTTATTCAGGGTCTGATTATGCTCGGTGGTATTGTTGCCGTCATCGCGGCCGTTCTGAACAGCAAGGGCGGCTTTATGGGCGCACTCGCAGGACTGGCTGAAATTCAGGATGAAGCTGTCTCGACGGTACCGGGTGTATTTGGCTCCTTCTTTGGGCCTGACCCGCTGGGGCTGCTGTTTGTTGTACTGCTGACCTCGCTCGGGACCTGGGGGCTGCCGCAGATGGTCCAGAAATTCTACGCAATCAAGGACGAAAATTCCATCAAAAAAGGTGCGATTATCTCGACCCTGTTTGCGTTGGTCGTTTCTGGCGGATGTTACTTCCTCGGTGGCTTTGGACGGTTATTCTCCGATCAGGTCGATATCGCGACCGGCGGTTATGACTCGATTATTCCGACCATGCTGTCGGGACTTTCCGAAGGGCTGATTGCACTGACCGTTATTCTGGTGCTGTCGGCTTCGATGTCTACCCTTTCCTCGCTGGTTATGGCGTCCAGTTCGACGCTGACCATCGACTTCATTAAAGACAACATCGTCAAAAAGATGGAGGAAAAACAACAGCTCATCACCATCCGCGTCCTGATTGTCGTATTTATTGCGATCAGCGCGATTCTCGCCCTGATTCAATACAAAAGCTCGGTCACCTTCATCGCACAGCTGATGGGTATCTCCTGGGGCGCACTGGCAGGTTCCTTCCTCGCACCGTTCCTCTATAGCCTTTACTGGAAGAGAACCACCAAAGCCGCATGCTGGGTCAGCTTTCTGTTTGGTTCGCTGCTGATGGTTGCCAACATGCTGTTCGGGCAGTACTTCCCCGCCATTATCCAGTCGCCGATTAACTGCGGTGCTGCGGCAATGATTGCCGGGTTGGTGCTGGTCCCTGTTGTCAGCCTTGTGACTGCGAAACCGGATAAAGCAATGGTCGACGCTGCATTCTCCTGCTATGATACGACTGTCGAGGTTCCTCAGAAAACTTCACTGGGAGACTAAATGCAATATCCATATAACGAAAGCTCTGTTGTCCGTATGGGCAGCAGAGCTTTTATCATGCAGGAATGACTCCACAGAAAGGTAATTTCTCCCTATTCTTCTAATAAGGTGTTGGCATATTGATTAAGCTCTTCGCATGGTGAATAAGCCCCTTTATATCCAACTCCATCGATGATAACATATGAACCAAACACATTGATTTCCTGTGTATTTCCATCGGTTTTTGTTATCGTAAAGACACAAGATTGTCCACCTGATACCTTATGTCCAATGGTTCTGCTCAAAAGCTCTATATTGTTAAGCATTCCAACCAATGTATCAATATTGTCGATTTCAATACTTTCATTTGGAGGCAATAATAAAACAGATGCAGACGCTACCTCAGAAGCCTGTAAATCCTCGAAAGGTTTTTTATCTACCGCAAACAAGAAAGCACTCGCACTAATCACGAACAATACAAATATCGATGATATAATGACAATTTTCTTTTTCATATCAACACTTCCTGTCCTTTCCATTTGTGAAAACAAATTTAGGTATAGACGAAAAGCTCAGAAAATTTCGAATCCAAGTTATATAGTCCTGACGTCGTGTGCATGATTATGTAGAAAGTCTTCCGGAGGTTCGCAACAGAATACCTGTCCATCCGGCAGTGTAATCCGGTATGACCAGAGTTTTACGCCGTCCGCGTCCTCACGGCTGCCGTAACGGCGGTCGCCAACCAATGGCATCTTACGGGATGAAAACTGTACCCGAATCTGATGACTGCGGCCGGTTTCCAGCCGGATTTGCACGAGTGAAAAGGGCTTTCCGTCCTGTTCATACGTTTCCAGTAGTTGATAATGCAGCACCGCCTCCCGAGCGCCTTTCCGCATCCGTTTGACGACAAAAGATTTATTGCGGGCAGAATCTTTAAACAACAGGTCCCGCATCTCCCCTTCTGCCGGCTCCGGGCATCCGTGGACGACGGCAAGATACTCTTTCACCATCTGGTGAGCGGCAACCATCGCCGACAGTTTTCCACAGGTCGGCTGGTCAAGTGCATAGATCATCACGCCGCCGACCGCTCTGTCCAGCCGGTGCACGCAGCCGACATACTCTGCTCCCAGCTGTTCCCGCAAAAGTGCCGGCATCGAACCTTCTCCCTTATCTTCCGACAGGACACCGGCAGGTTTGACCACCGCAACCATATGCTCATCTTTATATAAAACTTGCAACATACATAACCTCGTTCAATTCAAATAATAGAAAACGTCCGGTGTATTATTGGGAACACTTTGCCGTTTACCGTCGTTGACTGTCCACCGGACAGTCAACGAGGGATAGAGAATGCGTATCGTCAGCGCCGTGCCGGCCCACGTATTTTTACCTGACTGCGTAAATCGATAATGCTGCTCTCGCTCAGGTATGGGAAGGGGGCATCGAACCCCCTTCCCATAACGAGACCCCCTTGATAGGTTTCTCGTGCTCTCCTGATCTTGTTTTGGGAATAGGGGATTTCGCTCCATTGCGATGGAGCGACCAGGACTCTGCCCTGGACCCGCAAGCCTTGAAAGGCTTGACCTAACTTTTTTGATATGATCGACCCACAAAGTGCGAAAAATCGGGACTCGCTCTGCGCTCGCGTGAACCACCGGAAAGTATGTGCGATTTGCTCCCATAAATATAAACAGCTTAATAAAGCGGCAGGTTTCCGGTTAAGGGGTCAACCTGTTCGGCAGTGAGCGGCTCTAATGCGAGGCAGGTAAAAGTCGGCTCACCATGAAATTCGGTCATCCCGGCGTCCTGAATCAGCGCCGATATATACCCCATTTCCTTCGCCTTGCGGTTAATCTCCAACAGTTCTTCTTCCGAATCGACATAGACACAGATCTTTGCTACACCGCGGGTAAACCACTCAGAGAGTGGGCTCGGCTGCTTGCCCGCAGGGTCAAGGGTCAGATACCCTTCTCCCTCCCGCAGATCATTCAGCCGGTTCTCACGCATCAGTGCAAGCAGCGTCGCTTCGACACAGGCATGCCCTGCCTGTGCGGCTATCTTCCCCTTGCGCATCTTCAAATCGCGGCGCATAACAATCATCTGTTTTGCTGTGTACATTCTGCAATTTCCTCCATTTATATCTTCTATCTGTTTACTTTAATAAAAAGCAATATGCTCTGTCGAGCGTGAAAACCGTAAACAGACCCCGCATCAATTCTGCGCGGACTCTGCGCCGTCTTCCCGTCCGTCGTCATACCCTTCCGGAAACCCCATCATGAAACCTTTCCATTCGCCGCTGCCAAATTCCGCAGCGGAAAGTTCTCCCGCCAGATTCTGCGACAACTGCTGGATTCCATGCAGGCCGTCGGTATAACCAATCGAATAACCGATGAGGTATCCGTCCTTTTTGCCGCGGACATAGGCTGCATCCCGTGCCATAAACCACCCGGCAACTGCCAGAATAATTGCCGCTATCACAATAACGATTATGACTGGAATCCGCTTTTTCATGGTCAGTTCCTCCTTTTACAGTTTTTTCTTCATTATAAGTATAACATAGCGCAGCGCCGGACGCAACCGGAGCAAATATACCGGATGGACAAAATTCTCTCTTTTTTTGCAAAAGGGGTTGCATTTTCTGGAAAAATGGAGTAAAATTATAGTTACCGTTTGATACTTTAACGCATAGTCGCGTAAAATGACAAAAGTGACATTTCCTGTCGCGCCTCTGTGCAGATCATTATATCAGCAATCCGGCGTCCCGCTGACTGCCGGTATTTTAGAAGGGATGTTTTTTCATGCCAATTACCGAAATTCTGGAACGCAACTGTAAACTCTACGGTGATGAGGTCGCGCTGGTCGAACTCAACCCGGAAGTGCCTGACGACCGCCGCACCTGGAAAGATTATGAGCTAATTCAGCCGACTGCTTCCTCCTGCTACCGTCGCGAAATTACCTGGAACGTCTTCAACGAAAAGGCAAACCGTTTGGCCAATATGCTGCTCTCCCGCGGCATCGGCAAGGGTGATAAGGTCGCAATCCTGCTGATGAACGGCATCGAATGGCTGCCGATCTATTTCGGTATCCTCAAAACCGGCGCGCTCGCCGTTCCGATGAACTTCCGTTTCTCCTCCGATGAGATTGAATACTGTCTGAATCTGTCCGAATCCAATGTTTTGCTGTTCGGACCGGAATTTATCGGACGTGTTGAGGAAATCGCTGACCGGATTATGAAAGGACGGCTGCTGTTTTTTGTCGGCGATCATTGCCCGACCTTTGCGGAAAGCTACAACCTGCTGACCGCCAACTGCTCCAGCCAGTCCCCGATGATTAAGCTGTCCGATCAGGACGATGCGGTTATCTACTTTTCGTCCGGCACAACGGGTTTCCCCAAGGCAATTTTACATAACCATGAAAGTCTGATGCACGCCTGCAAGGTAGAACAGCACCACCATTCCCAGACACATGACGATGTCTTCCTCTGCATCCCGCCCCTTTACCATACCGGCGCAAAAATGCACTGGATGGGTTCGTTCCTGGAAGGCGGCAAGGCGGTTCTGCTGAAAGGAACCAAACCACAGTTTATTCTCGACGCAGTTTCGAGGGAAAAATGTACCATCGTCTGGCTGCTGGTGCCGTGGGCCCAGGATATCCTCGACGCGATCGACCGGGGAGAAATCCATCTGGAAGACTATGAGCTTTCCCAGTGGCGGCTGATGCACATCGGTGCCCAGCCGGTCCCCCCTTCGCTGATCAAACGCTGGAAAGAAGTCTTCCCCAATCATCAGTACGATACCAACTATGGCCTGTCGGAATCGATCGGCCCCGGCTGTGTTCATTTGGGCGTTGAAAACATCGACAAAGTCGGTGCCATCGGCGTGCCCGGCTATGGCTGGCAGGTCAAAATTATGGATAATGACAAGGAAGTCGAACAGGGTGAGGTCGGCGAACTGTGTGTCAAGGGTCCCGGCGTCATGACCTGTTATTACAATGACCCTGCCGCAACTGCCGCCGTCCTGAAAGATGGCTGGCTGTATACCGGAGATATGGCGATGCAGGACAAGGATGGATTTTACTATCTGGTCGACCGGAAAAAGGATGTTATTATCACCGGCGGCGAAAACCTCTACCCCGTCCAGATCGAGGACTTTATCCGTGCATGTCCGTATGTCAGCGACGTCGCGGTCATCGGCCTGCCTGACAAGCGGCTGGGTGAAATTGCCGCCGCGATTGTTCAGGTCAAGAAGGGCGTTCAGTGCACCGAGGAAGATATCAACCGCTTCTGCCTTGGTATGCCCAGATACAAACGTCCGCGCAAGATCATCTTTATGGACGTCCCGCGCAATGCGACCGGTAAGATTGAAAAGCCCAAACTCCGTGAGATGTTCTCCGCTGACCGTCTGGTCGGTAAAGAGTCCGGCATCACCGCAGGTGATTAATTGGGACATGATGTCCTGCGGTGTGTTGTAATCTTTTTCCAATTATGTTACAATATTATGGAAGAAGATTGGTAGACAGACAGATTTCGCCTGATTTGCTGCCCTGTCGGCGGGACGGAAACTCCGTCCCGCCGTTCGTACAGCAATAATATAATTATGATATGGAAGGATTAAGCCGATGAAAGAGTTAATGCTTGGCAATGCCGCGGTTGCACGCGGTATGTATGAGGCTGGATGCAAATTCGTCTCCAGCTACCCCGGAACCCCTTCGACCGAAATCACCGAAGAGGCTGTTAAATTCCCTGAAATCTACTGCGAATGGGCACCCAATGAAAAGGTCGCCGTCGAATCCGCTTATGGCGCAAGCCTCGCCGGTGTACGGAGCAGCTGTGCGATGAAACACGTCGGACTGAATGTCGCCGCTGACCCGGTCTTCTCGATCTCCTATATCGGCGTCAAGGGTGGTATGGTCATCTGTGTCGCGGATGACCCCGGCATGCACTCTTCCCAGAATGAACAGGATTCCCGCCATTATGCCCGTGCATCCAAAATCCCGATGCTGGAACCGGCTGACAGTGCCGAAGCGCTCAGCTTCACCAAACTGGCATTTGAGC
>CALXCO010000038.1 GCA_944386805.1 uncultured Clostridia bacterium
AGGGGACGCATAGCAAGGGCGTCCCCTATGGATGAAGTGGGTTCGATGCCCACTTCATCCATAAAAATCGAGCGAGGACAGCAGTATCGGCTTACGCTGTCAGTTGGGACTACGTGGGCCGGCACGGCGCTAACGATATTTACCCGTTTCCCCCATGAACTGTCCGGTGGACAGTTCATGGCGGTACAACCTCCGACAAAGTGCTACGAAAGCCCTCCGTCATCACTAATCATGGCAATATCTCCCTCAAAAGGAAGGTTCTTGTGAGTGCACATAATTGGGAGACTCGCATATCGGCAGTTGAAAGCTTCGACCACCACCAAAGTTATCAAATGTGGTATATCGCCGCCGACCTGATGCCGGGATTCGTTCACATCTCATCCATTCCATAACGTCAGCCGGTTGTCAGCAGCCAATAAATATGGTACAATCTGAAAAGAATATCTGAAAGGGAAGTTGTAATATGCCAATCAAATTGATTGCCAGTGATATCGATGGAACACTGCTGCAAAATGGGGCGGCGGAAATCTCTCCGCTGCTGTTTGAACAGGTCCGTGCATTGAAAAAACATGGAATTGCCTTTTGTGCTGCGTCAGGTCGTCAGCACGGAAGTTTGCGCAAACTGTTTGCGCCGATCGCCGATGAAATCTATTATATCTGTGAAAATGGCGGAATCTGTTTTGCGCCCGATGGCGGCATTGCCGGAAAAACACCCGTCAAACGGGATGTCGCGCTTGCTCTCAGCCATGAAATATTGAACGTGCCGCAGTTCGAGGTGCTGATCTCCGGCGCTGAAACCAGCTACCTGATTCCTAAAAGCCAGGATTTTCTCGACCACATCCGCTATTTTGTCGGGAACGATGTGACGCTGGTGCCGTCTCCCGAAGCAATTGAAGAGGATATTTTGAAAGTATCCGCCTATTGTCCCGACGGTGCACTGCAATATCAGGACGACTGGAGAAAGCGCTGGGGGAGTGAAGTCCAGATTGCGCTCGGCGGCAGTCTCTGGCTGGACTGCGGCGTCGCCAGCAAACGTGAGGGTATCCTGACCGTCTGTCATGCGACGTCGATTGACCCGGCGGATGTGATGGCGTTCGGCGATAACCATAACGACCTGCCGATGCTCCGGACAGTCGGTCACCCATGTCTGATGGAGGGCGCTCCTGAAGAACTGCGCGGCCTTCCTTATCCGAAGACCGACCGGCCGGAAACGGTGATCGCTCAGCTGCTGGAGAAGATGTGACGTTCCGAAACGGACTTTACATATATAAGGAAACATCCTGACAGAGTCATGCTGTCAGGGTGTTTTTGTGCGGGCAAATGTGCAAAATAAATGGCAACATTGATAAAATGATAACAAAATGTGAATAGAATTCATAAAATCAGCATAATTTTAACAGCTGTCCCGTATCTTCTACGGTCGTATGTTGCAATTTGTGTAAAGGGCTTGTAAGTTTTGGAAGAAGGGTTTATAATGATGATGAATTATGCGGCTGTCGCCGCTGGATATTGCGTATGATGCTGAAAGGATGGTTGTATGGCCAAAAGTTATGAGATGGATATGTGTTCCGGGCCACTGCCCGGAAAGGTACTGCGATTCGCAATACCGCTGATGCTGTCCAGTATTTTGCAGCTGCTGTTTAATGCGGCGGATGTTATCGTCGTCGGACGCTTCGCCGGCAGTACGTCACTCGCCGCCGTCGGTTCGACCGGCGCACTGACCAACCTGCTGACCAACGTCTTCCTCGGCCTGTCGATCGGTACCA
The DNA here is from genome assembly GCA_944386805.1 of uncultured Clostridia bacterium. Classification (GTDB taxonomy): domain Bacteria; phylum Bacillota; class Clostridia; order Oscillospirales; family Ruminococcaceae; genus Faecivivens. Next base: position 1,767 of record CALXCO010000038.1, read on the forward strand.
ATGTCCTGGTCGCACGGTACTACGGCGCCCGTCAGGAAAAAAATATCGAGGAAACAATCCATACGTCGATGATGCTGGCCCTGATCGGCGGCGGTATTCTGGTCGTATTGGGGCTGCTGCTCGCGCGTCCGCTGCTGGAACTGATGGGAACGCCGGAGGACGTTCTGGATAAGGCAGCGCTGTATATGCGGATTATCTTCGTCGGCTGCCCGGCTATGATGATGTATAACTTCGGCTCGGCTGTGCTGCGTGCGGTCGGCGATACCAAGCGCCCGCTGTATTACCTGTCGGTCGCCGGTGTTTTGAACATCGTATTGAACCTGTTCTTTGTCATCGTATTTCATATGGACGTCGCGGGTGTCGCTCTTGCGACCATCATCTCCCAGTGCCTGTCGATGGCGCTGGTCGTCAACTGCCTGCGCAAGGAAGAAGGCCCGCTGAAATTCAGCCTTCGTAAAATGCGGATTGACCGCGCAAAATTCGTCGCAATCCTTCAGATCGGCCTGCCGGCAGGATTGCAGGGTGCAATCTTCTCGATCTCCAACGTCCTGATTCAGTCGACCGTCAACTCGTTCGGCTCGATTGCGATGGCGGGCAATACGGCCGCTTCTAACATCGAGGGCTTTGTCTACGTCGCTATGAACTCGATGTACCAGTCGTCCATCTCCTTCACCGGCCAGAATATGGGCGCTCAAAAGTATAAACGTGTCAACCGGATTCTGTATGTCTGCCAGGGATATGTTTGCCTGTTCGGCATCTCACTGGGACTGCTGGCCTATTTCTTTGGTACGGTGCTGCTGGGATTCTATACCAACGACCCCGAAGTTATCAAGTACGGCCTGCTGCGTATGTCGATTATCTGCCCGACCTACTTCACCTGTGGTATTATGGATACGCTGGTCGGTTCTTTGCGCGGCATGGGGTATTCGGTTATCCCGATGATCGTCTCGCTGACCGGTGCCTGCGGTCTGCGAATCGTCTGGATTTTCACCATCTTCAAGTTCCTGTCGCCGACGCTGACGACACTGTACATCTCTTACCCGGTTACCTGGATCGTGACCGCACTCTGTCACCTCATTACCTTTATCGTAATCAGACGCCGCTTTCCGAAGGACGACGTCGTCTCAACCGCATGAGATATGCATAAAACCTGTAAAAAACACCTGGCTGTTCTGCAATCGAAACAGCCAGGTGTTTTGTTTATCTCTTTTTGCCGGAAAAGTATTTCTTTTTGATTTCCTCGACCGGCATCTCCAATCCAGTCCAGATCTTGAACGAGGCCGCTCCCTGATACAGCAGCATGTACAGTCCATTAAACGTTTTGCATCCCGCCTGACGGGCAAGGGCAAGCAGCTTGGTCTCCATCGGTTCGTAGATCATGTCGCTGACCACCAGGTTCGGATGGAACCAGCTGGGGTCGGTAATCAGGCTCTGTCCGGTCATGTCGGGCGCCATGCCGACCGGCGTCGTATTCACCAGCAGGTCGGCGCCTGCAATCGTCTGACGGAGGGCGTCCTGATCGGCAAGCAGGTGGAACCGGACGTCACAATGGGTCCGTTCCTGAAGCTGATGAACAATTTTCAGCAGTTCCGGGCGTGCATGGGCATTGAACAGGTCAATCTGTGCGGTACCGTCCAGCGCCGCCTGCACGAGTGTGGAGACACCGGCGCCGCCTGCACCCAGCTGGACCATCTTCTTTCCGCGCAAATCCAGCCCGGCATCCTTTGCCGACAGCAGGTAACCGATACCATCGGTTGTTGTGCCGGTCAGAATGCCGTTTTCGTTGATGATCGTATTGACGGCGCCGCAGATTTCGGCGGCAGGTGACAGCCGGTCACAAAACGGCACCATCTCCCGTTTGAGCGGCATGGTCAGGTTAAATCCCTTCACGCCGATTGCTTTGAGTCCATGGACTGCGTCGGCCAGCTGCTCCGGTTTTACGTCAAAAGCCAGGTAGCGCGCGTCAATCCCATGATAAATAAAAGACGCGTTGTGCATCTGGGGAGAGATACTGTGCGCAACGGGACTGCCCAGCAGGCAGTAAAGTGCGGTATGTCCGGTGATTTCCTGTTTCATTGCCATCGCCTTTCTCTGGATGTTTGTTTTTATTGTAACAAATCCGCCACCCATTGTCAAATCTGACCGAATGAGGAAAAGTGCTCCAGTTATTTGAATAAACTGTCCAGATTTTGAAAACGCAAAACTGTTCATGTTGTTCAAAAACTGGTATAATGGAATGGAAAACGACAGCCGTTGTCTGTAAAATGATGTAACGTGAAAGGCAGGTATTTTAATGAACAAATCCGATTTTCTCAACCCGCGCGACTGTAAGGCACTTGACCAGGCACAGACCCCGTTCTGGTTCTGGAATGATAAGCTGGAGGATGAGGAGATCCTTCGCCAGCTCAAGCTGATGACCGACGCAGGTGTCACCTGTTCGGCTCCCCATGCACGGAGCGGGTATGTCGGGGATTATATGACCGAGGAATGGTTCGGGCGCATTCAGACGGTACTGGATTATAAAAAGGAAAAGGGCGAGCCTGTCTGGATTTACGACGAGTTCAACTGGCCCGCAGGCAGCTGCAATGGCGCCGTCAGCCGGGATGAACATCTCCGGGAGCGCTTTTTGTATTTTACCCGCTACGACGTTCCGGCCGGGACATTGTTCCATGCAAACCTGCGTCCGTTCGGGCTTTCCGGTCGTCCGGAAGGTGACTTCGACTCGCTGCCGAAAAACCTGTTCTGCTACGACGCCGAAACGATGGAACAGCTGCCGCTGACCCCTTACCTCAAACCCCAGATTATCCGGCATATGGAAATCGGGATGAAAGATTTTGAGCTGCTGCGCGACCGGGACACCGTCGTGTATCAGGTCCAGCTGCTGATCGACCCGTACGATGAAGGCGGGCGGGGACAGCCCAACTACCTTAAAAAAGAAGCAACCGACCAGTTTATCAAACTCACCTATGAACGGTATCTGGAACGTTTTCCGGAAGAGATGGGCAGCACCATCAAGGCGTTTTTCAATGATGAGACCCGCTTTGCCCATTCCTTCCCCTGGACCGATCAGCTCCCCGAAAAGTTTATTGAGATGAAGGGTTACGACATCCGGACCTGCCTGCCTGACCTGATTCTGCCGGGTGATAAGGCCGGCCGGACAAGAGTGGATTATTACGATGTCATCGCACAGCTGTACAAGGAAAACTATCATGGCCGTCTGCGCGACTGGCTGGAAGCGCATGGCATTGATTACACTGCCCATCTGCTGGGTGAGGAGACAATCGGCGGGCATACCCGCTATTCGGCTGACTTTATGCGTCAGGTGGATGCGATGAGCCGTCCCGGCGTCGACCATCTGGGCAAGGGTATCGGCAGCCTGAACATCAAGTTTGCAACCTCGGCCGGTGAGTGCTATGGCAAGGACGGCGCACAGGTCGAAGTATTTGCAGGGTGCGGCTGGGACCTCAGCTTTGAAGAATACCTGCGGATGGTATCCTGGATGTACCTTTCGGGAATTAAGACGATTGTCAACCACGGCTTCTTCTATTCTATTCGGGATGAACGTGCAAAGGACTGGCCGCCGTCCGAGTTCTTCCAGTGGGCACACTGGGACCGGATGCCGGAAGCCAACCGGATGACCCGGCGGATGTATGGACTGCTGACCGGCGGACGTCAGGAGACCGACGTCCTGGTCTACCACCCGCAGGAAGCATTCTGGCTGCACTATCTCGGCAAACAGGGCTATCAGACGATGTATCAGCGTGGGCCGCTGCTGGCCGATGAACGCGCAGTCGAGATCGACCGGAAAGAACAGCTGTTGTTGACCGGACTGCTGGAGCAGAATATCGACTTTACCGTCTTCCCGTCGGATGCAGCACGGCTGTTCAAGGCTGTCGGTGGCAAACTGGTCAATCAGCGCACCGGCGCAGAATATAAGGCATTTGTTCTGCCGATGGCAGAGGTTGTGCCGGTCGAGACGGCACGCATGCTCGACAGCTTTGCACGTCAGGGCGGCTATCTCTGCCTGATGGACTGCCTGCCGGTGTACGGCATGCGCAAAGAGGACGACGCAGAGGTTAAGGCAATTTTTGAGGCACTCAAGGCGGATGGTAAACTGCACTTTGTGGCAGAAGCGTCGGACGCAGAGACGCTCGGCGGCTGGCTGAATCAGGTGGTACCGTCCCCGATGACGATTGTGGAAGGAATGGCCACCTGCCCCAACAACCACCGCTGCTATCCGGAATGGATTGTCGACCCGGTTATGCACAACGATGAAGACCTGTCGGGCGTTGCGTACATCCGTTACCGCAAGGGCAATACACGGGAATATTTCTTCGTCAACTTTACCGGTGAGCCGCAGCAGCTGACGGTCCGTGTTCCGTCGGCAGCACTGCCGGAGGTTTGGGAAACCTTTGCAGGCACGATTGAGACGGCAAAAGAACTGAACCATCAGGACGGTATGTATGAGGTACAGCTGACCCTCCAGCCCAATGTCGGCACCGTTTTGATGACAGAGATTTGACGGCACGCCGGAAATCGTGTAAAATAAAACTGTACGGTAATACTTATCCCGGATGAGCCAAAGGAGGCAGCGCATATGAAACAGGCAGTTGTAGTCGGAAGTTTGAATCTGGATTATTCGATTGGGCTGGAGCGGATGCCGCTGCCGGGCGAAACGGTTTCGGCCGATTCGCTCCGGCTCACGCCCGGCGGTAAAGGCGCCAATCAGGCCTATGCACTCGGTAGGCTTGGGTGCAAAACAGCGATGATCGGTGCGGTTGGCAAAGATGATGCCGGCCGGCTGCTGACCGGGAACCTGCATTCGGTCGGCGTTGACGTCTCCGGCATTCGGGAAAGCGATACCCCGACCGGTCAGGCGTTTATCACCGTCGAACGGAAAGGTGAAAACGCAATTATTATTCTGGCCGGTGCAAACGGTGAGGTATCTGCGGATGATGTCGACCGTGGTCGTGGGCTGATTGAGGCAGCGGACTGTCTGGTCATGCAGCTGGAAATCCCGGTGGAGACAGTGCTTTACGCCGCACGTCTGGCAAAGTCGCTCGGCAAAATGGTTGTCCTTGACCCGGCGCCCGCTGTCAGCGGTCTGCCGGATGAGCTGTTCGCACTGGCTGACTTTGTCAAGCCGAACGAGACGGAACTGTCTATTCTGACCGGTATGCCGACCGATACGGTGGCACAATGTGAAGCAGCCGCAGTGACGCTGCTGCAAAAAGGCGTCGGGACGGTGCTTGTTTCACTTGGGAGCAAGGGTGTTCTTGCGGTGTCCGAAGGTATGGAAAGTGTACTGGTTCCGGCGGTGGAATCTGTGGTCGTCGATACGACGGCGGCTGGGGATTGCTTTACCGCAGCGTTTGTGTCGGCTTATGACGGCGACCTGAAAACGGCACTGGTCTATGCCAATACCGCGGCTTCGATTGCCGTATCCCGTCCGGGTGCACAGGCTTCGATTCCATCGGCAGAAGAGGTAAAAGAGCGGCTATAACACTGCAAAAACAGCTTTCAAACTCTGTACAATTTATAGGCGCGTTTGCTGGGCTGTTATTTTCGCAACCGAGGCGGTCGGCACGCGAGCGACCAACGCGAATAAGGGAGCGCAGGCTCTGCGCCGCGAACTGGTAACGGAAGCATTCCGCCACACGACTGTCCACCGGACAGTCGGTGGGGGATAGCAGTCGAAAACTTGTCAGCGCCGTGCCGGCCCACGTAGTCCCACCTGACAGTGTAAGTCGGTAACGCTGTCCTCGCTCGATTTTTATGGATGAAGTGGGCATCCAACCCACTTCATCCATAGGGGACGCCCTTGCTATGCGTCCCCTACACAAAATACCTGCGGGTATTTTGCTACCCCTTGCTGAGCTGATTTTGGGGAGAGGGGATTTCGCCTTCTGCGGAAGGCGACCAGGACGCTGTCCTGGACCTGCAAGCCTTTAAAAAGGCTTGACCTAAACTTTTTGTCATGATCGACCCCACTGGGTGAGAAAAATCGGGACTCGCTTTACGCTCGCGTGAACAGACGGAAAGTGTGTTTGAATTGCTCCCACAAAAGTGCCTAAATATCGTACAATCTACCCGGCGCGTTCGCAAAGGCCGTTACCATAGCAACCGAGCGAGTCGGCACGCGAGCGAACGCCGCGAACTGGCAGCGGAAGCTTTCCGCAGAAAGAGGGATAATTATGCCGCTTTTTGGCAATACAAAACTGACGCAGGAAGAAAAAATCCGCAAGGCTTGTGACGAAGGTGACGAAAAGTATATCCAGAAGTGCATGAAAAAGGGTAAGGCACTGCTTTTGCAGACAGTGCGGATTCTGGGCGAAGAACAGATGGACCCCTATCTGCCGAAACTCTGCGAACTGCTCGATTCGCCGGACCGTGACAAACGTCTGGCGGCAGCGTATGCGCTGGGTGAGATGCGCTACTCGACCGCTGTCACCTTCCTGTCGCGTCGGCTGGAAGAGGAAGAGGACGAAGAAGTCCGCGAGGAAATTCAGGCCGCAATCGCAAAATATCGTGGATAATAAAACACCTAACCCCGGTGTGGAACCTTAAAAAGTCCGCACCGGGGTTGTTGTCTTATATAGTTATTTTAGGAATGCGCAAACTGTGCATTGTACAGCTCGGCGTAGAATCCGCCTTTTTCCAGCAGCGTCTGATGGTTGCCGCTTTCGATGATATCGCCGTCCTTGAGGACCAGGATGATATCGGCGTTTTTGATGGTCGAAAGCCGATGGGCAATGACAAACGAGGTGCGCCCTTCGGTCAGCCGGTCCATCGCCTGCTGAATCAGCAGCTCGGTTCGGGTATCGACCGACGAGGTCGCTTCGTCAAGGATCAGCATCGGCGCATTTTCGATCATCGCACGTGCAATGGTCATCAGCTGTTTCTGGCCTTCCGACAGGCTGATGCCGCCATCGAGGACGGTATCGTAACCGTTGGGCAGGGTATGGACATAATGGTACAGGCCGACGGCCTTGCATACCCGGTCGAGGTCTTCATCCGTCACGCCCTGTTTGCCATAGACGATATTGTCCCGGATGGTTCCCTCAAACAGCCAGGTGTCCTGAAGTACCATCCCGAACAGCGAATGGACGTTTTCACGGGTCAGGTCTTTCAGGTTGATGCCGTCCATCGAAATACTGCCGCCGTCGATCTCGTAAAATCGCATCAGCAGGTTGACAAGGGTGGTCTTGCCTGCACCGGTCGGGCCGACGATGGCGACCTTTTCGCCGGGATGGACTTCCTGAGAAAAGTCGTGGATAATGACCCGATCAGGGGTATAGCCGAATTTGACATGCTGGAAGCTGACCTGACCGGTCGGGTTGGTCAGACGTTTGGTCTTATTGCTCTCGTCTTCCATCTCTTCCGCTTCGAGGAAATCGAAGACACGTCCCGATGCAGCGGCAGCCGACTGAATATTGGTCATCGCCTGCGCGATCTGGGAGAGGGGAGTCGTGAACAGGCGGACATAGACCATAAACGCGACGATGACACCAAACGTAATATTGCCGTTCATCGTCAGCAGCGCGCCGATGACGCAGACCGTCACATACCCCAAATTGCCGATAAAGCCCATAATCGGCATCATCAGGCCGGACAGAAACTGCGATTTCCAGCTCGCCTGGTACAGCTTTTCATTGAGTGCCTCAAATTTTTCGGAGAATTCTTTTTCTGCATTGCTGACCCGGATGACGGTATGACCGGCGTATGCTTCCTCAATATGGCCGTTCATGTCGCCCAGCCCTTGCTGGCGTGCAATAAAGTACCGCTGAGAGCGGCCCATAATCAGCACCATCAGCACAAATCCGATCAGCGAGGCGACGATTGCCGAAACCGTCATGACCCAGTTGGTCTTGAACATCATCAGCAGGCACCCAAGCAGCAGCACAACCGAGGAAACCAGGGTGATAATGCTGTTCTGGATGGCCTGGGAGATGGTGTCGACGTCGTTGGTGACACGCGACAGGATGTCGCCGAAGGTGGTTTTGTTGTAGTAATCAATCGGCAGACGGTTGATCTTTTTGCTGATGGCCTCGCGCAGACCCTGCGAAATTCGCTGGGTCGTCACTGTCATCAGCTGACCCTGGGTGAAGGTGAGCAGCGCCGAACAGCCGTACATCACCGTCAGCGTGACCGCGACACGGGTGACACCGTCAAAGTCGATGCCGGTCATCAGTCCCTGGGTAATCAGGTCGGTCAGATCGGACAGTTTATCCGGTCCGAGGATGGTAAAGACCGTGCCGCCGACCGCGCATACCAGCGCAATAATGACGGCAGGGATATATTTTTTGCAGAAAGCGTACAGCTTTTTCAGCCCTTCGGGCGAAAATTTGCCCTTCGGAAGGGACGCATGATGGTTCATTGGTCTCATCTGCTCAGTTCCTCCTTTGAAAGCTGGGATGCGGCGATTTCCTGATAGACCGGGCAGCTCTCCAGCAGCTGTTTATGGGTGCCGATACCGACCGCGCGGCCATCCTCCAGAACGATGATCTTGTCAGCGTCCAGAATGGTGCCGATGCGCTGGGCGACAATCAGGGTCGTCACACCGGCCGATTCCTGTTTCAGACGGCTGCGGAGGATGCGGTCGGTTTTGTAGTCCAGCGCAGAAAACGAATCGTCAAAAATATAGATTTCCGGTTTGCGTGCGACCGCACGTGCAATCGACAGCCGCTGTTTCTGACCACCGGAGAAGTTGGCGCCATTCTGGGAGACAGCGCCGCCGATGCCTTCGGGAATATTGCCGACAAAGTCGCTGCTCTGGGCGATGTCGAGTGCCTTTTCGATCTCGTTGTCCGGTACGGCGGCCTTGCCGTTGTCGCCAAGCCGGATATTGTCCCGGATGGTGCCGGCAAACAGCACCGCTTTCTGCGAAACATACCCCAGTTTGTCGCGCAGTTTCTTCATGTCATAATCCCGTACATCCACGCCGTCGACCTTGACAGACCCTTCGCTGACATCGTACAACCGCGGAATCAGGTTGACCAGCGTCGTTTTGCCGGAGCCGGTCGCGCCGATAAAGGCGACCGTTTCGCCCTTGTGTGCGGTGAAGGTGATGTCTTCCAGCACATTGGCGTCGGCGCCGGGGTAACGGAAAGAAACATGGTCGAATTCGATCTCGCCTTGATGGCTGCCGTCGCTGTCGCTAGAGCCGTTATGCAGCGAAGGGGCGGTCTGGAGGACTTCCAGAATACGTTTCGCCGAGACCTGCGCACGCGGCAGCAGGACGAAAATCATCGCCAGCATCATAAACGACATGATGACCTGCATCGAGTAGGAGGAGAAGACCACCATGTTCGAGAAAATCCCCAGCTTATCCTGCATGCCGGCCGATTCGATCAGATAGGCGCCAATCCAGTAAATGCCCAGCGAAATGCCGTTCATGACAAGGCTCATAACCGGGTTTAATACCGCCATCGCACGGTTGACTTGCAGGCTGTTGGTGGTCATCTCATTGTTGGCAGCGGTGAACTTGTTTTCCTGATAGCGTTCTGCGTTGTAGGCACGGACGACCCGCAGTCCTGTCAGGTTTTCACGGGTGATCCGGTTGAGGTTGTCGGTCAGCGTCTGCATCTTGCGGAATTTGGGCAGTGCGTAGCCCATCAGCGCCCCAATCACCGCCATCAGCAGAATAACCGCTCCGGCAGTCAGTGACGTCCACTGCCAGTTGCCTTTGTCCTGGATTTTCAGAATCGCCATGACCGCCGTGATCGGTGCCTTAATCATCAGCTGCATCCCCATCGCAAAGATCATCTGGACCTGGGTGACGTCGTTGGTCGAGCGGGTAATCAGGCTCGCGGTCGAAAAATGGTTCATCTCTTCACTTGAAAAGGAGAGGACCTGGTGGTACAGCTCGCTTTGCAGCCGACGGCTGATCGAGGCCGCAATCACCGACGTAAAATAACAGGTGATGATGGCCATTGCCATGCTTCCCAGCGCACAGCCGAGCATTTTGGCGCCTGCGGTCAGAATCTGGGACATCGTACTCCCTTCGGTCTGGACCAGCACGGTGATTTCACTCATGTATTCCGGCAGCCGCAGGTCCAGCCAGATCTGGCCGATGATAAACACGAGGGACGCGGCTGCCATCGCCCAATCGCGTTTTTTCAGGTAACGAAATAGTTTTGTCATTGTGTCCTCCTTATGACCTGTATATGAATTTTATGAACGAAGTTAGCTAAAATGGTTAGGTATTTACCCGTTTAAAAGCAGCATGTGGGCTGTAACATCCACACAGGCTGCTGTCAGATGGGGTGTTCTTCTTTTGAAGCGAGGAGCTTTTTGAGAATCCGGACCAAGTGTTCGGCGTCCTCTTCGCCGAGTTTTTCCAGCGTCTGGATGATGTGCATACGGACAAACTCCATATCCTGCTGTGCGGCTGCAACACCCGCATCCGTCAGGGTAATCAGCGTTCGGCGGCGGTCCTGCTCATCCTGCCGGCGGAGAATCAGCTGTTTTTCTTCCAGTCCGCGGAGCAGCTTGGCGATATAAGCGGTCGAAGCGTTCATAATCTGGGCAAGGTCGCCCGGCAGAGCGCATTGTTTCCGGCAGAGATAGACCAGAATAAAATGTTCGCCGTGGGTTGCATCATTCAGCGGCTGTGTTTGCTGTCCAAAGCGGAGTTTGGAAATCAGCTCGAAGATTTCTTCGGCCATCTTTTCATATTCCATACATTCACCTCCCAAATAGCTGTCTTTAAAAGCTAACTACGTTAGGTATTATAGCATGGGATTTTTTCCCTGTCAACAGGCTGCCGGGGTGATTTTATGAACATACTGCAAATTTCACGCCGCCGTTTATGAAAATGCCCCCGGCTATTCAGCCGAGGGCATTTTGTACGATTGTATGATAACCGGCAATTAATATCTCTTGCGTGCGACGTAAGAGGTATGCAGGATGTGGTGTGCCTTTTCACTGCCGGGCTCGCCCAGATATTCCTTGTACAGCTCAATAATCGCAGGATTCTGGTGAGACTTGCGGATGGTCATCGCTTCATCTTCCGAGTACAGTGCTTTTGCACGGATTGCACGGATATCGGTGAAGTTCTTGACCGAAGCCGGGACGAAGGGCTGTCCGCCGCCGTTGACACAGCCGCCGGGACATGCCATAATCTCGATAAACTGGTAATCTGCCTCGCCGTTGCGGACAGCGGTCAGCAGTTTCTTGGCGTTCGCCAGACCGGAGCAGATCGCAACCTTCAGGGTTACGCCGCCGACGGTATAGGTTGCTTCCTTGATGCCTTCGGTGCCGCGGACAGCGGAGAAGTCCATCTTTTCAGCAGGGGTATCGGTACCGGTCAGCCAGTCGTTTGCCGTTCTCAGAGCCGCTTCCATAACGCCGCCGGTTGCGCCGAAGATGACGCCTGCGCCAGCGCCGATGCCGAGCGGTTCGTCGAATTTCTCATCCGGCAGCAGGTTGAAGTCGAGGCCGGATGCCTTGATCATCTTGGCCAGTTCTCTGGTGGTCAGTGCGATATCGACGTCGGGAACGCCGGCAGCTGCCTGATCGTCTCTGCCGATCTCGAATTTCTTCGCAGTGCAGGGCATGATCGAGACAACGACCAGATTCTTGGGGTCGATGCCCATCTTTTCCGCATACCAGGTCTTTGCAATTGCGCCGAACATCTGCTGAGGCGACTTGCAGGAAGACAGGTTGGGGATGAAATCGGGAAAGTAGTGTTCGCAGTATTTAATCCATCCGGGGCTGCAGGAGGTGATCATCGGCAGGACGCCGCCGTTCTGAATCCGTTCGACCAGCTCGTGTGCTTCTTCCATGATGGTCAGGTCGGCCGAAAATACGGTATCAAATACCTTTGCAAAGCCGATACGGCGGAGAGCTGCGACCATCTTGCCCTCGACGTTGGTGCCCATCGGCAGGCCGAAAGCCTCGCCGAGTGCGGCTCTGACAGCCGGAGCAGTCTGGACGATGACGGTCTTTTCCGGGTTGGACAGAGCAGCCCAGACATCGTCGGTCATATCCTTTTCCTGCAAAGCGCCGGTCGGGCAGGCAGCGATGCACTGGCCGCAGGATACACAGGCGACTTCGCCCAGGTTCTTTTCAAATGCGGAACCGATGTGGGTCTTGAAACCACGGTCGATCGGGCCGATAACGCCGCAGTCCTGATACTTGCGGCAGACAGCGACACAGCGGCGGCAGAGCACGCACTTGGAGTTGTCGCGGATCATATGAGCAGCGGAATCATCGATTTCGTACTCGTTTTTCTCGCCCTCGTAGACGTGTTCATCCGAGATACCGTAGTCGTTGCACAGTTTCTGGAATTCACAGCTGCCGCTTCTGGGGCAGGAGAGGCACTCTTTGTGGTGAACCGACAGCAGCAGTTCGAGGTTTTTCTTACGGGCATCCAGCACCTTTTTGGTGTTGGTGAAGACTTCCATGCCCTCGTTGACCGGGTAGACACAGGCAGGCAGCAGGCCTTTTGCGTTTTTGACCTCAACGGTGCAGATACGGCAGGCGCCGATCTCGTTGATGTCTTTCAGGTAACAGAGGGTGGGGATATTGATACCCAGCTGACGGGCGGCTTCCAGAATGGTGGTGCCGGGCTCGACAGAAACAGGGATGTTGTTGATCTTGAGATTAATCATCTTGGCTGTCCTCCCGATTATTTCTTGCTGATCGCGCCGAATCTGCACTTCTCCATGCAGGCGCCGCACTTGATACATTTGCTGGTGTCGATGACATGAGGCTGCTTAACAGTGCCGGAAATAGCGTTGACCGGGCAGTTGCGTGCACACAGCGTACAGCCTTTGCACTTGTTGGGGTCGATCGTATACTTCATCAGATGTTTGCATACGCCGGCCGGGCAGGTCTTATCCACGATATGCGCGATATATTCGTCGCGGAAATAACGCAGGGTGGACAGAATCGGGTTCGGAGCCGTCTGACCCAGACCACACAGCGAGTTGTTCTTAATATAGTAGCAGAGTTCTTCCAGCTTGTCGAGGTCTTCCATGGTAGCCTGACCACGGGTGATCTTATCCAGTATCTCATACAGACGTTTGGTACCGACACGGCAGGGAGTACATTTGCCGCAGGATTCGTCGACGGTGAATTCCAGGAAGAACTTCGCGATATCGACCATACAGGTGTCTTCGTCCATGACGATCAGGCCGCCGGAGCCCATCATCGAACCGATTGCAATCAGGTTGTCGTAGTCAATCGGGACATCGAGGTGCTGTGCCGGGATACATCCGCCGGAAGGACCGCCGGTCTGTGCAGCCTTGAACTTCTTGCCATTGGGGATGCCGCCGCCGATCTCTTCGATGATCTCACGCAGGGTGGTGCCCATCGGGACTTCGACCAGGCCGGTGTTGTTGATCTTGCCGCCCAGAGCGAATACCTTGGTACCTTTGCTCTTTTCGGTGCCCATCGAAGCGAACCAGTCGGCACCCTTGAGGATGATCTGCGGGATATTCGCATAAGTCTCGACGTTGTTCAGGATGGTCGGTTTTGCAAACAGGCCCTTGACAGCAGGGAACGGAGGACGGGGTCTCGGTTCGCCGCGGTGGCCTTCAATCGAGGTCATCAGAGCGGTTTCCTCGCCGCAGACGAATGCGCCTGCGCCCAGTCTCAGGTCGATATCAAAGTTAAAGCCGGTGCCGAAGATATCCTTGCCCAGCAGGCCGTATTCTCTTGCCTGTTTAATCGCAATCTGCAAACGATGGACTGCGATCGGGTATTCAGCACGGACATAGATGTAACCCTGAGAAGCACCGATTGCATAACCAGCAATCGCCATTGCTTCCAGTACGACATGGGGGTCGCCTTCCAGAACCGAACGGTCCATGAATGCACCGGGGTCACCTTCGTCAGCGTTGCAGCAGACATACTTCTGGTCAGCCTGGTTTGCAGCCGCAAAGCTCCACTTCTTGCCGGTCGGGAAACCTGCGCCGCCGCGTCCGCGCAGACCGGATGCGAGAATCACGTCGATAACCTGCTGAGGGGTCATTTCGGTCAGGACCTTGCCCAGTGCCTGATAGCCGTCGACTGCGATGTACTCTTCGATATTCTCCGGGTTGATAACGCCGCAGTTGCGCAGTGCAACACGGTGCTGTTTTGCATAGAAGTTGGTCTCGTTCAGAGATTTGACGCTGTTGTCTTCCTGAACGGTCTCTTTATAAAGCAGCCGTTTAACGATACGGCCCTTGAGCAGGTGCTCTTCAACAATTTCCGGAACGTCAGAGGGTTTAACTTCCGAGTAGAAGGAACCTTCCGGATAGATAATCATGATCGGGCCGAGTGCGCACAGACCAAAGCAGCCGGTTTTGACGACTTTTACTTCATCAGACAGACCGGCCTCGGCGATCTCCTTTTCCATTGCGTCGATGATTTGCTGGCTGTTGGAAGAACTGCATCCGGTGCCTCCACAGACCAGGACATGAGAACGATACATGTAGCTGCCTCCTTATTACAGATTGCCGACGCTGCCGATGGTATATTCATCCACAACTTTTCCGTTGACCAGATGTTCGGTGATGATTCGGTCAACCTTATCGGGGGTCATTTTAACATAAGTCGTAACTTTTCCGTCGGGCTGATAGACCTCGACGATGGGCTCATACTGGCACAGCCCGATGCAGCCGGTCTGTGTGACCATGACATTCTGCAGACCACGTTTGGCGACCTCTTCGGTGAAAGCCGCGAGGACGGGTCTTGCGCCTGCCGCGATGCCGCAGGTAGCCATGCCGACGACGACACGGATATTGTCAGGGGAATTTTCTTTCCGAAGATGCACGTTTATTTTTGCGCGGTCACGGATTGCTTTAAGTTCTTCCAGACTCTTCATATAAATCGATCCTTTCATGTATTCTGAGCCGTCAGCTCAGTTTCGCCCTCCTCCAGCGTTTCCTTAATAAACTGGATGACTTCAGGGGAGTCGAGCGGGACATCCTCCAGAACTGCTTTGAGTTCGCGGGTGTCAAGAGTAAAACTGTTATTATCCAGCGAACGCCGGTAAACAAAATCCATCTGTGGGTTCATACTGATCAGAGAGAGGATGGTCGCGTTCATATCGCCGATCGGCAGCATGTCAATATGGTCGGTATGATAACGGGCGGTTGTCACGGTACCCTTTCCCAGCTCCGACTGGATGTCAAAACTCCCGCCGGTCGATTCGGCAGACAGCTTGAAAAAGGGGATACCCAATCCGACTTTGCGGGTGGTGCGGGTCGTAAAAAACGGGTCCATCACACGGGCAACCTGTTCCGGTGTCATCCCGCAGCCATCATCTGCAATGGAAATCTCTAAAAAATGATCGGCGGTTTTTTCCGTCACCAAAATTGTTACAAGAGATGCTTTTGCACGGACAGAGTTCTGCGCGATATCCAAAACGTTTAAGGAGAGTTCCTGCATGGCGGCACAATCCTTTCCTGAAAAATATTAGGCGCCGAATTTTGCGAGGATATCCTCTACATCGTCGGCGGTCAGTTTACCGAAAACTTCGTCGTTGACCATCATAACCGGTGCAAGGCCGCAGGCACCGACACAGCGGCATGCTTCCAGCGAGAACTTGCCGTCGGGCGTACATTCGCCGCCGCCGATTCCCAGAACCTGCTGGAGCTTGTCATAAATCGAGCCGGACCCTTTTACATAGCACGCCGTGCCCAGGCACACCGAAATTTTATACTGGCCTTTGGGGTAGAGCGAAAACTGTGCATAAAAAGTAACGACGCCGTATACTTCCTCAAGCGGGATATCCAGTGCTTCCGCAATCGTGGTCTGGACCTCGATCGGAAGGTATCCGTAGATATCCTGTGCCTGCTGAAGAATCGGCATCAGTGCGCCGGGCTGATCTTTATGCGCGGCAATGACCTCTTCAAGCTTTTTCTTTTGTTCCGGAGTATCCTTAAAGAGGACGCCGGCCTTTTTGTTGGACATAGAATAAACCTCCTTGTTGGTTAGCCGTAGAACCGTAACCGTAAAGAATGCCGGAACCCGGTAAGAGGTCCGGCAGATCAGTAAAGACAGTTCCCTGTGAACTGCTCATATACTTTTTTATAAGTATATCATGTTTTGCAACAAAATTCTAGTGATGGCGGCATACAACCTTTTCGTTATTTTTTAAACAAGATTGACAAAAAACTCGCATTATCTATGAACCTATTGCATATACCGTTCATTTCGTATATAATAGTAGATATTCAAAGGCTGTTTTGGTATATGCCGCCATGTGATTTTGTATATACCATAAAAATAGATGTTTTGGGAGGGACAGCGATGGATGTACGGGATGTAATGCGTGTTCTGGATGCCGAGCTTATTTGCGGTGAGGACAGTCTCGATACCGAGGTGCACGAGGCGTGCGGCTCGGATATGATGAGCGACGTGCTGGCCTATGTCAAGGACCAGGCCGTCCTCCTGACCGGTCTGGTCAATATCCAGACCGTCCGGACGGCCGATATGATGGATATGGTCTGTATCGTCTTCGTCCGCGGCAAAAAACCCGATGAGGATATGATCGCTCTGGCCAAACGCCGGGGTATGGTCCTCCTCCGCACCGACCACCGGATGTTTACGGCCTGTGGGCTGCTGTGGGAAAACGGCCTGCGCGGAGGAAAATCGGTTTGAGTGGACTGAAATGGACGTTTGAAGTCGATGGAAACGACTTCACCCGTGCCGGCGAAGCCTCTTCCAGCCTGAAGAAAAAACTCCGGGCGCTGGGCGTCTCCCCGGATATCATCCGCAGGGTTTCGATTGCGCTGTATGAGGGAGAAATTAATATGGTCATCCATGCCAACGGCGGGACAATCGACGTCGAAATGACCCCCGAACGTATCGACATGGTGCTTAAGGATACCGGCAAGGGTATCCCCGATATCGAACAGGCAATGCAGGCCGGCTGGTCGACCGCTGCGGACGAGGTCCGTTCGCTGGGGTTCGGCGCGGGAATGGGGCTGCCGAATATGAAAAAGAATACGGATGAAATGAGGATAGAGTCGACCGTAGGCGTCGGCACGACCGTTTATATGACGATCTACCTATCCTGACAGACGGTGAAAGCCGCCGTCTGTGCCTCCATCCGGGACGGGAGGTTATAGGTATGCAGGAGTTCTTTCACTCGGTAACGTTGGACCGCGATAAATGCAAGGGCTGCATCAACTGTATCAAGCGCTGTCCGACCGAAGCAATCCGGGTGCGTAATAAAAAGGCGTATATCATTGCCGAACGCTGCATCGACTGCGGCGAGTGTATCCGTGTCTGTCCGCATCATGCCAAACGCGCTACATATGACAGCCTGGAAATTCTCGACAAATACCCTTATACAATTGCTCTTCCGGCGCCTTCCTTTATGGCGCAGTTTAACAATCTGGAAGATATCGACGTCGTGCTGAATGCGCTGGTTAAATTCGGATTTGACGAGGTGTTCGAGGTCGCAAAGGCGGCGGAAATCGTCTCCGCCGCAACCCGGAAGATGATGGAGTCCCATAGCCTTCCGCGTCCGGTTATCAGCTCGGCATGTCCGGCGGTGACACGGCTGATTAGGGTCCGGTTCCCCGGATTGATTGACCATGTCCTGCCGCTCAATGCGCCGATTGAGGTCGCGGCCAGAATGGCCAAACGCGCCGCCGCTGCCAAAACCGGCCTGCCGCTTGAACAGATCGGCGCGATCTTTATCTCACCCTGCCCGGCTAAGGTCACCGCGACCAAAATGCCGCTCGGCACCGAAAAAAGCTGGGTCGATGGGGTGGTCGCCGTCAGCGATATCTACCCGCGGCTGCTCTCTTTAATGAAGGACGCGGCGGCACATGAAATCGAAATGCTGTCTGAAACCGGGAAGATCGGAATTTCCTGGGGCAGCAGCGGCGGCGAAGCGTCCGGCCTGATTAACGACAATTATCTG
>CALXCO010000039.1 GCA_944386805.1 uncultured Clostridia bacterium
AGTGCCTGCGCTCCCATATTCGCGATGGTCGGCGGAATGCTTCCGCTGCCAGTTCGACGCGGCCTTTTTCCACGCTCCACACTGAGTGAGAAGGTTCGACGAGCTCACCTTCTTCGAAACACCCTTCCACGCTCTGCCGTGAAAATAGCAGCCTGAGCCAACGCGCCGGGCAGATTGCACCAGAACTGTGTGTCCAACAAAGTGCCTGCGCTCCCATATTCGCGATGGTCGGCGGAATGCTTCCGCTGCCAGTTCGACGCGGCCTTTTTCCACGCTCCACACTGAGTGAGAAGGTTCGACGAGCTCACCTTCTTCGAAACACCCTTCCACGCTCTGCCGTGAAAATAGCAGCCTGAGCCAACGCGCCAGATAGATTGTGCGATATTACCCTCTCAGTCACTGCGTGATGCCACCTGCGGATGGCTGCTCTCCCAATGGGCGAGAGGCTGCATGAAAACTCCCAGCCGGTGCTCACCACTGGTCAGCAAGTGAGAAGATCAGCTCCTCGGTCTTTTCCCACCCAAGGCATGGGTCAGTAATCGAGCAGCCGAATTTCCCTTCTTCCGGTTTCTGCGCGCCGTCCTCAAGGTAGCTCTCAATCATCAGGCCCTTGACCATCGAACGTATATCCGCCGAATGGCGGCAGCAATGCAGCACCTCATTGGCTATCCGAATCTGTTCAAGGTACTGTTTGCCGGAGTTAGCGTGATTGGTATCGACCACCACCCCCATTCCTTCGAGGCCCTTCTCTGCCGCAAGGTCATACAGCCTTGTCAGGTCCTCATAGTGATAATTCGGGTGGGTGCGGCCATAAGCATCGACCGAACCACGTAAAATCGCATGGGCTAATGGATTCCCGGTCGTTTTGACCTCACACCCTCTGTAGAGGAAGGTATGGGGATGGCGTGCGGCGGTTACCGAGTTGAGCATGACCGTCAAGTCCCCCGACGTCGGGTTTTTCATCCCAACCGGAGCATCTACCCCAGACGCTACCAGCCGATGTTCCTGATTCTCGACCGACCTTGCGCCGACGGCATGGTAGCCCAGCAGGTCGGAAAGAAAGGCGTAATTTTCCGGATAGAGCATCTCATCGGCGCAGGTCATGCCGGTATCAGCTAAAGCTGTGGTATGCAGGCGGCGGATAGCCACCAGACCGGCAAGCATATCCGATTCACGGAGCGGGTCAGGCTGATGGAGCATGCCTTTATAGCCATCGCCGGTTGTACGGGGTTTGTTGGTATAGATTCTGGGGACGATCAGGATTTTATCGGCGACCTGTTGCTGGACACGGTAAAGGCGGTGGATATATTCCAGAACGGCGTCCTCCCTGTCAGCCGAGCACGGCCCAATAATCAAAATCAACCGGTCTGATTTCCCGGAAAATACCTCTTGAATCTGCTGATCTCTTTCTATTTTTGCAGCGAGCTGTTTTTCGGTCAGCGGGAACTGAGCCCGAATCGCTTCGGGGTCAGGCAGGCTGCGGACAACTTCCATTGACATATTTTATATGAAACTCCTTTCGCAGTCCATCCGGGTAATCCGGCAGACCGTCTTTTACATTTTCATTATGCCCCATGCCCGGCGAAAGATATCCCGGACGGGCAAATTATGTCTTTTTAAGCGACATACATAGTATAAAGCTTTAAAGCAAAAAAGTCAAGCCCGGACGCAGTGCCTGCGCTCCCTTGTTCGCGACGGTCGCTCCTGCTTCGCAATCCGCTCGGTCGTGATAGTAACATCGTGAGCGAACGCGCCAGGCGCAGAGCCTGCGCCCCCTGTTTGCAGATGTGGTACCACGCTCCTAATGGTGGCAAACGGACGTCGCTTCCCCGCTCGTCACGATGAAGATTGTACTCATACATTACCCGTCTGTTCACGCGAGTGGCGCAGAGCCTGCGTTCCCAGTTCGACGCGGCCTTTTCCCACGCTCCACACTGAGTGAGAAGGTTCGACGAGCTCACCTTCTTCGAAACACCCTTCCACGCTTAGCCAAATACTTCCGGCGGAAGCTTTCACTGCCAGTTTCCGATTGGACAAACCATAAAAAATCTGCTATCATGAAAAAAACACAATTGACGAAAGGAGTCTTCGCAAATGAAACTAACCTACCTCGGCACCGGCGCGGCAGAAGGATGGCCCGCGCTCTTCTGCAACTGCCAAAACTGCCGGGAAGCTTCCCGCCTTGGCGGCCGCAACATCCGCACCCGTTCCCAGACACTCATCAACCATGACCTGCTGATCGACCTGCCGCCGGACACCTACTACCATAAACTGATGTCCGGACTGGATTTCTCAGCGGTCAAATACCTGTTTGTGACCCACTGGCACATGGACCACTTTTACCCACAGGAGCTGACCGTCCGCGGCAGCTTCTACAGCCACAAGATGACCTCTTCTGATCTGGACATCTACTGCGCGGCCGGTACAAAGGCACTGTTTGACCAGGTGAGCTGGGAAGCCAACAAGGAGACGCTGGATTCGCTCCGCTTCCATATTCTCTCCCCCTTCTCACCGGTTCAGGCAGGCGACTACACCGTCACCCCTCTTCCCGCCAACCATATGCACGAGGTGAAGGACGGCCAGCCGTTCAACTATCTGATTGAACAGCAGGGCAAGCGGGTCCTGTATGCCCATGATACCGGCATTTTTTATCCGGAAGTGTGGGATTTCCTCGCAAAATGCGGGCATCTTGATCTGGTCAGTCTGGACGGCACCTGCGGTGCCCGTCAGGTCGGCCCAAACAGTGGTCATATGGGTCTGCCGGATGACCGGGAAGTCCGGGCGAAACTGATAGAGATGGGCATCTGTGACGAATCGACCCGGTTTATCCTCAACCATTTCTCCCACAATGACGGGCTGTTGTACGACGAGATGATACGGCAAGCCGGCAGCGATTTCACCGTTTCATATGACGGTATGGAGGTTGTATTCTAAACAACAATATAAAAATATATAAAACACTGTCTGTCTTTCGAAACAGTCTGATCGAATACAGGCAGTGTTTTTCTTTGGAGTTTTGTACTTTTCTGCGCCCAGGTTAGCACTTTTCTGCGAACTTGCACAAAAACAGGCAAGAATTTTCGCCATTTTGTTGACATCTTTACCATCGGTTGCTATAATGTAAACAGCAAGCAAAACTTTTCTGTAAATTTTTTGAACAATCTAAATACAGAGAAAGGACGTATCATCATGAAAAAACGTATTCTCATCGCCCTTGCCACTGCCGTACTGACCGCAACCACCCTGACCGCATGTGGGGACACCTCGTCCGACAGCAGCTCCCAGTCTGGCACTGAAAGCAGCTCCTCTACCTCTGCCGCTGAGAGCACTTCCGATGCAGATGACCCTGCCGCAGCTGCCGTTGCAGCACGTACTGAACCCCAGACCATCGTCGTCAACTGGCCGACCTACTCCGGTACGCTGGACGGCATCGACCGCATCGTCGAAAAGATGAACGAGCTGACCATCCCTGCCCTCAACCTGCAGGTCGAGATGCAGATCACCGACTTTGCAAACCGTACCCAGTCTGTCACGCTGGCGATCTCCGGCGGCGAACAGATTGACATTATTTCCTCGATCGGCGTCGGCTACACCAACGGCATCGCAAAAGATTATTGGGAAGATATGGAGCAGGAGGTCGACGGTTATAACCTGCTGGAAACCTACGGCTCCGGCATTATTGATACGATGGGATGGGATGTACTGGACGCCTGCCGCAGTGCTGACGGAATCCTTTACGGTGTTTCCCAGCAGAAAGAAAACGCCCAGGGACGTTTTGCACTGGCAATCGGCACCCAGTACCTCGAAGCAGCAGCCGAATATATGAACCTAGAACCAGACTTTGAAAGCGACGTATGGCGTGTCGACGGTCTGGACGATCTGATCACCATCCTCAAAGCTGCTCACGACGCGAATCCCAGTCTTGACACCTTCTCCCCCGGTGGTTTACAGGCTGTCTGGACCGATGTCGATGCACTGGGCGGCGACTACTTCGGTGTTCTGGCCGACTACGGCAAAGGCGACGTCGTCGACTGGTTCTCGGATGACTCCTATCTGGAGATGGTTCACGGCATGCGCGACCTGTACAACTACGGCTGTATCAATCCGTCCGACCTGACCGATACCACCGCCGCTAATACCCGTGTCAAAGCTGGTTCGCTGATGTCCTACATCACCAACTACAAACCCGGCTCTGATATTCAGGAATCGACCCTCTGCGGACAGGATATGACGATTGTACTGGGCGGGCCTGACTTCACCGCTTCCAACTCGATTGCATCGATGCCCTGGTGCATCTGCTCCAACACCGAAGACGTTGTTGCGGCCATGCAGTACCTGAACTTCATGTACACCTCTTCCGAATGGAACGAGCTGTTCAAATGGGGCGAAAAGGATGTCGACTTCGAGGAGATCGACGGCACTGCCAAATTCAAGGATGGCGCGGAATACAACCATGCACTGCAATGGCTGGCACCCGGACAGTTCCTTGCGATGCCGGAGTATGGCAACCCGACCAACCTGTGGGATATCTACGAGGAGTTCAACGCCAATGCTGTCGTATCAGAAGCATCCGGCTTCACCTTTGACAATACCCCTGTCACCAACGAATATACTGCCCTTTCCAACGCCTATTCTGAGTATCAGAAGTCGATTGAATACGGCATGACCGATCCGGATACAGCAATCCCCGAAATGATTGAAAAGCTGAATGCAGCCGGTTATCAGAGATATATGGAAGAAAAGCAGACCCAGCTGGACGCATGGCGTGCCAACAACGGCAAATAAGCCTTTCCTCCCTTCCCTGTCTGCACCTTCTATATAAAATGAGAAAAGACGCGGAGACCAAAACGGTTTCCGCGTCTTTTCTCATCATGTCCACACCAGCAGCATCAGCTGAATCAGCAAAAATGCCGCGATGACAAATACCAGTGCGACCCCAAGCCCGATCATCGTCGCGCTGATAATCACCTTGCGCAGATCACGCCCGGACAGCTGTTCACCGCTGGACGGAATCTGTTCTTCCGGACGTTTTGGGGAATTCGCCGAAGGCGAATTGGGGCGCTGGTCATACCAGGGCATTCCATCGACATTCATGCTGGCGATTGTACGGCCATCGTCCCATTCCTGCGAACTGTCGGACTTCTTTTTTCGATGCAGCATAGCATGCTCCTTTCATGGACTTGATAACAGAAAACCACTCCGGCTGGGAGTGGTTTTGACTGCTTACAAAGATCGTTACAGATCAGCCGGTATTTAGTCACCAGCTTCGCCGGTAATCTCGTCCAGCGTCTTCGCGCCGGCGCCATCATACAGATGGCAGGTGACGAAATGTCCGGGTTCGACCTCATAGGTTGCGGGTTCTTCCGACTCACAGCGGTTCATGCAGTACCGGCAGCGGGTATGGAACTTACAGCCGGACGGAGGATTTGCAGGAGAAGGAATCGAACCTTCGAGGATGACACGGTTCATCTTAATGTCGGGGTCAGGCATCGGGATTGCGCTGAACAGTGCCTTGGTATAGGGATGGAGCGGGTTGCGGAAGATATCTTCCTTGGAGCCGGTCTCAACCAGATTGCCAAGGTACATAACGCCGATGGTATCCGAGATATGCTCGACAACCGACAGGTCATGCGAGATGAACAGATAGGTCAGGTTGTGTTCCTGCTGCAGGTTGCGCAGCAGGTTGATAATCTGCGCCTGAATCGAAACGTCCAGTGCCGAAACCGGTTCGTCGCAGACGACAAACGACGGGTTCAGGGCAAGCGCTCTTGCGATACAGATTCTCTGGCGCTGACCGCCGGAGAACTCGTGCGGATAACGGTCCTTGTGGAAGGACTGGAGGCCGCATTCCGACATGATCTTATCGATATAGTCGTTGTATTCTTCCTTCGGAACGATACCATGCTCCCGGACAGCCTCGCCGATGATTTCACCGACCGGCATACGGGGAGACAGGCTGGAATATGGGTCCTGGAAGATAATCTGGAGTTTGGGGCGGATTGCGCGCAGCTGTTTTTTGGACAGGGTGCCGATATCGGTACCATTGAAGAGGATTTCGCCCGAAGTTCTCTCCAGCAGGCGGAGGATGGTACGGCCAGCGGTGGATTTACCGCAGCCGGACTCACCGACCAGACCCATTGTGGTACCTTTTTTGATCTTGAAGGAGATGCCATCGACCGCGCGGACCTGACCGACGACCGAATTAAACAGACCGCCCTTAATCGGGAAGTATTTTTTCAGGTCTTTGACTTCAAGGAGGATATCATCCTGCGGCTGATTTTTGACTGCTTCACTCATGATATTCACTCCCCTTTCTTCTTGTTCAGGTAGTCGAGATAACGGTAGCAGCTGCACTCATGGGTATCCGACAGTTTAATGACAGGCGGGTATTCGCCGTCGCAGTGCTCGGTCCGCATCTCACAACGGTCACGGAAATAGCAGTAGTTGGGCATCGCGACAGGGTTCGGGACCTTGCCGGGGATGCAGTACAGCTCATCGACTTTTTTGCCGACGACCGGTTTGGAGTTCATCAGGCCGATGGTATAAGGATGGCTGGGGTTGTTGAAGATATCGTGGACGGTACCTTTTTCAACGATACGGCCGGCGTACATGACGACGACGTAGTCTGCCATCTCAGCGATAACACCCAGGTCATGGGTAATCAGCATGATCGACGAATTGATCTTATCCTTGAGCTGACGGAGCAGGTCAAGAATCTGTGCCTGAATGGTAACATCCAGTGCGGTGGTCGGTTCGTCGGCGATGATCAGTCTGGGGCTGCACATCAGTGCCATTGCGATACAGACTCTCTGACGCATACCGCCGGACAGCTCATGGGGGTACATCTTATAGACGCCCTCAGCGTTCGCAATACCAACCAAACCGAGCATTTCAATGGTACGCGCCTTGACCTTTTCCTTATCCCAGTCAGGATAGTGCAGTTCAAGGACCTCGTCCAGCTGCATGCCGATACGGAAAATCGGGTTCAGGGTGGTCATCGGTTCCTGGAAGATCATCGCGATCTTATTGCCGCGGATCTTCTGCATGACGTTGGTCGGAGTCTGCGCGATATCATAGACGGTATCGCCATCGTTGAAGCGAATCTGACCTTCAACGATCTGACCGGTCGGACGCTGGACCAGCTGCATCAGCGAAAGGCTGGTGACGGACTTGCCGCAGCCGGACTCGCCGACAATACCGACGGTCTTGCCGATCGGGACGTCGAAGGTAACGCCGTCGACCGACTTAACGGTACCGATATCGGTAAAGAAATAGGTGTGCAGGTTATCAAACTCGACGACATTGTTCGGGTCACGCATCTGGGTGGTGTACTCAGAAGGGTCGACGTGTTTGCGTTCCCGTTTTTTCTCAAACTCACGGGTGATTTTGCGGTTTTCTCTCGAAATCCGGCGGGACTCACGACCGGAGATATAGTTCTGATCTTTTTTCTTATTACTGTTGAACACTAGTCTGCACTCCTTTCCCTTAGCGTTTCATCTTCGGGTCGAAGGCGTCGCGCAGACCGTCACCGACAAAGTTGAAGCCCAGAACGGTGATCAGAATCAGGAAACCTGCGGGAATCCAGCAGTACCAGTAGTTGGTCATAACGAATACGTTCGAAACGGAGGAGATGATGTTGCCCCAGGAAGCGTAGGGGAATTTAACGCCGATGCCAAGGAAGGACATCGTCGACTCAGTCAGGATGATGCCGCCCAGAGCCATCGTGCACTGAACAATCAGCTGCGGGATAACGTTCGGGACCAGATGTTTGAAGACACGTCTCGAAACAGAGATACCGGTTGCTTCAGCAGCGACCATGAATTCCTGTTCACGCAGCGAGAGGATCTGACCACGGACGATACGGGTGATAAAGGGCCAGCCCAGAACCGCCAGGATGATCATCATAAAGTAGATACGGACCTTCGGGCCGATCTGGTAGGAGTCCATAATCGAGCCGAAGATAATCAGAATCGGCCAGGTCGGGATGCAGTAGAAGACATCGACGATACGCATGATGACCATATCGACCCATTTGCCGAAGTAGCCGGCGAGACCACCCAGCACGACGCCGATGATCGTTTCCAGAATAACGACGACGAAACCGATAATCAGCGAGATACGGCCGCCGTACATCAGACGGGTCAGAATGTCCATACCGGCGCCATCAGTACCCAGCCAGTGTTCCCAGCTCGGAGCGAGGTAGGTCTGGATCAGTTTGGACTGGGTAGCGGTACGGATGGTATAACGGTTGTTTTCACGTTTGAGCTCATATTCAACCTCAGTACCGTTTTCATCGGTAAAGGTGAAGCTGTTCTGTCCTTCTTCAATAGCCTCAACGATTGCGGAACGGAGTTCAGCGGAGATCACGGTGCCGTTTTCGACGCCCTGAACAGCGTATTCAGAAAGCAGTGCAACGACATCGCTGCCAGCAGAAGCAATCGCGCTGCCGCCATCGTATTCCAGCGTATAGGTGGTTCCTTCAGCTGTAAAGGAGTTTTCCTTTGCACCCATTGCAGTCAGGGCAGCTTTCTGGAATTCATAGGTGAGACCTTCACCTTCGACGACGAGTTTGGAAGCGACGCCCAGTTCCATCATCGAAGAGATGGTGAAGGTACGGTTGGAACCGGAGATGGTGTATGCAACGCCATCCAGTTCAAAGCTGGTTTCACCTGCGTCAGCCGCAGCGGTGAAAGCAGCGGTCAGCGCGTTGGTGACCTCAATTTCATCCGAAGTGATGATATATCTGCCAGCGAGTTTATTGACATCAGCGACGGGGGTAGTACCGCTGATAATCCAGGAGTCATTGCCCAGTTCAGTCAGCGAGTAGGTCTGATCGCCGGAGGTATAGGTCATTTCACCGTTGTTGACAGCCAGAATCAGGCTGGTGCGTGCACCGGAGGGGATGATACCCGACTCGGTCTCATAGAAACGGTAGTCAGAGTTGAGGGTTGCACCGGCGAAGTCGGAAACAACCTCTTCATATCCTTCAAAGATCTGGTTTTCTTTGTAAGGAATGATTGCGCCTCCCAGGAAGGAGAACAGGAACATACATACCAGAATGATAAGCCCGACCATAGCCAGCCGGTTACGGAAAAACCGTTTTGCGACCAGCGCACCGGGCGACAGTACTTTAACGCGGCGTTCATCGTCCAGAGCGAGCTCATGATCGCTGGGCTGCTCAGGAGAGACGCCACCCTTTTTTTCTTCCATAGACAAAAGGTATCACGATTCCTTTCTTTTATAATAGGAGAGTCAAACTCAGTCGAAACGGACACGCGGGTCGACGACTGCGTACATAATGTCTGCGATCAGCATACCGAGCAGTGTAAGGACTGCAAGGAAGCAGGAGTAGAACATATAGAAAGGAATGTCGCCGTTGATCATAGCCTGATAGGAGACGTAACCGATACCCTCAATCTGATAAAGGGTCTCAGTGATCATCGCGCCGGAGAAAAGTCCGGGGAGCGAGCCGCCCAGCAGGGTGACAATCGGGATCAGCGTATTTCTGAAAGCGTGCTTATTGATAACCGTTTTTTCCGGCAGGCCCTTAGCCCGTGCGGTACGGATATAGTCAGCGTTAAGAACTTCGAGCATATTGGTACGGGTGTACCGCATCAGTGAACCGACACTGATGATAACCAGCGTTGCGACCGGCATGATAAAATGTCTGCCGAGGTCGAGAATCTTTCCGAAGGTGGACAGCTGGTAATAATATCGTCCGACCATGCCGTAGAGGTCAAGCCATCCGAGCTTGATCGAGAAGATATATTTCAGGATCGTAGCGAAGAAGAAGGTCGGCAGCGAAATACCAACCAGAGCGACGACCGTGATGATATAGTCGGCCATGCCGTACTGTTTGCGTGCGGCGAGAATGCCGAGCGGGATTGCGATGACAATCTGCAAAACAAAGGAAATGGCACCCAGGGCAAAAGAATACCAGATAGAGTTTTTAAATTCGGTCAAAACCGGTACGTTCCAGTACCAGCTGTCGCCGAAATGTCCGCGAACCGCGTCCCACAGCCACATGAAATAGCCCTGGATAATTGTGGTATCGAGGTGATAGGTTGCATTCAGCTGTGCAAGCCATTCCTCGTAGCTTTTAGCGCCGGGCAGCTGGGAGAGCTGTCTGGCCTTAGCTTCAACGAAGCTGGTCGGAATACAGCGCATGATGGTATACATAATCAGTGCCACGAAAAACAGAATAAAGACACTGATGACCAGGCGCTTTACGATGAATTTGCGCATGAATTTTACCCCTCCTTGAACGAAATGGAACGAGATCAGGATAACAGGAGCCGCAGGTCTGGCGCACTGTTCCCCATTTTACGACAACAAGCCCCAAAACGAAGGCCCATCGATTCCCCGATGGGCCTCGTTCTGCGGCATCAGACCTCGTTGTACTGCTATATAGCTATCTGTTAAACCGCCGGTCTGCAAATCAGCCGTTCATTTCAAGCTTTTCAAGATCGTTCATCCAAGTCCAGTAAGTGGTGATGTCAGGAGTCAGGGTATCGAGATTAACTCTCTCTGCACTTACAACATAGACATTCTGTCTCTGGTAAACAGGAACCTCAACAGCCCAATCCTTGATGATATCCAGGCACTCTTTGTAGGTAGCCTTTCTGTAGGACTGGTCAGCGGAAGCACGGGCATCCATGATCAGCTGGTCGAGGGTGTCATCGATCAGGTAAGCGTGGTTGGAACCGGTAGAGCCGGGAACACCAACGACGTTCTTGGAGTGCCAGGTCTGGTACATATCCGGGTCAACGGACGAAGACCATGCAGCAACCCACATTTCCTCAGTGTTGGCATCCAGAGCGTTCCACAGGGCGTTATTATCAGACGGGTCATTGATCGTCAGGGTGATACCGATGGAATCCAGAGCTTCACGGGCATATTCGAGCAGCAGGTAGATCGGGTGATCGCCCTGGCCGCCGCCGGGGATGATAACCTCGTAGTTCAGCTTAGCGCCTTCGGGAGCAGCAGTGAACTTGCCGGTAGCATCGTCCCAGGTAAATCCAGCCTTCTTGAAGAAGCCGATCGCAGCCTGCAGAGCAGCGTCATACTTCTCATCGTCGGTCATATCAGAGGTGTAGATCGGGTTACCGTCGACATCGGTCGAGTAAGCAACTTCGTAGCCTGCGTCGGTGGACTGAGGAGCAGCCCAAGAGCAGTCGGAGATCGAATAGTTGATAACCTTTGCAGCTTCGCCGTAGTAGGAATCGATGGTGATATCACGGTAAACAGCGAGGACAGTTGCAAAGCCCTGTCTCAGAGCGACAGACTCAGGGGTATCGATATCGTCTTCGGAGGTACCGACCTTCATGTTCAGAGCGTTCAGGCCGATATAGCCATAACCGAGGTTATCGTAAGAGATGGTCTTGATGGTGTCGCCAGTGGTTTCGCCATTGGAGTTGTAGGAAGCGATCTCTTCCAGGCCTGCCAGCGAGCCGGCGGGGTTCGCCAGGTCAGCCGTACCGGTATCGATAGAAGCGACCTTATCGGATTCCTGGGTTTCCTTCCACTGCATCTCTTTGATCTTGGGAGCGCCCTTCCAGTAGTTTTCGTTTGCGGTGAAGTAAACGGTTCTGTTCTCATATCTGTCGAAGACATAAGGACCGGAGCCCATCGGAGAGAGGTTGCTGCGGATAGAATCGAGGTTGCCGTACTCAAAGCCGAACTTGTTGTTGTCGTAATCGTACAGCGATTCATCGCCGTAGTAGTGCATAGGAGCAACCGAGATACCCAGATTGTAGATTGTGGTAGCAGAGTAGCCGTTGGTGGTGACAGAAACGGTGTAGTCATCGACCTTCTGGATACCGGAGATGTTCGGAACACCTTCAGAGCCCATCGACTCATCCTGAGCACCGTAGGTAGAAATGAAGGAGCTTCTTGCATTTTCTACAACAGAAGCGCCGACAGCAGACTCGCCTGCTTCGTCATAAGCAGCAGCGTTGCCATATTTTGCAACAGCTTCCTCGTAGAAGTCTTCGATGGTCGGGTAGGTACCGCCAGCGATATCAAAGGATTCGCCGGAATCATTGGTGGTCAGCACGCCGCCTTCAAAGCTGTCGGCAAAGCCCCACATATACATTGCATAAGCAACCTGCATATCAGCGCTTTCGTCCAGAGCAGCGGTATCGATACCTTCCATATAGGTTGCGGCATCAGCGCCGTAGTCAGCATAAACCGAATCAACAGTTGCCTGCAGGTCAGCGGTCCAAGCTTCCTTGACAGAAGCATCGTAATCAGCGCGCAGCTCATCGCCGTATTCACCGGCGTCAGCATTTGCGGAGAAGTAATCGTACATCTCGTTGTACTTGTTGTAAACTTCGGTAGAAGTCTGGGTTCTGTATTCCTGCAGGCCAACGATGTCCTCAGAATACAGAGTAACGGAACCGTCATAGGTCGGGTCCAGGTAAACATAATAGGAGAAGATAACGTCATCAGCAGTCAGTTCTTCACCGTCTGCGAACTTAACGCCTTCACGCAGTTTGAAGGTATAAGTTGTAGTATCCTCACCCTGATCGATCGATACATCCGACAGACCGGTATAGGTATAATCGGTGCCGTTGTATGCGATGGTCTCGCCTTCAATGCCGTTCATAACGACAGCGCCAGTACGGTCGGTAGCAAACAGTCTTTCCAGGCAGACCGTGCTGACATCGGAGTCATACTGAACAGTCGAGAAGAAGGGGTTGAACTTCTGGTTAAAGGTGTCGTACGCAACAACCAGCGGCACACCATTACCGGAATCATCGGTGCTCTCGGTAGAGCTGCTTTCGGTGGAAGAGCTGGAGCTGCTGCTCTCAGTAGTCGTGTTGTTGCCGCAGGAAGCGAATGCAGCTGCGCTCATAGCAGCGATCATTGCGATTGCGACAAAACGCTTGAGATTATTTCTCACAATAAATCCTCTCCTTGTGTTTTGTGCCCTTAGTGGGCAAAATTGAGCCGGCCCGTTTGCATCGCAGCTGTCAGCAGGACAAAAACTGAGGTGTTCATAGCTGAACACAATCTGTTCACGAGCCAGTTACATATTGGTATTTTATCAGAAATGAAAGAGATAGTCAAGTGTATTTATTTCCCACTTCGCGCATTTTATGCGAATTTGTATAATTTTCGTTGTTTTCTGCTGATAAACAGCCATTCTATCAAAACTTTTGTTGAAAAAGACAATGAAATGTCACCTGATTGTTATCTTTCGCGCAATCTCCATGCAATTTTATGTCTCCATTCCCTTCATTTTGCATCGAAATACGCAAAAAAAGCCAATTTTCGCGGCAGATTCATCTGTTTTCTGCCCAGACTTCCCTGCCCTTTCGCGTTTTTTTCAGCCGGCCGACACTTTTCGGCAAAATTTTCCATAATCTGTTCATTCTCCATACAGACAACAGCGGCAGGCCGTTCATAAACAGCCTGCCGCCGGCAGAAACAATATTTAGTTCATTTCCAGTTTTTCGAGATCGTGCATCCAGTTCCAGTAGGTCGTGATATCCGGGGTCAGGGTATCGAGGTTGACCCGTTCGGTACTGAAGACGTAGATGTTCTGACGCTGGAAGACCGGCACCTCAACGCCCCAGTCGAGGATCAGGTCATAAACCTGTTTGAGGATTGCCTTACGGTATTCGCTATCAGCAGAAGAACGGCTTTCCATAATCAGTTCGTCCATCTTGTCGTCGACCAGGTTTGCACCGTTGGAGCCGGTGGAACCAGGCAGGCCGGGAACGTTGCTGGAGTGCCAGATCTGCATGGGATCGGGGTCAAGGCTGAGCGACCAGGACTGTACCCACAGCTCAGTGGTGTTGGCATCCTTCGCATTCCAGATCTCGTTGGTATCAGACGGGTCGTTGATGACCAGCGTGATGCCGATGGATTCGAGAGCGTCACGTGCGTATTCGAGCAGCAGGAAGTCGGGATGGTCGCCGCTTCCGCCGCCGCCGATCATGCATTCATAGCTCATCTTCGCACCTTCGGGAGCAGCGGTAAATTTACCGGATGCTTCGTCCCAGGTGTAGCCGGCGGCGATAAAGTAGCCCTTTGCAGCCTCAAGTGCCGCCGCATAGCGTTCTTCATCGGTCATATCGTCGGTATAGATCGGGTTGCCGTCGACGTCGGTCGAGTATGCAACCTTGTAATCCGGGTCAGTGACAGCAGGATAAGCCCAGCTGGAAGCAGAGGTCGAATATTCGATAACCTTTGCAGCCTCGCCATAGTAAGAGGTCATTGCGATGTCACGATAAACTGCCAGAACCGTTGCAAAAGCTTTGCGCAGGTCTTTGGAAGCATCGGAAGCAGGGTCGCCGCCGACATTGACGTTATGCGCGTTGATACCGATCAGGCCGTAACCGAGCATATCGTAGAAGTAGGTGGTCATCTTATCGCCGGTGGTCTCACCGTTGGAGTTGTAGGAAGAGATCTCCTGCAGGGTATCGATCGAGCCCTGCGGTTCCGCCATATCGGC
The DNA here is from genome assembly GCA_944386805.1 of uncultured Clostridia bacterium. Taxonomy (GTDB): domain Bacteria; phylum Bacillota; class Clostridia; order Oscillospirales; family Ruminococcaceae; genus Faecivivens. The sequence goes on from CALXCO010000039.1 coordinate 14,462, forward strand.
GGTACCGGTGCCGATTGCAGCGGTCTTATCCGATTCCTGAGTTTCCTTCCACTGCATCTGTTTGATCTTGGGAGCACCCTTCCAGTAGTTTTCGTTTGCGTTCAGGTAAACGATACGATTTTCATATTTGTCAAAGACATAGGGACCGGTGCCCATCGGTTCGAGGTTGCTTTCAACGCCGGACAGGTCGCCGAAATCAAAGCCGAACTGGTTGTTCTCATAATCGTACTTGGACGCATCGCCATAGTAGTGCATCGGAGCCAGCGGAACACCTGCCAGTTTGTAGATAGTTGTTGCCGAGAAGCCGTTGGTGGTGACCGAAACGGTGTAGTCGTCCAGCTTCTTGATACCGGAGATGTTGGGGACGCCTGCGCCGTCGGAAGATTCATCCGAAGCCGAGCTGTCGGTGATAAAGGTGGACTCTGCGGTCGAAACAACCGAGCTTCCGGAAGCAGACTCGCCTGCCGCGTCATAATCGGCAGCGGTCGGATACTTGGCGGTAACTTCCTCGTAGAAGTCATCCATTGTCGGGTAGGTGCCGCCTGCGATATCGAAGGTTTCACCCGAATCGGGAGCGGTCAGCACGCCGCCGTCGTAAGTACCGAAGCTCCACATCAGCATCGCATAAGCGATCTTGAGCTCCTCGCTGGAATCCAGCGCAGCGGTATCGACTTCAGGCATATAGCTGGCGACATCGGCGCCGTAGTTTTCATAAACATAGTCAACCGTTGCCTGCAAATCATCCATCCAGGTCTGTTTGAGGGTATCCTGATAGCTGGTGAACAGCTCGTCGCCATATTCACCTGCATCGCCGTTTTCAGAGAAGTAGTCATACATTTCGCTGTACTTCTGGTACAGCTCATCCGAAGTCTGGGTACGGTACGCCTGCAAGCCGACGATATCCTCGGAATACAGAGTGATAATGCCGGTATAGTTGGGGTCGAGGACGACATACAGCGAGAAGATCAGGTCATCCGCGGTCAGTTCCTCGCCGTCGGCGAATTTAACGCCTTCACGAAGCTTGAAAGTATAGGTCGTGGTATCTTCGCCCTGGTCGATGGTACAGTCAGCAAGGCCATCGTAGGTATAATCAGTGCCGTTATAATTGCGGGTTTCACCCTCAACACCCTTGAGCACCATCTCACCCGAACGGTCGTTGCTCAGCAAGCTGTCGACACATACACTCGCGACATCGCCGTCATAAGCGACCGTGTAGTAGAAGGGGTTGAACTTCTGGTTGAAGGTGTCATACGCTACAACAAGGGGTACACCAGTGTCAGAGTCGGTCGAGCTGGAGCTTTCCGCCTGGGAAGACGAACCCGATTCAGCGGAAGACGAGCTGGTCGTATTGCCGCTGCTGCAGGAGGCAAGAGCAGAGGCACTCACCACTGCCGCAAGTAAGCAGGCAAGCATACGTTTCATACTGGTTTTTTGCACTGTAATCCTCTCCTTTTTTCCTTAACGGCACACAGCTCCAGCCCATATCTGGCGGGAGTCTGTTCAGTATACGCAGGAATCAGGTAAAAAAGCACCATTTTCCCCGGCAAAGAACCCGTTTTTTCCCAGCCAGTCGGCTGAATGCAGCAGAAATCTGCATGATATCATGTAGTTTCCTGCACGCCGGTTATGGGACATATTATAGCGAAAACCTTGGTACAAGTCAAGGAAAAAATGAATAAAAAGTGAAAGAAAATCCAACTTTATGAATTTTGACCGGATTCAGCGTCCTCCAATTGGTGAATATCACATTTTTTTCGGATAATAAACCGTATCCAGCCGGTCAATCCACCCACTAAAGCCATCAGCAGCGTAAAAACCGGCTGGCCACTGCCGACATCTCCCGTCAGCAGCATATACAAAACCGACAGCACAGCCGTTGCACCGCCCATAATTGCCGCAAACATGCTCATCACGCTGGTACGGCGCCAGCTGTGGTCAATTGCTTCGCGTTTCAGCGGTTCTTTTTCTCTGACGCAGCGCCAGACGCCGGCCGCGAGCATTCCGAGCGGCAGCAGCGTCACCGCGAACGGCACCGCGACATAAAAAGCCCGCATACCGCCGCAGTTAATCATCCCGGCGCCGATAAAGCACAAAATGCTCCCGACACAGCAGGCCACAAACTGTCCCAGCACCTTTTTGCGCTGACCGTCCTCAATTCCGGCTGTGAAGTAATCGCCGGTATAGACAAAGACTTCTTTCATGCCTCTGCCGTCGTTGACCGAGACGAGGCGTGCCTTATAATCCTTTGCGTATTTTTTATAGCTCATCGAAACTCCCTTTCTGACCATTCAGCAGATAAACAAAAAACCGCCGCTCCCAGAGGTTGGAGGAGTGACGGTCATTTCACGCTATAAGCCAGCAACTGGTCTTACGCCTTTGTGGAAACGCGGGCAGCGACCTGAGCTTTCTTTCTGGCAGCTTTGTTCTTGTGGATGATACCCTTGGCAGCAGACTGGTCAATCGTCTTGTACGCAGCCTTCAGAACTGCTTCATCAGCAGTACCATTTGCTGCAGCAGCGTCAACAGCCTTCAGAGCAGCTTTGAGCTTACCCTTGAGCATTCTGTTCTGCAGAGTTTTGGTGTCCGTAACTTTAACTCTCTTCTTGGCAGATTTGATGTTCGGCATATTTGCACCTCCTCACACGAGGTCTGTTTTCCGGCAGACCAATGAATAGGCATCACATTCCTGTCAGCAGCGGGACCCGGTAAGGAGCCGCTTAAAGACACGCCCGACAGACTATGACAGCCTTTATATAATACCATTCTTTCGGCGAAATTGCAAGGGCTTTTCCGGAAAAAAACGGTTTTTTTTTACTTTCAGCAAACCGCACAAAAGTTGTTCGGTTAATCCTTCAACATTGCAATGACCCGCCGTATCATCTCTGAGAGGGGCATTTCCCCCACTCCGGCGATCATGATATCGCAGCGATTCATCGGAATCAGGATTTTTTTAGCGCTGCTCTGACCGACGGCAACCGCCATTGCAGGCGTAACCTCGCCCATCATCGAGTCAGCGACCGCAATCCCAACCGGACCGATAATCACATCCGCTTTCGGAGCCATCACGACGACCGGATTTTCACCGGTCGCGGCGTTTTTGACGCCGCTTTTAAGCATATTCGCCGTAGCGATGGCGTTGGTTCCGATCACGTCGACCTCGACCCCCGGCAGTTCCTTGAGCACAGCTTCCGCGACACCGCGGCCAATCCTGCCGCCCTGTCCGTCAATAATCAGTATCCGCATAAAAAGTCCTTTCTTTTTCGCATTATTTGCCTTCGGCGGGATATCCCTCAAAAATCACCGTGTCGTACATTTTCATCAGCTCGTCCTGCTGCTGCTGGGAGCAGACCGTCCACGCAACCATCATCGGCCGAAAGCTCCGGCAGATCTTCAGGCCGATTGTCTCGCTGGTATCGACGCCATATGCGACAAAATCCGGCCGACCAATCAAATTGACCAGCAGTTCGCTCATCGCAATCCGCATCGGCAAGGAGTAGCCCGGTTCCTTGTAGAAATTCATTGTCAGCTGACCACGAATCAGTTGGGGGCGGTTTTTACGGAACCACTGGACTGCACGCGGGTCAAACGATTCGACGCAGATATCCCCCTTGTACCCATCGATCAGAGCTGCCGCCTTTTCACAGATCGGCCGGTAATCCTGACCGGCCGGGACCTTGATTTCACAGATCACCGGCATACCGCCAAGTTCCCGCAGTACATCGGTGAAAAGCGGAATTTGTTCGGACGTTCTCAGCAGCCGGAACTGGCGCAGACGTGGGAGGCTGTAGTCATAAACATGTCCGTCACTGCCGCACATTCGCTTTAAATCATCATCATGGAAAACTACCGCTTCGCCGTCCTTGGTCAGCTGAACATCCAGCTCGACGCCATAGCCATGCGCTCTTGCACGACGGAACGCAGCGAGAGAATTTTCTGGGATTCCATGGTCATTATCGTAATAACCACGGTGGGCAAAAGGCCGCCGTTCAAACTTACGGGTATCTCTGCGGCGGTTCGGATGCACCAAAAACAGCGCAATGATCACCACAAGCAGAATAATTACCGTCAAAATCAAGTATGGCATAAGACATTTCCTTTCCTGCTGACATTCTGCGTGGAGGGAAACCAGACGCGCAGACATTGTGCGAACTCAACTGCTATTTATATGGAAGAAACTTTTTTCGACAGGTTTCTATCCATTTAAAACCGGCTGTCATCAGCCGGATATTGCACAGACAAGTGTTTTTATATCAAATACAGTCAAATCTTTTATCCTGTTTATTTTGTCTGGCTTCAGGACAGAATTTAGACGGAATAAAGCACAGAACAGAACGTATTTTCGATTATCCATTCAGGTACAAATCGGTCAGCCCAGCGGTAAAATGATCGAATAATACGCCTGCTCCATACAGTCCCAGAACGACGACAATGATGCCGACAACAGCCGCCATAATCCAAAAAACCCGACCGGTTGGAAGGTCAAAATGTTTACGTTTTGGTTTGGGTGCCGGAGATGGAGGGGACGAAACAGACGGCGGGTTTACTTCCAAACCGCAGTCCGGGCAAAATCTGCTTTCGACTTTTTTCCCACATCGGGGACATATTTGAGCCATTGCAATTACTCCTTATTTAGTTTGCTTCCAGCGGAATGCTTCCGCTGCCAGTTCGCGTTGGTCGGCCGCGTGCCGACGGCCTCGATCGTGAGGGTAACAGTCTTTGCGAACGCGCCGGGTGGATTGTGCGATTGTTCGGGTTAGCAATACTTCTATCTCACGCTACCGGTGGTTTGACCGACGCGCAGAGCGGCGGGCCAAAGTTTCGCAGTCAGTGGGGTCGATCATGACAAAAAGTTTAGGTCAAGCCTTTTCAAAGGCTTGCAGGTCCAGGACAGAGTACGGTTTGCTTTGCAAACCACACAGTTTCCTTTGGAAACTGTCCGGTTCCCATGGGAACCGTGGTCGCATCTCCGCA
>CALXCO010000040.1 GCA_944386805.1 uncultured Clostridia bacterium
GTCCCCTATGTGAAAAGGCCGTTCGATGCGGCCTTTTCACATAAAAAACGAGCGAGGACAGCATTATCGACTTACGCTGTCAGGTGGGACTACGTGGGTCGGCACGGCGCTGACGTGTTTTTGCTATGGTTTCCTCTGGGACTGTCCGGTGGACAGTTCCAGACGGTACAACCTCCCGACGAGAATGCCGCCAGTGTCCGACAAAACTCCCACCGTCACTGCTTACCCGGCGATACTTCCCACAAATGGGATGCTTTAGGTAAATCCCAAACAACTTTGACAGGACATTATATCATATAAATCCATTCAACAGGAGATAAAACAGTATGAAACTGGTGATTCAGCGGGTTTCCCGCGCAAAAGTAACCTCCGGGCCGGAAACGCTCGGTGAAATCGGTCAGGGTCTGATGATCCTCTGCGGCGTTATGGAAGGGGATACCGTTGAGGACGCGATCTGGCTGGCAGATAAAACCGTTAAACTCCGTATCTTTACTGACCCGGACGATAAACTCAATCTGTCACTGGCTGATATCGGCGGCGGTGCACTGGTTGTCAGCAATTTTACCCTCGCCGGGTCTTGCCGCCGCGGCAACCGTCCTTCTTTTATCCGTGCCGCTAAACACCCCGCGTCAGAGGATTTGTATGAAGAATATGTCCGCCGTCTGCGGGAAAATGGCGTCCCGACTGAGACCGGACGTTTCGGCGCACCAATGAAAATTGATATGGTCGCCGATGGCCCGATTACCATCCTGATGGATTCGGAAGAACGTGGACTGCCCAGACACGGCGCTGAAAACTGATCGGAGGTATAGACCATGAAAGTGATGTCGTTGCCGGTCGGAATGCTGGGTGCGAATTGCTACCTGCTCTGCTCGGATCAAAATAACTGTGCAATTATCGACCCCGGCGCTGAACCACAGAAAATCGCCGCTAAAATTCAGGCCGAGGGATTGACCCCGAAAATGATTCTGCTGACCCATGCCCATTTTGACCATATCGGCGGCGTCAACCAGCTCAAAGATCAGTATGGAATCCCGGTCTGGCTGCATAAGGCTGACTGGGAAATGGCACTTGACCCGAATAAAAACCTCTCTCCAATGCTGGGCGGTGGTCAGTATGTGTTGCAGCCTGACCGCGCACTCGTTGGCGGTGAACAGGTCCCGCTGGATGAACTGATGATCGGTGTGATTGAAACACCCGGTCATACTCCCGGTGGTGTTTCGATGCTGGTCAATGGGGTGCTCTTTTCGGGAGACACGCTGTTCGATGGCGGATACGGCAGAACCGATTTCTGGGGCGGCGACTGGAACGCGCTCGCCGCTTCGTTGAAAAAACTGCTCCAGCTGCCCGGTGACTGCCGGGTGCTTCCGGGTCACGGCGGTGAGACGACCATCGCTGCCCAGAGAGCATAATATTTTACGACAGTTGATTTGCGGAAAGATGGAAAGGGAATTGCATGACAGAAAAAAATCAGACTGCCCTTGTCTTTGAGGGCAACAGCTTTAAATACGAAATGGAAAATGTTACCAAGCTCTTTTTCCCGCTGCGGCATTTTGCTTTTCGTTATGACGGCGTTTGCCCGGAAGAGAACTTTATCCTCTTTTCGATGCAGGAGCAGGAAAATGGCAGCGTCCGGCTGAGGGTGAAAATCTCTCTGCCGGCAGAAAAAGAAATTGGCCCGATTGTTTGCCAGAAGGAAAGTGAACTGCCGGGTGGGCTGGCTGAAAATCAGTATGAGTCTGAGCTGGCAAGGCTTTTGTATGCCCAGCTGCACGAACATACCGGTATCCGTCCGGCCTGGGGGATTCTGACCGGCGTCCGTCCGGTTAAATTGGTGCAAAAAAGACTCGCCGCCGGAATGAATGACGACCAGATTCGCAGCGAAATGACCACACAGGACCTGGTCAGCGATGGCAAAATCTCCCTTGCGCTGAAAATTGCCCATGTCCAGCATCAGCTGCTGGAAGGACGTACCAGTCAGGATTATAGTCTGTATCTGTCGATTCCATACTGTCCCAGCCGGTGCAGCTATTGCAGTTTTGTTTCCCAGTCGATCGGCGGGAAAAAGGCGCAGGAACTGCTGCCGCGTTACCTGATGGCGTTGATTAAGGAACTGCGGGTGACGGCAGAAGTTGCCAAAAAACACCAGCTCAGGCTGCGCAGTATCTACCTCGGCGGTGGTACACCGACCGTGCTGTCGGCTTCTCAGCTTCGTCAGCTGACCGGTGCGGTAAAAGAATATTTTCCCGGTGTCGGTCAGGTAGAATACACCATCGAGGCAGGCCGTCCCGATACCATTACCCCTGAAAAGCTGGAGGTCATTAAATCCAGCGGCGCAACCCGTATCTCCATCAACCCGCAGACCTTCTCGGATGAGGTGCTCCGCCGGATTGGCAGAGCACATACCGCACAGGATGTCATTGACTGCTATCGTCTTGCGCGGTCGATGGGATTTGATGATATCAATATGGATTTAATCGCCGGGCTGCCGGGAGATGATTACGAAGGGTTCTGCCACAGCCTTGAAACGGCAATTTCCCTCCGTCCGGAAAATATCACCGTCCATTCGCTGACGGTCAAACGCTCGTCTGCCCTCCATGCAGGCATTGAGGAGATGGAGGATTACCGCCCGGTTCAGAAGATGATGGACTATACTTCTTCCCGGCTGATGGAGGAAGGATACGACCCGTACTACCTCTACCGGCAGAAAAATACCGTCGGCAATCTGGAAAATGTCGGATATGCGCTGCCGGGACATTGGGGCGAGTACAATATTTATATTATGGAAGAGATTCAGAATATTCTGGCATGCGGCGGCGGAGCTGTCTCCAAGGTCGTAAAACCCGGCGGTTTGGAACGGATTTATAATTTTAAATATCCGTATGAATATCTGGACCGGTTTTCGGATATTCTGGAAAGGAAGCAGCAGCTCTCTGAGCTGCTCTCCAGCGCTGGAAAGGAGTGGGAGAATGGTATCGGATGTTAAGAAAAAACTGGATGCCGGACTGATCAGCAAAATGGCGGAAAGATCGCCGCGGGAACTGATCCGGTTGTCGGAAAAACGTTACCGTGAGCAGATCGCCGAAGTCGCCGACCGCTTCGCCAGCCAGTTCCCAAAGCAGAAAATTATCCTGCTCTCCGGTCCGACCAGCGCCGGTAAAACGACCACTTCCCATAACCTCGATACCGAACTGGAAAAACGCGGCATCCATACCTTCCCGCTTTCTCTGGACGACTTCTTTTTTGACCGTGACCAGGCGCCGCTGATGGCGGATGGTCAGCCTGACCTCGAAACCCCTGAACTGATTGATACTGCGACGCTGGAAAAATGCCTCGAAGTGCTGTTCAAAGAGGGCAAGGCTGATTTCCCGATCTTTGATTTCAAGTTGGGTCGGCGAAGCGACCGGGTCTGGACCCATGAACATGACGAAAATACCGCCATCATTATCGAAGGGCTGCATGCCCTGAACCCGCTGATTTCAGGCCGTCCGATCTTTTCCGACGCGCTGCGGCTGTATATCTCGATTAAAACTGAATATTATGTCGGCGATCAGCGGCTGATCTCTACCCGTGAAATGCGCTTCATCCGCCGGATTATCCGCGACAACAGCTTCCGCGGCTGTCCGCCTGCTGAAACAATCACGATGTGGGATAATGTCGTCCGCGGTGAGGAAAAACATATCCGCCCCTTCCGCACCAATGCCGATGTCTGGATTGACTCGCTGCATCTGTATGAGCCGGCCCTCTTCCGGCCAATCGCTGAACCGCTGCTCCAATCCTGTCTCACCAGTTCTTCATGTGCGGAGGTTGCGGAAAGTTTGCTGGAAAAACTGTCATACTTCCCGCCAATGCAGCCGGATGGCCTCCCGTCCGATTCGCTGATGCGGGAATTCATCGAAGGAATCTGAGGGTGTGGCCTGAAAAATTCGACGGTCTGTAAGGATTTTCTGAATTTTTTTCAATTCGCTTGCAAGGCTGTACCGGATGGTTTATAATAACTGTAAAGGCATTCCCTGTATGGGAACAGTGTATCTGCTGTGCCGGAAAGGAAGGATAACATGGGATTTATTGATGAACTGTTGTCTTCCGCGAAAATCGTGGTCGACAAGGCCGGAAAACAGACCGATAAGGTTCTGGAAATTTCCAAACTCAAATACCAAAGCATCCAGCTCCAGAATGAGCTGGGACACCTTTATGAACAGCTGGGGGTCGCGACTTACGCAAAAATGGTCCAGGAAGCTGATAACGGCGACCTGATTGCCTCCCTTGGCGATGAAATTACCGAGGTCCGCGCTGCCCTTGAGGTCGTCGAGGAAAAAATCAGCGAACAGAAAAACCTCCGCTCCTGCCCCAATTGCGGCGCTAAAATGCCCCGTGAGGCGGCTTTCTGCTCCAGCTGCGGTACTAAACTCGAAACCGAAGAGGAAAAGCCTGCTGATGATGCTGGCTGCTGCTGCGGCGAGGAATGCGACACTGCCTGCGATGCTGAATGCTGCACCGATGAGCAGCCGTCTTGCTGCTGTGGTGAAAAGGCTGAGGATGCAGCGGAAAACGCTGAGGCTGAGGAATGCTGCAAAAAGGATTCCGCTGCCGCTGAGAACAAAGACGCTGAATAAGCGCGCCTGTCTGTGAAAAAACAGTTCCCCTGTGGGAACGGATGCGGGACACCCGCACCGATTGCCCTTTCTCTGGCGTTCGTCGCCCCAGTTGGCACGACTCCGGGAGAGGGCATTTTTGGGCGCAGAAACGGCTGCGCCGATACATAGCGGACGGAGTACGCTCCGCCCATTAAGGGAGTGAACCATTTGCAACATACCCGGAACAGAGAGGCGGATGTTCAGAACGTCTCAAGGGGAGGGCAGAATCTGCTGCGCGGCGCATCGGTGCTTGGGGCATCGATGATTATCGTCAAGCTGTTCGGCGCACTGTTCAAAATCCCGCTGGGAAATATCCTGGACGGGGACGGGATGGGATACTTTTCGACCTCCTATTCGATCTTTACGATGATCTATTCCTTCTCGACAGCGGGTCTTCCGGCCGCAATCGCAAAGATGGTCGCTGAACAGTCGGTCCGCGGCAGGGCAAGAGATATCCGGCGGCTTCGGCGGCTGTCGGTGAAGCTGTTCCTGATTCTCGGACTGGTGGGAACGGCACTGATTCTGCTGCTGAGCAAGGTGTATGTCAATATCGCAAATAACCCCGGCGCATGGTACTGCGTGCTCGCAATCGCACCGGCGGTCTTTTTCGGCTGTATGACCAGCGCTTACCGCGGCTATTACGAGGGTCTGCGGAATATGACCCCGACAGCGGTTTCTCAGGTGGTCGAGGTTATTGTCAAGCTGGTGTTTGGCCTGGCGCTGTCGTACGGGACGGTCGTCTGGGGCAAGGCACAGTTTGAGTCGACCGGGAAGGTGTTCGGTACGGTCTGCAAGACCGCGTCTGAAGCAAACGCCGCCATCCAGCCGGTCGCATCGGCGGCCGCAATCCTCGGTGTCACCATCTCGACGATGGCCGGCACCCTTTATCTGCTGTATAAATTCCGCCGTACCGGCGACGGGATGAGTGAAGATGCACTGCGGTATTCTCCGAGACCGATGCGGGGAAGGGTTCTGATGGTGCGTCTGGTGACGATTGCGGTGCCGATTTCGCTTTCGTCGATCGTCATGAACGTCGCACAGGCAGTCGATACCGTCACCATCATCAACTGTTTGCAGTTTGCGTTCGACCATTTTCCCGAAAAGATGAACGCAATTTATCAGGACGTTCTCTCGCAGGCAACGCTGGGCGGAGAATCGGCGGCAAACTTTATCTACGGGTCGTATGCAGGGTACGCCCTTTCGATCTTCAACCTTGTCCCTGCTTTCTGTAATATCTTCGGTAAATCCGCTCTGCCTAATGTCACTGCATGCTGGTCGGCAGGCGACCGGGAAGGCACCAGAGTCAATATTGAGTCGGTTATCCGGATGACCAGCCTGATTGCGATTCCGGCAAGCTTCGGCATCTTCTTTATGTCTGAGCCGATTCTCAGCCTGCTCTATCCGCTCAAGGATGCGGAAGTTGCGGTTGCGTCAGGGGTTCTCTCATGGCAGGGTATCTCGCTGATCTTCCTCGGACTGACGGTGCCGCTGTTTGCGGTCATGCAGGGGTTGGGATATGCCGGCAAGCCTCCGAAATATATGCTGGCCGGTGTGCTGGTCAAATTCGTCGTCAACCTCGTCACCATCTGCATCCCTTCGATCAACATCGCGGGTGCGGCGTTGGGGACAGGTGCCTGCTATCTGATTATTCTGGTATTGTCGCTCCGTGGACTGCGCAAGGTCACCGGGCTGCCGATCAGCTTCCTGCGTCTGACCGGCAAACAGCTGATCGCCGGATTTGGATGCGGGTTGTCAGCATGGGGATGCTATAAGCTGCTGAGCGGCGTCTCCGGCTCCCATCTGATGACGCTGATTTCGATCGGAATTGCAGGGTGTGTTTATGTCGTTTTGCTGCTGGTGCTGCGCGCGCTGTCCAGAGAAGACATCGAAATGCTCCCCAAAGGAGAAAAATTTGCAAAACTACTTGCAAAATGGAAACTTATCGGTTAAAATAGTACCGTGTGCTGTGAATGCGCCAGCCACGGGCCTTGAGGGCTTTCAATGTTTTTGAGGAGGAACTGAAAATGACGGATTTTCCCAAAAAAGATGTTTATACCCTTTCGGACCTGCATCGGCTGACTACCTTGCTCCGTGCTCCCGACGGTTGTCCGTGGGACCGGGTGCAGACCCATTCCAGTATCCGCCGCGATTTTCTGGAGGAAGCATATGAGGCGGTCGAGGCAATCGACCGCGATGACCCTGAGCTTCTGTGTGAGGAGCTGGGGGACGTCCTGTTCCAGGTGGTCTTCCACTCGGTGATCGAAGAGGAAAAGGGCAGATGTACCCTTTCTGATGTCGTCACCGGCGTGACGCGCAAAATGCTGATGCGGCATCCCCATGTTTTTGGCGATGTGCGGGTCAGCAGCGAGGGCGAGGTCCTGACCAACTGGGAACAGATCAAAAATGATTCCAAAGGGGTCCAGTCAGCTGCCGAAACACTGCGTCTGGTGCCGGAAACTTTCCCGGCCCTGATGAAGGCGGACAAGTTGATTAAGCGCGCGGATAAGGCAGGCGCCGGAGCTGGTGAAAAACTGGCCGGGACGCTGCAACAGGCGTGCAGGACATTTGAAACGGCAGAGGGCGAACAGGCGTCTGAGGCGCTTGGGGAGCTGCTGCTGGCGGTTGTGGCCGCTGCCCGTGAAAAGGGCGCTGATGCGGAAATGAGTCTGCTGGAGGCCTGCAAGGGGCTGGTAAGGCGGTTTGAGTCCGCAGAGGAAATGTCGGCACAGGAAGGTCGGTCATTGAAGGAGACCTTCTGAGAGGAAAATTGTGCGCTTTGCTGCACAAAAACTTTGAAATCCGGTGGGTGACGGCCATCTGAGCCGTTTTTGACGCACTGCGTGCAAAAAGTGAAAGGACCCGGATCAAATAGAATTTGGAGGAAATTACCATGACAAAAACCGAACTGATTAACGAAGTTGCAAATAAAACCGAACTGACCAAAAAGGACTGCGAAAAGGCTGTCAACGCAGTGATCGAGAGCATCACCGACGCTCTGATCCTCGGCGACAAGGTTCAGCTGGTTGGCTTTGGCACCTTTGAGGTTCGCGACCGCGCTGCTAGAGAAGGCAAAAACCCCGCTACCGGCGAGGCTATCTCTATCCCCGCTACCCGCGTTCCCGCTTTCAAGGCCGGCAAGGCTCTGAAAGACGCTATTGCTAAATAATCTGGCAACGCTGTTTTACGGCGGCGCAGCATGATTCCGGCATAAATATTTGTCGGGTGTATGTTGCGATGCGAATGTGAAGGTTTACCAGGGCTGTCCTGCCTTAATTTGCGGGACAGTCCTTTTGTTTGCCGCAGTGTGCGGCGGAAAGGAAGAAGTGTTATGAGACTGGACAAGTTTTTGAAGGTCAGCCGTATTATCAAACGGCGGACGGTTGCAAATGAAGCCTGTGACGCCGGTAGAATCCTTGTCGGCGATAAGCCGGCCCGCGCTTCGTATGAGGTCAAGGTCGGGGATGTGCTGGAAATCGGCGTCGGACGTCCGATGAAGGTCAGGGTCCTTTCGGTCAACGAGTATGCGACCAAGGAAAATGCCTCGGAAATGTACGAGATTCTTCCGGAATAAGCCGGTGTTACATTGGTATGGTTTCAGCCCTTGTCTGTTTGTGGAATTTATTGACCATTGCTGCAGGGAATACAGTCTGATTCTTATTTGTGCTGAATTTGGGCACAACCTGCCCGGCGCGTTCGCCAAGGCTGTTATTTTCGCAATCGAGCGGATTGCGAAGCAGGAGCGACCGCCGCGAACAAGGGAGCGCAGGCTCTGCGCCGTGAACAAGGGAGCACAGGCACTGTGCCACACATAAAAGAAAATATCTGCGCATATCCTTTCCAGAGGGCAATCGCCCGACGCTACGAAAGGATGTGGGCGGATGGAACAGCAAAATGGTCATGCAACCCCTCAGCTGGATGGTAAACCTCACCAGCTGATGCTCGACGGCCGTAAACGGCTCGATATCACCGGCGTGAAACAGGTCGAATGCTTCGACGATACTTTCGCTGTCCTTGATACTACAATGGGCCGTATGGAAGTCCGGGGAGAAGGTCTCGCAATCCTTGACCTTTCCTCCGGCGGCGGTGAACTCTCCATGACCGGCAAAGTCTCGGCGATCTTTTACCAGGATGATCAGCCGCGCGCCTTCTTCGGGAGGGGGCGGAAAAAATGATCGCCGGTGAGGCTATGCTCTTTCTGACTTCCTGCCTGCTTGGGGCGGCATTGGGGGTCGTTTATGACCTGTTCCGTGCCGTCCGGCTGCTGTTTCCGCCGGGTGCCAGGCTGGCGTTCGCCGAGGATGGGCTGTTTTTTGGGGTGGTCGGCGTGGCGGAGTTTGTCTTCTTCCTCAACCATACCTATGGACAGCTCAGGGTGTTTCTGCTGATTGGGCAGGGATTGGGCTTTTTGATCTATTACCTGACGGTGGGAAGGGCAGTGTATTGTGTCATGCTGCATCTCTCGCGGATCATCAGAGGCTGTTTGCAGCGTGTTTGGAAGGCACTCGTCTGGATAGTGAATAAAATTTTTACTAAAAAGCACGTTGAAACTGTTGAAATGGCTGAAAATCTGCAAAATGCCCCCGCATCTTCAAAATCCACTTGAAAGTTCGATTTGCCCTGTGTATAATAGAGTTAATTATTACTGATAGTGGGGGATTGCTGTTTTGATGAAGAGCAAAAAAAATCGGGTAAACAGATTATTCGGAATAGCTGTTGGCGCTCTGGTTGTTTATCTTGCGATTTCGTCAATGGTCCTGTATGTGGACATTACGTCCTATCAGAGCAAACTCGACGACTTGACTCGTCAGTGCGAAGAACAGGAAATCGAAAACCAGCAGCTTGATGCACGTATCGAAGAGGGCGCGGACTATGACTACGTCATCCGCACCGCCAGAGAGAAGCTCGGCCTCATCTTCCCGGAAGAACAGGTTTTTTATAACGCTTCCGGTAATCAGTAAAATTTTTAAGGGAGGCAGCTTGGGTTTTTATGCAGCTGGAAATTGGAAAGATCGTCGAAGGTACGGTCACCGGGATTACGAAGTTTGGCGCTTTCGTTGATCTTGGCGAAGGAAAAACCGGGATGGTTCATATCTCCGAGGTCGCGCCTACTTACGTCAAGGAGATTACCGACTATCTGACCCAGGGACAGACCGTCAAGGTGCGTATCCTTTCGATCGCTCCTGATGGCAAGATCGGTCTGTCGGTCAAACAGGCTATGGAGAATCCTCCCCAGGATCGTCCTCGCCGTCCTCGCCCCGATTCCCGTGACGGTCAGAACCAGGGACGTCGCGACAGTCGTTCCGCAGGCAGACCCGCGTTTAAAAAGGACAGCGGCTTTGCCAGTGCTCCCCGCGACTGGAACAGTGTGCCCAAAAACTCCGGGAGCAAGGACTTTGAAGATATGCTCTCCAAGTTTATGGCACGCAGCGATGAGAAAATTTCCGACCTCAAACGCAATACCGACGGTAAGCGCGGCAGTTTTGGCCCCCGCCGCGGCGGTAAACAGCAGGGTTGATGTCGAGCTTTCATTGATCTATTTAGAAATAACGGCAGGCAGATTTATTTTTCTGTCTGCCTTTTTTTCGCCTGTAACACAAAAACCGCCGGAATGAGGGAAAATTTCCTCGTTCCGGCGATTTGCTGCTTAAGATATCAATCAGTTATTGCCGTGGCAGCCGTGTTTGTTCTCGCCGCAGTGATGTTCGCCGCAGGAGTGGCCTTCGCCATGGTCGTGATGATTGCAATGAACATCGGGGTTGTAGGTCAGACGGCCTTCTGCAAGTGCCTGTGCAGCTTCGTCAGCGCTGCCCTGTACACCGCCGAACAGCTGAATGCCAGCCTCAGCCAGTGCGTTCTGTGCGCCTGCGCCGATGCCGCCGCAGATCAGCGCATCAACGCCGCCCTGTGCCAGCAGCCCAGCCAGTGCACCATGTCCGCTGCCATTGGTGCCGATGACCTGAGAAGAGACGATTTTGCCGTCCTCGATATCATACAGCTTGAACTGAGCGGTATGTCCAAAATGCTGGAAGATGTTTCCGTTTTCATAAGTTACTGCAACTCTCATGTCATTTTCTCCTTTTCTTTTTACGGTCGTATCTGCCGGAAGGGGAGCCGTCCTGCGGCATCCACCGCACCGTCCGGCACCTCCTTCGCAGAATCCGCCGTCGCACAATCGATAATTTCCGCCGGTAATCTCAAGCGGACGGCCGTTGACAAGGCAATCCGCCAGTTTATACCGTGCTGACTGATAGATCTCGGTGACGGTTGTACGGGAGATCTGCATCTGATGGGCTGCTTCCTCGTGGGTACGTCCCTCGAAGTCAATCAGTCGGATAACCTCGTATTCATCCAGCGTCAGCAGCACCCCTTCACCGCCCGCGATGCCGCAGGGGATAAACCGGTCATAAGCCGGTTCGGTACAGATACGTCTGCATCGGGTTGGTCTTGCCATCGGTCCGCCTCCTTTCATCATTACCGACATATGTCGATAATGATTATAACCCCCTTTTTCTCTTTTGTCAAGGGTGCAGGCGCATTTTTCTTATCAGCAGCAAAACAGCCTGTACCGCTGGAATGCGGCACAGGCTGAATATACTTAATTCTGCGACATTGTATCCTGATAAAAACTGAACTGGTTTTTACCGTTTTTCTTGCTCTGATAGAGGGCTGCGTCTGCCTGACGGAGCGCAAGATTGTAGCTGAAATTCTCAGGCGTGATGGTCGTGATGCCAATACTGCCGGAAAGAGCCAGTGTTCCGCCTGTGTTCAGCTGCTTCAAAAGCTGTGAAACCTGCTGTTCCAGCTGTAAAAGGTGGCTGCTGCCGGCAAACACCAGAAATTCATCCCCGCCAAGTCTCCCGATATAACTGTCTGAGCCAAAGGCCGTCAGCAGCAGGCTGGCAACCATTCGCAGTGCTTCGTCCCCTTTGAGGTGGCCCAGCTGGTCATTGATCTTCTTGAAGTTGTCGATGTCCAGCAGCATCAGTGCACCACAGGGCGTGTCAACGCTGCTGCGGACATAATTGGTGACCGCCTGTTCAAAGGCTGTACGGTTGTAAATACCGGTCAGCGGGTCATGGCTGGCGGCACGGAGCTGTTCATCCTCGCGTTCCTTGCGGGCATTGATATCCCGCAGATAGAGCAGTGCATAGACGTTTTGGGTAATCTCCTCCTGGAAGATGTGCATCACCAGTTCCACCCAGCACAGCCGGTTGCGGACCGGACGGCGGTAGCACAGCCGGACAGGCTGTCCCGAACGAATCACCTGCTGCCAGCCTTCCGGCGTACAGCACCTCCTGAACTGGGTTAGCTCACAGGGACTGACGACCGGTTCCAGACGTTCGGACAGAACATCAATAAAATGCCGGCTGCTTTGCAGGTAATCCTGCCGGTAGCTCTCCCAGATACCGCCGACCGACTTGAGCTGTCCGCTCTCCAGGTCAACTTCCGCATAGCCGATTGATTCCGACAGCATCGCCTGATAAAAACGGGACAGCCGCATGTTTTCCAGTTCCAGCGAACGCTCCCGTCCGACTGGCTCCAATGTGACAACGACTGTATCGAGGTCCTGTTGTGCGGTGCCGGGGTGGCGGAGCAGAATCCTGAACCATTCATAGGTTCCTTTGCGGGATTTGAGCAGGATTTCCGGCATTGATACCTCCGACTTGACACGGACGCGGGAAAAAGTCTCCACAAAACGCTGCTGGAAATGGGGATGGACAATTTCCTCCCGTATCCAGCTGTTGGGAAAGTCGGATTCGTGCAGCTGCTGGCCGGAAATTAACGTCCGGTCGGTATGGAAAAAGATGGAATGGCTCAGCTCGTTGTATTCAAAGATATCCCGCTGGTGGATATCCGGCAGGAATTTCGGCCGCTGGATGTTGCTGATAACACGGTGATAGCCGCGAAGGACGGTTTGGCCCTGCTCGTCAACCCACCGTTGTCCGGTACACCGGACAACCACCTCGCCGTCGGTCGGATGTTTCCAGGTGTATTCCAGCTGGACGATGTCACCGGTCCGGAGCATCGTTGCGATTGCCTGGTTGACCGAAGGGTAGTAGCCGTCGTTGACCGGCTTGTACCAGAACGCATAGCATTCTTCCGGGCTGGGAATATCCTGTATGCCCATCACCCGCAGCATCGTATCATCTGCAAACATCTGATAGAGACCCTGTTCATCCTTCCGGATGACCCAAAGCCCGACGCCGATCTGGTCGAGAATCTCCCCGTACCTGTAATTCAGCAGTGTGGCAACCCGTTCTTTGCTTCGCTTCTGGCGCACGGCACTGAGCAGAAAACTGGACATGACCCGGAGGTGCGCGTCGTCATGGATAAAGTAGCGCGGGTTGTCTACGCCGATAAATCCGAACAGCTGTCCGCTAAGATACAGCGGCGAAGCAATCAGCCGGGAGATATCCTGTGCTTTGAGGGTTGCATATTCCTGCGGGCTGGCTTTTTGAATCAAATCCGGATTATAGATGATCACCGACTCGTTCTGACGGAGCAGCTCCAGCCACCGGTGCAGTACCTTTTCCGGAACGTGCATCAGGTTTTGCTGCTGAGGGACGACATCGCTGCTGCGGCACCACTCAAAGGTGTTGCTCCAGTAACCGGGATTGTGCGGGTCAGGCTGGAAGATGTAGGAACGGTCGGCCTGATAAAAGTCGCCGACGGCTTTCAGAATCCGCCTGACAGCGGTGTCATAATCCTCGTCTCCCGTAAATGTCCGGGTATAATCGACAATCTTTCGGACAAATGTCAGCCGTTCCTGAACCTCACGGCTGACAATTTCGTTTTTGGTGATGTCCATCGCAAATTCCAGCCGCGCCTGCCGTCCCTGAAATTCGATCAGCTTGTCTTTGAGCAGAAAATGACGTTTGCAGTACTCGTTCTCCCGTTCCCAGACGGTAAACTCGTCGGTTTTGAGGTACTGGTTGTTGCAGAAGGTACACGGTTCGTTCCGTCCCTGCAATACCTCATAACATTTCTTTCCCTTGAAGCTGCGGCACCCCATCAGCTGTTGTCCGGCCGGATTGAGATAATACAGGTCATAGTTGTGCAGGTCGCTGACATAGATAATATCGTCAGCCGATTCCATAATCGCGTGAACAATCTGGTCTTCTCCCCAGTAATTGGCAGGAGAGAGGGACACCGGCGGACAGACCGAACGCAGAAGGTTGATGTCTGCAATACGCTGCTGCATGGCCGGAGAACCGGTGTCAAACCATGCGGCGGTAAACTGCCCGGCCGTGCAGGGCTGTCCGAACAGAAAACCCTGCAGCAGCCCCGGATGCAGCTTTTCCAGTGCTGTCAGTTCCTCGCGCTGTTCGACCCCTTCACAGCAGACACGAATATGGCTGACACGTGCCAGTTCCAGCATATTGCTCATCAGCCGGTAGTTATAGGCGCTGTTGTGAATATTGCAGACGAACGACCGGTCAATCTTGATTTCGTCAATTTCCATCTCCTTGAGCCGTCCAAGGCTGGAATACCCGGTGCCGAAGTCATCGACCGATATCGAAATGCCGCACCGCTTCCATTGACGGAAGATGTCGTTCAGATAGGGGTAGTCGTGCAGCTGCATGCTTTCGGTGACCTCGATGGTCAGTGCACTGCCCGGCAGTCCGCTTTCCCGCAAGGCATGCAGTACCTTGCCGGTGATGTTTTCCTCGCAAAGCTGGGTATACGACATATTGACACTGACCGTCATTTCCGGGCAGTACCTCCGCCAGATGCCGCACTGTTTCAGCGCCTGTCGCAGTACCCACAGGCCGACCTCCCGAATCAGGCCGCTCTGCTCCAGCATCGGGACAAATTCGGATGGGGGAATATCCCCTCGGTTAGGGGAATGATAGCGCAGCAGCGCTTCGCAGCCGTGCAGCGTATAACTGCCGGAGCAGACCTGCGGCTGGTAATAGACCGAAAAGCCGGTAAATCTGTCCCGGACACTCTTTTTCAGGTCTTCCCGCACTTCAAGCACCGCAAGGTCTTTCTCATAATCCTCTGCCGAGAAAAACCACAGGGTATTGCGTCCTTTTGCCTTGGCGTTGTCCAGCGAGTTTTCCGCATACTGGTAGAGCGTCTCGGCGTCAGGAATGATGTACTGCCGGAAGGGAACACAGCCTCCTGATAAGGTACACTGGCCGTTCAGCCGTGCCTGAAGCTGTGAAAAGGTCGTTTCCACCTCACGCTTCGTGCTCCCCGTCAGGCAGACACAAAAACAGTCCCCATTGACACGATAAACCCGCATCCGTTCGACGGTCAGGTCCTCCAATGCGTGACAGACCTTTTTCAGCAGCTGGTCGCCGGCCTGACGGCCGCTGTGAATATTGATCGACTTGAGGTTGTCCACTCCAACCAGCAGCAGGTAACCGTCGGTATTGTTGCGCAGAATTTCGGTGACGTCGGTCCGCAGTGTGTCCATTAAAAACGCGCCGGTCAGCTGGTCCAGCTTACCTTTAAACACATTGTCCGAAATCCGTCCGATCATCCACATCGGCACTCCATCAGGTGACAGGCTGCTTTTGCCGCGGCAGCTGATCCAAACGAGTTCACCGTTGCGGTTGACCAGCCGGTAGACCAGATTATGGAGCTGAATCTCCCCACGGCAAATCTGGTCCAACTGATGTTTCAGATCGGGCAGGTCAGGCGGATAGACAATCCGTTCCCATTCAGATACAGTGCAGCTGGTTGCACCGGATGGCAGCAGGTCATATTTTTTTGCAATCTTTTCCGACAGATATAGCTGCCCGGATTGGATGTCCCACATGAAAAAATAGTCATCTGAACTCTCGCTCAGAAAGTTCAGCATGCTATGATAGAGTTCTATTGTCTTGTTGATTTCCATAGTGTAGTTCCTTGCATTTTATCAGAAAATCTGTATTCAGTAAATAGTCAAAAAAATTATAGCATATTTTCGTCGTTTTGAATAGTCTTTGCTTTGCGCCTCTCTACCCGTCTGTTCACGCGAGCGGCGCAGAGGCGGAATGCTTCCGCTGCCAGTTCGCGGCGCAGAGCCTGCGCTCCCTTGTTCGCGGCGGTCGCTCCTGCTAGCAACCTGCGGATTGCGGCAATCCGCTCGACTGCAATGGTAACAGCCTTAGCGAACGCGCCGGGCAGATTGCGCGATATTTAGACGGCTTTCCGTCTGTTCACGCGAGCGCAGAGCGAGTCCCAAAGTTACGCACAAGGTGGGTACGATCATATCAAAAAAGTTAGGTCAAGCCTTTCAAGGCTTGCAGGTCCAGGGCAGAGCACGGTTTGCTTTGCAAACCACACAGTTTCCAGAGGAAACTGTCCGGTTCCCACAGGGAACCGTGGTCGCTTCCATCGCAATGGAGCGAAATCCCCTTACGCCAATAAAAGATCAGGAGAGCACGAGAAACCTATCAAGGGGGTCTCGTTATGGGAAGGTGGTTCGATGCCACCTTCCCATACTTGAGCGAGGACAGCATCATCGACTTATATTTGTCAGGTAAAAATACGTGGGCCGGCACGGCGCTGACAAGTTTTCGACTGCTATCCTCTGTGACTGTCCGGTGGACAGTCACAGACGGTACAACCTCCGACAAAAGCGCTACAAACAATAAACCCGGCGCCTTTGAGCCTTGATAACTCAAAAACGCCGTGTTCCCGTTCACTGTTCTATTATAATACAGATATCCAAATATTAGCCCTGGAAAGACTTGAGCAGCTCGTGCTTCGAGGTCCACAGCTTCTCCGACAGGTCAACATAGTACCGGTGCGGGTTCTCGAAACGCTTGACCTCTTCCCACAAATGATCGATCTGATCTTTGCAGTAGGCTTTGATCTCCTCGATGTCCGGCAGGTCGTAGACACATTCGCCGTCCCGGAAAACTTCTACCAGCATCGGACGGATGTCAACATCCGTAAAGGTCTTGGATTTCCAGGTGTTGACAGGGTCAAACATCGTGATCGGCCCTTCGGTCGGCACCTTTTCGTCGTACATTGCAATGTAATCGGCGACCGCTTCGTGGTCATCCTTCTTGTACAGACGGTAGACCATCTTCTTATTGGGGGTGGTGATCTTTTCGGCAGTCTCGGACAGCTTGATTCTCGGCTGGAGGACGCCGTTTTCATCCTCAACCGCAACCAGTTTGTAAACACCGCCGAAAACCGGGTCAGACTTGGAGGTAATCAGGTTTTCGCCGACACCAAACGAGTCGACTTTCGCACCCTGTAACAGCAGGTCGCGAATCAGGTATTCGTCCAGCGAGTTGGACGCGACAATCGTGCAGTCGGGATAACCGGCTGCATCCAGCATCTTGCGTGCCTTCTTGGACAGGTAGGCAATATCACCGGAGTCGATACGGACACCTTTGGGACGGTATCCCATCGGAGCAAGGACATTATCAAAAACCTTGATTGCATTCGGAATGCCGGATTTCAGAACATTGTAGGTATCAACCAACAGCGTGCAGCTGTCGGGATAGGTCTCAGCATACGCCTTGAATGCGTCGTATTCGCTGGGGAACATCTGCACCCAGCTGTGGGCAATGGTGCCCAGCGCCGGAATCTTGTACTCGCGGTCGGAAATCGCACAGGCTGTTCCTGAGCAGCCGCCAATATAGGCAGCACGTGCGCCCAGCACCGCCGCGTCATAGCTCTGCGCACGGCGTGAACCGAATTCCATGACCGGACGACCCTGCGCTGCACGGCAGATACGGCTCGCTTTGGTCGTAACCAGCGACTGGAAGTTGATCGAAAGCAGTACCATCGTTTCAATCAGCTGCGCCTGAATGACCGGGCCTTCTACGATGACTACCGGTTCGTTCGGGAAAATCGGGGTGCCTTCCTTCATCGCCCAGACGTTGCAGCTGAAACGGAAGTTTTTGAGGTAATCGAGGAATTCCTCGCTGAACAGGTTCTTCCCGCGCAGGAAGTTGATGTCTTCCTCCGAAAAATGCAGGTTCTTCAGGTAACCGACCAGCTGCTCCAGTCCGGCAAAAATCGCAAATCCCGCCTGATCTGGGATTTTGCGGAAAAACATATCAAATACCGCCCGCTTTTCATGGACGCCTTCCTTGATATATCCGTTGCCCATCGTCAGTTCATAAAAATCGACCAGCATTGTCAGGTTACGGTTGTTGCTCCAATCCATGTTGACTCGTCCTTTCCATATCACCAATCGCCGGTCGTTTGAGCGGATAGCCTGCGGCACGGATTGCGGCCGGCGGCAGCTGAAAACAGCGGCTGAAAAAGGTGTCTTGACAGCTTAGCTTTACCATATTATACACGTTTTACCGTTTATTTGCAATCTTTTTTTCGACTGGAGGGGGGAAACTTTGGCGGGAAAACAGTTCAAATTTTGTACAATCTAGCTGTTTGAAGGGCTGCTGCGCCCCTTCATCCGCCGCAGCAGCCCGTAGGCAGGGTAGCACAGAAAATACCAGTATATCGTGTACAGCGGGCAGATCTGCCCGGCAAAATTGCCCCACTGCGCCGAATAGTCCCAGACCTGCATCCCCAGCAGCCGGTTGACGACCAGCCCTACCACCAGCTCCACTCCGGTGATGACGATGGAACCACGGATGCACCGTAAAAACAGCCACTCATTTTGATGGCGGCTGTCCAGCTTCTCCAGCAGCATCAGGCATATCCCGCCTGTCAACAGCATGCTCCAGTGGGTCGCACCCCGCCATAATATCTCAATCGCGCCATACCCCAGCCCGCCAAGGCTGAACACCGCTGCACGGTGGAGCGGGGATGAGGACAAACGCTGTTGTTTATTGTTCATAAATCGGTTCCTTTCAAAAACTTCTTTTTACTTTTTATTCTTTGCGCTTTGTTCCGTACTATTCATAAATGCCGCTGAATTGCAGTCTGAAAAGCGAATATACTTTTATTGGGATTTGTTGGGCGTTCAACGGGTGGCAAGGCAGCAATGATTTGCTGAACGGCTTTTCGAATGGCTGTTATTCAAAGTCGTCCATTTGTGGAGGTGTCACCACGATTGGTGATAACAGAGAAAGTTTTGTTGGATGCTGGAGACGTTTTGCATGAAAGTTGTACCATCTGGAACTGTCCACCGGACAGTCCCAGAGGAAACCATATCAAAAATGCGTTAGCGCCGTGCCGGCCCACGTATTTTTACCTGACAAATATAAGTCGATGATGCTGTCCTCGCTCGTTTTTATGTGGAAAGGCCGCATCGAACGGCCTTTCCACATAGGGGACGCCCTTGCTATAGCGTCCAGCAAATCCCTTCGGGAATTGCTCCAAATACCTGCGGGTATTTTGCTACCCCTTGCTGAGCTGATTTTGGGGAGAAGAGATTTCGCTCTCTGCGGAGATGCGACCACGGTTCCCTATGGGAACCGGACAGTTTCCAGAGGAAACTGTGTGGTTTGCAAAGCAAACCGTGCTCTGTCCTGGACCTGCAAGCCTT
>CALXCO010000041.1 GCA_944386805.1 uncultured Clostridia bacterium
CCTACATCCTCGTCTGGCGCAAGGCTGGCCGGTCTTATCAGGATGTCATTGACAAAAAAATGGTCACCGCTTACTGTATCGAAGCCATCCTTGTGGTCATTGCCTTCTGGGCAATGAAGGCAACTTACAGCCGGATGGTGCTGGTATGGGGCCTGTTTTACCTGATCAGCTGCTATGCGCTCTGTCAGAATCAGTCCAACATCGACTTTATGATGGCAAGACGCAAACACCGGCTGGAACATCTCCCTGACCGGGTCAGAGGCCGCAGTCTGAAGCTGACGCTGGTCGTGATTGGAATCGGACTGATCTGTGTGCTGTTGGCGCCCCAGCTGGGCTGGCTGCTGGAACAGCTGCTGAATGGGCTGAAATACCTGCTGAGTCTGGTGGTCCGGTTTATCGCCTGGCTGATTCCCGACTCGGAACCCGCCGAAGAGGTTGAAGAAACTGTTACCCAAAACAACAACGATATGGGCGGATTCGGCGTCGCATCAGAGGGCAGCCCTTGGTGGGATTATATCATGTGGCCGCTGATTATCGCGGTCGCCTGCTGGCTGATCTACAACTACCGCGATGATATCATGCGCGCGCTGATTACCTTCTGGCGGACACTCCGCTCTAAAGTCAAAGGTGCCCTCTTCTCAGTCCCTGTTCGTGCCGGTCTGATGGCCGATGCCGAGGGTGAATACGAGGATGAAGTCGTTGAACTGGAAGCGTCTGAACTGGACGAGGATGACAGCCAGGTCAAATTCCGGCTGCGAAAATGGAAAAAAGCTGTCCGGCTCTGGCGGGCTGAAAATGACTCCCCGCAAAAATACCGCGATGGATACCGGCTTGCGCTCGACTGGCTCAGCTGGAAAAAAGTCCCGGTTTCTCCAAGTGATACCCCGTTGGACGTGCTGGAAAAGGCAAAAAAGATTCTCCCTGAACCGGAATGGGCTGCTGTAACCGACTGGTACAACCTGATCCGGTATGGCGAACCTTCTCCGTTCCCTGCTCAGTCTGTCCCGGTCCTCGACCATGCGCTCGCCGGCATGGAAGCCACGGGACGTCGATAAATAAGTGCAAAACCCACCCTGTTTGTGACAGGGTGGGTTTTATACGCATGTATCCAATAAACAAGCCGTCCGAATGCAGGATATCAATCCTGAACCCGGACGGCTTTTACTCAGATATTATGTAGATACAATCAGTCCTGTGCGGTTACGCAGCCTTCTGCCTGTACTTCTTCTTCGCGTTCCACACTGCCAAAGCAGAACTGGGTAAGTGCAGGCGATACCAGTTTCTGGATCGGTCTGACCAGCAGGCCAACACAAATTGCTGCCAGAACGGTGCCGATGCCGACACCCTTAATTCCATGCAGAAATACCAGCGAAAGAACCAGCGCCAGAATAACCGTCGAGCAGTCGACGACAACCTTGACACGTGCAAACGGCTTGCCAAGCTTTTCGGCGATGGCCAGTGTCATTCCTTCCATCGGCATGTTGACCAGCTTTGCGTTCATATAGATGGAGACGCCAAGGGCGATGAATACCATGCTGACTGCCATAAAGACCAGCCGGAGCGGAAGATTGGTCAGGTAATTGTTGGCATCGGTAATCATACCGGTAAAGTTGGTAAAATACCCGAAAATGACCGAAAAGATTACCTGCGTCAGGTCAATCAACGGGAATTTGCGCCGCTTGATCAAAATCTGCACCAGAACATAGCAGGAAAAAATGATGATAACCGCGTTGCCGAGGCTCAGATTGATTCCGAACGATTTGAATACCAGCGAGATTTCATTCGGCAGCGAATTGACCGGCGATACACCGAGATTCGACTTCAGCGAAAGCGACACGCCAAAGGCCATAATAAAAAGACCAACTACATACACCAAAATCCGACTCAACAAACCCTTCACATTCATACGATTCTTCGCGTCTCCTTTTCCTTTACTTCTTTTGCCCGGTCCCGCTGTCAGCATCCACCCGCAGAACAGGGGTGATATTTGCTTTAGACAAACAGTATATCGTATTTTTGGTGATATTTTACCGCTGTTTGCCAATAAGGTTTAAAAACTTTTTGCCAAAATATCCAATATTTTCCTCCTAAAATAACAAGCAGCACCAGAATTTGCATTGCATTCCGGCGCTGCTTTCTTTAGTTTTTAAACTTATTTTTCTTCCGGCAGACGATAGCTGACAAAGGCAAATTCCCTTGAATCCGGGCTCCAGGAATTGACATTGATCGTTCCCTGTCCCCCGAACAGCCGTGCAATCGTCCGGACATTGCTTCCGTCGGCATCCATCATCCGCAGTTCCACATTCTTATGCGGCAGGTGTTCGCCCGGTTCCAGGTCACCTTTCCGGTAACAGATGTACACGACCTTCTTCCCGTCCGGCGACAGGTGGGCAAACCAGCTGTTCCATCCCTCGTCAAAGGTCATCTGGGTCTGCTCCGAACCGTCCGCCTTCATCCGCCACAGCTGCATCAGTCCGCTGCGCACCGAATTAAACCAGATGTACTGTCCGTCCGGCGAATATTCCGGGCCATCATTCAGGCCGGGTGCATCGGTCAGCCGGGTCTCTTCCCCACCTTCTGCCGAAATCGTATAAATATCCGCGCCGTCTCCCTCCGGTCTGAATGCACAATATGCCAGCTGTTTGCCATCAGGCGACCAGCCGTGCAGGAAACTCGGTCCCTTTTCGGTCACCAGCTGCGGCTCACCGCCGGTGATGGGCAGGATGTACACCTTGGAAATCCAGCTTTCCTCCGAGTGGCTGACCGCAATCTGACGGCCATCCGGAGACAAAACATGGTCATTATTGCAGTTGACGGCAAATCCAGTGTCGATCTGCCTGTCATATCCGCCGGCAAGGTCGTAACGCCAGATTTTTCCGCGGCTGTTATAATACAGGCTCTTTCCGTCCTTGCTCCAGTTAGGCGCTTCGATCAGGTGATCGTACCGGCGCAGCACCCGCCGTTCGCCGGTCTCTGTGTCGTATACCTCCAAAAGGGATATATCCCGATCCCGTTCGTCTGGGGTAAATACTGCCATAAACCTTACACTCCTTTTGTATATGTTGTCGAAAAAGATTCTAATCTAATGATACTCTGTTTTTTGTAAAATTGCAACAGAAATTTAAAATTATACATTCCTTATTTTATTGGCAATCGCGGCAAAATGCCTGAAAATGGTTGCAATCTGCACTTTAATATGTTACACTGTTCTTACATAAGTTAGGATTGGAGGAATCCATATGTCAATTATCCGAAACGAAGTTCCTACAGATTATCGAACCGTCGAAGAACTGACCCGGCTGGCTTTCTGGAACGTCAATGCCCCCGGATGCGATGAACATTATCTAGTGCACATCATGCGGCAGCACCCCGACTTTATCCCGGAACTGGATTTTGTCATCGAAGAGGATGGCAAAATCGTCGGGAATGTCATCTATACACGTGCGACACTGACCGACCAGCAAAACGGCGATGTGAAAAACATCCTCACCTTTGGGCCACTGAGCGTCCTGCCGGAATACCAGCGGATGGGCTACGGTAAAGCGCTGCTCGAACACTCCTTCAAAAAAGCGATGGATATGGGATTTGATACGGTTGTCATCTTCGGCAACCCTGAAAATTATGTCAGCCGCGGTTTTCAAAACGCCAGCCATTTCTCGGTCAACCTCTCGGCTTCCAACACCTATCCGGTCGCACTGCTGGTCAGGGAACTGGTTCCCGGCGTTCTGAAAGGGAAAAAATGGATTTACCGTGAAAGCCCGCTATTTGAACCGCCTTTCTTCCAGCCTGATTCGGTGCAGGCAATGGATTTTGACAGCACCTTTTCCCCTCTCCCCAAAGAATACCGGCCCAGCCAGGAACTGTTTTATATCTACAGCCACGGCCGAATTACCCTGCCGGATTAATCGCAAATTGTCCTGTATACGGCGGACTCTCCTTCGATTCTCGACAAAAAATCACAGTTTATTGCTGTACTTTTTGTTGACAGAGGGTGTCCGACGTGATAAAATGGTTTCAGTAAATATTTTTGCTTTTATTCTGTGCACGTACACGCAAGGAGGTCTTTTGATTATGAGATTCCGTAACCCGATTGTCCCCGGCTATAACCCTGACCCTTCCATCTGCCGCAAGGACGATACATTTTATCTGGTCAACTCTTCTTTTGAGTTTTTCCCCGGTGTTCCGCTTCGCGAAAGTAAAAACCTCATCAACTGGACCCTTGCCGGTTATGTCCTCGATCATGAAAGCCAGCTCCCGCTGACCGGCTGCAATCCTTCCGGCGGTATCTTCGCACCGACCATCCGCTACCATGACGGGATGTTCTACATGATTACCACCAATGTCAACCGGATGTGGATGGAACGTAAGCCCGGCAACTTTATCGTGCATTCCAAGTCCGCTGAAGGTCCCTGGTCTGAACCGGCGTGGATTGACCATATGGGCATCGACCCCTCGATTTTCTTCGACGATGACGGCTCCTGCTGGTATACCGGGACCGGCGATACGAATGACGGACAGGGTATCGTACTCTTCCAGCTCGACCCGATGACCGGCAAAATCCTGTCGGATAAAAAGATCATCTCCTGCGGCTCCGGCGGAAAATGCCCCGAAGGCCCGCATCTGTACAAAAAAGATGGCTGGTATTATCTGATGATCGCAGAAGGCGGCACCGAATTCGGCCATATGGAAACCATCGCCCGCAGCCGTAAGATCGACGGACCGTTTGAATTCAATCCGGCAGGTCCCCTGCTGACTGCCCGCAATACCAACGGCTTCCCAATTCAGTGCATCGGTCATGCTGATCTCGTCGACGATGTAAACGGCAACTGGTGGGTCGTCTCACTGGGTACCCGTCCGATCGGTCCGATGGCACATCACCTCGGCCGTGAAACCTTCCTCGGACGTATCGATTGGGTCGAGGACTGGCCGGTTATGCGGGACAACGGTCTGATGCAGCTGGAAGCGGATTATGACCTTCCGGCCGCCGAAACTGTCCAGCCTGTCTGCGACGATATCCACTGCGATTTCACCAAAATGGACAAACTGCCTGCTGACTTCACCTGGCTGCGCAATCCCGTTATGGGAAACTACAAGCTGACCGGTGACGGGCTGCTGTTAAACGGCACCAATCAGCGCCTTTCTACCCCCAATACGACCCCGACCTTTGTCGGCATCCGTCAGACCCAGTTCAAGACCTGTTCAACAGCTGTCCTGTCGGCTGACCTGCCGGAAGGCTGCACTGCGGGTCTCACTGCCTATGGCATCCATACCCATCATTATGATGTTCTGGTCACCCGCCGGTATGGAAAACTTTACGCACAGCTGCGCAAACACCTCTATGATCTGGAGATGGTGACCGCCGAAATCCCGCTCCCCGATGATGTCAAAAACATCACCCTGAAAATCACCTCCGACCGCAACTCTTACTACTTTGCAGTTGATGCCGGAGCAGGTTTCGTCGACCTCGGCAGTGCAATGACCATCGGTCTGGCAACGGAAGTGACCGAAATCATGACCTTTACCGGCGCATTTATCGGCCTGTTTGCGGAAAACGGCCTCGCCAAGCTGATCAGCTTTGATTACAGCGCAGAATGGGAAGGCGCACTCGAAAGACGTTATTAATATAATATCAGACAGATAAAAACAGTCTCTTTGCGACGCTTTATGCGGCAAAGAGACTGTTTATTTTTTACCAGACTGTCCTTGCATCTATTCCGGTAATCCCGTCCAGTTCGGACCTCGGAACGGCAAGCGCTGCCAACCATCCGTTTCCACCGCCTGTCCCGTCCTGCGAACAGGATATCCCGACAGACATGGTTTCACCTGAACGGCGAACCCAGGCCACTCCCGGAAGCCATTCTTCCGTCCCGTCAATCGCGTATACCAGAAGCAGATCATTGCTTTCAAAAAAAGACTGGTCATATTCCTGTATCGCTTCCGAGAAAGATACCAGCCCCGGTGCTGTCTGATCAAAAGACAGTTCTGTCTCCATCTCCCGGAAAAATGTATTCAGCTCCTCCACACTTTCCAGACGGACGACCGGCAAAAAACGAATGGCACTGACAGCGGGACTGCCTGTATTTTCCGAGTCCATTCCAAACATCTGGAAGAAGGCTTCATCCGAAAATCCGACCGGGCTGAGCTGCCAGCTGTAGCTGCAATCGGTAACAACAGGGTTGTCCTGATGCTGCCGGATATACTCCTCCACATCTCCGGTACGGATATCAACAACTTCATCCGTGCCATCCTTTGCGCTCAGATTCATATACATCGGCTCGGATTCCGGTCCGGCTCCGCCAATCGCAAGGGTAAACATCTCATCTATCGGATAGACGCGAATATACAGCCCGGAACCGGTCTCGGTATAATCGTATTGTTCAAAATCCGTCCAGCCGAGTGCATTCCCTTTCCCGGCAAGCGCTGTCACATCCGAAAGCTGTAAAACGGGTCTGGGTTGTTGCGACGCTTCCGCCTGTTCCTGTGGCTCCACCTGCCTGCTATCAAAGCAGGCACGGATGACCACCATATAGTCCGCCTCTTCCAGCCGCTCCGGTTCACTGGTCAGCGTCTCACAGTCAAACGCCTGGACTCCTTCTCCAAAATCAAATGCCAGTGCAGCAAGAATCCGTTCCTCACCGGGTTTGACTGTAATCTTCTCCCCTTCGTCATATGAGGTAAACGACCAGCCGACTGCCTGTTCACCTTCCGGCAGCTGAAAGCTGGTCAGCAGCGAACCGCCATACTGATCGGTATCAATCTGAATCTGCACACTGCCGTTTTCACGGTCGAACTGTGTCTGAATCCCCAATTCTTCGATGTATCGTGTAAAAGATACCGGCGAACTCCGGACCACTTCACCATCTGACCACTGTTCGGCATAAATCGTCCCGCTGCCGACCTGCTCCCCAAAATCGGCTGCAAACTGTGCATTCCAGCTCCAATTGTTGTCCTGTACGCCCAGAAACTGAAGGGTATCCTGTCCGGGACGCGGATTGGTCAGCAGGCTGGCTCCGAGTATCACGACAAACAGGACGGCCAGTATCATCACCCAGACCGCCGGCTTTTTCCATCTGGAAAGGTTGCGAATCCGACCGCCGGTATCTCCTTCGCCAAACGCCAGCGGTGCATATCCAAAGCCGCGATGGGTCGACAGTCTGAGCAGTGACGCTGCATAATCTGCCCGAATCCCTTCCCCAAGCTTCTTAACCACCGCTTCGTCACAGCTCATCTCCATATCCCGTCCCGACAGCACAAATGCCAGCCATGCCAGTGGATTGAACCAGTGGACGCTCAGTGCGATATAGGCCAGCAAGCGGGTCAGATGATCCAGCCGTCGGATATGGCACCGCTCATGCAGGATAATATAACGTTGTTCCTCGATGGACAAGCCGGAAGGCAGATAGATTTTCGGGAACAGGATTCCCCATACAAACGGAGATGAAATACCATCCGCAAGCAGGATATTATCCTCCAGCGGCAATGTTCCAACCAACCTGCATTTCAGCCGGATTGCAGAAGCAATACCATACAGCAGCATCCCGGCAGTCCCGATCAGCCAAACCGTTCCCAAGATCGGAAAGACCATGTCCGCTACTGTTTCCGGTTTGCCGGTCCCATCCGGACCAGTCACAACATAATACTCTCCTTCACCGGCAACAACCATCATGCCTCCTGTCTCCACTGCCGTGTCATAATCCGGGCTATTCGGATGAAGAATCTGAAGGTCACCGGCGTAGTCGTCCGCCCAATCGGACAGTATTTTACCATCGCTGACCGACTGCGGAATCAGTGAAAACGTTGAAGCAACGGCTACCGGGCACACCAGCCGGAGCAGTACCACCGCCCAGAGTGCATAGGAAATCCATTTCGGAGCCCTTTTCAGCAACAACCGCGCCAAGCATACCAGCAAGATTACGATGCTTCCCGTCAAACTCATTTGCAGGACAGCCGCAAACAAACTCCCTGTCCAGTTCATCCCTTCACCCCCGCATCTTTTCAATCAGCTGTTGCAGTTCATCAATCTCCCGCTCCGACAGTTTTTTCCGGCTGCTGAACGCTGCGACAAATGCAGGCAGTGAGCCTCCAAAGGTATCGTCGACAAATTTTTCGCTCTGTGCAGCATAAAACGCCTCTTTTGAAATCAGTGAAGTCACGGTCCCCTTTTGGTTCTGAAAGATTCCACGGTCACATAACCGCTTGAGCACGGTATAGGTCGTGGACTTTTTCCAGGTCAGCTCATTTTGTGCCAGTTTGACCAGCTGACTGGACGTTACCGGCTCATTCTGCCAGATCATATCCGCAAACCGTGCCTCGATTGCACCCAGTTTCATCTCACCCATGTTTCGCACCTCCATTGATTCTACATGTTGTAGACCTGATTTTAGTCTACAATATGTAAACCCATTTGTCAAGGCCTTTCAAAAAGAAAAAAGGCGTGCCGCAGCACGCCATAAAAAACTGACTATTTCTCATACTGCATCATAAACGGCAGCATCGGTTGTCCGCGCTTAAACTGCGCCGGTGTTACACCGTATATCTTCCTGCACCAGTCGGTCATTGAACGGGCAGACGGAAACCCTGCTTCCAGTGCACTGTCCACAACCGACGCGCCAAACTCCACCATATAGGCCAGTCCGTACCGCAGCCGAACCTGCGCCAGATACTGTCCAAAGCTCATACCTACGTATTTGCGGAAGTAACGGCAAAAATAATTTTCCTGTAGCCCAACATAGGACGCCAGCTGAGACAGTGACAGCTCTTCCTTGAAGTGCTGTTCAATATAGGACAACGCCTGCCGGGCAAGATAATCATCCTTTTGTGCCGACATCTGGCTGCCCTTCTTTTCCACCAGACAGCTGTCCATCAGTTCCCAGACCAGTTTCCAGAGCAGCGAATTGATCAAAGCCTGATCGTATGGCCGCGGATGCTGCTTGCAGTCGTATATTTCTTTCAAAATCCCGATGATCTGCTCCCGTATGCTTCCACTGGGTGGAATGACAAACAGATATTGCTCAAAATCTGGGCAGGCCGTTTTCAGCATCTCAACGGATAACAGGATGACCAGCCCTTTGGACTGCTGGTCAGAATACCTGCCTCTGGTGGTATGAACGACGTCACTGTTGATCAGAGAGACGTCTCCCTCCTCCACTTCCCGGCTGACGCCGCCTTCGATGACGACCAGCGGGTTTTCCAGCACCAGTGCGATTTCCACCGCACCATGCCAGTGAGGACGTGTGCCGCTCTGTTTACCCGCAATATCATAGCATACGATCATCGCAAGGTCGCCCGCTCCCGGTTCGGAATACTGGACCTGTTCATAGTAGATTTCCTGCACGGGAACGCTCCTTTCGATAAAAGTCAGGGCTATCGTATCAAATCGACACCGGGAATCCATCCGCTATATTTTCCAAACCCGGTCGGGCAATTTTATCTGTTTATTCCCGCGCTTCATCCAGATAGCTTGCCTGCAAATCGGCCAGGTGCAAAAGCAACGCCAGCGGCACCTTTTCAAACGCAGCGGAAACGCTGTTGTCGCCCGGCTTTGCATCAAATCCGCCCATATGAAAACGAATCGCGATCGCCTCTTCCAGTGACAGCCGGACAAACCGCTCAATGATGAATACACTCTTTTCGCCATGTCCGTAAGGAATCTGTTCATCGACTGTATAGTACGGTTTTTGTACCCAGACGCCGTTCTCCTTGACATTGCGGGTATCTTCCCGGTAAAAATTGACCTTGCACAGATCATGCAGCAGTCCGGCTATCGCAATCGTCTCCTCCGAATAGGGGCACTGGTCGCCATATTCCGCCGCGCAAAGCTTTTCCAGCCGCTGAAATACATGGACGCTATGCTGCATCAGCCCTCCGGCACAGGCAAGGTGATACCGTGTCGAGGCCGGAGCGGTAAAAAAGTCGGCCTTTTCCATCCACTCCAACAGCCGGTCAGCACCGCGGCGGGTGATTTTCTGATGATACAGGGAGATAAAATCGTCTTTTCCGATCATGGCTGTCTCCTTTCAAACCCGATTATTCGCCGAGTGCGTACGCTTTCATCAGTCCATACAGTTCCCGCAGCGAATCCATATGCGTCCGTTCATAGCCGTGGGAAGCCAGGCAGCCATGGCCGATTGCAGCGTGGCGGATATCATACCCGGCCTGCAATGCAGGGTCACAGTCGGTCCCATAGCCGGGCGTAAAGACGTCGACTTCATAGTTGATACCTGCCCGTTCAGCAGCGTCAATCAGCTCACGGGTCAGCTCCAGATGATACGGGAAGCGGGAATCCTTGGCAAAAATCGTCGCCTTGTGTTCATCGGAAGTCTGTTCGGGTCCAACCGGCGCGATATCCAGTGCAATCAGGTCTTCGGTCTGCGGTGGAATCCAGCTGCCGCCGTGCAGAATCTCTTCATAGAAGGTGAAATAAGCGGTAATATTGCGGGAAGGGGTGATCTTGTTTTCCGACATATATTTCATCAGGGTCAGGAGTACCGCAGAGCAGGCCTTGTCATCGATAAAGCGGGATTTGATAAATCCGCCGGCCATTGTAAAATGCGGGTCCAGCGCGATCAGGTCGCCGGTACGGATGCCCAGTGCACGGGTGTCCTCTGCGGAATGAACGTCTTCGTCCAGTACGATGCAGATATTCTTGTCATAATCCGCCGCTGCGTTATAGACATCGGCAGGCGTGACATGGACGCAGGACTGAATCCGCTGTACGGTACCCGAATAAACGCCGCCGCGGGAATAAACGCGGACATTTTCATGTTCGGCAGCGCAGGCCCGCAGTCCGCCGACCGGCACGACCTTGAGGGTACCGTTCGGGAAGATATGCCGGACCATCAGTCCGATATCGTCCAGATGGGACAGCAGGCAAAGGCTGTTGCCCTCGCCGCCGAGGTCACACCAGATACCACCCTTGCGCAATGTCTGCGGCTGATAACCCAACCGCTGCATCTCTGCGGCGACATAGTCCTGAATCTCCCGGAACTGTCCGGAAGTGGAATCGATTGCCAGCAGGTTTTTGAGCTGGGTCAGCATATATTCCTCGTCAAACGTTTTCATTTTTCGTCTTCCTTTACTGTAAAATCTGCGCTGTTACGCTTATTATCAGTATAACTGAACAGAACAAAAAGTGCAAGCCGTTATCCGGCAAAATCAACAGCAAACATCAAAAACCCCTGCCCTCTATCCAAAACACAGATAAAGGGCAGAGGTCTTAACAGGCAGCGTGATTATTTTTTCTGTCCGTAATAGGCGTTTGCGCCATGTTTGCGCAGGTAATGTTTATCGAGAAGTTCCTGCTGCATCGGCTTGTGGTTGCCCAGCATTTCGGTATGCAGTGCCATCATTGCAACCTCTTCCAGGACGACCGCGTTGTGCACCGCATTTTCAGGAGAACTGCCCCAGGTAAACGGTCCGTGGCTTGCCACCAGAACGGCCGGCATGTCGTCAGGATTGCGTCCCGCAAAAGTCTCGACAATCACTTTGCCGGTATTCAGCTCATATTCGCCGCCAATTTCTTCGGGCGTCATCAGACGGGTGCAGGGAATCTCACCGTAAAAATAGTCTCCCTGTGTCGTGCCGTATGCCGGAATTCCGCGCAGCGACTGAGCAAAAATCGTCGCCCAGCGGGAATGGGTATGGACAACGCCCTTGATATTCGGGAAGTTGCGGTAGAGTTCCAGATGGGTCGGTGTATCCGACGAAGGATTCAGGTCACCTTCGACCGTCTTGCCGGTCGCAAGGTCGACAACAACCATATCCGACGGTTTCATCCCTTCATAGGCAACCCCCGACGGCTTGATGACAACCAGACCCTGTTCCCGGTCAATGCCGCTGACATTGCCCCAGGTGAAGGTCACCAGTCCATGTGCAGGCAGCAGAAGATTTGCCTTGCAGACTTCTTCTTTCAACTTTTCCAGCATGATAATCAAACTCCTTTTTCTTATTGATTGGTATCAGGTTTGTATGTTCACGAGCACGGAAAATCCATCCGAAAACCTGCCGTTTATCCGGCAGGTTTTACCGTTCCCCAAAAACACAGGCACGAATTGCCCGCGTAACACCATCTTTTTCATTTGACTCTGCGACAAAGCGGGCTTTTGCCTTGATTTCGTCGGCAGCATTCGCCATCGCAAACGACCACCCGCTCGCTTCAAACTGCCCGAAATCGTTATATTGATCGCCGAAAGACATACATTCCTCCCGGTCAATTCCCCACAGCTTCTGAAAATACCGCAGGCCGCTCCCCTTGTCCACGCCGCGCTTCATGACATCCAGAATCCACGGACTGGAAACAACAAAATTCAGCCCGTCGCCCAGCGCATCCTCCAGCTGTTTACGCACGGCAAAAACATCCAGTCCCGGCGAAAGACGAACTGTCATTTTGGAAATTGGCTCGGTGAGTGCATAAACATCCGTGAGCTGATAAATCCATTGCTGTTCCCGCACCGAACCCAGCCACGAGGTTCCTCCCAGCAGATAGGTCCCCTTTTCGGAGCAACAGGAAAACTGGCCAAGCCGCTGACTCTGCACCAGCTGGTGCAGTTTTTCCGCCAGCTCCGGAACGATCTGTTCGACATGGACCACCTTTCCGTCACAGACCAGACAGCCGCCGTTGTCGCAGATGTAATCCACCCGGTCCGCCAGTTTGCCGAAATTGGCGCGAACCGACGGATAAGTGCGTCCGCTTGCCGCCAGAAAATGGATTCCCGCCTGTTCCAGCCGTCCCAATACTTCTTCAAAGTCCAGCGGAAGCCGCCGTTCGTCCCATTTGCCACCGGTCAGCAATGTCCCATCCATATCGGACGTGATCATCCGAATCATCCTGTCACCTCATTTCAATTTCATATTATACCATAATTACCCATAATCGGCAAGACAAAAATCCGGGCGAAAAAACCCGTACCGATTTGCTCAGGCGGCAGTACACCTTCAAAATTCAGCAAATCCATCTGGTTTCTTCACCCGGAAAACCTGTTGTTTTATTTTGCAGAACGGAAGCCCAGATCTTCCAGCCAGTCACAGGCCAGGTCTGCCCATTTGGCGGTGTGCGGGTTATCCTCTACTTCATATTGACCATCATAAAGTCCGTTGCCATGGCTGCCGCTGTGGAACAGGTGCAGTGCAAACGGAATGCCGAAATTCGCCAGTGCGCCGGCAAAGCCGGTGATCGTGCGCGGGTCG
The DNA here is from genome assembly GCA_944386805.1 of uncultured Clostridia bacterium. Lineage (GTDB taxonomy): Bacteria > Bacillota > Clostridia > Oscillospirales > Ruminococcaceae > Faecivivens. The sequence continues at coordinate 13,186 of CALXCO010000041.1, forward strand.
TCAAACAGCGTTTCCATCAGGAAAAATGGCGGACAATCGGGACGCAGATTGCAGGTCGGGGACATTTTAGCCGCCTCACGCTGTTTTTCCGGACTGTAGCCCAGAAAATTACTGACACAGACCGACTGATCGAAGCTGCCGTACAGTTCCAGTGCAGCATCCGGACGGGACGAGACCTGTTCAACCGGGTCATCGGACTGCGGATTGCCGTAGTCAAAATGGGTCGCGACCTGACCGGTCAGCATACCACCTGCTGAAAAGCCGCCGATTGCAATATGATCGGGCAGGATGTTATATTTTCCAGCATTGGCGCGCAGGTACCGGATTGCACGGCAGCCATCGTTGCAGGAATCCTCCTCGGTATACGGGTTTACACGGTAGTCGAGAATTGCGGTATGGAATCCCTTGGCATAAAAATAATCAGCGACCGGCATCGCTTCGTTATAACTCTTGAACATATGCGCTCCGCCTGCACAGATAATCAGGCTCCCCACAGGGTTGCCTTCATGCGGCGGATAGACGGCAAGCCGCGGAGACTTCTGCCCTTTTTCCGGGTCAAAACCGGGACAGTCTCCGTCCCACAAATCGACAATTTCCATCCCGTCCCGTGCCGACAGCTGGTCAAACATCTTTTCCCAGCTTTCAAACCGTTCTTTTGTCAGTGATTTAAAAAATTCCATTGCCTTTTCGTCTGCCATTTAAATCCTTCCTTTCTGCTGTATAATATGGGCAAAGCGGCGCCCCACTCTGGTGAGAACGCCGCTTCGATGAAAGAGAGACAAATTTATATTCAGCTCACCATCTGCTTATTCCGCAAGATATCCTGCTCTGGGAGTTACACCGAAAGCCTTCGCCAGAATCCAGAGCTGTTCGTCGGTGATGGTCTGCAAAATGGGCTTGTTCATGATCTTGATGTAGATTTCAGCAGCCTTTTCAACCGTCTCAATCAGGCCGAACGCTTCATCAATCGTCTTGCCGGTGCCGAAGATGCCGTGCATGCCCCAGACACACAGACGGAATTCTTTCATCTTTTCAGCCGTCGCAATGCCGATCTCGTCGTTGCCGCACAGCATCCAGGGCAGTACGCCGACGCCGTCCGGGAATACAACCAAACATTCGGTGCACATCTGCCAGAGGGTGCGGGTGAACTCCCGCTCGTCCAGCGAATGAACAAAGGTCATCGCGATGACGTTGGTGCAGTGGGTATGCAGGACGACACGGTGTTCCGGGTCGACCGACAGACGGGAAATATGGCTGCGGAAATGAGCGGGCAGCTCGGAAGTCGGACGACCGCCATCTGCATAACCCCACAGCAGTTCTACTTCGCTGCCGTCAGCCGAAACACGCATGATGCCGAGGTTGTTTTCAGGGTCATCATAGACGTTCTTGAAATACTTGCCGGTGCCGGTGACGATAAAGTAACGGCCTGCAAGAGGAGCTGCGTCAAAGTTGGTCGGGATTTTACGGATGACCTTGTTGACATCCAGATAAGGGGTCAGTTCCTCTTCTTTCAGGATATAGGACAGGTTGCCGCCGTTGCGTTCATCCCAGCCAAGGCGGTACATATTCTGGAGCAGCTTGCGGACCTCGGTCATAAAGGGGGCAGTCAGGATATCTTTCATGATACAAATACTTCCTTTCGATGATTCGGAAAGCGGGAAAAACCTCCGCTTTCCGGCTCAATTATTCTCAATCAGCCACGTTTGGAGAGGACTTCTTCCTCGTACTTTACGACTTCCTTGAACCAGTCTTCGCGGACAGGAACGCCCTCTTTCAGGCAGTAGTAATCCCAGACAGCGCCCATCGGGTAGGTCTTGAGTTCTTCCTGGCGCATCATCAGTTCGGAGAAGCGGCTTTCGTCCTGCAATTTCTTCAGTTCCTGATACGGCTGGAGCAGCGCAAACAGCAGCGCTTTTTCAGCATTGCGGAAACCTGTGACCCATGCGCCGATACGGTTGATCGAAGCGTCAAAGTAGTCCAGCGCGATAAATACCCGGTCCAGTGCGTTGCAGCGGACAATCTCCTTGAAGATTTCGCGGGTCTCATCGTCATATGCGACGACATGGTCGGAGTCCCAGCGGACAGGACGGGTGATGTGCAGTGCCATCTTCTGGTCAAAGGTCAGAATCGAAGAAATCTTATCGCTGACAACCTCAGTCGGATGATAGTGGCCGTTGTCCATCAGGGTGATGCAGTCGTCACGGCTGGAAGCATATTTCAGGCACCATTCGGCAGAACCGACGGTGTAGCTCTCAACGCCGATACCAAAGACTTTCGATTCTGCACAGGGGTAGACCATCGTTTTATCAAACGGCTCGGACAACATCTCATCAAATGACTGTTTATAGCGCATACGCGGTCCCATACGGTCAGCAGGGATATCCTTGTAACCATCGCCGGTCCAGATGTTCATGACACAGGGCTGGCCGAGTTCTTCGGCAAGGTACTGGGAGATACGGACACATCTCTTGCCGTGCTCAACCCAGAACTTTCTGGTCTCTTCGTTGGGAGAAGACAGGGTCAGCGGGTCGCACATCGGATGACCAAAGAAGGTGGGGTTGAAGTCACAGCCCAGTCCACGTTCCTTGCAATAATCGACCCATTTTTTAAAGTGCTTGGGTTCCAGCTGGTCACGGTCAACCCAGCCGCCGTTTTCTTCATCAAAAATCGCGTAGCTGGCATGAAGGTTCATCTTCGGCGTGCCGGGAATCAGCGACATAACCTTGTCGAGATCCTGCATCAGTTCCTGCGGATTTCTCGCTTTGCCGGGATAGTTGCCGGTCGTCTGGATACCGCCGGAAAGTGCGCCCTGACCCTTCGAGTCAAAGCCGATAACGTCGTCGCCCTGCCAGCAGTGCAGGGAAATCGGTACCTTTTTCAGCGTCTCAAGCACCGCATCGGTATCAATACCGATTTCGGCATAGGTTTCTTTTGCGAGCTCATATGCTTTCAGAATGCTGGATTCGTTCATATGCCCTTGTCCTTTCTGTCTGTAAACTGTTTATTCACGTCCAAAAGACGTTAGTATCCATCGGTTGTATACAGCAACAAACGCCTGGCCTTTCCCGCCGAATCCCACAAAAACTGCGGAAAAGGCAGCGCTCTTTGCTTATCTAAAAGCCGGAAATCACGGAATCATCCCACAATTCTCCCGTATATCATTTCCCGATTGCTTTTAAATACTGTTGATAGTGGGCGTCCCACTCCTCCGGTTTTTCCGGATGATAGCTGGTGACCGGGACGGAATCCCGGATGACCTTTCTCGCCTGCCAGAGGTCTTGAATCTCGCCCAAGTTAATCAGCTGTACCGCAATATTGCCGGTGACAGTTGCTTCGGCAGGTCCCGCCAGTACTTCGACGCCACAGGCCGCTGCCGTCATCCGGCAGAGCAGGCCGTCTTTAATGCCGCCGCCCAGAATATGAATCGCATGATACTTTCTTCCGGTCAGCCGCTGGAGGTTTTCAAAGGTATAGCGGTATTTCATCGCAAGGCTCTGGTAGATGCAGCGCATGATCTCCCCGCGTGTCTGCGGCACCTTCTGACCGGTTTCGCGGCAGTAACGCACAACGTTTCCGGGAAGATTGCCGGGACTTTCAAAATAGGGGTGGTCTACATCGATGAAGCTGCAAAACGGCTCGCTGGCCAGCGCTTCCTGTTCCAGCTGGTTGAAGGAGACGTCCTCCCCTTCCCGTTTCCACTGACGGCGGGACTCCTGAATCAGCCAAAGGCCCATGATGTTTTTCAGGAACCGGATGGTACCGCCATAGCCGCCTTCATTGGTAAAGTTTGCTTCGGCACTTTCTTCATTGATAACCGGCCGGTCGTTTTCGGTACCGAACAGGCTCCAGGTGCCGCAGCTAATGTATACAAAATCTTTTTCTGTAGCCGGAGCGCTAACGACCGCCGAAGCCGTGTCGTGTGTCCCGACCGCAATCACCGGTACCGGCTGGCAGCCCAGCTCCTCGCACAGCTCCGGACGCAGGGTTCCATAGCTTTCACCGGCATCGATCAGTTCCGGCAGAATCCGTTCGGGAATGCCGAGTTTGCCGCACAGCTCCCGGTCCCAATCCTTGGTCATCGGATTATACAAATTGGTGGTCGATGCGTTGGTCCGCTCCCCTTTGCGTACGCCGATCAGGAAGTAGGCAAACAAGTCGGGAATCTGGAGCATCGTCTCACACCGTGCAAGCATTTCCGGTTCGCGGGTGACAAGATAATATAACTGATAAATTGTATTAAAGTGCATAAACTGAATTCCGGTATGCCGGTAGATTTCCTCTTTGGGAACCAGTTTAAAGACCTCATCCGGTATCGGATTGGTCCGCGGGTCACGGTAATGCACCGGGTTGCCCAGCAGGTTTCCCTTCGCATCCAGCAGCCCGAAGTCAACGCCCCAGGTATCAATTCCGATTGCGTCAAATCCGCCCCGGTTGACCGCAAGGGTGATCGCCGTTCTGATCTCATGATACAGCCGCAGGACATCCCAATACAGTACGCCATTTACAGGAACCGGGTCATTGGAAAAGCGGTGAATCTCCTCTGTTGTGATTTTTCCGTCCTGAAACACAGCCAGCATTGCGCGCCCGCTCGACGCGCCAAAGTCAAAAGCCAGTATCCGTTTCAACCTTATTCCATCCTTTCGTCAACCTGTTTGCTATGCTCGGATTCATCGTCCGACTTACTGGTATCAGTGTAACATATTTTTTCATTTCTGTCTATATTTGCTCATAAACTTGACAAATGAGCAGATATGCGCCATAATATAATCATAAAAGCGCATCCATGTGCAAAAAATACAGGACAGCATTTGAAAAATTGTCTGGAAAGGAGACTGCTATGCTGACACTCCAACGCCAGGAAGAAATTATGAATATCCTCCGGCAGAAAAAATCCGTCACCGTCAATGAACTGTCGGAAACCCTGTTCGCCTCTGGGTCGACGATTCGGCGTGATCTGGCCGAACTGGAAAATGCCGGGCTGATACGGCGCTCCCATGGCGGCGCAGTGCTGTTTGAGTCCAGTGGAGACGAAGCTTCCGCACGAGTCCGTGAACAGGAAAACCGCCGTCAGAAAAAGGTTATCGGTGAACTGGCCGCCGGACTTTTACAAAACGCAAGCTCCCTCTTTCTCGACTCCAGTTCGACCGCCGGAGCAATGATTCCCCACTTTTCCAACTTCTCCGACCTGACCGTCATCACCAATGGTCTGCGCAATGCGCTGCTATTGGCGGAAAATCCCGACCTTCGGGTGATTATCGCGTGTGGGACGGTGCGTCCGAATTCCGGCTCGCTGTACGGCGCCGATACGCTGAACTACTTGTCCGGACTGAATCCAGGGTACTGCTTTATCTCCTGTGGGGGTTTGAGCGGGAGCGGCATTACTGAAAGTACCTTTGAACAGGGTGCTATCAAACGGCAGATGCTGCACGGAGCGGAAAAACGGGTCCTGCTCTGCGATTCCAGCAAGTTTGAGAAAAAATGCCTTTATCGTATCGGCGGACTGGATGAGGTGGATATTCTGGTCAGCGACCAGCTCCCCTCGCCCCAGCTGACCGCC
>CALXCO010000042.1 GCA_944386805.1 uncultured Clostridia bacterium
AATAGCCTTTTCAGCTTATTCAAATTCTGATTACAGTCATCAGCTTGCCGTAAAAATTAGAAAAACAAAAATGGTCCATATCGAAACATGGTACCATTTCTTTGGCGGAGAAGGAGGGGTCAACTACGTAATGCGGCACACGCCGCATTACGGGCCTGCTGCGGGTCAGGTCAGCGGCTAGACAATCTATCAGATTGTCTTTCACTACCGCTCCCGTTCGAATCCCTCTCGAAACCCTATGCAGCAAAACAAAGATGGTACCATATCGAAACATGATACCATCTCTTTGGCGGAGAAGGAGGGTTCGACCCGCCTGCGGACGGGCCAGGTCGCGGCTCTGACAGTCCACCGGACTGTCATTCAGTACCGCTCCCGTTCGAATCCCTCTCGAAACCAATACAACAAAACAGAAATGGTACCATATCGAAACATGGTACCATCTCTTTGGCGGAGAAGGAGGGATTCGAACCCTCGATGAGCTATTAACCCATACACGAGTTCCAGTCGTGCGCCATAAACCAAGCTAGGCGACTTCTCCAAACTATTCAATTTCTGTCTTGCGTTGACAGCTTTTATATTATAGCAAATCCTTCCCGGTTTGTCAAGCACTTTTTCGCAATATATTTTGCTGGATTTTTTTACAAAAATGAGTTATACTATATTTATACTTTTCGACGTATGTGATTGTCTGTTTTTAATAATATTTTCACCAAGGAAGGAATGTGCTATCAGATGATTCGAAATATTATTCGTATAAATGAGTCACTCTGCACCGGTTGCGGCCTTTGCACCGGTTCCTGCCCAAATGGCGCCATTATTGTATCCGGACTGAAAGCCAAACTGATTCGCGAAGAATATTGCAATGGCTGCGGCGACTGCGTTCCTGCCTGTCCATGTAAGGCTATTACAATGGAAGAACTGGATGTTGCTCCGTTTAATCAGGCTGCCGCTCAGCAACGCCTCGCAGAAAGAATCAGCGGCGATAACCCCGCTGTCGTCAACTGGCCGATAAAACTACGCCAGGTCCCGGTCAGCGCACCTTATTTTAATGGATGTGATCTGGTTATCGCTGCCGACTGCACCGCTTTTACCCACGGCGATTTCCGTCGCTTCACGACCGGACGTACCGTCCTGATCGCCTGCACCAAGCTGGATAACTACGATTACAGTGAACAGCTCGCGAAAATCCTGACACGTAACAATGTCCGCTCCATTCATGTTATCCGTATGGATGTCCCCTGCTGCGGTGGTTTTGTTGTAATGGTTCGGAAAGCGCTTGAAATGTCCGGAAAAAATATCCCGATGGTGGTCACTGTCATCTCTATCAAGGGGAAAGTAAACCAATAAAAATTTGTACATAAAAAATTTACATATCCATTACCTGCCTTTTTCGACAATTTTATCCCTGCACTAATTCTTATTCTTTGTAGGTATTGACAAAGTTTCCTTTCTGTGCTATACTGATAACAATGAAACTGGAGCGAATGCGCAGACTTGGTAATCCTCTGTTTGGGAATTTTCCGGTTTCAGAAAATTGGACTTCGAAAGGGTGTGTGCACCATGAACTGGAATTCTCATGTTGATAAGTCGATTGTCGTGGTGTGCAAGAAAAGTCTTTGCTTTTCCATGCCCGGAAGATTGGAAAGGAGAATGTGTGATGAGTGTAAATGAAAAAATGAAGAGAAGTAAGGTCGTCGAATATGTGATCGAATATACAGATAAGAGCTTGCCGGAAGACCGCAAATCTTTTCTGGATGCCAAATGTATCAACGCGCTTCGCTGCGGCGGCGCGATGCCGGATGGCGTTGAATCGATCCGTGTCGTAAACCGTGCCTGATTGGTACAGACAAAATAGTATAACAGGAACTGCTTCCTGTTAACTGACGAATTTTCCCAGGCTGCTTCATCAAGCGGCCTGTTTTTTATTTGATTGTGCAAGGCCAGTCATCCTGTTTCACAGGACGGCTGGCCTTTTTATATGCACTGATGAAAAGGAAAGTATTTTTTTATTGTTTTTTCCGCTTCTTCATCCGTGGACGGTCGTCCGGCAGCCGCAGCAGCAAGCGCAGCATCGCCCGGCCATCAAAGGGAATAAGCGGATACAGGTAGCTGGTCTGCCCCACTGTTTTGGTCGTTGCGACCGTAACAGCCATCCAGATGATTCCACCGATCAGTCCCCAGACATCCGCAATCGCAACCAGAATGACCAATAGCATCCTCCAGAGTTTCAGAGCATACCCCAGTTCATAGCTCGGCTGGGCAAAATTTGCAATCGATACAAATGCCATATACAGCACAATCTCCGGCGTCATCCAGCCGACCTGTATCGCAAAATCCCCCAGTATCAGCCCGCCAATGACGCTCAATGACTGGGAAAGTGAGTTCGGCGTGTTGAGGGAAGCCAGTTTCAGGCTGTCCAGCACGACTTCTACCAGCAAAATCTGCAAAAACAGTGGGATTGGTCCCGGATCGTCCGGATTAATAAACGCCAGCGACGGCGGCAGCCAGTCAGGATGCAAAGTCAGCAGATACCATAACGGCGTAAAAAACAGTGTGACAAAAACGGTTGACAACCGTACCAGCCGCAGATAACTCCCGACAACCGGCGGAAAATAGAAGTCGTTGACGTCCTGGCTGTACTGAAAAAAACTGACCGGAAGAATCATAACGGCCGGTGAGGTATCCACCATAACCAGTACACTCCCCTCCAGCACTGATGCAGCGGCCGAATCAGGACGTTCGGTATACCGAAACCGTGGAAACGGGTTGAACCCTGAATGAACCAGTCGTTCAGCAAGGCTCTGCTGTCCAAGGGTCAGCGCGTCGGTGTCGATTTTGGACAGCTGACTGCGCAGGTTCTTCAGATACTTTTCGTCAGCCCGTCCTTCGATATAGCAGAGTACAACATCTGTCCGGCTGGTTTTGCCGATCTGAATGGCCTCCATCGTCAGTTTCGGGTCCCGAATCCGTCGCCGTATCAGGGCAGTATTGCAGATAATCGTCTCGACAAAACTGTCCCGTGACCCCCGCAATGCACGGTCATCGTCCGGCTCCTGAACCCCTCGTGCCGGATAATTCCGTGCTTCGATCATCACCGCTCCGGTAAAATATTCGCTGATCAGGCAGAGTTTCCCGGATAAAACTCCGGTGACAATCTTCTCGTAGTCGGTCTCCTGCTGTGCATCGATATTGCTGATATTGCGCTCGATAAATTCCGCGGCCGTCTTCCCGGTCTGTCCGTCCTGCAGCCGCAGTAAAAAGGCAAGCACTTCTTCCATGATCTCGCTTCGGATAAAACCATTGATATAGTAAAGCCGGGCTTCCTTTCCTGCAATTTCCAACGGCCGCGCCAGCATATCAAAACTGCTCTCCACCCGCAAAACCTGATCCAGATGTTTGCGCATCTGGCTGAATGTAAGCGGCATCTCCTGATTCATCTTCACCCATCCTTTCAAGATACTGATTAGTATGCACGGATAAGTTCTGGTTTAATCAGGAAAAATAGTCGATTTGGACAGAAAACTGTTGACGAAGCGAAAAGACGTGCTATAATATAAATGATATTGCTGTCTTTTTTCATTTGGCAAAAAGGAGATATAGAATGGAACCTACATATTATACCGTGCAAAAACTGGACGGCGATTATGCAATTCTGATCAGCGACGATGGCGTCGAAAACCGTGTCGCCCGTGCCCTGCTTCCCGAAGAAACCGATGAGGGCTCCCGGTTGCTGTGTGAATTCTTCAGCTATTCAATTGTGAATCCATAAAGAAAGGATAAGATAAAATGGACAAAATTGTAAAGAACGGATTGATTTTTGACGCAATTCATCAGGAACCCTACAAGGCTGATATCCTCATCCAGAATGGGAAAATCGCCGCTATCGGGGAAAACCTGTCCGCTGATGGTGCTGCTGTCATCGACGCTGCCGGCAAACACGTCTACCCTGGCTTTGTCGACGCACATTCTCACCTCGGTATGCAGGGCAGCGGTATCGGCTTTGAGGGCAATGACTGCAATGAAATGACCGATATCCTCACCCCTCAGCTCCGTGCTATCGACGGCTTTTATCCGATGGACCCGGCTCTGCATGAAGCTGCGGCTGCTGGTGTCACCACCGTCTGCACCGGTCCCGGCTCTGCCAACGTTGTCGGCGGTACCTTCATGGCGATTAAGACGGTCGGCAAACGGGTTGACAAAATGGTCATCAACGACCGTGTCGCAATGAAATGCGCTTTCGGTGAAAACCCCAAGAGATGCTATAAGGATGTCAACAACTATTCCCGTATGTCCACGGCTGCAAAACTGCGCGAACTGATTCTGAAAACGCTGGAATATGACCATAAATTGCAGGCTGCCGGTGACGATGAGTCCAAGAAGCCGAAATTTGATTTTAAACTGGAAGCAATGCTGCCGGTTATCCACCGGGAAATCCCGCTCAAGGCTCATGCACATCGTGCGGACGATATCTTCACCGCAATCCGTATTGCAAAAGAATTCAACCTCCGTCTGACACTGGAACATGTCACCGAAGGCCATCTGATCGTTGACGAGCTGATGGAAGAAAACCTGCCGATGGCGGTCGGCCCTTCCCTCACCCATGCTTCCAAATTTGAGCTGCGCAACAAGACCTTCGCAACTCCCGGTATCCTTGCAAAAGCTGGCGGTCAGGTCTCGATTATCACCGATGCTCCGGTTATCCCGCAGCAGTACCTGCCCCTCTGTGCCGAACTGGCAATCAAATCCGGTATGGAAGAGTTTGCCGCACTTCAGGCGATCACCATCAACCCGGCAAAACATATCGGTATCGCCGACCGGGTTGGCAGCATTGAAGTCGGAAAAGACGCCGACCTGGTTGTCATGCCCGGCAGCTGCTTTGACATTGCCGTTGCACCCGATGTCGTGCTGATCAACGGCGAAGAAGTTGAATAAACAGTACGCTGTCGTACTGTTTGCATCCGATGGTCAGGCACTTTCCAAAATCTGAGTGTCTGACCCGGTTTTTCCCTGCTGTACAAAATATGTGAAAGAAGGTTTGTGCATGAAAGCAACGCTTCACCTGTATCGGGAAAATGTCATCTCTCCCGTTGATAAACGAATATTTGGCTCGTTTATTGAACACCTGGGCCGTGCTGTCTATGGCGGCATCTATGAGCCTGAACATCCTACGGCGGATGAAGAAGGATTCCGCGGCGACGTCCTCAAACTGATCCGCGAACTGGATGTTCCGATTGTACGTTATCCCGGCGGCAACTTTGTGTCCGGCTATAACTGGGAAGATGGCACCGGTCCCAAAGATAAACGTCCGCGTAAGCTGGAACTGGCGTGGAAAACCATCGAAACCAACCAGGTCGGCATCGATGAATTCCAGAGCTGGGCAAAAAAGGCCAATACCGACGTGATGATGGCTGTCAACCTCGGCACCCGTGGACCGGATGAGGCCCGCAATCTGCTGGAATACTGCAACTTCCCCGGCGGCACCTATTATTCCGATATGCGTCGGAAAAACGGCTTCGAAGAACCGTTTAACATCAAAACCTGGTGCCTGGGCAATGAGATGGACGGTCCCTGGCAGATTTGCGGAAAAACCGCGCAGGAATACGGACGGATTGCCTGCGAGACCGGCAAGCTGCTGAAAACAATTGACCCGGAAATCGAACTGGTCGCCTGCGGCAGTTCCAGCCTGACCATGCCTACCTTTGGGGAATGGGAACGGACTGTTCTGGAAAACTGCTACGATTATGTTGATTACATCTCGCTCCACAGCTACTACAACAATACCGCCGATAATATCGGAGAATTCCTCGCAAGCAGCCTTGACTTCGATACCTTTATCAAATCGGTCGCGGCGATCTGTGACAGTGTTAAGGCTAAAAAACATTCCAATAAGACGATCAATCTGTCGGTCGATGAATGGAACGTATGGTACCACTCCAACGACGCAGACGCGGCTTTGAAGCCCTGGCAGATTGCACCGCCCCAGCTGGAAGATATCTATAACTTCGAAGACGCACTGGTGGTCGGTTGCCTGCTGATGACGCTGCTGCGCAATGCTGACCGCGTTAAGATGGCCTGTATCGCCCAGCTGGTCAATGTCATCGCGCCGATTATGACCGAAAATGGCGGCGCTGCATGGGCACAGACCATCTTCTACCCGTATCTGCATGCCAGCCGTTATGGCCGTGGTCTCTCGCTTGAGGTCAAGACCAGCTGTGACTGCTATACCACAACTTCCGGTCGTTCGGTCCCCTGCCTTGAAACAGCTGCGGTCTGGAACGACGAAGCAAAAGAACTGACCATCTTCGCAGTCAATAAATCTGACCAGCCGATGCAGCTGTCGACCGCACTCAATGGCTTCGGCACGCTCTCTGTGCTGGAACACCTGACGATGCAGGGTTATGATCTGAAGGCGGAAAACAGCGCTGCTCATCCGGACAACGTTGTCCCCCATTCCGATGGCAAAACAACTGTCAGTGGAAATGAAGCTGTTTCTGAGCTTGCTCCTTATTCCTGGAACGTCATCCGGCTCAAAGGCTGATTTTCTGTCCTGAACCGTCCAGCCCGCCGATGAAAGGAACGGATATCCATGAATGCAAATCACCGCAAAATCGTTATTGTCGGAGGTGGTATCCTGCTGGCAGTCAGCGTGGCTCTGAATCTGATGATCCTGGGGCAGCTCGGCGAGCTGAGAAGCCGGGTGCTGAACCTTGGCAATGCGGCAAACCAACTGGACGCTTCCTTCGACCAGCTGGACCAGCAAATCGATTCCCTTTCCCAGCAGGTTTCCGAAAGCAGCAGTCTGCTTGCCCAGTCACGGGTCGATGTCCAGCTGGAGGGAACCAGTCAGCTGGTTATTTCCGTATCGGTCAGCCCACGTGAACTGCGTCCGGGAGATGTTGTCACGGTTTCGGTGCTGGATACGTCGGTGGAGGCAACCGAAGAGGACGGCAGCTTTACAGCACAAATCTACCTGCCGGTCTTTGCAGGAGATGTCATGCCGGTCGTCACCATCGAAAGTATGGACGGTACCAGACGGCTGGAAACGCTGGGCAGCTTTTCCACAACCCAGTATTTTGAACTGTATTATTCCTTTGACTTCGCGACCGGAAAAGACGGTACTTATGTAAATGTCGGCTTTTTGCCTGCCGGAGACTGCGTGCTGACGCTGCCGGATGATCTGAAACATGTCTGGCTGAATATCAGCGATGAAACCAGTTCTCAGGTGATCGAAATGACCCTTGACGGCAAGCGGATTCCTGACGCTTCCGGCCTCCCATCCGATTCAAACCGAATTCCTGAATCGTCTGCCGACAGCAGCAATTCTTCTAGTGGTCTGTATTACATCTATTATACGGCACCGCTCCCGGAGGTTGAAAATGGACAGGTATTTGACCTGTCGGCCAGTGTGGAAACAACCAGCGGTGTGGAATATCAGCTGGATATCGGTGAACTGGATGCTTCTGTTGCAAGCGGCAGTTCCAGTTATGGTGGAGGCGGCAGCTTCTATCCGAATCTATCTGATCAATAAGCATTTAACCAGTATGCCTGCCATCCCCCGTTCCCTGCCTGCCAATAAGGGAACGGGGGATGTTCTGTTTTCTGTCTGCGCAAAAGCCGCACAACTTTCGGAATACTCCGGCAGCTGTGCGGCTTCTTTCAGTTATTCAATCAATTCGAACTGCGGTAAAAAGTACGATTCAGTTCTTTAATCCATTTGGCGTCCATCTGGTTCAGTGAATCTTTCGTAATCCGGAACGCCCAGTTGCCCTCCGGTACACCCGGCTGGTTCATCTTGCAGTCTCCGCCAAAACCACACAGATCCTGAATCGGAACGATTGACAGCATCGCAGGGCTGGCCCACAGGGTCCGAATCATCGCACGGACTGCCGGTGCTTTATAGCCGCCTTCGTTCCAGTTGTCACCCTCAAATCCGCAATAACGCATCGCGCGCTGCCGAATCTCAGGAGATACGCTGTACAGCCATCCAAATGCGGTATCGTTGTCATGGGTCCCAGTATAGGCAATCGCATTGCGGGGAATGTTGTGGGGCAGATGAAGGTTGTCATAGTCATCCAAAAACGCAAACTGCATGACCCGCATTCCCGGCAGTCCGGTGTCGGCAATCAGTTTGATGACACCATCGTCAATCTGGCCGAGGTCTTCCGCGATAATCGGCGCATTGTCGCCGAAAATGGTTTTGACCCGGTTGAAGAAGTCCATCCCGGCGCCTTTGACCCATTTCCCTTCCCGTGCTGTCTTTGCGTCACCGGGAATCGACCAGTAAGACGAAAATGCACGGAAATGGTCAATCCGCACCATATCATAACATTGCAGCGAAAATCCCAGCCGCTTCATCCACCAGCTGTAGTCATGCGCTTTCAGATACTCCCAGTCGTAAATCGGCTGACCCCAGAACTGGCCGTCCTTTGCGAAATAGTCGGGCGGACAGCCGGAAACCTGTTTTGCCTTGCCGGCAAGGTCCAGCTGGAACATCTGCCGGTTGCCCCATACGTCAGCACTGTCCTGCGAAACGTAAAAAGGCATATCTCCGATAATCTTGATACCGAGTGCGTTGATCTCTTTTTTGACCGCCTTCCACTGGGTGTAAAACTCGTACTGGACAAACTCCTGATACAAAATCTCATCGGCATATTTTTCCCGTGCACGTTCTACAGCTTCCGGATGATGCAGCCGGAGGTCCTTATCCTCCCAGTCAGGCCACCATTTCTGCGCATTCTGCTCGCGCAGCACAACATACAGTGCATAATCCGGCAGCCATTCGGCGTTTTCTGCGACAAATGCTTTGATCTTCTCTTTCAGGCTGTTGTCAATCCGTTCGTAGGCTTTGCGCAGAACGCCATCCCGTGTCTTTCTCAGCCACTTGTAGTCTACTGCATATGGTTTCGGGTATTTATTTGCCTCCAGCTCCTCACCGGTCAGCAGGCCGTCTTTATGCAGCGTCGGCAGATCGATGAACAGCGGGTTTCCTGCAAACGCAGAAAGACTCGCATACGGGGAATTATACTGATCGATCGTTAAAAATGGCAGTGTCTGCCAGTAAGAAAAGCCGCAGTCATGCAGCAGACGTGCAAACTCCACCGCTTCCTTACCAAACGAACCAATCCCGTACTCACCGGGCAGAGAAGAAATATGCAGCAAAACGCCGCTGGAACGATTAACCATAAGGATTCATCCTTTCAAATTAAAAAATAGTTTGGTGTAAAGCTTACTCTTTATTTGGCAATATGAATAAATAAGTTCTGCTTAACTTTTATTATTATAGCAAAATTATCTTAGGCATGCAACTGTCAAATAAACGGGAATTGCCCAAAAATTGTGGCAGATATTTATAAAAAAATGAGGAACAGGTATCTCAACCTGACTCAGTATGCACAGAAATGGAATAGATTTTTAACTTATAAATAGAAAGCTTATAACAGATTATGCAGCAACCCTGATTTTTGACCATCATGACAGTCAATCTCGTTTATCCGCTGATTCCCGATCATAATATAAATACCCTGTCCAGTGGATTTAATCCGCTGAACAGGGTATTTTTGTAACGATTAAGAATATAACAGAAGACCGTTCTGCTCCTTCGCTGCCGTCACCGTATTGCGCATCAGGGTTGCAATCGTCATCGGTCCGACACCGCCCGGAACCGGTGTAATATAACCGGCTTTCTTTTCGACTGCGGCAAAATCAACGTCGCCGCAAAGCTTGCCTTCTGCGTTGCGGTTCATTCCAACGTCGATGACAACCGCGCCTTCCTTGACCATGTCAGCCGTGACAAACCCCGCTTTGCCGACTGCGGCAACCAGTATATCCGCCTGTGCACAAATCTCCCGCAGGTTGCGGGTGCGGCTGTGGCAGATGGTGACCGTGCCATTGCGATGCAGCAGCAGCATTGCCATCGGTTTTCCGACGATGTTGCTCCGTCCAATAACGACACAGTTCTTTCCTTCAATCGAAACGCCGGTCGAGTCAATCAGATCGAGACAGCCTGCCGGCGTACAGGGCAGCAGGTTATATTCGCCAATCATAATTTTGCCAACGTTGCCTTCGGTAAAGGCGTCGACGTCCTTTTCAGGTGCAATCGCCGCAATAATCTTGTGATCGTCGATCTGGGGCGGTACGGGCAGCTGAACCAGAATTCCGTTGACTTTCGGATCATGGTTGAGCTGATCGACCAGTTCGAGCAGCTGCTGTTCGGTGGTGTCTTCCGGCAGCGCATATTCATACGACTGAATACCGCAGACTGCACAGGCTTTCTTCTTATTGTTGACGTAAACGCGGGAAGCAGGGTTGTTCCCCACGATCACGACCGCCAGACCTACGCTGATCCCCTTTTGGGACAATGCTTCAACCTCTTTGGCGACTTCCGCTTTCACCTGAGCAGAAATCTTTTTGCCATCAATAATTTGAGCCATCTGCTTTGGCCTCCTTACTGTTTGGTATCTCCCTGCACGTTTTCCGGCTGGGTATCAGTCCCGGCAGGCTCATCTGATGCAGAGACAGTCTCCACAGTTTCTTCTGATTTCTCGGAAGCAACTTCCGGTGTGGAATCTTCTTCCGTCTGATCGGTTGACTTAGACTTTGCAGCCTCTTTTTCTGCTTTTGCCGCATCCTTTTTGGCCTTCTTTTCGGCACGGATGCGCGCCTTTTCCTCTTTCCACTTTGCCTTGTCGGCACGCAGCGCCAGATAGGCGGCATAATCTGCTTCATCCTTCTGATACTGTTCGGTCAGCACATAGCAGCGCAGATAATTGTCATCATGCGCCGAACGGATTTTGCTCCGGACAACCAGCCAGGTGATCAGGCATGCGACAAACAGCAATCCGGCCAGCAGCTGGGAAACACGAATCTTACCGATCAGCAGCGAGTCGGTTCTCAGCCCTTCCACGATCATCCGTTCAAAGCCATACCAGCCCAGGTACATCAGAAAAATCTCACCATCAAACCGTCTGTGCTTTCTGGCATACAGATAAAGCAGCACAAATCCCAACAGGCACCACAGCGATTCATACAAAAAGCAGGGATGTACCGGTGCATTCGGGTCAACCGTCACACCGAGCGACGTCAGCGTCGCAACATTGCTGGTATCCGACAGGTAGGCGACAATCCGGTCGCCGGTCATTCCCCAGGGGAGATTGGTATTGCAGCCAAACGCCTCACCGTTGACAAAGTTGCCCCAGCGTCCAACTCCCTGTCCGATCAAAAATCCCAGTGACGCCAGATCCAGGACCGGCAGTACCCGCATCTTATGGCAGCGGGCAACGATCATCCCGACCAGGAACGCACCAATGACGCCGCCGTAGATTGCCATACCGCCTTCCCAGGTATGCCAGATGGAGGAAAGATTGTCCTTATACTGGTCCCAGGAGAAGATGACAAAGTACAGCCGTGCGCCGACAACGCCGCCAATCAGGCCGCCCAATACAACGTCAACCAGTTTGTCCGCATTGACACCAAAGCGTTTGGCATTGCGGAACGCCATCAGCATCGCAAGCAGAATACCGACTGCGATAATGATGCCGTACCAGGTGATGCGGAAATTCCCGATTTGCAGTGCATTGGGATTGATGTTAAACTCCAGTCCAAGTTTTGGGAAACTGACTGTATGCATGAGATATGCACCTTCCTTACATTAATTTATCCCCGCGGATGAATGACAGACAATGCCATACACGCGGTATCAAAGTCGGTTTGCAGCCGACGGGTCACATCTTCCGGTGTGACGGCAGCCAGCAATCCGATTGATTCAAACAGTCCGAGTCCGGACATCTCTGCACCCAAAAGGGCTGTCGCAGCATCTTCTACATCATGCAGCGTCCGCAGCATCCGTCCGTAAATCGCATTCTTGCAGGCAAGAAAATCTTCCCGGTCAATTCCTTCCTGTTTAACCCGGTCGATTTCCTCGCAAAGTGCCTGCTGGACCGCTTCCGGCTGTTCAGACTCGCCGCCGAACAGCGAAACCAGAAATCCACGTCCCGAAAAGACTTCGGTTCCAAAGGTGGAATTGATGATTCCGGCACGCAGCAGTTTTTCGTAGCAGGCAGAGGTCGACCCGATCAGCAGTTCATGCAAAATCTCCAGTTCAAACTGCTGACGGAGAAAGTCCGCTTCCGTTTCAGCCGGACACTGTTTGAAACCGAGGTAAAACTGCGGCAGAGCAACGTCCATCGTCAGGTCAGCACGCGGACAGAGTGCCTCTTTCCGTTCCTGGTAGGGAGAGCGCTCAATCTGAACAGATGCCCTTTCGACCAGATTCGCTTCAATAATCTGCAGTGCTTCATCCGGGTCAAAGTTGCCGGCAATCGCCAGCACCATATTGGCCGGATTATAAAAGGTGTTGTAGCAGGTATACAGCAGTTCGGGCGTAATCTGTGCAATGCTTTCTTCCGTGCCGGCAATGTCAATCTTGACCGGCGAATTTTCGTAAAGACAGCCCAGCAGCTCAAATAAAACCCGCCAGCCGGGTGAATCCTGATACATCCGGATTTCCTGGGCAATAATGCCCTGCTCTTTCTGTACCGTCTGATCGGTAAAATAGGGGTGCTGGACAAACGTCAGCAGCGCTTTCAGCGATTGGTCAAAGTTGGAAGTACAGGAAAACAGATAACAGGTCCGGTCAAAGGAGGTATAAGCATTTGCGTCCGCTCCGGTCGCCGCAAACAGCCGGAATGCGTCCCCGTCCTCACTCTCAAAAAGTTTGTGTTCAAGATAATGGGCAATGCCAGCCGGAACCGTCGTAAAGTCTTTCTCTCCTGCCTTACGAAAACAGGTATCGACTGAGCCATAGTTGGTTCCAAACAGTGCATAGGCGGTTGAGAAGCCTTCCATCGGATAGAGCAGAATGGTCAGGCCGGATGAATGGCGGCATCGGATATAAGACGCTTTCAGCTTCTCATCCCGGAAAATTTCCTTATTCATCTGCTTCATCCTCCTCTCCCTGTGCAGTGCCGTTGAGCAGATAAACCGTATCCAGTTCCATCATGTTTGCTGCCCGAACAATATCTTCACGGGTTACCGCCGCAAGCTTGACGCACTGGTCCTCCGGTGTTTCCTGAATGCCGAACACCTTCTGGGCACGGTAATAGCTCTCTACCGAAAAAGGGGATTCCTCAACCGAACGGAAGGTGTTTTGCAGCGACAGCAGCGCAAAACGCATATCCTCATCGGTGAAATTGCCCTGTTTCATCGCTTCCACTTCGGCAAAGATAGCCGCTTTTGCCTTTTCAACATTGTCCGGACGGACACCGGAATCAATCAGAATCACGCCTTTTGTCCGGTCCAGATTGGCACCACAATAATAACAGAGGCTCTGTTTCTCCCGTACATTCAAAAACAGTTTGGAGGTCGGCGTTCCCCCAAGAATCGCAGTCATCATCCGCATCGGATTGAGCATCGGGCTGTCCGGCTGGATATCGGCACGATATCCGATGCACAGCTTGGACTGCACCACCTCAAAATCATCTTGTGCCGTTTTGACCGTTGCACCGGCGGAGATTTTCCGCGGCTGAGGACGGTCACAGGGCGTCCTCCCGGCAATAAACTGCCCGCCAAACGCCTTTTCAAACAACGGGCGCACCGTCTCTGCATCACCTGTCCCGACATGAATAATCTCCACCCGGCAGGTCTTCAGTATCCGTTCGTACGCTTTGGCGGCACTCTCCGGCGTCAGTTTTTCCAGATCTTCCAGAAAGCCGTACATCGGCAGTCCTGCCGGTTCATCTCCCAGCATCAGCCGCAGCGTCTGATTGATCGCATACCGCCGTTTTTCATTGATCTCCGCACGAATCGAGTCTGCAAGATATTTTTTCTGGATGGCGAAGGTCTCCGGCGCAAATGCTCCATCTTCAATCAACGGGTGAAAAATCATCGACAGCAGCAGATTTGCGCTTTCCAGCAGCAGATCTTCCCCGCCGAGTGCAAGGCTGTTATCGATGACGGAAGCGGCAAAAGTAATGCTCTCTTCGTCGCCAAGCTTCTGGATGCTGGTTCCGGCAACCGCTCCATACAGCAATCCCAGCTTGCGGGAAAACAGGCGGTAAGTCGGATAATCACGGGTACTTTTGCCCAGAATCAACGACACCAGCGCGTTCTCTGTCACCGTCTCACGGGACAGCGGGACAATCAGACTGACTGCCAGAAGGCTGGACTGGAAACGTTCCATCGGGATGGTACCGAAGGTGACCGCGTCGCCAATCTGGGTATATTGATGAGGAAACGGCCTCATTTCATCATTCCTTTTCAATGGTTTTCTCTCCTATTATAGCACATTTTGTGAAGTTTTACAGGATTTCTTGAAAAAAAGTCCTTTTTAATTTTATGGATAAGTTTACTCATCTTGCAAAATCTCGATGGTAAACGAAGAGTTTACCGGCAGATGGTTGACGCAGACCCCAAAAAGGAATATACTGGTTTCAGGGTTAAAAATCCATCAGACAGTTCCGCCACATCGGCGGTGAAAGGAAGGAATTATCATGGCAGTACTGGTTACCGGCGGCGCCGGATTCATCGGCTCTCACACTTGTGTTGAACTGCTCGGAGCAGGCGAAGAGGTCGTCATTATCGATAACTTCTCCAACTCCAAGCCCCAGGTCCTCGACAAAATCCGCGAAATCACCGGCAAGGATTTCAGATTCTATGAGGTCGATCTGCTGGATGAACAGGGTGTTAAAAAGGTATTCGATGAAAACCCTGACATCGATTCGGTCATTCACTTTGCTGCACTCAAGGCAGTTGGCGAAAGTGTTCAGAAACCTCTGGAATACTATCACAACAACCTGACCGGTACGCTCGTCCTCTGCAAACAGATGCGGGACCATAACGTTAAGAAGATCGTCTTCTCCTCCTCCGCAACTGTATACGGTTCTCCCGCTTCCCTGCCGATTCGGGAAGATTTCCCCCTCTCGACGACTAACCCCTATGGCTCCACCAAACTGATGATCGAAATGATCCTCAAGGACCTCTGTGTTCCGGACAAGGACTGGTCGGTCGCTCTGCTCCGTTACTTCAACCCCATCGGTGCGCATCCCTCCGGACTGATCGGCGAAGAACCCGACGGTATCCCGAACAACCTCCTGCCTTATGTCGCAAGAGTTGCCTGTGGAGAACTGGAATGCCTGTCGATCTTCGGTGACGATTACGATACACCCGATGGAACCGGCGTCCGTGACTATATCCATGTTGTCGACCTGGCAAAAGGCCATCTCTGCGCAATCAACTGGGTCAGAAATAACAAGGGCGCTGATGCTTTCAACCTCGGCACCGGTCAGGGCTATTCGGTCCTGCAGATCGTCCATGCTTTTGAAAAGTACAGCGGACGCAAGGTCAACTACAAGATTGTCGGCCGTCGTGCAGGCGATATCGCGGCCTGCTACGCTGACCCCAGCAAGGCAAAAGAAGTCCTTGGATGGGAAGCACACCTCGGCATCGAAGAAATGTGCCGCGACTCCTGGAACTACATTGTCAAGAGCAAAGGCCTCGAATAATTTCGTTCACTTATTTAAAAATGGGATACAGCAGTGATTCTGCTGTATCCCATTTTTACTTTACGCACAAAACCCCGGTATACTTTTCAGGTACACCGGGGTTTTACAATTTCAATTGAAATAACGGATTTACCGCCTCAGACGCAGGTATTTGTCCAGACGTTCGACCAACAGCCCGCCGACAATCCCGATCACCACTCCGGTGACCGCTCCGGAAATCAGCAGAACCGGCAGATAAAACCAGACATTCACCGTCTCCAGCACCAGCATTGCAACAGCCAGCTGTCCGATATTGTGCATGACACCGCCGCAGATGCTGACACCTGCAATATGCAGCCGTCCGCTGCGCGACAGCAGCGCCATCACTACAAAACTCAGCAGTCCACCAGCCAGACTGTACAGCATGCTGAACAGCCCGCCAAAGGTCAGTCCGGTCAGCACAATACGCACGACTGCGATCACGAATGCCCCACCGGTTCCCAATGTATACAGCGCAATCAGGACCACCAGATTACCAAGTCCCAGTTTGATGCCCGGTATCCCGA
Source organism: uncultured Clostridia bacterium (assembly GCA_944386805.1). GTDB lineage: Bacteria > Bacillota > Clostridia > Oscillospirales > Ruminococcaceae > Faecivivens. The sequence goes on from CALXCO010000042.1 coordinate 16,043, forward strand.
TATTGAGGGGAATCAGATGCTCCAGATAAGAAAAGACGAAAGCAAGGGCAATCATCATTCCATACAATACGATGCGCACTGTTCTGTCGTTTTTATACAACGGCATCCACATCCCCCTTTTCACCGCCCCGAATGGTCACAACCACCCGGTTGGGCAGGCAGATAATGCTTTCACCGTCTCTTGAGATGGCATAATGACGGACACAAATCCCGTCCGGACAGGAAGCAGACTCAATTTTGGCCGTACCGTCCTGAATAACCAACAGGTTTTCCCCGCCGTCCACGCCTTCAATCGTAACTTCGGTATCCTCCGACAACGGCAATGTCATCACGACCTCGCCGTCAACCGCAACCTCAACCTCTCCGTTTAAAGCCGCAGGCCGGGTATAGAGAATTACAATCCCAATCAACCCGATGACCAGCACAGCCAGCAGCAGAATCAGATCCCGTCTGCCAAAACTTTTCTTTTTTTCCAATGCCTGCCTCTGTATCATCAGCCGAGCTGTTCGGTTACAAACCGGCTCGCGTTGTCGATTGCCCGCACGACTGCATTACTGGTATAGGTTGCACCGGAAATTGCGTCGACATGAGAACCGCGTCCCGATTCAGTATTCGACAATACCGGCAGCAGCCGTCCGACAAACCGGTCGGGGTACCAGCTCTCACTGATCTGGTCACCGTAATATTCGGTCTCATGCTGTTCCAGTACATCAATCCCAATCAGCAGCTTGCCATCCGCAGAAATGATGCTGCGCAGGTGAATCGGTTTCTCACTGTTGAAACCGTATTCCCAGGTGTCGACCGCATAACCGACCATTTCGCCGTTCTCATCCAGGCAGGTCTGAACCATTTCAACCTGATAATCATCAACAGGATAAGCGGAAATGTCCATCTCCTCCATCGAAGCAACAGTCGGAACCGGCTGGCTCTCCTGATATGGACCGTAAACCGCGGCAGTTACCCGGTCACTGGCCAGAATCACAACTGCCGATGCGGCCAGCATTACAACCAGTGAGATCAGCCAGGAAAAACGTTTTTTGGTTTTGCTGGTTGCCATAGGAACTCTCCTTTTCACTTTAGTCATTGATATATTCATCAAATCCGGAACTGGTTACAACCGTTCCGTCCATTTCTACCCATAACGCCTCGACGCCATCCATTTCCTCAACCAGTTCCAGTCCTTCTTCGACCGGCATCAGAAACAGCATCGTCGAAAGCCCGTCCGCAAACCCGGAATCTGTGGTCAGCACCGATACTGCCTGCATATAATTGGCCGGCATCAGGGTGTCCGGGTCAATTATATGGTGGTATTTTTTCCCGTCAACTGTATAATAGCGCTGATAGTTACCGCTGGTTACCAGCGACAGGTCGGAAATGCTGACCGTCAGCAGATAATCCCCGGCTGTCAGGTCTGGATTTTCCAGGCCAATCACCCACGGATTTCCTTCTTTTCCCTCTTTCCATCCGATGGCCGAAACATTGCCACCGATTGAAAATGCAGCGTTTTCCATACCGGTCTCTGCAATTGCTTCGGTTGCGCGTGCAACCGCATACCCTTTCGCAATCGCGCCGACATCCAACCGCATTTCCGGGTCTTCCAGATAGACCGTCGAAGCCTGCTCGTCGATAATCAGTGCGTTGATATCGGTATGCTCTGCCGCCTGTTCCAGCAGCTCCTGCGGAGGCAGCTCCGCCTCATCAGGATTTGCCAGCCCGTCTTCACGGTAATCGTGCCAGATTTCCAGCACGCTGCCAAAACAAATATTGACCCGTCCGTCAGAAAATTCATACATCTCTTTTCCAAACTGCAAAAGATCAATAATTTCCTGATCGACCTCGACCGGTGCAATTCCGGCATTGTCATTAATTGTTTTGAGGTTGGACAGACCGTCATACTCATTATAAATATCATACAGCTGATTGTATCGTTCCAGCATATCATGATAGGCGCCCGACTGCTCATTAAAGGTCTGCTGATCCGGTGCGTAACCGACAATCGTCGACGCCGTATCAAATACATCCAGGAAACTGGTGGTAAACCGCTCCAGAGGATGGGTGCAGCCACCAGCTGAAAGCACCATCATTCCGGACAGCAATCCCGCCGCCAGACGACTTTTCCAGTTCTTACTGTTCAGCCGCATCGCACATCCTCCTTTCAGGCTGTAAACAAACAAGGAGGAGTGGCACTCCCTTTATCGGAAATGCCTTTGCCTCCCCCTCGTCCGTCAGTTTATTTTGCAGCTTCAATCGCCTTTTCGGTATTGGACAGGATGCCGGAAATGGTGATGGTGCAGCCGGCAGACAGGTCAGCGTCGGCTGCTTTGCCATCGGTCAGCTCAGTTGCAGCAACTTCCTCGCCGGTCTTGCCGGTGACATACTGTTCAAATGCTTCAGCCTGCTGATACCATTCCATCGTAGAAGCA
>CALXCO010000043.1 GCA_944386805.1 uncultured Clostridia bacterium
TTGGTTTCTTTTTCACACAAATGCAAAGAAACGCAAGTTCAGCTTTCGCTTAAACTTGCGTTTCTCGACAGACTGAGAGGGATACGATTCATTCGTACCCCTCTTTTTTACTGTCCGGATGAATTATTCAGCCGGCTGTTTGGTATAATATTTAGCCTGCGCCATCCAGAGCTGATGATACAGACCGTCGGTATCTGCAACCAGCTGCTGATGATTTCCGAACTGGACAATTGTACCGCCATCAAATACCGCGATTTCATCGCAGAACTTGCAGGAGGAAAGTCGGTGAGAAATGTAAACAGCGGTTTTATCGGTGATAATCTCATTAAACTTGCTGTAGATTTCCGCTTCGGCGATCGGATCAAGCGCTGCGGTCGGTTCGTCCAGAATGATAAAGGGCGCATCTTTGTACAGCGCACGGGCAATCGCGATTTTCTGCGCTTCACCGCCGGAAACTTCAACGCCTTCTTTGGAAAAATCTTTATACAGGCAGGTTTCCAGTCCGCCCGGCATCCGTGCCAGCCGGTCACCAAATCCGGCCATTTCGAGACATTCTTTTGCACGCTGCGGGTCATAATTCTTTGCAGCCGCGACATTTTGTCCCAGTGGCAGCGAGAGCAGCTGAAAGTCCTGAAAGACGACTGAAAAAATCTTGAGATAGTCGTCATACCGGTATTTCCGGATGTTAATGCCATTCAGCAGGATTTCGCCTTCGGTCGGGTCATAAAGTCGGCAAAGCAGCTTGATAAAAGTCGTTTTGCCGGAACCGTTTTTTCCCACAACCGCAAGCCGGCTTCCGATTTTGAATTTCAGTGAAAGGTTGTGCAGCGAATCGGTTTTTGCACCGGGATAGCGGAAGGAGACATTACGGAACTCTACTTCATATTTCCGGTCAGAGCGTTTTTCGGTCGTCAGGCTGCCCTGATACATCGGGTCGGGCAGGTCGAGAAAGTCAAAGCAGGCTTTTAAAAAGACGGCGTTTTGTTTCATCGTACCCATTGCACAGAACAGATTGGTGACACCTTTTGACAGTGCAGTAATGGAGCCGACATACTGGGTAACCGAACCGACTCCGAATGCACCTGCCCATGCTTTCAGGCAGACATACAGATAGGCAAATCCGGTAAAGGAAGTGGAAATTATGCCGGAAAGTGCACTGTACAATCCGCCGGGACCGGCAATATAACGGGCGATTTTATAAAAACTGGGGTCCAGTTGCAGATAGTCATGGCAGATGTCCTGCTGGTTGTAAATTCTTGTATCCAAAGCACGGTCGCGTTTGGGCATGATATAGGAAAAGAAGGTAAATACCCGGTTTTCCCATCGGATTTCATCGGAACAGGCAAGGTAATAATCATCCACCTTGTTGGCTAAACGCGGCGCGGTCAACGTAATCACGACCAGAACAACTGCAAGCCCCAAATAAATGAGTGGGCTGTTCAAAAAGGCAAAAGGAGACTCCTCCGGTACTTTTTGGACAAACAGACCGACGGTCAGGATAATTGCACTGATGATGCTGACCGTAGAGCTGACCAGCTGACGGAAGATGTGCCGCAGGTTACTGAATCCCCAGCCGCCCCAGTTGTCATTCTGGCGAATCTGGGAGTACATGTCATGGGTTTTCTGCTCATCCAGAACGCAGAAATCCATTTGCAGCATTTTATCGGTATAGAGTTTATTGAGGTTGGACCAGAAAGACGCTTCCCGGCATTGCTTCCAGCGCTGGACGACCGCTTTCAGCAGCGCTAGTACAGCCGTGACCAGTACGGTAATCCATACCCACCGCCATACCGTCTCCGGGTTGCGCTCACCTGCCAGTTCATTCAGAATCTGTGCGGAAAGGTAAATGCCTACATAAGGAATCACTGCTGACAGCACTTCATTGCAGAAAATCGATTCAAACTGTCCCGGGCATTTTTTGCGCAGTATTTTGAAAGCCCTGATGTGCAGGCTGGCCAGTTCTTTAAAGGGTATCTTTTTATCCTTCATCAGATTCACTCCCCTTTTCGTTATAATATTTGCTCTGGATGGCGTAAAGCTCCGCATATTTCCCGTTTAGTGCCATCAGGCTATCGTGGGTGCCTTCTTCCGCAATCTGTCCGTCTGCCATCAGGATAATCCGGTCGCAGAATCGGGTAGAAGCCAGCCGGTGGGAGATATAGACCGATGTACAGCCGGATGTCATATCACTGTACTTGAGATAAAGGTCATTTTCCGCGATTGGGTCAAGTGCGGCGGTCGGTTCGTCGAGTATCATGATGGGAGCGCCTTTATAGAGGGCACGCGCCAGCATCAGCCGCTGCATTTCGCCGCCGGAAAGCTCGATGCCATCTTCAAAGACCTCTTTCCCAATATGGGTTTGCAGTCCATCGGGAAGACTGTCGAGTTTCTGGGAGAGACCAGCCTTGCGGATACATTCCTCTGCTTTCGATAACTGAGCCTCGCTGTTTTCAAAGACCTGGGTGACATTTTCCGCCAGCGTCGTTTCCAGAACCGAAAACTGCTGGAAAACAGCGGTGAACAGCTGATAGTAGTCCTTGCGGTTATACTGCCGGATATCCACACCATTGAGCAGAACTTCGCCTTCAGTCGGGTCGTAAAATCCGCAGAGGAGTTTGACAAGTGTTGTCTTGCCTGCACCGTTTAAGCCGACGACTGCCAGCTTTTCGCCCGGATGGATGGTCAGGTTGACACAGTGCAGGGTATCGGTCTGTGCGCCCGGATAACGGAAACGGACGTTGTGCAGCCGTAACTCATAAGTAAAACCGGGTTTAGCTTCAAGTGGTTCGCCATCCTCAAAACGGAACGGCTCCGGTAAATCCAGACATTCCCGGATGGTGGAAAGTTCCATACACTGGAGATGCAGGGTAGACATTTCCGACAGGATACCCGTTACCCATGTGGTGAACCCGCCAACTGCCGAGAAGTACAGCAAAAACTCAGATGCAGGCAATCCCTGTTCCAGTGTCCGTCCAATCAGATAGAGGTAAGCAATTCCATTCCGCGCAAATGACAGCACCACATCCAGAATATCTGCCCGGATATAGACCATTTCCCGTCTGGCAACGAACCCTTCAAAAAGACTGCGGGCACTTTCGTAAACATCCTGCATCCACGGAAACATTCCGAAAATTCGGACATCTTTTCCCAGATCCCGCTGTGAGGATTTTAACCAGATATAGTTCATTTTCTGCAAATAGGCAGCTTCTTCGTCCCGATGACGGTATCCCCACTGGTTGATTTTTCTGGTGACGAAAAATCCGGCGACCGTGGTCAGCAGAATTACGCCCAGCAAAACCGGGCTGAATGTGGATAACAGACACAGGTAAATGATAAAACCGGCAATATTCCCAAGCAGCTTGGTCAGTGTCTCCCAGATGGCTTCGGAAGGGGCAGAGTTGCTGTCGATTGCCTGACGTGCTTTGTCAAACAGGCTCAGTTTTTTGGAATCTTCGATGTTTGGAAAGGATGTGGTCTGCCGTTTCCACATCAGCTGGCGTACAATGCGCATACGCAGACTGTTGCGGCTGAAAACAGTATTTTCCGTAAAATAGTTCTGTAATCCTGCCAGCAGCATCACAAGCAGCGAAAAGCCGATGATGGTTGTCAGCAGCTGGGCAAGCGGCGCTGAAGTTTCCACCTTCTGCAAAATGACCGGTGCAATATACAGCTGCACCAGATTGCTCGAAACGGTGATTGCCGCCATGACCACTGTGATAAACAGTACAAATTTTTTATATGTCCAGGCGTTTTGTATCATCCAGAGCGTATTGCGCAGGGTTGAATAGCGCGGACTTTCAGTTGATTTTGATTTCATGATGTTCACCTCTTGACCTCATCATAGCACAAAAAAACGTCCCCGGTTGATTCTGGGGACGAATTGTCATTTTGGGGTGACGAACTGCAAAATTTATACCTGCGGCAGCAAAATCTCGGTTGTAAATGCACCGTCTTCACTGTTGCGGCTGATGTATCCATCCAACCGCTTCACAATCTCATCAATCCGCACAAGTCCGAATCCATGTCCGGCGCCTTTGGTGCTTTTGAATCTGCCGCCGACCTTCTGACGCTTTTTGTCAGCGGTAAAGTTAGTGAAGGAGATGTACAGCTGGGTATTTTTCATGTCCATATAGACCCGAATCATCCGTTCTTCTTCCGGCAGTTTCATGCTGGCCTCAATCGCGTTGTCAAACAGATTGCCGAGAATACAGCACAGGTCAATCTCCGGAGAACTGAGTTTGACTGGAATATGGGCGTCGGCTGACACCTGGATTTTTCTCGATTTGGCAAGGGATATCTTGGAATTGAGAATTGCATCGGTCATTGGGTTGCCGGTTTTGACTGCAAGGTCAACATGGGTCAGATCTTCGTCAAGCTGGTCGAGATATTCCCGGATGGCCTCCCAGTTTTCTGTGGCTGCGTATGCCTTCATGACCTGAATATGGTTACGGTAGTCGTGCCGCCATCCGCGCATCTGCCGGTACATGTTCTCGACTTCCCGGTAATGGGTTTCGATCAGCTCCTGCTGGTAGTGCGCAATCCGTTTATCTGTTCTTGCTGAAAATAGTCTCATAATTCACCCCATGTTGATGATGGCACGATTGATGGTTTCGTAGCAGCCTCTGGGCAGATGGAGCACCGTACCGTCACTGAGCCGGATTTCTGTCTTGGTCACCCGGCTGATGTACCCAAGATTGACAATCAGTGAACGTCCGGCACGGCAGAACCGTTCATCCAGCTGACTTTCCAGTTCTCCAAGCGTCATTTTGACGGTATAATGATCGGCTGCGTGAATGGTCACGTAGTTTCCCATTACGTCGGCATACCGAATCTGATAGACCGGTATCCGCACCATCTCGCCGCCGATCTCCAGATGCAGCACCTTTTCGTTACCCGCCAGCTTGACGACTGCCCGGTCCAGCACTGAAAACAATTTTTCCTCTTTGACCGGCTTCATCAGATAGTGAAGGGCGGCAACCTCATATCCTTCGGCAATGTATTCCGAATAGCCGGTGATGAAGATAATCTGGATGGTATCATTTTCTTTGCGCAGCTTCTTGGCCATTGTAACCCCGTCCATTGCGCCCATTTCAATGTCCAGCAGCAGGATGTGAAAATCATTTTCCTCGGCGTAATGAAACAGGAAGTTTTCGGCTGAGGAAAAATCAGATATCTGGATGCTGTGATGTTCTTTTTCTGCCCATCGGTTCAGCAGTTGGGTCAGATATTCCCGGTCGATATCCGAATCATCACAGATCGCAATTTTGTATTTCATCCTGTCACCTGCCTTTCTGCCGTCAGCGTATATTGAAATTTCAGACGTTTTACGATTAGGATAACATCCATCCTGTCCGGTGTCAAGAGTGCCCGGCATGGGTGGAAATATCTTCCGGAAGGGCAGTCAGAGATATGACGACGGTAATTTGTGGTGAATCTAATAAAAAGTTTTCTTTTTTATCTCAAAAATGCAACTTTTTGCTGGTTTCAGGACTATTATTGATAGAACGCTTATCGGCAATATATGGAAAGGTTGTGATGGCATGAAACGTTTGAAAATGTTCAGAATAGGGTTGGTTACTGCCGCTGTGTCAGTATTGGCGGCAAGTCTGCTGACTGGCTGTGGCGCTTCGTCCGGCGGTTCGGCTGATTACGCGGTTTCGACAACCGCGGTCAGCAGCAATTCGATGGCGGCTGACGCCATGACCGAGGAAGCCGGATATGCACCGCAGGAAACGGCGGCGATGGCGGATACGACCGGAGAACTGAACCCGGAAGATTTTGCACAGGATCGCAAGATTATCTATACGGCGGATGTCAGCATTGAGACAGAAACCTATGACGACGGAGTCGCCACGATTCGCTCACTTCTGGATGAGACAGGCGGATATATCTCCTCGACTTCCCAGTCTGGAAGCTCAGTCGACGGCAACCGCCGTGCTGATTATACCTGCCGGGTCCCAGCTGATCGGTACCGGGATTTTCTGGATGGGCTGTCTGGAGCGGGAAATGTCTACTCTGTTTCGGAATATACCGATGATATTACCATGCAGTACATCGACGTCGAAGCGAGAATCAGTTCGCTGGAAGCACAGCGCGACCGGCTGCAGCAGCTTGCAGATGAAGCAGAAGATATTGAGACGCTGCTTTCAATTGAAACCCAGCTGAGTGATGTACAGTACCAGCTGGAAAGCTATACCGCTCAGATGCGCAGTTATGACAATCAGGTGGATTACTCGACCGTCAATGTTTATCTCCGTGAAGTCCGCAAAGTCTCGGAAGGAACCGGCTTTGGCACCCGTGTCCGGGCAGCATTTTCCGGAAGCTGGGACAACTTTGTCGAGGGTGTGCAGAGGTTTGTGATTGCGGTCATTTATGCGCTGCCGTTGATCTGTATTCTGGCAGTGATCGCAGTGATTGTCATTCCGCTGGTGATTCGTCATAACCGCCGCGTCCGTGCCCACCGGACGCAGGTTCAGCCGTCTGGAACGTCTGGTTGGAACCATGTCCAGTCCGCTCCCGAAAAAAAGACGGAAGAAACCGAAAAGCCTGATCAAAAGGATTGACCTTTCGGCTAAAAGGTGCTATACTTTAATAAATAAAACCTTTAAAGCACGAAAGGAAGTATTCGATGAAAATCGCAGTTGTTGGGATGGGTCTGATCGGCGGCTCCTTCTGCCGCGCCATTAAAAAGAAAACCAGCCATGTTTGTTATGGCTGGAACCGCTCCCATGAAGTTATCCGGGCAGCACTGGCAGAGGAGGCAATTGACGGAGAAATCCGGGAACTGTCCGAACTGCGGGATTTTGATCTGGTCATTCTCGGATTCCATCCCGAACTGACCATCCGCTTTGCTCAGGAACATATCGACTGCTTCCCAAAACATGGACTGACAATCGATACCTGCGGCGTTAAGGAAAGTATCGTCAATGCCCTTCAGCCGGTGTTTGATCAGGCAGGCGCACCCTTTATTGGGGTGCATCCGATGGCAGGACGGGAGTTTTCCGGTTTTGCCTATTCACTGGCCAGCCTGTATGAGGGTGCAAGCTTTATCATGACGCCGCCTGCCGATGCAAAACCAGAGCATATTCAGATGCTGAGCGATTTTGCGCGGGAAGTAGGGTTTACCAGAATCGTCAATACCGACCCCAAAACCCATGATGCGACCATCGCCTATACTTCCCAGGTTGCGCACGTCCTGTCCAATGCCTATGTTAAAAGCCCGACGCTGAAAAACGAAAGTGGTTTTTCAGCCGGTTCGTTCAAGGATTTGTCCCGTGTCGCCCGGCTGAATGCCGATATGTGGACCGAACTGTTTATGATGAACCGGGAGGCGCTGATCTTTGAGGTTGAGACGCTTGCCAAAAACCTGCTCAGCTACAGTGAGGCACTGAAAGCCGGTGACCGTCAGCGGCTGCATACCCTTCTGAAAGAGGGAAGCGACCTCAAGGAATGGGCAACGGCACGGGATGCTGGTCAGACTGAATCATGATGATATCAAAACGGCGGCGGAAGATGTTCTCTTCCGCCGCTTGCAGTTTACTTTTGCTTTCGTTTCTGATAACTCTGACCCCATTCTTCCATCGAACGGATGATCGGGCGCATCGACTCTCCCAGTTCACTTAACGCATACTCTACCCGGTATGGTTCCGGAAAAACGGTCCGGGTGATAATGCCATCCGCTTCCATCGAACGCAGGCTGTCGGTCAGGACTTTCTGGCTGATTCCGTCAAGCGAACGCTTGAGCTCATTGAAATTCCACGGACGCGCCATCAGGTTGCGTAAAATCAATAGCTTCCATTTGCTTCCGATCAGTTGTACTGTCGTGGCAACCGGACAGGACGGCATTTCCTGCTTTGTAACCATCGTGATCGTCCCTCCTGATAGATCTGTTGTTTAGATTATAAGACGTTTAGGAGGAAAATGCAACCGGACTTCAATTTTGATAAAAAAATAACCTGCATGATGGATCGGTGCTGTGCCGTTGTGTGAAAGATGGCATGGCACTGATTTTTTGTCTGTGACTTTGATTATTTATGATTATTTTCCAATGTTTTGCGCAAATATGGATATCTATTGCAATGCTTTTTGGAATTTATTATAATATATCTATACTTTTATTGCGGTATCAACGAAAAATTAGACAGTAATTGAACAAGACAGAAAGGAACGATAATATGCAGATTTCTAAAATGCGTGTCAATCATATTGAAAATCCTCTTGGGTTCGCAACCGATCTGCTGACTCTCTCCTGGGTCGTCTCCTCGACCGGTAAAAAACAGACCGGCGCACGGGTTGAGATTGCAGCTGACCCTGATTTTCAGCAGATTCTCTCCGATTCGGGCATGCGGGAAGATATCTCCGGCATTGCCTATAACCCTGAGATTGCCCTCTCTCCCCGTACCCGGTATTATTGGCGGGTAACGGCTGCGGCAGATAACGGTGACAGCTGTGTTTCGGATACGGCGTGGTTTGAAACCGGTAAACGGGATGAACCCTGGACTGCACAGTGGATTGCAGCTCCGTTCGATAAGGAAGTCTCGCCGCTGATGAAGACGGTCTTTTCCGGCAGGGATGTTGTCTCCGCAAGGGTGTATATCTGCGGACTGGGCAGCTATGAGCTGTATATGAACGGTGAAAAGGTGTCGGGTGACCTGCTCGCGCCCGGTCACCACAGCTATGATTTGTGGTTACAGGCATTTGCCTATGATCTGACGCCCTTCATGAAAGAAGAAAATGCACTCGGTGTCATGCTGTCGGCTGCATGGTACAAAGGCCGCTTTGGATTTGACGGTGGCTTTACCAATATTTACGGCGACCAGATGCGGATGATTGCCGAGATTCATCTCAAATACGCGGACGGCAGTGAAAAGGTGATTCCGACGAATTCTGACTGGCTTTGCAAACCTTCCGCTGTTGTCAAAAGCTCGATCTATTATGGAGAGGATTTTGACGCAAGAGCGTATGACGCTGAATGGGCGATGCCCGGCGGCGAAGGCTGGGTAAAGGCCGAAACGGTTGAAAATGACCTCGGTGAACTGCACGACCGGTACAGCTTGCCGGTCGTGGTGCATGAAAAATTTGCACCGGTTGAAATGATCGATACCCCCAAGGGTGAAAAGGTTCTTGATTTTGGCCAGAATATGACCGGTTGGGTCGAGATGGACCTGCCGGCAATGGAACCGGGCAGCAAGGTCGGCCTCTATTACAGCGAGATTATGCAGGATGGCTGCTTCTATCGCGATAACCTGCGCACCGCCGAATGCCAGTATACCTATATCTCTGACGGCAAACCGGCGCACGTCCGTCCGCATGGTACCTATTTTGGATTCCGTTATGTAAAAGTAGAAGGAATTGACCCTGCAAAGGTGACCTTCACAGCTTGTGAAATTCATTCGGATATTGAACGCACCGGTTGGATTGAGACGGATGACCCCCGGCTCAACCGGCTGGTACTCAATGCACTCTGGGGTCAGAAAGGCAACTTCCTGGATGTCCCGACCGACTGCCCGCAGCGTGATGAACGGATGGGCTGGACCGGTGACGCACAGATCTTTGCTGGAACTGCCTGCTTTAATATGTACACACCGGCATTTTATGCCAAATATATGGAAGACCTGAGCCGGGAACAGAAACTGCTGGATGGCGGCATCCCGTTTGTCATCCCGGTCATTAAGCCCAAGACCCGTTCGGATGCGGACGGCGCTCCGAATATGTTTGCAATGAATCACTCTTCGACCGCATGGGGCGACGTTGCCTGTGTGCTGCCCTGGACGCTGTACTGCTACTATGGCGATAAGGAAATGCTCAGACGGCATTATCCTGCGATGAAGGGATGGGTCGAGTATATCCGCAGACAGGATGAACAGAACGGCGGCCATCGTCTGTGGCAGACCGGGTTCCATTTTGCCGACTGGTTGGCATTGGACAACTATAAAGACCCGGATTCTCCTGTCGGCGCAACCGACGCTTATTATATTGCATCGGCGTATTATTCCTATTCTGCATCGCTGGCAGCCAAAGCGGCCAAAGTGCTCGGACTGGAACAGGATGCCGAAGAATACCAGAAGCTATCGGATGAAGTACGCGCCGCCATGCTGAAAGAGTATTTCTCGCCCAATGGCCGCTGCACGATCAATACCCAGACTGCCCGTGTCGTCGCCCTCTACTTCGGGATTGTTCCGGAAGAAATGCAGGCGCGTCAGCTGGAAGACCTCAAGGGTCTGCTGCGGATTCCGCTGGACCATCGTGCCATGATGGCAGGCGAAAAACCGTCTTATCCGCCGAAAGTCGCGTTGACGACCGGATTTGTCGGAACACCTTACCTTTGCCCGGCACTGTCCAGATTTGGCGACCTGATGGATGCGTACAGCCTGTTGCTCAAGACTGATTATCCGAGCTGGCTGTATGAAGTCTCAATGGGCGCAACCACTGTCTGGGAACGCTGGAACTCGGTGCTGCCGGACGGCCATATCAGCGGTACCGGCATGAATTCCCTCAACCATTATGCCTATGGTTCAATCGTCGAGTGGATGTATCGGTATATGTGCGGTCTGAATGAGACGGCTCCCGGCTTTAAGAAGGTCCGTTTCCAGCCCTGTCCTGATCCCGAAAAACGTGTCGGAAAGGCAGAAATGGTCTATGATTCGGCTTCCGGAGAATATCGCTGCGGATGGGAAAAGACCGATTCGGGTTATGTCTATAACCTGACGGTTCCGTTTGACTGTGAAGCGGAAGTTATTCTGCCAGGTGGTACTCACCAGACGGTCGGTGCGGGCAGTTACAGTTTTACTGAATAATCTGTTGTTCGTTTAAGCGGGCAGCTGGCCGGTTTTTTTCCGGCTGGCTGCCCGCTTTTTGTGGTTCAGATGGTTTGTCTTTTCATCGGAAAAATGATAAAATAATACTGATATACGACAGGAGGTGCAGCAATGGAATTACGGGTGCTACGGTACTTTTTGACGGTCGCAGAACAGGAGAATATCACCAGAGCGGCGGAAATACTGCATGTAACCCAGCCGACCCTCAGTCGGCAGCTTGCTCAGACTGAGGAAGAACTGGGAGTCCGTCTGTTTGAACGAGGAAAAAGGAAAATTACGCTGACCAACGAGGGTATCCTGCTCTGCCGTCGTGCCAGGGAAATTCTGGAACTGGTGGACAAGACCGAAAAAGAACTGGTTGAACAGGAATCGGTTGTGGAAGGAACGGTTTCGATCGGATGCGGGGATGTTAAGACGGTTGACCTCCTTGCGGAGATGATACGCTCCTTTCACCAGAAACATCCTGCCGTTCGATTTGAACTGTGTACGGCGACTGCTGACTATGTCCGTGAACAGATGGAACATGGGCTGCTGGATATCGGACTTTTGCTGGAACCGGTGAACCTTGAAAAATATGATTATGTGCGCCTTAAAGAGGAGGAACAATGGATTGTCGTGATGCACCCTGATGCACCGCTGGCAGCCAGACAGTCAATCACAGCTCAGCAGCTTCGGGAGATGCCGTTGGTTCTGCCTCAGCGTCCCAATATGCAGAATGAGCTTGCAAACTGGTTTGGAGAGGATTTTTCCAATCTAAATGTCCTGGCTACCTCCAATCTGCCGTCAGTCAGCTGTATGCTGGCCCATCACAGGCTTGCATACGGAATCATTATTGCGGGTTCTGTCTCGCTGATGGATGAAAAGAAAATCGTTACGCGGCCACTGTCTCCGGCATTAAAGACCAGTTGTCTTCTGGTCTGGAAACGGCAGCAGCCGTTTGGACTTGCTGTAGCTAAATTTATTGAACACGTAAAAAGCTGTATCGAATTATCAGTAATGCTTGAATTGCATAATAAGACATAAATCATAAGTATTGGACATCATACGCCGTATCGTCTATAATGTAAGTGCAGACAGAGGGAACAAAACGTCCTCTCAGCTGCGCTTACTTTTTTCACCGATGAAAAGCCGGGCTGAACAGATATGGAAAGGACAGGTGTATGTTTGTGTTTTCAAATCAGGCACTGAAACAGCTGCTGATTCCGCTGGTGATTGAACAGATTCTGGCCATGTTGGTCGGGATGACGGATACACTGATGGTATCTTCCGCAGGTGAGGCGGCGGTGTCCGGTGTCGCACTGGTCGATATGGTAAACTATTTGATGATTACCATTCTGACGGCAGTCGCAACCGGTGGCGCGGTTATTGTGTCCCAGTACCTCGGAAGCAGACAATCCGACAATGCTGAAAAATCCGCTGGTCAACTGGTCATGATTTCAGCTGTGATTTCTCTTGCCATTATGGCGATCTGTCTGGTGTTCAGCCGCCAGCTGCTGCAATTGCTGTTCGGTACGGTGGAAGCCGATGTTATGCAGGCTGCAATGACTTATTTCCTGATTACGGCATGTTCCTTTCCGATGCTCGGAATTTATAACGCGTCAGCGGCACTGTTTCGTTCAGCCGGAAAGACAGATGTGACCATGTATATTTCGCTGATGATGAATACGGTTAATATCATCGGCGACTTTATCGGAGTGCAGCTGCTTGGCGCAGGAGTCGCCGGTGTGGCAGTCCCGACACTCATTTCCAGAGGACTGGCGGCTGTTGTGATTACGGCACTTGCCTTTCGGGAACGGAATAGGATCGTGCTCCGCTGGAAGAATATTGTCTGCTGGGATGCGCCCTTACTTGGCAGGATTCTCCGGATAGCCGTCCCGAATGGGATTGAAAACGGTTTGTTTGCCTTGGGACGGGTGCTGGTGACCAGTATTGTCTCCCAGTTTGGCACCGTCCAGATTGCCGCAAATGGGGTCGCTAACAGCATCGATCAGATCGCAATTGTGGTGGTCAATGCTGTCAATCTCGCGATTATTACCGTTGTGGGACAGTGTATCGGCGCCGGAGAGCCTGACCAGGCGCAGTTCTATACCAAAAAGCTGATGAAGGTTTCCTATCTGTCAACCGGTATTCTGGGTGTGGTTGTCTGTGCTGCGCTGCCGTTGATTCTTCGGTTTTATCAGCTTTCCGAGAGCACCATGTGGTATGCAGCTGTGTTGATTGTGATGCACAACATCCTTGCGTTTGCACTGCACCCGACGTCATTTAATCTTGCCAACAGCCTGCGGGCAGCAGGCGACGTCCGTTTTACCATGTATACGGGAATCTTGTCTATGCTTATATTCCGTTTGGGTTCCGCTGTCCTGTTTGGCATCCTGCTGAATCTGGGTATTATCGGGGTCTGGATTGCGATGGGAATGGACTGGCTGGCCAGATCGGTCGCCTTTTCTGTTCGGTATGCGGGCGGTAAGTGGCGGACGATTCGGAGCATTTAAGAAACAAATCCGGCAGGTCTGAAGATCGAATCTGCCGGATTTGTTTGCGGTTAATTTACATTATATTCAAAATATCTGGCGGTATAGTGAAAAGTAACAGAAAAATTCCGGCTGTTTTGGATAAAAGACTGACACCTTGCTTGCAAGATTCGCCGGAATATGCTATAATAATTCCCAGCTTCTGACATTGAAAATGGTTTTGAGATGGAAGATGCGGAAATCGGATTGTCGGACGGTCTTTTGACGCTGTGGCTCAGTCTTGCGCTGCCCCTGGCGGAAACAGAACCGGTATTTTTGTCCCTGCTACCCGTATGGCTGCATCTTTTGATGCGGCCATTTTTTATGCCTGTTTACAGCATCGTGGAAAGGAAGAAACAGTATGCAGACAAGAGTGGCAATCATCGGGATTATCGTCGAAAATCCGGGCTCGGTTTCCCGGCTTAACGAGATTTTGCACGAATACGGCGAACACATCATCGGCCGGATGGGCATTCCCTACCGTGAAAAGGGCATCAACATCATTTCCATCGCAATCGACGCGCCGCAGGATGTGATCAGCAGCCTTGCCGGCAAGGTCGGCCGGCTGGACGGTGTCCAGGCGAAAACCGCTTATTCCACCATTCAGTCGTCTGATGAGGAGGCCAAATGAGGGCCGCGGTAAAACAGCAGGGCAAACTGTCTTTTGGATGGCTGGTGCTGCTGTTTGTCCTGCCGGTGGCGGTCGGTTTTGTAGCACTCGGCATTGGGCGGATCTGGATTACGCCGTCTGACATCTTCGCTTCACTGGTTACCAAACTGAGCGGCGGGGAGGCGGTTTCGGCACAGAATGACATGGTGCTGTGGAATATCCGGCTGCCGCGTATTTTGCTGGATATGCTGGTCGGTGCCGGACTGTCCGGTGCAGGATGTGCTTACCAGAGTTTGTTTGCCAATCCGCTTGCAACCCCGGATACGCTGGGGGTTGCATCCGGCGCAAGTTTTGGCGCTGCACTCGGCATTCTGATGGGAATGAGCCTGTTGGGCATTCAGGGGACGGCATTGGTATTTGGCGGTGCGGCGGTGCTGCTGACCTGGCTGGCTGGCGCAGGAAAAGGCCGTGGACTGAATACGATTGTCCTGTCGGGCATTATGATCGGGTCACTGTTTTCGGCGCTGGTATCGCTGGTCAAGTATACCGCCGATACCGAAAGTGAATTGCCGGCAATTACCTACTGGCTGATGGGCAGCCTGGACTCGGCAAATTTTGGCTCCCTTAAACTGGGTGCACCGCCGATTCTGATCGGGTTGATACTGCTGCTGGCACTGCGCTGGCGGCTCAACCTCCTGCCGCTGTCGGAAGATGAGGCACGGTCTTCGGGTGTCAATGTTCGGGCATTGCGTGTGGTGGTGATCATCTGTGCGACGATGATGACGGCGTCCTGTGTATCGATGTGCGGTCAGGTTGGCTGGGTCGGACTGCTGGTGCCGCATATCTGCCGGATGAAGTTCGGAAATAACCACCTTTCGCTGATGCCGGCATCGATCAGCCTGGGCGCAGTCTTTATGATTCTGGTGGACACGCTGGCAAGAAGTGTAACAGCTGCTGAGATTCCGGTGTCGATTTTGACCGCGATTATTGGCGCACCGTTCTTTATTATTCTGATGCGGAGAAGTGGAGGCTGGTCGCTGTGAAGATTGCGGTGGAAAACGGCTGCTTTGGATACAAAAAGGGAGAGCAGCTGCTCCAAAATGTCTCCCTTGAGGCGACAGACGGTGAACTGGTCGCGATACTCGGCCCCAATGGCGCCGGTAAGACGACGATGCTTCGGTGTATGATGGGATTCCTCAAATGGAAGGACGGACGCAGTTCAATTGATGGAAAGGATATCCGCAATATCCCGCCGCGGGAATTATGGCGCACCATCGCCTATGTGCCGCAGGCGAAAAACGCATCAGCCGCCTATACGGCGGGTGAAATGGTGCTGCTGGGGCGCAGCAGCCGCATCGGCATCTTTTCACAGCCTAAACAGGAAGATGTGGAAAAAGCAGATGAAGTGATGGAACGGCTGGGCATTTTGCACCTCAAAGAAAAAAAGTGTTCGGAAATCAGCGGCGGTGAATTGCAGATGGTGCTGATTGCACGTGCGCTGGCAAGTCAGCCGCGGATTCTGGTGCTGGATGAACCGGAGTCCAATCTGGATTTTAAAAATCAGCTGATCGTACTGGAAACCCTTTCCCGACTGGCATCGGAAGGCATGATCTGCCTGTTTAACACCCATTATCCGGCACATGCTCTCCAGCGAGCAGGAAAAAGTTTTCTGCTCTGCAAGGACGGCAGCAGTATTTTCGGTCCGACCCGTGAAGTGGTCACCGAGGCCAATATCCGCCGTGCCTTTGGGGTACGGGCGGTAATTGGAGACGTCGAGACGCCGGAAAATATCCTGCGCAGTGTCCTGCCGGTGGAGATTGTGCCGGAAGGATGGAAGGAAAATGAAAGTGCTGCCGATGG
Source organism: uncultured Clostridia bacterium (assembly GCA_944386805.1). Classification (GTDB taxonomy): domain Bacteria; phylum Bacillota; class Clostridia; order Oscillospirales; family Ruminococcaceae; genus Faecivivens. Next base: position 15,798 of record CALXCO010000043.1, read on the forward strand.
CAGCATACGCCGGATTGCGTCGATTACGATTCTGACGAAAGATTACGGGATGGCGGGCAAAATCAATGAGATTCTGCACCGGTATTCCGAACTGGTGATCGGACGGATGGGAATGCCGTATAAAAAGGCCGGTGTATTCTTCATCAGTGTTGCACTGGACGGCACTGAATCGGAGATTCAGGCGCTTGGAGATGCCCTTGGGCTGCTTCCCGGCGTCAGCGTCAAGACGGTGTTTGCAAAAGAGGAAAAGGGGACAGAGATTCATGAACAACCGAGAACGGATTGACCGGCTGGAAGCCGAAAAACAGCTGCCAAAAGAAGACTGGGTCGAGCTGCTTTCCACCTTTACGCCGGAAGACCGGGAATATGCTGCTGATAAAGCGAGAGCAATCTCAGTCGGGATTTTCGGAAAAAAAATCTATTTTCGTGGGATTGTAGAGTTTACCAATATCTGTAAAAACGACTGCTATTACTGCGGAATCCGCCGGTCAAACAGTGCGGTTTCGCGCTATCGGCTGACCCCGGAAGATATTTTGACCTGCTGCCAGGAAGGATACCAGAGCGGGTATCGTACCTTTGTGTTACAAGGGGGCGAGGATGGATGGTTTACCGATGAACGGATGGTGGAAATCATCCGTGCCATCAAGGCACAGTATCCTGATTGTGCAGTCACCCTGTCGATCGGAGAACGCAGCCGGGAATCTTATCAGCGGATGTATGATGCGGGTGCTGAACGGTACCTGCTGCGGCATGAAACGGCCAATACCGTGCATTATGGCAAGCTCCATCCGGCGGTACAGACGCTGGAAAATCGGATTCGATGCCTGTATGACCTGCGGGATATCGGATACCAGGTCGGATGCGGATGTATGGTCGGTACGCCTTATCAGACGGCGGAATGTCTGGCAGAGGATATGATCTTTATGGGAGAGTTTCGGCCGCATATGATCGGCATTGGACCGTTTATCCCTCACAGCCAGACACCATTTAAGGATTTCCCGGCGGGCAGTGTGGAGACAACTTTAATGATGCTGAGTTTGTGCCGGATTATGATTCCGGAGGTGCTGCTTCCCGCGACGACCGCATTGGGAACGGTGCGGGGAGATGGACGGCAGGAAGGAGTTTTGGCAGGATGCAACGTCATCATGCCCAACCTTTCGCCGCTGTCGGTTCGTAAAAAATATATGCTCTATGACAACAAGGTCGGTACCGCAGATTCCGCTGCTGACGGAATGGCACGGCTGGCTGCTCAGATGGAAGCAATTGGTTATCAGGCTGTTTCCGGGAGAGGCGATTCTCCGCGGATGTTGACGAAACAGCCAGTTTGATCAATGACATAAAGGGGAAAAAACTATGATTAAGATTGCAGTATACGGAAAAGGTGGGATTGGAAAATCGACGACGGTTTCCAATATCTCGGCGGCACTGGCAGATGAAGGAATGCGGGTTATGCAGATCGGCTGCGACCCGAAAGCGGATTCGACCAGCTGCCTGCATGGCGGAAAACGGATTAAGACGGTGCTGGAACTGGTGCGCCAGAAACCCGGTCAGCTGGAACTTTCGGAGATGGTGACCGAAGGATATGGCGGCGTCGCCTGTGTCGAAGCCGGTGGTCCGACGCCGGGAAGCGGATGTGCCGGTCGTGGCATTATTACCGCGCTGGAAAAGCTGGAAGAGATGGGTGGATATGAAGTTTACCGTCCCGATGTGATTATTTATGACGTACTGGGTGACGTCGTCTGCGGCGGATTTTCGGCGCCGATGCGGGAAGGCTACGCCGACAGCGTGTTTGTTATCACATCCGGTGAAAATATGGCAATCTATGCTGCGGCCAATATTGCAACCGCAATTGAAAATTTCCGTGACCGTGGATATGCGACGCTTGGCGGTATTATCC
>CALXCO010000044.1 GCA_944386805.1 uncultured Clostridia bacterium
TGGGAACCATGAGCCCCTGGTCGCTCCATCGCAATGGAGCGAAATCTCCATACGCAGTGCGCTAGGCACAGGGTGAATTTTGTCGACTGTCCGGTGGACTGTTTTTCAAAGAGGGGAGGGTTCGCAAGCGAACCCTGCGAGTTTGCACGCAAACTCGACCAGTTCCCGCAGGGAACTGTGTGCCCATGCAAGAGAGGGCTGCCCCTAAAAAGCCTTCCGAAAAACAGAAACCAACCATACAAAGAATACAACGAAAAGGCGGTTCCCGATTTATACGAGAACCGCCTTTTTATTATGCTGTCATATAGATATTACTGAACCCAAACGCCAGCGGAATTGATGGTATAGCCATCAATAGTGGTATTCGTCGCCATGACGCCGGAGGAATAGAGGAAGTACCAGTCGCCTTTCCATTCCACCCACTTATTTGTTGCCATTTCGCCGAGCCGGTCAGGTAGTACCATTTTCCGGAGGTCATCACCCATGCGTTGCCAGCCATTGAGCCGTCGGAACGGAGATAGTACCAGACATTATCAATATACTGCCAGCCAGTCGCCATACCGCCCCATGGTTTGAGGTAGTACCATTTACCATCGACTTTCTGCCAGCCGGTGAGCATACTGCCGTCCTTATCGAACAGGTACCAGTTACCGTCAATCTTGACCCACTTGTCCGCCGCCATAAATCCGGAGGACTGATCGAGCCAGTACCAGACACCAGTATCCTCGTCCTGATACCAGCCGGTAATCATTTCGCCGTCGTAGTAAAGACGGGTACCGCCGTCTTCCTGAATCCATTCGTATTCAGGTTCCTGGGGCTGAACGGGTTTAACGGGTTGTTCGGGGATATCGATACCGTTATAGACCCAGCCTGCGTACAAGGTTGTATTACCAGTGAAAATCATATCGGTCGAAACCGGATAGCCGTTCGCGGTGTACCAACCGGTAAAGGTATAGCCGAATCTGGACGCGAACGGGAGTGCGGCGAGTTTATGCCCGGACGTTGTCGCGGAAGTATACGAGACATAACCGCCGTTCGGGTCAAAGGTAATGACAAATTCAGCCGGTGCGGGTTTGTTGACGGTTACGGCACAAGACGCGGTATAATTGCCGTCTGTAGTCTTAACGGTGATAGTCGCGGTACCGGGAGCGACCGCAGTGACCACGCCGTCTTGTACCGTTGCGATTTCTGGTTTATCGCTGCTCCATGTCACGCCTTTTTCGGATGCGTTCTCAGGTAAAACAGTTGCGTTCAGCTGAGCGGTTGCGCCCTCGAACAGCGAAAGTTTGGTTTCGTTCAGCGTCACGCCGATAGGATGCTGGATAAAATTACCGGTAATTGTGCCATTTACCGTTCCCCAGCTTTCAACCGTGCCATTATTGGTCAGGGGCACACCGTCCGGAATGGTCAGGGTTGCGTCAGCCGGGATGGTAATTGTCACGCCTTCCGGGATTGTGATATCCTGTGTCAGAACCACATTGCCCTGAACGGAACCTGTCTGCCCGTAAATCAGCCAGTTACCCTCTCCAGTCGGCTGCTTATTCACTGTATCACCAATCAGCGTGCCACTTGAAACCGTTACGCCGACTTCGCCAAACACGCCGTAGCTGTTGTGTGTTGCTTCATCGCTGTTCGCGGTCAGTATTCCATTATCTGAAACCGTCACGCCGCCAACACCATACACACCATAGCTGCTACCAGATAATCCTGTTGCCGTACCGCCGGTCGCAGTCAGCGTGCCCGTACCTGAAACCTCTACGCTGTTAGCACGCACACCGTAGCTGTCGCCAATTGTTGCCGTACCGCCTTTCGCATCCAACTTTCCACCTGAAACCTCTACGTCGCCATCAGCATACACGCCGTAGCTGCTACCAGATAATCCTGTTGCCGTACCGCCGGCCGCTTTCAGCGTTCCGCCTGAAACCGTTACGCTGTTACTGTATGCATACACGCCGTAGCTGTTGCCATTTGTTGCTTCATCGCCAGTCGCGGTCACCGTTCCACCTGAAACCTCTACGCCGCCAGCAGCATACACGCCGTAGCTGATGCCAATTGTTGCTTTACCGCCGGTCGCGATCACCTTTCCCGTACCTGAAACCGTTACGCTGCCACTGTATGCATACACGCCGCAGCTTTCAAATGATGCCGTACCGCCGGTCGCTTCCAGCGTTCCTCCTGAAACCGTTACGCCGCCATCAGTATACACGCCGAAGCTGTTGTCGCTTGTTGCCTCACCGCCCTTTGCGGTTAGTTTTCCGCCTGAAACCATTACGCTGCCACTAGCACGCACGCCGTAGCTGCTACCAACAAATTCTGTTGCATTACCGCCGGTCGCGGTCAGCGTTCCCGTGCCTGAAACCGTTACGCTGCCTTTTTCAGCATACACGCCGAAGCTGTTAGATGTTGCCGTTCCGCCAGTCGCGTTCACCTTTCCGCCTGAAACCATTACGTCGTCGGCAGCAAACGCGCCGAAACTTCTATTTGCTTCACCGCCGGTCGCAGTCAGTGTTCCTCCTGAAACCTCTACGCCGCCATCAGCATACACGCCGTAGCTGAATGTTGCTTCATCGCCGGTCGCATCCAACTTTCCACCTGAAACCGTTACGCCGCCATCAGCATACACGCCGTAGCTGAATGTTGCTTCACCGCCTTCCGCAGTCAGCGTGCCGGAACCGCTGAAAACCAGGTTGCCGGAATCAGCTGCATAAATTGCGGCTGAAATACTACCGCCCGCACCAGTAACGGTATTAGTAGTATTCTCGTCCGATACAATGGTCAGCTTGCCGCCATTGGAATAAATTCCCGCGCCATACTTCGTAGAAGCATCACCGTTAATTGTCGCGCCGTTCAACGTCAGGGTGGCGGAGCTATGGTCATAATTCCAACCAGCTCCCGACACATTTGCCGTTACTTTTCCATCCTTTACAACCTCTACACCGCCCACAATAAGCGTAGTCGGTGGTATAACCGGCTCACCCGCAAACGCCGCAGTTGGCAACATCATCAGCACGATCAGGACGCTGAGCAGCGCCGCCAGAAGCTTCTTTGTCTTCAATAAAAAGACCTCCTTTGCGATTGCCCGGGAAGACGAACAGACGTTCGTTCCGAGCGAAAATATTCCGGAAAATATTTCCGGAGAGTATCTTACTATTAAAAATTTTCTCATATCCGTCAAGATTTGTCAAGCGGATTGCGAAAAAAAACTGCCCGAAAGCGGCAAAAACCACTTTCAGGCAGTTGACAGGCGCAGTGCCTGCGCTCCCAGTTTGCCAACGTGATACCACGCTCATAGAGCTCAGCAATCCACGGCTTCGACCACGCACCTGTCTGTTTTTCTGTCTAAAATATGTAGCTCAGCGGTTCATATTTTCCACAAATGCACGCGGCTTGACGGTCATTTCGACCCAAGCGGGACGGAACCCGGATTTGAGTGCATTGCCGACCGATTTGAGGTTGGACCATGCGCAGCAGTAAAACGGGACTTTGCCGCGCTGCAGGATTTCCAGCGCGAGCTGAGAGGTCACTGCCGACGCAATTCCCCTGCGCCGCCATCCGGGCAGAACGTCAACACCGATCTGCCACATCGATTCACAGTCCGCCGAACATGCCGCCAGCCCGACCAGCTGACCGTCATCATCATACGCACCGACGCCGAGGACATCGAGGTGTTTGCGCTTTTCACAGAGCGCGTTTTCCCACTGCGGGAGATAGAGCGCGGCGAAATCCTCCTGATGCAGCAGCCGTGTCTGCAAACCGCACTGGAGCGGCGCGAGTTTGCGGACATCGGGCAGAAAATACTCCGCCATAAAGCAGACCTGCATATTATATGGAAGAAACGCATCGTTCAAAACGTGCATATTCGGTGTTTCAAAGCAATGTTCGACCGGGTATTTTTGGATATACGCCGCGACGATATCCCTGTATTGCGGCTGGATGGACGCGACGATATTATTCCCATACGAAATCAGGTCGCAGGCAAGCGGCAGGTCAAGATATTTCCGTGCACAGTCGTTCGGTTTCGACTCGACGATAACCGGACTTTCGCGCAGAAAATCATCCGGCGAACAATTCGCATCAATTGCCGACTGCCGGAGTGCAGCCTGCAAAATTTCCTCATTCGTCATCATATCGCAGCAAGGAACGCGTCAACAGCGTCGTCTTTAGTAGCCCACGAGGTTACCAGCCGGATACAGGTGAAGCCGTTTTCTTCCGACTGCACCTCAAAAGCGAACTGTTCGGAAAGCTTCTCGACCAGCTCCGACGGGAAAATCGGGAAAATCTGGTTGGACGGCGACGGGACAAGCAGTTTATACCCTTTCTGAACGATACCATCCTGAAGACGGGCGGCAAGGGTATTTGCATGACGGGCGGCGTTAAACCAAAGGTCATTGGTAAACAGCGTGCCGAACTGAACACCAAGCAGGCGGCCTTTTGCCAGCATACCGCCGTGCTGTTTCAGCCCATAGCGGAAATCAGGTTTCAGCGCGTCATTGACAATCACGAGCGCTTCACCGAACAATGCGCCGTTTTTGGTACCGCCGACATAGAACGCATCGCACAGCTGCGGCAGGTCAACGGGGCTGATATCGTTTTCAGGCGAAGTCAGCGCACTGCCCAGCCGTGCGCCGTCAAGGTACAGGTACAGTCCAAGTTCACGGCAGCAGTCATGCAGAGCGGTGAGCTGAGCTTTGGAGTAGATTGTGCCGACCTCGGTCGAATCGGAGACATAGACGAGTTTTGCCTTGACCATATGTTCACTGTCATGGACTGCGACGATATCGCGCACCATCTCAGGGGTAAGGATACCATCAGGTGCAAACGCCGTCAGAACCTTATGACCGGTAGCCTCGATAGAACCGGTTTCATGGGTTGCAATATGAGCAAGGTGGGTACCGACAGCGGCTTCCCACGGACGGAGAAATGCGGAAATAGCGGTCTGGTTGGTCTGGGTACCGCCGACGAGGAAATGGACATCGGCATCGGGGCAACCGAACACAGCGCGGATTTTATTAGCGGCGTCGAGGCAATATTCATCCTCACCATAGCCGGTTGTAGCCTCAAGGTTTGTTTTGGTCAACGCGTCGAGCACCTCAGGGAGGCAGCCTTCGGAGTAATCGTTTTTCAGGTAAATCATCGAAAAATCCCCTTTTCCTTTATTTCTATAGAATAAGATCACTCCTATTTTACAGCCCCATCCTTTGTTTGTCAACAATCTGCCCACTGATCCCAAAAGTTCATGCAAACCATCCTATCCGTGCAAAAGAGACAGTGCGCACACTACCCCAAGTGTTTTACAGAAAGTTCACAAAGAAAAATCGAAAACCTCTTGCTTTCGCTATAAGACTGTAGTATTATGAAGTCACGGTAATACTACTGTAGTCTTATCAATTATGATGAAAGAGGATGATTTTATGGAAATCAAGCTGTTCGATTCAGAGCTGAAAGTAATGGATATTCTCTGGAAGGAAGGAGATCAGCCTGCAAAGGCCGTTGCAAAAAAACTGACGAATGAACTGGGCTGGAATGTCAATACAACCTATACGTTGATTAAGCGCTGTATCAAAAAAGGAGCTATTGAACGAACAGAGCCCAATTTTATCTGCCATGCGCTGATTCCAAAGGAAGATGTACAGGAAGCAGAAACAAATGAACTCATCAATAAAATTTATGATGGTTCAGCTGATAAACTGTTTTCCGCACTGTTGAGCCGGAAAAAACTGTCTGCTGAACAGATTGACAAATTGAAAAAGATTGTCGGTGACCTGGAATGAGGTGATGAATATGAGCCTGCTGCATATGAGTTTTGCCGGTGCAGTCATGATTTTGGCAGTCACGATCATTCGCGCCTTAGTCATTTACCGCGTGCCTAAAAAGACTTTTCTGGTACTATGGGGAATTACACTTGCACGGTTACTCATTCCATTTTCTATCCCTTCCGCGCTCAGCATCTATACCCTTTTTGTGGAAAAGGAGCCGGCTATAACCAGTATCGGAGACATGTCAGTCACTACATTTGAGCCCGCCATTCAGCTAGGCCAACTAACTACCGTTTCCAGTAATATTCCCCGCTCTGATTTCGGGATTTGCATATGGGCCAGTCTCTGGGCAATCGGAGCGCTGGTATGCGCGGTTGTTTTCTCGATAACCTACTGGAAATGCTCCAGAGAATTTCAGACCTCTTTGCCAATAGATAACGACTTTACACAAAACTGGTTAAGCAGCCACCCAATCAGGCGCCCCATTCAGATACGACAATCCGAACTGGTTTCAGCGCCACTCACTTTTGGTATTCTGCGCCCGGTAATCCTGATGCCCAAAACAACAGACTGGAACGATGAAAAGACGCTGCAATATGTATTGGCACACGAGCTGGTGCATATCCGAAGATTTGATTCGATAACAAAGCTGATTTTGCTGATAGCGCTCTGTGTGCACTGGTTTAACCCTTTTGTGTGGGTTATGTATATTCTGGCCAACAGAGATATTGAACTGTCCTGTGATGAAACGGTTGTCCGCCAGTTTGGGGAACAGACAAAAGCTAGCTACGCACGAACTTTGATTCGCATGGAAGAAACCAAAAGCGGAATTACCCCACTTTGCAATAATTTCAGCAAAAATGCACTTGAAGAAAGGATGACAGCAATTATGAAAACCAAAAAATTTACCATCCTGTCAATCATCCTGGCGGCATTGATTGTAATTGGAACCACGACCGTCTGTGCGACTTCCGCAAAAGTTGAGGACAGCCAGGCAGATTCCGCGGTCCTTTCTGCGGGCATCGAAAAAACATACACCGAAAACGGGAAGACCTATTATGTCCTCTGGGACGGCAGTATAATGGAAGAATCCGAGTATCTTGAAAAATATCCCACACCTGAGGTTGAATGGTGGACTTATGATGAATACAAAGAGTGGCTTGAAAACGAGAAACAGGAGCTCCAGAGTATCCTTGGTGCAACCGGAAGTATAAATGGCGAGGAATTTACCTGGACACAGGAAAAAATCGATGAAACAATCGCCATGTACGAAGAAATATTGCAGGAAATTAAGGATGGCGTAAAGTATTCAAAAACGGTCAGTGAAGACGGAGACCCCATGCTGAGTGAAGCACAGGAGCCGCCGACTACCGAAACAACAATTGAAATGGCAATGGATTCAGTCGAACAGCAGGAATTTGCGCCGGAAGACCTACTAAAACAGTATGGAGATTATGGCATTTCACTTGACCAGGATGGAAATATGTTGTTTCAGGGAGAACTGGTCAGATCTTTCTATGATGGCACAGACAAGGGTGACGGTGCATCCTATCAGTACTATAACGGAAACGGTACGGTAGATGTGCATACAGTTCGTTCTGCAACTGAGAATGATGATGGCAACATCGATTCTCTCGGAGAAATAATCAAAATCGAAAAGGATATTAAATAAACGATAAACCCACGCAAAAATTGAAAATCCCTTCCCAATTGACGGCAGACGTGATAAAATAATTATGTATACGACAAAATTCACAGACAAGGAAGGAATCACAATGGAACTAAGTCTGCTGCTGCTGGAAAAGATCCTGTCGATGGCACTGATGGTGTTGATGGGGTATGGGGTCGTACGTCTGGGCGGGATCGGCAAGGGAAAAACTGCCCCCCTTTCCGGCCTGACATTATACATCATCTGTCCCTGCATGATTCTGTCGGCGTTCCAGATTGAGATGAACGTTGAGCGGTTAACCGGTCTGTTGCTGGCGTTAATTGCGGCGGTGGTGCTGCACGTAGTGTTTATTCTGATGACACGGGTGATCGGGGACAAGCTGGGACTGGACGGAGTGGAGCGGGCGTCGCTGATCTACTCCAACGGCGGCAACCTGATCGTACCGCTGGTCAGTTCGCTGCTGGGAGAGGAGTATGTCTTTTACTGCTGCGCGTTCATAGCGTTTCAGACGGTGCTGGTGTGGGTACACCTGCCGCGGCTGCTGGTCAGGGGATATAAGCCCAACCTGCGCAAAATCCTCCTCAACCCGAATATTCTCAGCATTGCAGCCGGGCTGATTCTGTTTTTGAGCGGAATACGGTTTACCGGAATCATCGCCGATACCATCGATTCAGTCAGCGGGACAATCGGGCCGATTGCGATGCTGATGATCGGAATGCTGATGGCAGAAGTGGACCTGAAGCGTGTGTTTACCAGCTGGAGGAGCTGGGTTGTAACGTTTGGGCGGCTGATCGTATATCCGGTGGTGATGATTATGGTGATACTGGTCAGCGGCGTCACCCGGTGGATGCCGGGCGCACGGGAGGTATTGCTGGTCACGATGCTGGCGACATGTGCGCCGATTGCGGTCAGTATCTCACAGATGGCGGACATATTTGGCGGCGACAGCGTCAAGGCAAGCGCGCTCAATGTCATGACGGTCATTTTCTGCATCATCACCATGCCCCTAGTCATCGCCCTCTACCAGTTCCTCTGCTAGTCGGCGCGGCGCGGTGTCCGCGCTGACTTGTTCGCGGCGGTCGCTCCTGCTTCGCAATCCGCTCGATTGCGAGAATAACAGCCTTTGCGAACGCGCCGGGCAGATTGTGCGTTATTTAGACCGCTTTCGTGGGAGCAAATCGCACACACGCTGCCGGTGGTTTGACCGACGCGCAGAGCGTCGGCGTTTGGTTACGCACAAAGTGGGCACGGTCATATCAAAAAAGTTAGGTCAAGCCTTTCAAGGCTTGCAGGTCCAGGACAGAGTCCTGGTCGCCTTCCGCAGAAGGCGAAATCCCCTATCCCCAAAATCAGCTCAGCAAGGGGTAGCAAAATACCCGCAGGTATTTTGTGTAGGGGACGCATAGCAAGGGCGTCCCCTATGTGAAAAGGCCGTTCGATGCGGCCTTTTCACATAAAAAACGAGCGAGGACAGCGCTTCCGGTTTACGCTGTCAGTTGGGACTACGTGGGCCGGCACGGCGCTAACGATACTCATCCGTTATCCTCTGAGACTGTCCGGTGGACAGTCTCAGACGGACGGAGTTCCCGTATATTCTGCTTACCGATGCAGTATTATGCTCCCAATAAGGACAACCAAACGTGTTTCCCTGTTCAATTACCCTCTCGGCCATTTTTTCATAGCACGGTACTCACGATTTTTTGCAACGTTTTCCCCACCGACCGTCCGGTGGACAGTTTATGGCGGTACAACTTCCTGCGAAATATCTTCTCAACCAGCTTGCCGACGTAACCATATGTCCCAGACGAGATGTACCATCCATTTACCTAACCGATCTGCTTGTTGAGCGCATCAAATGCCAAATCCAGGTCGAACCCCCCCTGTGCAAACGCTTCGAGGTCGTAACTAGGGGGCGGACGATGGTCGGTGCCGGACGTAACGCCATCCTTTTCACGGTCTTCCCTGTCCCACTGCAACAGCCGTGCATAACAATCCGCGGGTTGCTTGCCATGACCTTTCATCCAGATGGACACCCGGTCGATCAGCCCATCCCGGTCACGAACCTCGTTTTTCAATGCAGCATACTCTGCATCAGTCAGCCGGACATTCCCAAAACGTCCATACTGGCCATATTGCGGCGATGGCACGTCAGCGGGCGCGGGATGGAGGGCGCAGCCCTCCCCCATTTGATTTGATTTTGTTTTATTTTTTTTCGTTTTATTTTGTTTTATTTTATTTAGTGGCGTTTCTGCAACATAAACCCGTGTTTCTGTAGCAGAAACCGGTTTGGTACAATCCGCACCCGACTGGTTGTCCATTGACGTGACAGCCGATTGGGAGGCGGATTTTTTCTTATCAGCCGACGGCTCGTCCTCATCCAGCAGCCAATATTCATCATGGCTGGCCTTAAGGCGTGCAGTCACTTCCTTATAACGTTTCTGAATAGCGACGGAGGTGATAACCCCCTGTTTCAACAGTTCACTGTCAAAAAGTCCGATCTCGCCGCAATATTCAATGATCTCGATAATCTGAGCAGTTTCGGAGACCCATCTGCTGCCGATCAGGCGGATGACGCGGAGCGCGAGGGTATCGAATGAAGAGAAGCGGAGGAAGTAACCTTCACGGTAAATGATGGTCAGGAGCGCAGAATAAGCCGTAGAGCCAGTGGGGCCGAAGCGGTTCATCAGCAGCATAATACGTTCATCGTCAAAAAACCCGACATCCATCGGGAAGTAATGCAAGCCCTTATTAGCGGGACGAGCCATCGAATCACCTCCGAAGTAAACATATGTTCCATATCCAACTGAAAAAAATCTCCCGCAACAGCGGAAGAACAAACCCTATACTTTTATTATAGGAGAAAAAATCCCAGATGTCAAGAACATTTATTCTATATTCGAGATAAAAAGCCATTTTTCAGTCAAACATACGAATTGAAAAATACAGTTATATATGGTATAATTCAGGAATCAATCATTGTCAACCAGAGAGGAATTTTGCCGAATGAATCGTCCGCACTGATTTTACACACAACTGAACGTATGCTTTGTGACGCCACCCAAAGGGCGTCTGTTTGTTGTGCCTAAAATTCAGGAAGGACCTTTTATGAAGAAAAACATATATATCATGTACGCCATTGCCCTGTTACAGGGAATGGTATTTTACAGCCCGATTGCGACCCTCTACCGTCAGGCGCAAGGCGTGACAGTTTTCCAGATTTCGGTCATTGAGAGTATATCTCTGGCACTGAGTATCCTGCTGGAGATTCCCTGGGGCATTGTTGCCGACCGAATTGGGTTCCGAAAAACGATGATTTTCTGTTCATGGCTTTATTTTGTATCCAAAATCGTTTTCTGGAAAGCCGATGGGTTTGGCGGTTTTCTGGCCGAACGGGTTATGTTGAGTGTTGTTCTGGCCGGATTTTCCGGTGTGGACTCCAGCATTCTGTACCTGTCCTGCAACGGAGCGGACAGCCAGAAGGTGTTTGGTATTTACAACAGTGCCGGCATGGCTGGACTGTTGACTGCCGCGGCTGTATTTTCGGTATTTGTCAAGGACAATTATGCACTGGCCGGTTTTCTTACCGTCGTCAGTTATGGCCTTGCCGCCCTGCTTTCGCTGGGACTTGCCGAAGTGAACCCGGCAAAATCTGAGCAACACCAGCCGGAGCCATTCAAAGCAACCTTTCAAAACACCCTCCGCAACCGAACCCTCCTGCTGTTCCTGATTGCAGGCGCGTTGCTGTCGGAAGCACACCAGACGATCACCGTATTTTTAAATCAGCTGCAATATGAGCGGTGCGGCCTGAACAGCTCTGCGATGGGTTTCATTTATATCATTGCCGCGATACTGGGAATGTTGGGCGTGTATTCCTCCGCCGTCACCAGACGAGCCGGAGTGCATCGTTCTTACTTACTATTTTGTGGACTTGCAGTCATGTCCTGCCTGACGCTTGGGTTGACGAAGAATGCAGTCCCGTCGATAATCAATATATTGACGCTGCGCATTTCCAACACGCTGTTCGAGCCGTTCCAGTCTGAGCTGCAAAACAGGCAGATCACGACCAAGAATCGAGCCACGGCGCTGAGCATCCATGCGATGTTTACCGACTGCATAGCCATCGGGACCAACCTTGTTTTTGGTATTTTATCGGACTGGGGTCTGTCGGCCGCATTTTTGTTTGGTGCAGGGATTTGTACACTGAGCATGGTTCTATTCTCCCATTGGCAAAAGAGCACTCCCAATCTCGAATAATATGCAGCTAAACGAGCTGACTCGAACCATATAAAATGATAAACATCGCTGTTTAGCAAGGAAAATGCCTGTAAATAGCGATGTTTATTTTTACAGTAAGATTCCCTTGACAAATTTTTTAAAATCCGTCATAATAAGGATGTATTTGCCAATTTTCGGCATATTGAAAAGGAAGGACAGATTCGTTAATGAAAGGGAAAAAATGGGCGATACTGATTATGATATGTGCGCTGCTGCTGTCGTTGTTCGGCGTCGGCTACACGAAGAAAGCGGAGCCTGGGACCAGCTTTACACTGATGACCTGGAACATTCTCCACGGCAACGGGATGATCGACAAACAAAAGCAACAGCTCAGCAATTATAACGCAGATATCGCCCTGTTACAGGAAGTGGACATCGGGACGCGGCGGATCAACGGCGGCAACAATATGACGGATTTAGCGGACGGGCTGTATCCGACGGCGTTGTTCGGGTACGAGTGCGACTACGACACCGGCGTATTGGGGACGTCGATTCTGACCAAAGGCACGCTGGACGACATTGTCTATAAGGACGACACCGAGTACGCGGAAATTTACCACGGCTATTTCCACACGACCGTCAAGCTGGACGGGATTGACGTATCGGTTTACGCGGTACACCTGAATTACGAGCGGAGCGACTGGCGGGCACAGCAGCTGTATGATCTGGCGCTGGACGTCGACGCTGACAAGAGCCGGTACATCATCGTTGCGGGGGACTTCAACCTGCACGATTTTGACGAGCTGGACGTATTAAGCGACCGTCTGACGGCGGTGAACACCGACGAGACCTACTATCCCACCTACCATGGCCTTGACTGGAACACGCAGGCGATTGACAACATTTTGTATACCGAAGAAACGCTGAACGTCGATCAGGTACTGATGCCGGTGAACGGCTATTCCGACCACAATGCTCTTTTCGCAAAATTCACCGTAAAATAACCGTTTCAGGGGTTGCAAACATCGCCGGAGTATGGTATAATAAGCAAGATATTGATGTACAAAACACCGGGAAATCTGGTTTAACCTGAAAGGAATGTTACAGATGAATGCACTTGAAATTGTAGCGGGCGTATTTCTGTTGATTGCCTGTCTGCTGATCATTATTTCGACGATGATGCAGAATCCGAAGCAGGGCGGGCTTGGCTCCAGCTTTGGCAGCACCGAGTCCTACTTTGGCAAGAACAGCGGCCGTACAATGGATGCGGTACTTGCCCGGCTGACCAAAATCGGCGGCGCGATCTTTTTTATCCTGACGATTCTGGCAGGCATTATTTCGGTATACGTCGGTTAAAGCGGCGTGATTTAACTGCATAATAGAGGCCCTGTGCTTTTGCACAGGGCCTTTTATTTTTCCCGGAGCCGACACAAATTGCTTGATTTTTGCATAATATTTTGATACAATAGCCTTATCCGTACCAAAAAAGGCCTTTTTTGGTACGCAATCTTCTTTCAGACAGGTTTTATCTGTCAATTTAGGGGTAAAATGAAACTGGAAAGGTGGTTAACCATATGGATACACCCAGCCTGTATGCCCTCTTTTATATGGACCGGAGTCTGCACAAGGCAGAATACGAAAAACGATTCCAAAACCCGGAAACGATTCATTTGGATTTTACAATTGACAAACACCCTGCATTTTTTCTTCCAACGATAGACTTTTATAAAAAAGCCTTCTCCATCGAAAGAGCAGATAACGAAATCAATCAACTTTGCAATATGTTGCCCCCACTCGCGATTCATCAATTTGCACTGCGGTGTCTGATCGATGAGATTGTATTAACGAACAACATTGAAGGCGTGCACAGTACGCGGAAAGAAATCACGGAGATCCTAACCGACCTGTCCGAGAATACCAAAGCCAGACGTTTTTATGGTCTGGTCAATAAATACAGGATGCTCATCAGCAACGACGAAATTCCAATCAACAGTTGCCAAGACATCCGAAAGATATATGACGATCTGTTTTTGGATGAAATAGAAGCGGAAAATAAACCGGATGGTATGATTTTCAGAAAAGGCAGAGTCAGCGTCTATTCCCCTACAGGGAAAGAATTTCATTACGGCCTCGTACCCGAAAGCACAATCATTGAGGCGATGGAAAAGGCTCTGGCTATTTTGCATGATGAAAAAATTGAGCTATTATTCAGAGTTTCTGTTTTTCATTATCTGTTCGGTTATATTCATCCTTTCTATGACGGAAACGGACGCACAAGCCGGTTTATCAGCAGCTATATCCTGTCCAAGCAATACAATCACATCATCAGCTATCGTATTGCCTATGCCATCAAAGAAAATATTGGCAAATATTCTGAAGCTTTCAAAATTTGCAACCACTCCAATAATATGGGCGATTTAACGCCGTTTATTGATATGTTTCTAACCGTCATTGATATTTCGATGACGAACCTGAGGAAATCGCTGGAAAGTCGTATACAACGGTTGGAGCATTACCGGCTTATAATATCGCAACTACCCGGCGGCAGTGATTCAAAAATTGTTCCGCTATATGATTTATTCATTCAGGCCGCCCTGTTTTCGGATTATGGCATATCTGCAACAGAATGCTGCGACACTGCCGAAATAAGCAGGAACACCTTTTTCAACCGTATGAAGCAAATTCCCGACCAACTCATCATCAAACGGAATCAGGGGCGATCGGTTTTTTACTCGTTGAACCTGAAAGAGGTGGACGAAAACTACTGATTGCGAACATAAGTACAGCCCTGTGCTTTTGCACAGGGCCTTTTATTTTGGTCATATAGGACACAGATCATCAGATTTTTTTATACAAAATGCCATGTATTGTGCAAAAACGGCACTTTTTGGTACGCAACTTGATTTAAAACAGCATTTGATGTCAAAAACAGGCCAAATTGTGACAGTATCTTCTCACCTATCCATGCTGTTGGTCAGTTTACGCAGCATTACACAGTTCGGCAGCAGGACGCCACGCCGTTCGACGAGTTGGCGGCGAACGACCTGATAACCACGTGCCGCGAAAAACGGCTCGGCAGTCACCGACACATCCGAGAAGACCTTACCGGTTTGAGACAACGGTTCCAGCCGGTTGCAAAGTGCGGTTGCGATTCCCAGCCGCTGGTAATCGCAGTGGACATACAGCCGGTCAAGGTAGCCAGTTTCCGGGACGATATCGGCGAACCCGACGACTACCCCATCCAATTCAGCGACGAGGGTGAGATGTTGTGCGAGGGTAATTTGCCAGCGTTCAGGGTCGACGCAATCGACCCAGGCAGCGATTTGTTCAGGGGAATAATCGCGGGAATTCACGTTGCGGACGGTATTCCGGAATAAATCCAGCAAAACCGGGCAATCCTGAGAACGATACAGCCTAAGCTCCAGCGGAATGCTTCCGCTGCCTGTTTGCCAAAGCTCGTTCACGCTCGAAGAGTTCAGCAAACGAAACGTTTCTTCACCGCTCGGCGGCGTTGAGGATGGAATGCTTCCGCTGCCTGTTTGGCGCAGTGCCTGCGCTCCCTCATTTTCGATAATCGGCGGCGTTTGGACGTCCTCAGCTGCAACATCCACTGCCTGAGCGGGCGTGCCGGATAGCGAGCCGTCATGAAGTTCATTAGAATGATACGGACAAATCTCCATATAATATAACCACCTCTTGAAACTGATTCAGGACGTAAAGGATACAACGAAGCGCAATTTATGCGCATGGAGGTAATCTGATGATACGAAATATCATTTCATCCCCAAAAAAGTGGACGTTATGGGGAATCCCAGCCCTGTTTGCAATCGGTTCAGGGCTGCATTTTGTATACGACCTGTTGGGGAAAAACGCGCTAGTCGGCGCGATTGTACCGGTCAATGAAAGCATCTGGGAACACGTTAAGCTTGCGACATTGCCAGTAATTTTATGGTGGACGCTGTACTACCTGTTCAGCGGACGCAAGCACGGACTGGACAGCCGGAGATGGTTTGCGGGAGCACTGGCAGCAGCAGTCGTATCCAGCCTGTCGATACCGACGATGTATTATTTATACAGTGGTGCACTGGGACAGGAGATCATGTGGGTCGACATTTTGATTTATTTGATAGCGGTGACGGAAGGGCAGCTGATCGGCCTGCACGTCTACTACCGGAGCAACGGCATATCACCAGGGCTAGTGCTGGCGATATTTGCGGTCATGATCGGCGCATTAATTCTTTTCACCTACAAACCGCCCCATATTCCCCTCTTTTACGATGAGACAGGCCGTTTTTACGGAATCAAATAACGATAACAAAGTCCCGAACAAATATGATCGGGACTTTTGTTATAAACTCCCCCCGACACCTTGGCTCTCCCACTGGGAGAGCAGCCATCCGCAGTGGCGTCATGCAGTGACTGAGAGGGCAAGAACGATTATACAAAACATTGCCGACATGAAGCACGCATTAACCGCCCAACACGTTGGCAATAGCTGTTAGCTTTGCAATTAAAGCGGTCGGCAGCCACTATTTCATATAACGTTTGAGTTCATCATAAAAATTTTCTCTAGCACCGGCCATAATCACGACAATAATTTTATCTTCACGGTACTCTACTGTATATACCAGCTCATAGTTGGTCTTATTATAGAAGATGTCATAGCCGAAAATACCTGAAAGATTACCGGTTTTCGGCTCCCCTACAGTATGATCCTGCAAAATAAGGTCAATCGCCTGCTGATACAAAGCCTTGAGTTTTTTATCTTTTAGCTTTTTCAAAAATTTAGCGGCAGGCGGAAGGACACGTAATTCCGCCATCAGTCGCTTTCCTCCCCAAAGATATCCTGATAAGAATAACTGGGTGTCTGCCCATCGGCAGCCTTTTCAGCGTCATGCAGCATAGCCTGAACAGCGGGGCGAATTTTTTTACGCATGGACTTAAACTCTGAGAGCAGCTTTTGTCCAGTGTAACCCTGTGCAATCAGATCAGCGAGAATCTGCTCATCAAATTCACCTGCATCCTGTTGACGAACCGGGCGAAGCACCAGTTCATTCCCACGCAGGATACATTCAGCTTCAGAAGAGAACCCTAGTGTTTCAAAGAATTTCAGCGGGATAGTAAGCTGACGTTTATCCGAGATACGAATTGTTTTGCGCTCCATAAAATGTCCATCCTTTACAGCCGTAGTCACAAAGGTCACTCCTTCCTAATATATGCAGAATCCAAAACAAAATTCTTTGTTTCCCTGTTTTCAGTATAGCAAATACAAAGTGAAATGTCAATGAATGGCCTGCAAGACGGGAGCACAAGCGCTGTACCGTCGTCGACTGTCCACCGGACAGTCAACGAGGGAAACGGGTCAATAATCGTCAGCGCCGTGCCGGCCCACGTAGTCCCACCGACTGCGTAAGTCGATGAAGCTGACCTCGCTCAGGTATGGGAAGGTGGCATCGAACCACCTTCCCATAACGAGACCCCCTTGATAGGGTTCTCGTGCTCTCCTGATCTTTGTTTGGCGTAA
>CALXCO010000045.1 GCA_944386805.1 uncultured Clostridia bacterium
AAGATCGACGACGACACCTATCAGGTTCAGGTCGTTTCCTGGTACGACAACGAGAACTCCTACACCAGCCAGATGGTTCGCACCATCAAGTACTTTGCTGAACTCGCTTAAGTTTTAAACTGCGTAAACCAGTAAAGTTCCTGAAACAGTAGTTGATGAAATGTGCTGCTGCGTGCAAGCAGCAGCACATTTTTTCAGTCTGTATGAACTTTTCTGAGACTTGTGGTGCACGATTGGCCGCAGGTTAGGAAGTACAGTGCTGCTGTGTTCCAACAAGTACAGCGTTGCTGTATCCCAGGAAGTACGGCTGTGCCGTAATCCCCGTTAAAATATGAAAGGAATGAATCACAATGACTTATTCTTCTAAAATTGAGGATATGTGTGTCGTTGCCAAAGGCCCGAAACATGGTCCGGCTCCTATCCCCGAAGAAGGCAAATGGGTAAAAGCCTATGAGATCAAGGATATTTCCGGCCTGACTCATGGCGTGGGCTGGTGTGCTCCTCAGCAGGGCACCTGCAAACTGACCCTGAATGTTAAAGACGGCGTTATCGAAGAGGCTCTGGTTGAGACCATCGGCTGCTCCGGTATGACCCATTCGGCTGCTATGGCTGCTGAAATCCTGCCCGGCAAGACCATCCTGGAAGCTCTGAACACCGACCTCGTCTGCGACGCGATCAACGTTGCTATGAGAGAACTGTTCCTGCAGATCGTTTACGGCCGCAGCCAGACCGCTTTCTCTGAAGACGGCCTGCCCATCGGCGCTGGTCTGGACGACCTCGGCAAGGGCCTGCGTTCTCAGGTTGGTACCATGTACTCCACCAAGGCTAAAGGCGTTCGTTATCTGGAAATGGCTGAAGGCTATGTTCTGAAATGTGCTCTGGACGAGAATGACGAGGTCTGCGGTTACCAGTTCGTTAAACTGGGCAAGATGCTCGAAGATATCCGTCACGGCGCTGATCCCGCAACCGCCTACAACAACAATATCGGTACTTACGGCCGTTTCGACGGTGCTGCTAAGTATATCGATCCCCGTGAAGACTAATTGAGGAGGCAGAAGAACATGGCTGTTTTTGAAGGTCAGGAAAGAAGAATGCCGAAAATTGAGGCTTGCCTCAAAGAATACGGCTTTGAGTCCCTCGACGCAGTTAAGGATTACTGCCTCGAAAAAGGTATCGATGTTGATAAAATCGTTAAGGGCGTTCAGCCCATCGCTTTTGAGAACGCTTCCTGGGCATACACCCTCGGTGTTGGCGTTGCTCTGAAGAAAAACTGCGTTAAAGCTGCTGATGCTGCTCACTATATCGGCGTTGGCCTGCAGGCTTTCTGCGTTCCCGGCTCTGTTGCTGAGCACCGCGCAGTTGGTCAGGGTCACGGCGACCTGGGCTCCATGCTGCTGAGCGAAGAAACCGAGTGCTTCTGCTTCCTGGCAGGTCACGAGTCCTTTGCTGCTGCTGAGGGCGCTATCGGTATCGCTCGTAACGCTAACAAAGCTAGACAGAAACCCCTCCGCGTTATCCTGAACGGTCTGGGCAAAGACGCTGCTATGATTATCTCCAGAATCAACGGCTTTACCTATGTTCAGACTGAATACGATCAGTTCAGCGGCGAGCTGAAGATCGTTAAGGAAACCGCTTACTCTGACGGCGAAAGAGCTAAAGTTCGCTGCTACGGCGCTAACGACGTTAACGAAGGCGTTGCTATCATGCAGGCTGAGAAGGTCGGCGTTTCCATCACCGGTAACTCCACCAACCCTGTCCGCTTCCAGCACCTCGTTGCCGGCACCTACAAGAAATGGGCTGTCGAGCATG
Source organism: uncultured Clostridia bacterium (assembly GCA_944386805.1). GTDB lineage: Bacteria > Bacillota > Clostridia > Oscillospirales > Ruminococcaceae > Faecivivens. Next base: position 1,810 of record CALXCO010000045.1, read on the forward strand.
GCGTCAAATACTTCTCCGTCGCTTCCGGCGGCGGTACCGGCCGTACTCTGCATCCTGATAACGTTGCAGCTGGTCCCGCTTCCTATGGCCTGACCGATACCCTCGGCCGTGTCCATGGTGACGCTCAGTTCGCTGGTTCTTCTTCTGTTCCTGCACACGTTGAGATGATGGGCCTGATCGGTATGGGCAACAACCCCATGGTCGGCGCTACCGTTGCTTGTGCAGTTGCTGTTGAGGAAGCTCTCAAGAAATAATCTGCTTTTAATGAGCAGTCTGCCGGTTTGACCGGTTAGTGAAAAACCCGTCCTGGAATACAGGACGGGTTTTTGCGTACAAGCAGGAAAGTTTCAATGTGGGAAAATCCGGCTGACAACGTTCCAGATTTTTTCGATTCGCCGTTTCATCCGCGCTTCCAGTCTTTGCATCCAGGCAGGGTAGCCGTCGACCGTGTACTTGTGCTGCAAAGCGGCGCCCATGATGATGAAAAGCAGACAGAATCTGAGCCAGATAGACCAGTCATTGCGGTTATAGTATAGGGCATTAGGGTTCGTATAACGACTAATCATCAGATCAAGCTCACCGAGAAAATGTCCGAGTATCAGTGATATAATATTTCCAAGCCCAATCGCGGCAGAAACAACCGGCTTGCGTTTGGCGGTAGAGAAAAAGATGCCGCCCCAGATAAACCAATAGCCGTTGCGTGAGGTCCATTCAAACAGGTAGAAATCTTTCAGCAACGTTTGGGAGATGATCGCCGTAACTACAAAGGAAGCCAGAGAGGCCAGCCCGATGATCAGATTTGGGGTAGGAGGGTCAACTTTAAAATCAGACATGATGTAATACCCGTAGTTTCAGTCAGAAAGATTTGTTGGTTAATGTGTCATGAATATATTATATCATAAGATGGTAAAATATCAATGGGCGGTATGAAGGACAGATGTGGGTAGATTGTTTTTTTCGTGTATATGGGAAAACATCAATTGTCAACCAGCAGTCTTTTTGTACAGCTCATTGCATATTTTATTGTAAAGTACAGGTTATTTATCTGTAAAATCGTGTGGATGTATATGACCTGATTAAATTGAAAGCGGCGGTTACATTTGCCAGAAATGTATAATAAATGACTATTTCTGACATAAGGCAAGGAATTGTCGCGAGGTGTCTGGAATATATACAAAAAAAATACGCATATATTTTGAATGTTACGAATATTGAAAATGCAGATTGACGTGACCAAATTTTACTCTTCTTTAATTTTATTCATCGGCTGTATACTGTATTGCGGCGACGTATATGCAGATATATTTTATGTAAAAATGTGAAAAAACGATATTTATTTTTGAGTATATCTGGAATAAATGAAAATTAGCAAATCAGAATGTATCGAATATATATTTTACTATAGAAAATGGATTGTGCCGCAGACCTTACGATTGCCTTATTGAAAAGCAGGCTATTTTTAAAGAAAAGTGAATTATTTCCTAAAATGCTTGACATTTTTCGCTGAATAGCATAAAATAGGTATAGATTTAATATCAGGGGGATATCTGCGCATTTTCATTAATGCAAATATATTGAAGGAGTGAATTCAATGAGTAATGAAGAAAAATTGCTTGAACTTTCCCGGTCGATTGGTGGTCTGAACAGAACATGTTCTAATGAACTGCTTAAGGGTGAAAAAATCCATTTCGGCCAGCCGCCTATTTTCCATGCACTTTTGGAAAGAGACGAACAGAGCCAGTGTGATATCGCTGCCGCTATCGGCGTCAGCCGCGCTTCTGTCGGTGTATCCCTCCGCCGTATGGAAAAATCTGGTATCGTCAGCCGTGTAATCAATCAGAAGGACAGCCGTTATAACCTCGTCTCTCTGACCGAAAAGGGCAGAGCTCTTGCTGAACGCTCCGACGCTTTGATGATGGAACTGACCCGCATCAAAGTTCAGGGCTTTACCCCTGAAGAGGTTGAAACACTTGTAAACCTTCTCTCCCGTCTGGAAGCAAATATGAAGGCTTTCCAGAACGGTAAACACGACGAAGACTGAGTGTTGATGATCGCTTATCAGATGGACATCCTTTGCCGGTGGCTGGGGTGTCCATTTTTTTGCCTGCCCGGACTTTGCGGGATGGTTTTGTGGGGTGCGTGCCGCTTTTTTTCGCAGGATTTTTGCGGCAGAGCCAGATATTTCGACCATTTTGGCGCTTGGATGGTGCAGTTTGCAAAAAAAACAAGTAAAATTGTAGAAATATATTGATTTTTTCTGGATTTTGCTGTATTTTATAAGTATCTGTATGATTCGGTTTTTCCGGCCATACAAGAACCTGAAAGGCTGTGATGAAAGGTTTGGAAAAGAAGCTGACGCTGTATGGCTTTAATAATCTGACCAAAACCCTGAGCTTTAATATCTATGACGTCTGCTACGCGAAAACCGAACGCGAACAGACTGACTACATCGCATATATCGACGAACAGTATAACTCCGAACGTCTGACGAAAATCCTCTGCGATGTTACTGAAATGATCGGCGCGAAAATCCTGAATATCTCTAAACAGGACTATGCTCCTCAGGGTGCTTCGGTCAACGTCCTGATCGCTGAAAAGGACCTGGAAGGTGTCGATATCGACCCATCCTGCAATCAGGGACAGATGGTCCATGCCCACCTCGATAAGAGCCATGTGACGGTGCATACCTTTCCGGAACATCATCCCAATAACTGCGTCTCCACTTTCCGGGTGGATATCGATGTCGCAACCTGTGGGATGATCTCACCGCTGAGCGTTCTGGATTACCTGATCGGGTCGTTTGATTCGGATATTATTACGATTGATTATCGGGTGCGCGGCTTTACCCGCGACGTCCATGGAAAGAAGTACTTTATTGACCATGATATCACTTCGATTCAGGACTTTATCAACCCCAAAACCCTCACCAGGTATGACGCATATGACGTCAATGTCTATCAGTCTAATATGTTCCATACCCGGATGCTGATTAAGGACATCCAGCTGCAAAATTACCTCTTTAATCAGGATGTCTATGAACTCCCTCCTTCCACCCGGCTGGATATCACCAGTTTGCTCCGGCGGGAAATGATCGAAATCTTCAGCGGTCAGAATATCTATGAATAATTTTCTTTTGGAGGTCAATTGAAAGAAATTGTATAGATTGGATCAGACAAAAGTCCCGGTCTGCGACGCCCTGAAACGCGTCCGGGATTCCGGCATGGTGCATTTTGATGTGCCGGGACATAAGGGCGGGCGCGGAAATAAGGCGCTGCGTGACTTCTTCGGCAGCGACTGCATCCGCTCGGATATGAACTCGATGAAGGCATTGGACAACCTCTGCCACCCTGTTTCGGTAATCCGTGAGGCAGAAGAACTCGCGGCAGATGCATTCGGTGCGGCACATGCTTTTCTGATGGTGGGCGGCGCAAGCTCCTGCGTCGAGGCGATGGTCATGACTGCCTGCAAGGCCGGCGAGAAAATCATCATGCCCCGCAATGTTCATCGCAGTGCAATCAATGCGCTGGTTATCTGCGGCGCAGTGCCGGTCTATGTCGACCCCGGTGTCAACCGGCGGCTGGGTATCCCGCTCGGCATGTCGGTCGAAGGGGTGAAAAAGGCGATCGAGGAAAACCCTGACGCAAAAGCCGTCCTGGTCAACAACCCGACTTATTATGGCGTATGTTCTGACCTGCCGGCAATCATTCAGCTTGCCCATGAACATGGGATGCTGGTGCTTTGTGACGAGGCGCATGGAACCCATTTTTATTTCAGTGATCTGCTGCCTCCCGGCGGCATGCAGCTGGGCGCCGATATGGCCGCATGTTCGATGCACAAGACCGGCGGCAGCTTTACCCAGTCAGCTTTCCTGCTCTGCGGTGATGGGGTCAATCCGGGATACGTCCGGCAGATTATCAACCTGACCCAGACGACTTCCGGGTCTTATCTGCTGCTCTGCTCGCTGGACATGGCCCGCCGCAACCTCGCCCTCAATGGCGCGGCGATGATGGAACGCACGATTGAACAGGCTGACTACGCAAGAGAGGAAATCAATGCACTGGGCGGCTATTACGCCTTTGGCAGCGAAATTATCGACGGCGAATATTGCTGTGCCTTCGATACCACCAAGCTGTCGGTCCATACCCGTGATATCGGGCTGGCAGGTGTTGAGGTCTATGACCTGCTGCGGGACGAGTACGATATCCAGCTGGAATTCGGCGATATCGGCAACTTCCTTGCAATCGTGACCGCAGGGGATCGCGACCTCGAAATCGAACGGCTGATCTCGGCACTCTCCGAAATCAAACGGCTGCACTCCGGCGACCTGACCGGAATGCTCGACCATGAATATATCAACCCGCTGGTGGAAATGACCCCGCAGACCGCTTTTTACAGCGATAAAGTCTCGCTGCCGATCGAGGAAAGCGCCGGCCGCATTTCGACCGAGTCGGTGATGTGCTATCCGCCTGGTATCCCGATTCTGGCACCTGGCGAACGGATTACCGACGATATTTTGCGGTATATCGCCTATGCGAAAGAAAAAGGCTGCTTTATGACCGGTACCGAGGATATGAATATCAGCCGGATTAACGTGGTCCGCTAAAGCAGTTGGTTGGGTACAGACAGAAAGGATGATGGGATTGCAGGCAAAGGAACTCTGGTTTACTGAAAATTATTCGGACGGCGCGCGTTTCTCCATTCGGGTCGACGCGCAGGTTTATTCCCATAAGAGCCGTTTCCAGCAGATCGATATCTATGATACCCCCGAATTCGGGCGGGTACTGGTGCTGGACGGCTGCGTCATGCTGACCGAAAAGGATGAGTTTATCTATCATGAGATGATCGTTCACCCCGCTATGGCGGTCCATCCCGATATCAAAAAGGTGCTGGTCATCGGCGGCGGCGACGGCGGCTGCGTCCGTGAACTGCTGCAATATGATACAATTGAATCGATTGACCTGTGTGAGATTGACCGCGAGGTCATTGAGACATGCCGCCGCTGGCTTCCGCAGACGGCAGGACGGATGGATGATATCCGGGTGGAACTGCATATCGCCGACGGACTGAAGTTTGTCAGACGGCAGAAAAATGCCTATGATCTGATTATTGTCGATTCGACTGACCCGTTTGGGCCGGGTGAGGGACTGTTTACCCGCGAATTTTACGGCAACTGCTTCGGTGCGCTGACCGAAAACGGTATCCTGATTAACCAGCATGAAAGCCCTTATTACCGCGGCGATGCCCTCGCAATGCAGCGTGCACACCGTCAGCTGTCGGCGGCCTTTCCGCTGGCTAAGGTCTATCAGGTGCATATCCCGACCTATCCGTCGGGACACTGGCTGTTCGGATTTGCGGCCAAGAATCCCGACTGCAATCCGTGCGTATTTGACGAAGAACACTGGAACAGCCTCGGCCTGAAAACACGGTACTATAATACCGCTCTGCACAAAGGAAGCTTCGCGCTGCCGAATTATGTAAAGGATTTGCTCTCCGGTAAAGAATAACCTTTGGCGTTTCTTTTATTAATTTTGCCTGATGCAGGCCGTTCACGCCTGTATGTGGAAAGGATGGAACATATTATGTCAAGAGCTCTGATTATCGGCGCTGGCGGCGTTGCCGGCGTTGTTGTCCACAAGTGCTGCCAGAACAGCGATGTTTTCACCGAAATCTGCATCGCTTCCCGTACCAAGTCCCGTTGTGACGCGCTCGCTGACCAGCTGCGCGGCAAAACCAAAACCGTTATCACAACCGCTCAGGTCGATGCAATGGACTTTGACGCACTGTGTGCGCTGATTCGTTCCTATAATCCTGATCTGGTCATGAATATCGCACTGCCGTATCAGGACCTCGCAATTATGGACGCCTGCCTCGAATGTGGCGTCAACTATATGGATACCGCCAACTATGAACCGGAAGATACCGACGACCCTGAATGGCGGGCTGTCTATGAAAAACGCTGCAAGGAAGAAGGCTTCTCTGCTTACTTCGACTACTCCTGGCAGTGGGCGTATATGGACAAATTCAAGGAAAAAGGCCTGACCGCTCTGCTTGGCAGCGGCTTTGACCCCGGTGTCACCCAGGTATTCTGCGCTTATGCGAAAAAGCATCAGTTTGATACCATCGATACCATCGATATCCTTGACTGCAACGGCGGCGACCACGGCTATCCCTTCGCCACCAACTTTAACCCCGAAATTAACCTCCGCGAAGTCTCTGCGCCCGGCTCTTACTGGGAGAACGGCCACTGGGTCGAAATCCCCGCTATGAGCATCAAACGGGAATACAACTTCAAGGATGTTGGTCAGAAGGATATGTACCTGCTGCACCATGAGGAAATCGAGTCGCTGGCAAAGAATATCCCTGGTGTTTCCCGTATCCGCTTCTTTATGACCTTTGGCCAGTCTTATCTGACCCATATGAAGTGTCTGGAAGACGTCGGTATGCTGTCTACCACCCCGATTATGTTCGAGGGTAAAGAGATCGTCCCGATTCAGTTCCTGAAAGCGCTGCTGCCTGACCCTGCGACCCTCGGTCCGCGCACCGTCGGCAAAACCAACATCGGCTGCATCTTCACCGGTAAAAAGGATGGCAAGGATAAGACCTACTACGTCTACAACGTCTGCGACCATCAGGAATGCTACCGTGAGGTCGGCTCTCAGGCCATCAGCTATACCACTGGCGTTCCGGCAATGATCGGTGCTTCGATGCTGCTGACCGGCAAATGGAACAAGCCCGGCGTCTATACCGCTGAGGAGTTTGATCCCGATCCCTTTATGGAAGAACTGAACAAATGGGGCCTGCCCTGGCAGGAGGATTTCAACCCCGTTCTGGTTGACTGATTACTATGATCATAAGGCCGCATCGTCTGTACTATGGCGGTGCGGCCGATTTTTGTCACGAAAGGAGACTGGCACATTGCAGAATTATAATATCCCCGCGGCGTTTGCACAGCTGGACAGCCCTGCTTATATCATCGATACCGACCTGCTCAGAAAAAATCTTGAGGTGCTCGCCGACGTTAAGAAGCGTGCCGGCTGTAAAATCCTGCTCGCACAGAAGGCGTTCTCAATGCCGGAAGTGTATCCGCTGATCGCGCAGTACCTCGATGGTACAACCGCTTCGGGACTGTTTGAGGCGCGGCTGGGCTATGAAGAGATGCCCGGCAGGGAAGTCCATGTCTTTAAACCCGCTTACGGTGAGGCGGAAATGGACGAACTGGTTAAAATCGCCGGTCATATGGTCTTTAACTCCTTTGACCAGTGGATGCACTTTAAAGACAAGGTACTCAGCCACGGGATTTCCTGCGGTATCCGGCTCAATCCCGCCTGCTCGACGCAGGAAGGACATGCGATCTATGACCCCTGTGCGCCCGGTTCGAGACTGGGGGTCACAAAAGAAAATTTCCGGCCTGAACTGCTGGACGGGCTGGAGGGACTGCACTTCCATACCCTGTGTGAACAGAACTCCGACGCGCTGGTGACAACCCTTGCGGCGGTTGAGGAGCAGTTCGGCGAATATCTGCCGCAGATGAAATGGCTTAATTTCGGCGGCGGACATCATATCACCCGCCCGGATTACGACATCGAAACGCTGGTGCGGGAAGTTAAACGCATCCGTGAAAAGTATGGCGTTGAGGTCTATCTGGAGCCCGGTGAGGCGGTCGCACTCAACGCCGGGTTCCTTGTTGCCCACCTGCTGGATACCGTCCACAACGGCCTTACAGCCGGGATTTTGGACGTTTCTGCCGCATGCCATATGCCGGACGTGCTGGAAATGCCGTACCGCCCGTATATCATCGGCAGTGGGGAGGCAGGCGAAAAGGAATTTACCTATCGTTTTGGTGGTCCGACCTGTCTGGCCGGGGATATCATCGGGGACTATTCCTTCGACCATCCGCTCCAAAAAGGGGAGATGCTGGTCTTTACCGATATGGCAATTTATTCCTTTGTCAAGAACAACACCTTTAATGGAATGCCGCTCCCGATGCTTGCGACTTATTCGCAGAAAGACGGCCTCAAAATCGTCCGTAAATTCGGTTACGAGGATTTTCGGATGCGCTTAGGCGGCGTGCCGCCGCGGACCTGATCGCGTTGGTCGCTCGCGTGCCGACTCGCTCGGTTGTGGAAGTAACAGCCTGAGCCAACGCGCCGGGTGGATTGTGCGATATTTAGACTGCTTTCGTGGAAGCAGTTCACACCTACATTCCGTCTGTTCGACCGACGCGCAGAGCGTCGGCACAAAGTTACGCACAATGTGGGGACGATAATAAATTAAAAGTTTTACTCGATTTTTTCAAAAAATCGCAGGTCCAGGACAGAGTCCTGGTCGCCTTCCGCAGAAGGCGAAATCTCTCTACGCTAACAAAAGATCAGGAGAGCACGAGAAACCTATCAAGGGGGTCTCGTTATGGGAAGCGGATTCGATGCCCGCTTCCCATACCTGAGCGAGGACAGCACTTTCGGTTTATCCAGTCATTGGGACTACGTGGGCCGGCACGGCGCTGACGACTTTTTGCCCGTTATCTCCCATAAACTGTCCGGTGGACAGTTTATGGCGGTACAACTTTCCGCCGTACTTGCTAATGTGCTTCCATGCTTCAATATAGCAGAATTTTCTGCAACCATCCCTATCACCCAAAATAAACAAACCGCCCATCCGGTTTTCCACCCGACTGACTGCAAACGGTGGAAAATGCCCGGACGGGCGGTTTTTATTGTCCAATCTTATTTGGTAATTTCTCCGTACATCTCCGGCCGGCGGTCACGGAAAACACCCCAGCTCAGCCGCATCTCGCGTACTGCGTCCAAATCAAATGTGTGCAGCAAAATCGTTTCTTCGTCTCGGCCTGCTTCCTCAACCAGTGCGCCGGTCTCGTCCGCAATAAACGACGAACCGTAGAAGGTCAGGCTGGAGGACTGGTGCTGGTTTGCGTCGCTTGGGGTGACCGTCTCCAGTCCGATACGGTTGGCAGCTGCCAGCGGCATCAGGTTGCAGCCTGCGTGACCCTGCATACAACGCCGCCAGTGGGGCATTGAGTCACAGTCGAGAATCGGTTCGCTGCCGATGGCAGTCGGGTACAGCAGCATCTCTGCGCCCATCATCGCCATGCACCGCGCCGATTCCGGGAACCACTGGTCCCAGCAGATACCGCACCCAACTGCGCCGAACTTGGTCTGGAAGACCTTAAAGCCGGTGTCGCCGGGGGTAAAATAAAACTTTTCCTGATAAAAATGGTCGTCCGGAATATGGGTCTTGCGGTAGGTCCCCAGAATCTCTCCGTCTGCGTCGATCATTGCAACGGTATTATAAGTCGTGTTGCGTGCCGCTTCGTAAAAGCTGACCGGCAGTACAACCCCCAGCTCCTTTGCGACCGGCTGGAGTGCCTGAACGCCGGGGTCATCCATCAGTGGACGGGCAAGGTCATAATGCCCGTAGTCCTTCTCCTGGCAGAAGTACCAGGTCTCAAACAGTTCGGGCAGCAGGATGACCTGTCCGCCCATTTTGGCCGCTTCACGAACCATGGAAACGGCTTTTTCAATATTCTCTGCCCGGTTGCCCGAACAGGACATCTGAATCGCAGCGATGGTGACATTGCGCATGTAATTGAACATCCTTTCATGTTGACAGTCGTATGATGACGCCGGTCTGTTACCGGCGGAGATTGACATTTTCACTGCCTGCAAGCTGCCGCAGGCGGGACAGCAGACTTTCGTCCAGCTTTACGCCCTGTATTCCTTTCGGACGTACCAGCTTTTTCGAGTCTGCCAGGTAAAATCGTACTTCGTCGTTGCCCGGATGACATGACAGCAGCTGCATCAGCTCCGGGATTTTCGGGTCGTTGCTCCCCGAAAGGCGAATATTCAGCGTCGTCAGCTTCGGGAGCGAATCTGCTTCCACCAGATGGGTGACAATGACCTTCGGGTCCTTTTCCTCCTGCATCGACAGGCTGCCTTCGATGGCGAGTGCCTTTTTGGATTGCAGCAGCGAACCCGCTCGGTCCATCACCTCCGGGAAAACCACCAGTTCGATGACATCGGTCATGTCTTCCAGCTGGGCAAAACACATCGGTTTTCCCGACTTGGTATTGATCGTCTTTCGTGACAATATCCGTCCCAAAAGCCGGACATGCTGACCGTTTTTCATCCCGGCTTCTTCGCCCTGCAACAGCTTAGACGCCGAATCCATCCGGTAACGCCGTACAATCTTCTGATAACTTTCCAGCGGATGGCCGGACAGGTAGAACCCCAGCGTTTCATACTCAAATTCCAGCTTCTGTTCCAGCGGATATTCCTCCAATGGGTCCATCCGCGGCTCCGGTTCCTGCATTTCGATTGCCGAAAAGAGGTTGAGCTGTCCGGACGCGGTGTTTTTGCCCCGCGCCTGTCCCGCTTCCATCACCCGGTCAGCCGCTGTGTACAGCGCACGCCGGCTATAGCCGAAGCAGTCGAGTGCTCCTGACCAGATCAGCCCGTCGACCGTCCGTCGGGTAAAGTCCCGACCCTGCAAACGGGTGCAGAGGTCAAAAAAGCTGTGATATGGCCCATTCTGTTCCCGGTCTTCGACCAGCCGTTTAATCACCGGCGTCCCCAGACCTTTGATTGCACTCAGTGCAAAACGGATGCCGTCACCTTCGGTGACAAACCCCGAAAAGCTCTTGTTGACATCCGGCGGATAAATCGGGATTTTTTCGTTCCGGCAGGTCAGCAGATATTCCGACAGTTTGCGGGTAAAATCTACGACCGAAGTCAGCAGCGCCGCCAGATATTCTTTCGGATAATGACATTTGAGGTAGGCGGTCTGGTAGGAGATGATCGAGTAGGCGGTCGCGTGCGCCTTGTTAAAGGCGTATTCGGCAAAGGACGCCATCTCATCAAAAATCCTGTCTGCAACCTTTTCAGGTACGCCCAGTTTGATGCAGCCGGGCACTGCCGCCGTTCCGTCGGAATCATCCTTGCCATAGATGAAAATCTTCCGTTCAGCCGCCATGATGTCCACCTTTTTCTTGGCCATCGCCTTGCGGACAAGGTCGGCGCGTCCGAATGAGTATCCCGCAAGGTCACGGCAGACCTGCATGACCTGTTCCTGATAGAGCAGGCATCCACCGGTTACTCGTAAAATCGGTTCCAGTTTCGGGTGCAGGAATTTGATGTCTTCCGGGTGCTCACGGTTGTGGATGAATACCGGAATCGATGACGCCGGTCCCGGTCGGAAAATCGAGGTTGCGGCAGTCAGGTCTTCGATACTGCGCGGCTTCATTTGCATAAGCATCTGCCGCATTCCGGAGGACTCAAACTGGAAAACACCGTCGGTGTCTCCACGGGAGAACATCTCATAGACCTGTGCATCGTCCAGCGGTATTTTTTTGACCGAAAAGTCTGGCTGATTTTTTCTGACCAGCTCTTCGCAGTCGTGGATAACCGTCAGGTTGCGCAGCCCCAGAAAGTCCATCTTTAACAGCCCCAGCTCTTCCAATATCGTCATGGTATACTGGGTGACGGTCGTCCCGTCAGCGCCTGACAGCGGGACATAGCTGTCGACCGGGTCGGCGGTGATGACGACACCGGCTGCATGGGTCGAGGCGTGCCGCGGCATTCCTTCCACCTGCCGGGAGAGCGACAGCAGCCTGTGAACCGCCGGGTCGTTCTGTTCCATCTCCCGCAGCTCCCGTACCTCCGAAATCGCACGGTCAAGCGAGATGTGCAGCGTTTGAGGAATCAGCTTTGCGACCCGATCGACCGCTGAATAGCTCATGCCCAGCGCCCGTCCAACGTCCCGCACCGCTGCACGCGCTGCCAGTGTCCCGAAGGTGACAATCTGGGCGACATGGTCAGCGCCGTATTTGCGGATGACGTAGTCGATGACCTCCTGCCGCCTTACATAACAAAAATCAATATCAAAATCGGGCATGCTGACCCGCTCCGGGTTTAAAAACCGTTCGAAAATCAGCCCGTAGGCCATCGGGTCGACGCCGGTAATCCCGATACAGTAGGCAAGCAGGCTCCCGGCACCGCTTCCACGTCCCGGACCGACCGGGATTCCCTGGGATTTGGCATAACGGATAAAGTCGTATACAATCAGATAGTAGTTGACATACCCCATCCGGGTAACGACGTCCATCTCGTAATCCCAACGCTTTTGCAGCTCAGGCGTAACCGTTCCGTATCGCTTTTTCAGCCCACGCGCCGCAAGGTCACGGAAATATTCGAGGTTATCCCGTCCATCCGGCGGTGTGAACGCAGGAAGTTGGGTATGTCCGAATTCAAATTCCAGCTGACAGCGTGCGGCAATCTTCGCGGTATTGTCGATTGCATCGCCAAACTCCGGCAGTGCCAGCCGCATCTCTTCCTCTGACTTCATATAAAATTCTTCGGTCGGGAAAGCAAGCGGGTTGTCGTCATTGACCGTCCGTCCGGTCTGAATCGCAATCAGTACCTTTTGCATCCCGGCGTCTTCCCGCCGCAGATAATGGCAGTCGTTGGTCGCGACAAGCGGGATGCCGGTATCGTCCGACAATGCTCGCAAAGAGGGGAGTATCTTCTGCTGCTGAGGCAGGCCGTGATCCTGGACCTCGATAAAAAAGTTGTCGTCGCCGAAAATCTGCCGGTATTGCAGCGCAGCCTTTTTTGCGCCTGCATAGTCGTTCATAATCAGCCGCCGCGGGATTTCTCCGGCCAGACAGGCCGACAGCGCAATCAGCCCTTCATGGTACCGCTCCAGCAGCTCAAGGTCGACACGCGGTTTGCTGTAAAAGCCTTCGATTGAAGAGAGAGAGACCATTTTAATCAGGTTTTTGTATCCGGTCTCGTTCTTGCAGAGCAGCACAAGGTGAAAAGGCGATGAATCCAGCTTATATTCCTTCTGGAAACGGGAACGGGGCGCAACATAGACCTCACACCCGACAATCAGCTTAATCCCTGCTTTTTTGCAGAGTTTGTACAGCTCAATGACGCCATACATCACCCCATGGTCGGTGATTGCGACGGTATCCTGTCCCAGCTCCTTTGCCCTTGCCGGGATGTCCCGCAGCCGGCAGGCGCCGTCCAGCAGGCTGTATTCGGTATGCAGATGAAGATGAACAAAAGCCATTACGGCACCTCCCTTGATTGAAACGGATGTTGATTATTCCGGAATCTGGCCGGTGATGCAGTGGATATTGCCGCCGCCGATCAGGATATCCCGCGCCGGAATCTGGATGATCTCACGGGTCGGGAACAAGCCGGCCAGAATCGAGGCCGCTTTGTCATCGTTCGGGTCGCCGAAAGCCGGCATGATAATGCCGCCGTTGGAAATGTAGAAGTTGACATAGCTTGCCGCCAGCCGGTCGCCGGGAACACGGGTCGGCTCACCGTCCATCGGGTCAAGTGCGTCGCACTCCTCTTCATCGACAATAATCGGACTGGGCAGCGGCAGCAGATGAACTTTCAGCTTCCGTCCCTTTGCGTCGGTCACCGATTGCAGGTAGTCGAGGTCGGCCTTGCTCATCGGGTACTGCGGGTCGGATTCATCATCCGTCCAGGCAAGCACCACTTCACCCGGTGCGGTAAATGCACAGACGTTGTCGACGTGTTCGTTGGTCTCGTCCTGATAGATACCGTAGGGGAGCCAGAGCACCTTCTCAGCACCCAGTGTATCGCAGAGGTGACGGGTGATTTCCTCTTTGGTCATTTTCGGGTTGCGTCCTTCCGAAAGCAGGCAGCTTTCGGTTACCATGATGGTGCCCTCGCCGTCCGAATGAATCGAGCCGCCTTCCAGTATAAACGACTGCTGGTCATAGCAGTCGACGTCCAGCAGGTCGCACATCTTTTTCGCGGCCTTGTTGTCCCTGTCCCACGGAAAATACAGCCCGTCGATCAGACCGCCCCAGGCATTGAATCCCCAGTCTATTCCGCGCAGCTCACCTTTATCATTTTTGACAAATGTCGGCGTGATATCCCGCGCCCATGCGTCGTCGGTCGACATCTCGACTACCCGCACCTCTGGCGGCAAGGATACCCGCGCGTTTTCGTACTGGGCAAAGGAGGCCAGTACGGTGACTTTTTCCGAGCGGGCAATTGCGGTGATTACTTTGGTAAAAGCACGCCTTGCGGCATATCCGCCGTTTGCCCAGGAGTCGGCACGCTCCGGCCAGATCATAAAACAGCCGCGGTGACGTTCAAACTCCGCCGGCATTCTGAAACCATCTTCACGCGGAAGGGTGTGCAAAATCTTCATAGGGTACCTCTTTCTGTTATTGGCTGTCTTCGGTCAGAAATTCGCTGAGCGTCTGGTAGACCTGCGGGAAATGTTTTTTAATGTTCAGCGGCTTAAAGTCTGCGCCGACAAAGGCATGGTCGGTCTGTCCGGTGGCGATTTCGGTTCCGTCCCGCAGCACACGGTAACAAAAGCTGATCCGTGCTGCCGTCAGTTTGCAGACAGCCGTCTCGATCACCAGATCGTCTTCATACAATGCCGGTATTTTATACCGGCAGTCCAGCCCGGTCAGCGGCAGTAAAAGTCCCATCTTTTCCAGGTCACGGTAATGGATGCCCGCCTCACGAATCATCTCGGTGCGCGCCTGCTCAAACCAGATCGCATAGCAGGAATGATGGGCAATGCCCATCTGGTCGGTCTCGGCATAGCGGACCTGAATATGGGTCTGTGTGGTTTTCATCGGGAACCTCCTTTGCCGGGAAGATGATGCCCGGACTTTTTATGCACAGGCTTTTTATGCCCGGATTTTTTGGGAGCAGGCCGGTCCTTTTTGGCGAAGGTACGCTGTTGCACTGGCTTTTTTGTTGGTTTGGACGGCATCGGTTTTGCAGCGGGCTTTTTCTTCCGGACCGAATAGCCGAAACTGCCCAGCTTTTCACCCAGCGAAAAATATTCGCCGTGCGCATAGGCAACCATTCCCATCTTTTCCAGTGCCAGCCGTCCGCTCTCTTCAAACAGCCAGTCTTCCGCTTCAATCGCGACAATCTCCGCTAAAAACAGGTCATGACTTCCCAACGGAATGACCTCTTTGACCTTGCAGGAGAAGCTGACCGGGCACTCGGCTACCGCCGGCGCCGATACACCTGCCGCCGGTACCGCAGTCAGCCCGCATACAGCAAATTTATCGGTATTTCTGCCCGACCGGACGCCGCAGAAGTCCAGCGTGCGGACCATCGATTCGCCCGGCAGATTGATGACAAATTCCCCTGATTCTTTAATCAGCGGATAGGAGAACCGCTCCGGGCGAACCGAAATGGATACCATCGCCGGATGGGTACAGACGGTTCCGACCCATGCGATGGTCAGCAGATTGGGCTTTTCAACGCTGCCGCAGGAAACAAGTACCGCCGGAACA
>CALXCO010000046.1 GCA_944386805.1 uncultured Clostridia bacterium
CCTCCCCGAAAATATCCCGCACACCCTTTGCCGCATCGGCAAAGGACCCGGCAATCTGCCGGAGAGTCCCCTCTCCGGACAGTAAACTGTCCGGAAAAGACAGGACGGTCATTTCACCGGTATTGGGGCTGATACGCAGCAGCCAGTAATGGGACTCTTCCTCCTCCTTCCCGTCAACCACCACCAGCAGACGGTTATCATCTTCCGAAGTCGGATGATAGCTGTCGAGCGAATGGTCAGCGGACAGGCCGCTGCCGGAAAGCGGCTGTTCTGAGCTGCCGGGAGGGCTGAACAGTTCCCCACTGCGGCTGGTGCCCGACAGCACGACCAGCATAATCAATAGCAGCACCGCCAGGCTGATTCCAAACGTCAGTGCAAATGTGACGCCGCCGGAAAGCCCCTTTTTTGGTGCCAGCTCCGTTTCATAAATTTTCCCGTAAGAACGGTCCTGTTCCTGCTGCTGCCTGAGGGTTTCGGCAATTTCTTCCATGACCTGTTCTTCGTCTCCGTTTCCCAGCATTCCGATTCATCCTTCCCGTGTTTTCTGCCGTCATTTGGCCGCATACCTGCGCATACCTCCAGTATAGCCGGGTTCGGGTGCAAATATGCCCGAATCCTGCACCGGCATTTCTGGCGAAAACTCTATAGTGGGTGGCTGTTTCGACACATTTTTCGGTAAAATAAACGGGATTCTGCTGAAATTTATGATTTACTGCCGGAATCCTTGCTTTTAAAAACGCTTTCCGTTATAATAAAGAAAATAGATTTGGGCTTTGCGTCCTTAACGGGAATCAGGAGGTAGCTTATGCGTGCTATTATTTCGGTCGTCGGTAAAGATACAGTCGGCATCCTCGCCAAAGTCAGCGCTCTGTGTGCTGAAAATAAAGTCAACGTCGTCGATGTGACCCAGACAATCCTTCAGGATATGTTTGTCATGATTATGATGGTCGATATCTCCGCCCTCACCTGCACATTTTCGGATTTCTCCGATCAAGTGACCGGTTACGGCAAAGAGGCCGGTCTGGTCATCAATGTTATGCACGAGGATATCTTTAATTCGATGCACACGATCTGATTGGTTCATCTTCAATCGCAGGAAAGGCGGGTTACTTTTGATAAACGTACATGACATTATGGAAACCATCCAGATGATTCAGGAGGAAAATCTGGATATCCGCACCATCACAATGGGCATCTCTCTGCTCGACTGCTGCGACGCTGACATCGACAGGAGCTGTGAAAAAATTTATGAAAAGATCTGCCGCAAGGCGGAACATCTGGTTTCAACCGGTGAGGAAATCGAGAAAAAATACGGTATCCCGATCGTCAACAAGCGTATCTCGGTGACACCGATTGCCGTTCCGCTCGCTGCTTCGGGTGGAAATCCGGTCAAATACGCGCTCACGCTGGAAAAATGCGCCAATACCTGCGGCGTCAACTTTATCGGCGGTTATTCCGCGCTGGTCCAGAAAGGTTTTGCCGCCGGTGACCAGGCGCTGATTGAATCCATTCCGGAAGCCCTGACTGTCACCGAACACCTCTGCTCTTCGGTCAACGTCGGCTCGACCAAGGCCGGCATCAATATGGATGCCGTCAGAATGATGGGCGGCATTGTCCGTCGGACGGCTGAACTGACTGCCGACCGCAACTGCATCGGTGCAGCCAAGCTGGTCGTCTTCTGCAATGCGGTTGAGGACAACCCCTTTATGGCGGGTGCATTCCACGGTGTCGGCGAACCTGACTGTGAAATCAATGTCGGCGTATCCGGTCCCGGTGTTGTACGCGCCGCACTTGCAAAACTCCCGAAAGACGCAGATCTGACCGAAGTCGCAGACCTGGTCAAACGGACTGCCTTTAAAATCACCCGTATGGGTCAGCTGGTCGGCAAGGAAGCAAGTGAAAAACTGGGCGTACCGTTTGGGATTGTCGACCTGTCCCTGGCACCGACCCCCGCTGTCGGCGACTCGGTCGCGCATATTCTGGAAGAGATGGGTCTGGAAATGTGCGGATGCCATGGAACGACCGCTGCTCTGGCACTGCTCAACGACGCCGTCAAAAAAGGCGGTGTCATGGCTTCTTCCCATGTCGGCGGACTGTCGGGCGCATTCATCCCGGTATCGGAAGACGCCGGCATGATCGACGCGGCACGCTGCGGAAACCTGCTGCTGGAGAAACTGGAAGCGATGACGGCCGTCTGCTCGGTCGGTCTGGACATGATCGTCATTCCGGGCGATACCACTCCTGAAATGATCTCGGCCATTATCGCCGACGAAGCCGCAATCGGCATGGTCAACTCCAAGACAACGGCTGTCCGTGTCATTCCCGCAATCGGCAAATCGATCGGGGACGACCTGTCCTTTGGTGGTCTGCTGGGCGCCGGTCCGGTCATGAAGGTCAATTACACCAAACCGGACATCTTTATCCATCGCGGCGGCAGAATTCCTGCTCCGCTGCAGAGTCTGAAAAACTGACCGGCTAAAAACAACCGTACCTGTCAGGCAGATCATCCCCCGGCAATGCCGGGGGATATTTATTGTACTGACGGCAACCGGCTACCAAAACAGACAGTAAGGAAACATGTTATGAACCAACACAAATTTGACCTCGGCGCTCAGCTGCCGCCTGGTGTCGACTACCCGGAAATTCCGCTTGACGGCAGTTTTTCGTTCCAGTGCCAGGGATGCGGCGATTGCTGCCGCAAACGAAGTGACATCGTCCTGTCCGGGTATGACCTTTACCGGATTTGCTGCCGTCTGGCACTCCCGCCGCAGATGGTGATACACGCATTCTGCCAAAGCTATATCGGCTCCTCTACCCACCTTCCGGTCGTCCGGCTGCGTCCGCGCCGTGACAATGGAAACTGCCCGTTTCTGACAGCGGAAAGCAGCTGTGCCATCCATTCCCACAAACCGCTGGTCTGTGCGCTCTATCCGCTTGGGCAGTCGATTGATTTTGATGCAGGAACTGACCCGTCCAATCCCGCCGACCGCCGCCGTGCCATTCACTATTTTGCACAGGACACCGGCTGCAGTGGTCATTCGATTACATTGTCCCTGCGGGAATACCTTGACAGCTTTTCCATTCTGGAACGGGAAGAACTGGACCTGCGGTGGGCACGAGACTGCATCGCGCTATCGTCACGGGTTAAAGCACTGGAAAAAAGACTGCGGCCGATTGAAATCAAATACCTTCATCGTAAAATTGAACGGGCGCTCTATCTGGATTATGATTTCCGGCAGGATTTTGCGCCGCAGTACGACCGGAATATCGAGCAGCTGGAAGAAACCCTCTGTAAGCTGGAAGGAGATCAATCGGTCAGAAAGGGATATCATCTATGAAAATCGTCACCCCTGATTATTTTGCACAATTTCACTGCATCGCCTCCGACTGTCCCGAAACCTGCTGCGCAGGGTGGGAGGTCGTCGTCGACCCGGAAAGCGAACAGCGCTACCGTGCGCTGCAAACCCCGCTCGGCGAACGTATCCGCAGTATGCTGGCAGTCGAAGACGGCGAAACCTGCTTTCACTGTAACCCGGATGGCAGATGCCCTTTTCTCAACGACCGCAACCTCTGCGATATTCAGGCAGAGATGGGAGAAGAAGCACTCTGCCGCACCTGTCACCTCTACCCCCGGTTTATCAACGATTTCGGTGGTACCAGAGAGATGGGGCTGTCCATCTCCTGCCCGGAAGCGGCACGGATTATCTTCTCTCAGACGGGAAAAACACGCTTTGTCTCAGAAAATCACCCCGAACTCCCGCCTTCGCTGAATGACATGGACGCTGACCGGTATTTTGCGGTCATGCAGCTGCGGGATACGGCGTATGATCTGATTCAGCGCTCCCAGTTCCCGATGGAACACCGCTGTGCCGTTCTGCTCCGGCTGGCGAGAAAAGGACAGAAACTGCTGCGAAAAGAACGCTGGGAAGACATCCAGTCCCTTTGCGACAGCTTTGACCCCCATCACATGCTGGCCCAGCTGAAAAAATGCCGCAGCCGCTGCGCACAAACCCCGGCACTGAAAAGAAGCGATATCCTCGAAGCGCTGCTGGGACTGGATATTCTGACTGAAGGATGGAAAGACCAGCTGAACAGCTGTATGGAGGCGGAAATAACCGGCAATCATTCAGTTGCACCGCTGGATGCCAGATTTGAACAGAATCTGCTGTTTACCTTCCTGTTCCGGTATTTTGCCCGTGCCGCCTATCCCGACGCAGGCGATCAAACCCTGCTGGGGCTGGTTAAATTCGCAGTGTTCAGCCTGCTGGCCGTCCGTACCCTCGGACAGAACATGACAGACAAACAGCTGCAAAAGCTCGCCATCTGCTATTCACGCGAAGTCGAACACGATGAAGATAATGTCGAAGCACTGGTCAACCATATGATGCAAAACGATATCTTTACCGAAAAAGCTTTTTGTTCCCTTCTGATGGGAACGCTGTCCGGACAAGCACTCCGGCCGGAAGCATCTGCCTGAACCTGCTGCTGTCTGGATTCCTGCCTTTTTTACTCACTTGACATAAAATTACGATTGTGTTATCATAATTCTGAATTTAATAAGATATCGGAATATCGTAATTAAAAAGTATGAAGAAAAATATTCGTATTTAATCAAAAAGTGCGCTCACCGGTCTGTTTGCTGATGTTATAAAATTACAGGCCTGAAACTGTGCAACCCGCTAAAGTTTCAGAAAAATTAAAAATCAGTTGACATTTTGAGTATTGTCTGGTATTATTTAACTGTAACTAAAAATGTTACTGGATATGGTATTCGATTGATGCGTCATCTTGAGAGAGAAAGGTATGGTAAAAATGAAAAAAAGAATCCTTGCAGCTGTCATCTCCTTATCGATCGTCGCTTCTGTAAGCGTTGGAAGTGTTTCGGCTGCCGATTTATCTGAAATGCGCGCCTGCAAATCCTACAGCAGCATGCTGGAAAACCATTTTAACTGGCTGAAATCCCGCGTTGATTCTTATATTGATTATCTGGTAGAGATGATCGTTAACGCCGGCGCCAATGTCCCTTCTACCATGTCCTTCGGCGATGAATCTATCCTGATGTAATGAAGTCCTGCACCAATGAAAAACGGGTGTGCTGCAATCGATGCGGCACACCCGTTTTCACTGTTTGATGATATACTCAGGCTTTGCTGCTGACAGCCTGTCCCTGATAGGCAAAAAATTTCGGCGCAAATTTATAGAGCAGCGAAACCGCTACAACAACGATGATTGTATTCGGAATCATGTACGAACCGTTGTAAACAAAGCTGTACCACCAGACGTTGTTGAAGGTTTCCGGCATATAGGCGCCCCACAGCCATGCACCCGAAATGTAGCTGCAAACAAACCGCAGTAGGCAGACCACCAGCGAACCGACTGCAACGCCGACCTGACGGTGCTTGCCAAACAGATTTGCAATCATGTTTGCAAATCCCAGTACAGTAAACGCCAGAATGTAGTCCAGCATAATGCAGGCAAACTGGGTGAACAGGGTCGGGCAGTACATGACGTTGGAAAAACCGAGCAGCATCTGCAGAACCGAATGGACAAACGCGGTAAATGCGCCCCATTTTGTGCCATGCCGGAAGCTCATGACGACCAGCGGAATCATCTCCAGCGTAATGCCGCCGCCGTAAGGCAGGGTAAAGAACGGGATGTTTGCGAGGATGGTCGCAAGGGCAATCATCAAGGCGCCTTCGACCAGGACCAGGATTTTGGAATGGCTTCTCATTGTGGGAAACTCCTTACAATAAAATAGTACATAAAAACATTGTCTGTTCAACCAGAAAGCGCGCCGGTGGAAATACCACTGGCGCGCCTGGATGCTGTCCGTCTCTATCGGAAAACTCCCTACGCCGGCATTACCCGGATCAGGTTGGAGGGTCCTCTTTCGAGTCTCAGCAGATGGTTTCCCATCCGCGCCCCTGTTTCTATGTCCTTATACAGTATAGCCATCCTGTCACATTTTGTCAAGTCCCCGCCGTTCTGCTTCCCGATAAGCTGCCGGTGTCTGATGAAACGCCCGGTCAAACAGCCGGTAAAAATGGGTCATGTTGGTAAACCCGCTCTGGGACGCCACTTCGGTGACCGGAAGGTCGCTTTCCCGGAGCAGCAGGGCTGCCTGTGCCATACAAAAACTCTGCCGGAACTCGGAAAAACTCTGCCCCAGTTCCCGCTTCATCCGTGCACTCAGATAACCCGGCGTATAGCCAAAATGTGCCGCCGCTTCTGCGAGGGTCACTGTGCGGTACCTGCTTTCGATATACCGGACGATACTGTACAAAACATTCTGTTCCCTCATCTCCCGCGCACCGTCCGATGCGCGCCGGATATCCAGCAGCAAAACCGGGAACAGCTGCTCAACCACCTCGCCAGAATACATATCCGGTTCAAATGCCTCCTGCATCATCCGACAGACGGTATCCCTTGCCGCCGACATTCCGGTATGACGCAAAAGTGGCTGCACGTTTCCTGTCTCGCAGTCGGTGAACCAATCGCTGAGCCATCCGCTGCACATCTGCTCCCGTTCAAACAGATCGGTTGACAGAATCAGATTGACCGCAATATCCTCTGCGCCGCATGTATCGGTCCAATGCAGCATCCCCGGCGGGATAAAAAAGAAATCTCCCCGTGTCAGCGTTACCTGTCCGCCATCCCAGTGGTGGGTCACCGAGCCATCATACAGGTACATGACCTCGATGTAATCGTGGTTATGGGGCGGGGTCGGCTGAAAACGTCCGTGGGTTGATAATCGTATCAGCCGGGAGGTCTGCCCCCGAAGCCGTAAATCTGCGGCAAAATGAATCATCGCGCCGCTCATTCTGTTTTGGATTTCCGGGTTGATTGCCCGCTCCTCCAGCCGTATCTGCCGCAGAAATCTGTCCAGCCCGTCTTTATCCATCTTTATGGCTCCCTCCCTAAAATCCCGCAATAAGCCGGATTTGGATATGAAAAATCGTTGAAATAGATATATCCTTTACCGGCCTTTTTTATTATTATAGAAGAAAAGAATCGAATTTTCAACCATTTACAGTGGAAAGGGTGTTATGCAGTGAAAAACCAACGGATTGCACAGCTGCTGGCTGGAAAAGGTGAGAACTATATTCTCCCCTTTATGTGGCAGCATGGAGAGGACGAACAGACCCTGCGGGAATATGTCCGGGTCATCCGCCAGTCCGGATGCCGGGCGGTCTGTCTGGAGGCGCGGCCCCATCCGGATTTTGCCGGTGAAGGATGGTGGCATGATCTGGATATCATCCTGGAAGAGGCCGAAAAACTGGATATGAAGGTCTGGATTCTCGACGACGCCCACTTCCCAACCGGGTTTGCCGCGGGCAGTGTCAAGAATGCCCCCAACGAACTGCGCAAACAGTATCTCTGCTATGCCCGCGCTGACGTCTGCGGTCCCAGCGCCGAGATCGAACTGAACGTCGAGGAGATGATTCATCCCTTTATCATGCCGGCGGCGGGTCCTTTCGCACAGCCTGACAAAAAGCATTTTGACGATGATACACTGCTCCATGTCGTCGCATGGCGGGCAGAACCATACGACAGGATGACCGACCCGATTGATCTGACTAAGCTGGTACAGGATGGGAAGCTGTACTGGAATGTCCCGGACGGTTACTGGAAAATCTATGTCCTGTACACCACCCATAACGGCATTGGACGGGACGACTATATCAATATGCTGGATGAAAAGTCCTGCGCCTTGCAGATCGAACATGTATATGAGCCGCATTTTGCCCATTATGGCCCGCTCTTCGGCAAAGTCATCGCCGGGTTCTTCTCGGATGAACCGGCCATCGGCAATACCGTCGGATTTGATTTTGACGAATCCATTGGCCGAAAGGAAATGCCCCTTCCCTGGAGCCGCCATCTGCCAGGTATGCTGGAAGGACGGCTGGGCGAAAACTGGATGGATTTGCTGCCGCTGCTGTGGCACCCTGCTGCCGATGAACAGCTGAACGCACGTGTCCGTGTCGGTTATATGGACACCGTCACCCGGCTGGTTGAACGGTGCTTTTCCGGTCAGCTGGGGAGCTGGTGTGCGGAACATGGGGTCATGTACATAGGACATCTGGTCGAGGACAATGACGTGCATGCACGGCTTGGGTGTTCGCTCGGACACTACTTCCGCGGTCTCAGCGGACAGCATATGGCCGGTATTGACAATATCGGAAACCAGGTGCTGATCGGCGGCGGCGACAGCAAACGGATTCCTCGTTTTGGCGGAACTGGAGACGGAGAGTTTTTCCATTATGAACTCGGAAAACTGGGTTCCTCCCTTTCCCATCTCGACCCCAAAAAGCAGGGACGTGCGCTGTGTGAAAACTTCGGTGCCTATGGATGGCAGACCGGCGTCAAAACGATGAAATACCTTGCCGACCATTTCCTTGTCCGCGGCATCAACTACTATACCCCGCACGCCTTCTCGCCCAAGGCATTCCCCGACCCCGACTGTCCGCCTCATTTTTACGCACATGGCGAAAACCCGCAGTTTGGTGCATTCGGTCATCTGATCGACTATATGAACCGGATCTGCCATCTGATCAACGGTGGAATCTCACTGCCGGACGTCGCGGTGCTCTACCACGCCGAAAACGAATGGGCAGGCGATTATCAGTCCGATAAAGTGGTCTGCCGGGAGCTGACCGAACACCAGATCGACTTTGATATTATCCCCGCCGACCTTCTCGCCGAACTGCCTGCATGGAATTCCTGCCTGAAAGACGGGAAATTCTGGCTGAATGGCCGTCCGGTTCAGGCGCTGGTGATTCCGGCCGCACAGTTTATCCCACGTGCAGCGGCTGACTTCGTCCGGGAAGCGATGCAATGTGGATTCCCGGTCTTCTGCACCGAAAAAGCGCCGGAAGGCGTCAGCAACGTCACTGCTGAACAACAGGCGGACTATCGCGAAGCACTGCAAAGCATCACCGTCGTTCCAACCAAAGAACTGGCGTCCCGTCTCAGCGACACCATCCACCGGGACATCACCATCCAGCCGGATTTCCGCCGCCTCACTGTCTATCACTACCGCAGTACCGGTGACGTCCTGCTGCTGCTCAACGAGGACCCCGGAAAGACGTTTACCGGTGAAGTGACCGTCTGTGCGAATGGCACACCGGTACAGTATGATGCGCTGGACAACATGCTCCGTCCGGTGACAAGCCGGTCAGAAAATGGAAAGACCGTCCTTTCACTGCGCCTTGCACCGCTGGAAATGGCAATTATCTCGTTTGACGGAGAATCGACGGATATCATCCGGGCTTTCCCCGCTCCGGAGCAGCAAATGGTTTTGCACAGCTTCACTGTATCCCACTGTGAATCCAAAGCCTACCCGCAATTTACCGACCCGGTTTCGATTGAAAAACCGGTCAATATGGGACGGATGTATCCCGATTTCTCCGGATATTACCGTTATGAAACAGATGTGACGGTTCCTGCCTGCAAACAAGCGGTCTTGACGGTCGCAGACGCCGGCGAAACGGTCGAACTGTTCGTCAACGGTGTTTCGGCAGGCATCCGGTTTGCACAGCCCTACCGGTTTGATATTGCCGCACTGCTTCACCCCGGCGACAACCAGATTACGCTGGACATCGCGACGACCCTCGAACGCAAAACCAATGCGATAAAATCCGAACGGCCCGCCATCTTTAAAAATCACATGGCTTCCCCCACCGGCCTGCTCGGTCCGGTAACGCTCAGCTGGTCTGAATAAGCAAACCTCCAAAACATAAAAGTGCCCTTTACCTTCGGATGCACAGCATCTGTCGGTAAAGGGCATTTTGTCTGTCGGCGGCCAGTGCCGCACAACCTTACTTCTTCAAAAACAACTCAATAACCGGAACCACAACCGGCGGTTTAATGGCCGGAAGGCTGAGCACCAGAAGGTCGTCACTCTCGGACAGACCGTCGCCAAAGTGGGCGACTTTTCCTTCGGTGAACTGCACTTCGCTTCCATCGTGCAGGAACTGGGCATATTCTACCTTTCCCGCAAAACCTTTCAGCTCAAGAAACGCATACGGATACTGGAACAGATGGACATACAGTCTGCTTCCATCCTCGCTCTGGGTCAACCGGCAGCCATTGGGTGCGGTAAATTCAGGGTCTGCCATCGTGCAGCCGTAAATCGACCGGCCGCAATACTTCATCCAGTCCCCGATTGCCGCCAGTGCCTCGGTCGCCCGGTGGTCAAAATATCCCCGTGCAGTCGGGCCGACATTGAGCAGCAGGTTGCCGCCCAGTGACACCGTCGTGACCAGCATCTGAATCAGCATTTCCGGCGATTTCCAGCTCATTTCGTCCCGGTAATAACCCCATGACCCGGAGAAGGTCTGGCATGCTTCCCAGGTGACCAGCTGTCCGTCTTCATCGGTCAGCCAGGTCTGGGGCTGGTACTGTTCCGGAGTCCAGAGGTCCTGATCGATACCGGCGCGGTTATCGATCATAATGCCCGGCTGCAAAGAGCGTGCCAGTGCAATCAGCTTGTCCGCCTCCCAGTCGTCCTTTCCCTTGCCCTTCATCCAGGGTTTGCCGGGCATTGTCATGTCCGGATAGGAAAAATCAAACCAGAGGATATCAATCTTGCCGTACCCGGTCAGCAGTTCGGTCACCTGGTCCCGCATATACTGGGCATACCGTTTCATATCACGACCGGCGTTTTGTTGTTCGGCATCCGGGTCATCCCTTCTGGGATGGTTGGGGTCGATGGTAAAATCCGGGTGGTGCCAGTCGATCAGCGAATAATAAAAACCGATTTTCAGTCCTTCTGCGCGGAATGCGTCGACAAATTCCCGCACCAGATCCCGTCCGGCCGGTGTATTGGTCGCCTTATAATCGGTGTACTGGGAATCAAACAGGCAAAAGCCCTCATGATGTTTGGTGGTCAGCACCGCGTATTTCATCCCGGCAGCCTTTGCCTGACGCGCCCATTCCCGCGCATCAAACAGATCGGGGTCAAAATGCCGGAAATAACGGTCATAAACTTCCTCCGGCGTGCGTTCATGATTCTTGACCCATTCATGGCGCGCAGGGAGTGCATACAGTCCCCAGTGGATAAACATTCCAAAACGGTCATGGCGAAACCACTCGGTATCCCCCGGTGTTTTTCTAACCTGATAAACAGACATTGCGGTCATCCTTTCCGGCTCGGTGCCAACGCAGATTTTGCTATACTTCAACGACAGTATACAACGGCAGAACAGCGAAAGTCAAGGCGTTTTCCATAAAAAATACGCCCTGAAAAGTTTCAGAGCGTACAGTTTGCAAAAGCATCTTATCTGCGGTTATTTCTTCGGTTGACCAGCAGCATCAGCCGCAGCAGTTGGGTAATTGAGACTGCGAGCGCCGCAACATAGGTCATCGCCGCGGCAGAAAGGACCTTCTTGGCTCCCTGCAATTCTTCACCGCTGAGCATGCCGCCCTGCTCAATCGCAGTCAGTGCCCGACGGGAAGCGTCAAACTCGGTCGGCAGCGTCACCAGCTGGAAAATCGTGCTCAGTGCAAAACAGGCAACGCCGACATAGGCCAATGTGGCAAAGAAATAGGAAGTCGCACCAAACAGCAGTCCCAGCAAAATCAGCGGCATCGACAGCCGTGAACCGATATTGGTGATCGGTACAATCGCCGTGCGTATCTTGACCGGCAGGTAGTGTTCCGCATGCTGGACAGCATGCCCGGCTTCATGACAGGCAACGCCGATTGCGGCGGTTGAGGTATTGCCATAAACGCTGTCGGAAAGCCGGATGACATTGCTCCGTGGGTCATAATGGTCGGTCAGATTACCGGATACCCGCTCAATCCGTACCCCATATACCCCGTTGCGCTGCAAAACCATCTGCGCTGCTTCCGCACCGGTTAGGCCACGGGATGAATACTGACCCTGATATCGCTGAAAGGTGGAATTGACCCGGCTGCTCGCCCACATCGCAAATATAATTGCCGGCAGTACCAATACAATATATGTCCAGTCGAGATACATAAGCATCTGCCTCCTTAGGACCTGACATTGCAGTTTTTGTATATAATGAAGTATGCCGCACAACAGGCGTTTCATACGTCCCGCTGTGCGGCAATATCATCGGTCGTTCAATCAGACTTTGGCCAGAATTGCCTTTGCCATCGCAAGGCTGATTTCGGTGCCCTGCTCGCAGACTTCCATGCCCTCAAATTCAAGAGAGATGTATCCGTCAAAGCCGGAATGTTTGATCAGGCGCAGGATGTCCCAGATTTCCATATCGCCCTGGCCCAGAATCGAGCCGCGCAGCATCTTGCCGCCCATCGTCTCAAACCAGGAACCGTTGTTGCAGTTGAACATCTCGGTCTGATCGGGCAGCAGCTCCTTTTTACGGATGTAGAAGTCCTTGAGGTGAATCATCTCTGCGTAAGGCAGGCACTTCTTGACGGCTGCAATCGGGTCTTCATCGACGCAGAGGAAGTTGCCGACGTCGACCGTCATCTTCAGGTTGGGACGGTTGATCGCCTCAATCAGGCTGAGCACACGGTCAGAACCATTGATAAAGAAGCCATGGTTTTCCATGACGATATTGATGCCTTTTTCAGCGGCATAGTCGCACAGCAGGCCGCCGTTTCTGACCATCTGTGGGAACTCGGCGTTAAAATTATGGATGGTGTTGGTCGAGAAGGGACGGCGGAAGGACGCAACGTCAAAACGCATCCGTTTGAGTCCCAGTCTTTCGGCGACATCGATATGCCGTTTAATCCGCTCGATTTCCTTCTGCTGTTCCGCCTCATCGGTTTTCAGCAGGTCACCGTTGACCGAATAGGTCGAGATCTCAATCCCGGCGCTGGCGCATTTTTCACGTACATGGTCGATCAGCTCGGTATTCAGCTGCTGATCGGGTGTCACAAACTCCAGGTGGAAGGGAACAAACTCGATGTGCTCACAGCCATGTGCAACAGCGTAATCGATGACATCGTCCACATTCATCCGGCCGGCTTCCATTGCGGGGTCCAGACAATAACAGCTCATTCCAAGTTTCATAGTCAACTACCTCCATAAAACGAAACATATTTATGTCTACCTGACACTGTCATTATAGACGCTTTTCACAGATCTTGCAAGGCGTTTTCCAAAAATAAAAGGGAAAGTTTTATTTTTCAAAATACACCTGACCTCGACAAGAAAACACCAGAAAATACTTGACAGTACCGTAATAAAAATGATATAATGACATGACAATCAAAATTCCCTGTGAGGGAGTAGTAAGCGTATTTTCGATGCGTAGCAAGTCAACATACTGACCGTTCGGTCTGGCTTGTTTTAAATTACGAGACTCATGTATAACCGGAACAGATCTGTCCAAAGGATAAGTCTGTCTGTTCCCCGGTTATGCCTGGGTCTTTTGTATTGCAAAAATTGTCTACCAGAAAGGATTGGTCAAACAATGGAATGGAGCCTGGTTTTCTTTGTCAACAGCATTCTGCTGGGGGCTGGGCTTGCGATGGACGCATTTTCGGTGTCACTCGCCAACGGTCTGCACGACCCGAAAATGAAAAAAGGAAAAATGTCCGGAATCGCCGGTGTCTTTGCCGGTTTTCAGGCACTGATGCCGATGATCGGATGGATTTGTGTCCATACGCTTTTGCAGGTCTTTCAGTCGTTTGAAAAGCTGATTCCGTGGATTGCGCTGTTTTTGCTGCTGTACATCGGCGGTAAAATGCTCTGGGAAGGGCTGCACCATAGCGATGAAGACGAAGAGACCGCACGGCACAGTGGTATTTCGGCGCTGCTGATTCAGGGTGTCGCTACTTCAATCGACGCACTGTCGGTCGGATTTACGATCTCGGATTACGGCCTTTTGATGGCAATTGTATGTGCACTGATTATTGCGGTCGTGACCTTTATCATCTGCATGGCAGGTCTGGAAATCGGCAAGCGGTTTGGCACCAAACTTTCTAATAAGGCCGATATCCTCGGCGGTGTCATCCTGATCGGCATCGGCCTGGAAATCTTTATCACCAGCTTTATCTGAAAATTTTCAGTAATTGTTGACAGATGGTTGGGCATATGTTATGATAAAGTTGTAAGAATAAAGTATGTTTTCAGCCATATCATTGTATAAACTGTTCTGTTTGTGACACACTGCATATGAGGGAGTAATTCCACACAGAATCTTTCGGACTCTGCGCGGGAAGACATCGTCAGTACGGCGTGCAAACGTCCGGTGTCCTCCAAAGGTTGAATGAGACTCATATCGTTTCCGGAAGTATTCCGAAACGGTATGAGTTTTTTAATTTCCAACAATCCACCGACAGCTTATGCCGGTCTCAGAAAGGAGAATCCATATGAAAAGCTATCAACTATCCGCTGAAGAGGTCATTCAGGCCCAGAAAAGCCGTCTCTCCGGACTTACCGCAGAAGAGGCAGGTCAGAGGCTGCAAAAATATGGACCGAACCAGCTCAAACAGGCCAAAAAGATTACCATCCCACAGCGTTTCCTCCAGCAGCTCAAGGACCCGATGCTGATAATCCTGCTGGCCGCCGCCGCAGTCTCCGGCGTCACTTCCCTGCTGCAAAACGAAGGCATGGCGGATGTCATCATCATTCTGGTCGTCGTCCTGCTCAATGCGGTGCTTGGCGTCTATCAGGAAAACAAGGCGGAAGCAGCGATTGAAGCGCTGCAAACGATGACCGCTGCCACCAGCAAGGTTATCCGCGGCGGTAAACAACAACTGATCGCCAGTTCTCAGCTGGTTCCGGGCGATATTGTCGTACTGGAAGCAGGTGACAGCGTCCCGGCTGACGGACGTATTCTGGAAGCGGCGACGCTGAAAATTGAAGAAGCCGCACTGACCGGCGAAAGCGTCCCGGTCAGCAAACTGACCGCCGTGCTGGGACTGGACAAAAAGCAGGACATCCCGCTCGGCGACCGGAAAAACATGTGTTACATGGGGTCGACTGTCGCCTATGGGCGAGGAAAAATGATTGTCACCGAAACCGGCATGGATACCGAGATGGGCAAAATTGCCGGTGCGCTCTCCTCGACAATCGATGAACAGACGCCGCTCCAGATCAAGCTGGATAGCCTTGGCAAAACACTCTCCAAAATCGTGCTGGGCATCTGTGTCTTTATCTTTTTCTTCAATTTGATTTCTGCCGGACGGTTTGATCTGAATACCGTCCTCTCGACCTTTATGGTCGCGGTCTCGCTGGCAGTCGCCGCCATTCCGGAAGGTCTGGCCACTGTCGTAACGGTCGTCCTCTCGATCGGCGTAACCAAGATGAGCAAACAGGGCGCTGTCATCCGGCGGCTGACGGCAGTCGAAACGCTGGGTTGTGCACAGGTCATTTGCAGCGATAAAACCGGTACGCTGACCCAAAACCGGATGACGGTTGTCGAACATTACGGCGATGAACAGATGCTTGCCAGAACGATGGCACTGTGCTGTGATGCGGTACTGGGTGAAGACGGGCTGGCCGAAGGCGAACCGACTGAGGCCGCATTGGTCAATTATGCGGCCGGGCTGGGACTGAAAAAGAACCTGATGGAACAGGAAACGCCCCGTATCGATGAGGCGCCGTTTGATTCCTCCCGCAAGATGATGAGTACCCTACACCAGACCGCCGATGGCGTTATTCAGTACACCAAAGGTGCGCCGGATGTTATTCTCAGCCATTGCACCCATTATCTGGAAAACGGCGAAGTTTATCCGATGGATAATCGTAAACGGGAAGAAATCCTCGGCAAAAACCGTGAAATGGCCGGGCAGGCACTCCGGGTACTGGCGGCTGCTTTCAGAAAATGGACCGAACGTCCCGAAAGCAATGAGCCTGCATACCTTGAGCAGCAGCTGATCTTTGTCGGGCTGACCGGCATGATCGACCCGATTCGTCCCGAAGTCAAGCCCGCAATCAAACTCTGCCGTACCGCCGGTATCCGTCCGGTTATGATTACCGGCGACCACAAAGATACAGCGGTTGCGATTGCCCGACAGCTGGGCATCATCTCCGGTCCCCAGCAGGCAATCACCGGTTCGGAACTGGACCAGCTGGATGACCAGCAGCTGGCCGAAACCATCAACCGTTACGGCGTTTATGCCCGTGTCCAGCCGGAGCATAAAGTCCGGATTGTCACAGCATGGAAAAAACATGGCTGTGTCACGGCAATGACCGGCGACGGCGTAAACGACGCGCCGAGTATCAAGGCGGCGGACATCGGCGTCGGAATGGGCATTACCGGTACCGACGTTACAAAAAACGTGGCAGATATGGTGCTGGCGGACGATAACTTTGCAACGATTGTCAAGGCTGTGGAAGAAGGGCGCAGAATTTATGCCAATATCCGCAAAGCAATTCAGTTTTTGCTTGCCTCCAATCTGAGCGAAGTTTTAGGCATCTTCCTGGCGACGCTGATGGGCTTTACCCTGCTCAAGCCGGTGCATCTGCTGTTCATCAACCTGATTACCGACTGCTTCCCTGCTCTTGCGCTTGGACTGGAAGAGGCAGAGGAAGGCAGTATGCAGCGTCCTCCCAGAAAGACTACCGATGGGATTTTTGCCGGTGGACTGGGTATCGATGTCATTTATCAGGGTGTTTTAATCAGTGTAATCACGCTGATATCTTATATCATCGGTCACTGGATTGAAGGCGGCGTGCTGGAAATCCCGAAAGGGATTTCGCCCGATGGCATGACGATGGCATTTTTGACGATGAGCATGTGTGAAATTTTCCAGAGTTTCAACATGCGCAGTCAGAGAGGCAGTATCTTCAGGCTGAAAACCCATAATAAGGTATTGTGGGGAGCAATGCTGGGGAGCTTTGTACTGACCGCGCTGATTTTGGAAGTACCGTTTATCGCGAATCTGTTTGGATTCACCCCAATTGACTGGAACGAATATCTGATTGCAATCGCCCTCGCAGTCACCGTCATCCCAATCGTCGAACTCGTCAAATTCTTCCAACGGCGCTGAGCCAGCGCGGCCTGAATCGCGCTGGTCGCTCCTGCTTCGCAATACGCTCAGCCGTAAAGGAAACAACCTGAGCGAACGCGCCGGGCAGCGTGTCGAAAAAATGGTACTGAAAATCGTCCCCTTCTCTGATATTCAGCAAAAA
>CALXCO010000047.1 GCA_944386805.1 uncultured Clostridia bacterium
CTGGACCTGCAAGCCTTGAAAGGCTTGACCTAACTTTTAGTTCATTACCGACCTCACTGAGTGAAAAACTTTGGCCCGACGCTCTGCGCGTCGGTCAAACCACCGGACAGCAGATTCTATAATTCTGCAATCACATCCATCAAATCTTTCACAGTCTGTTCGTTAATTTTAAGTTCGTCCATCAATTCCTGAGCAGTGGCGGCCTTCATTTTCGGTTTAGTGGGCCACTTTGCCATCAGCTTTTTCAGTTTGACGTCGCCGATACCGCGAACTTCTTTGAGTTTCGACGTCATATCGGCCTTTTTATGGAGCATCCGCTGGTAAGCAATCGCATAGCGGTGCACCTCATCCTGAATCGCGGTAACCATCGTAAACGCTGAGCGGGTCATCGAAAGGGCGATTTCCCCATCGCCAGTTGTCAGCGCACGGGTTCTATGGCGGTTATCCTTGACCATACCAAACAGCGCGGTATGAATACCGAGTTCCTCAAGAACCGGCGCGACAGCGTTGACATGGCCCTTGCCGCCGTCGAGCAGAATCAAATCAGGCAGTCGAGAAAAACCGGGGTCACCGTCCAGATACCGGATAAAACGCCGTCTCAGCACTTCACGCATCGAACCGTAGTCATCCTGACCGATGACATCCCGGATAGCAAACCGACGGTATGCCTTTTTAAGCGGGCGCCCGTTTTCAAAGACGATCATTCCGCCGACCCGACCAGTTTCACCCCAGTTTGAGATATCATAAGCCTCGATATAGATCGGAGTCGACGGCATCCCAAGCAGCCGCTGCAATTCTTCGAGGGCAGCGACTTCACGTCCAGTACGTTTGATTTTATGTGCAAGCTGTTCGAGGGCGTTATTCTGTGCCATCTCCATCAGGCGTTTACGTTCACCTCTCTGCGGAACGACTGCCTGGACATTGTGTTCACATTGGAGCTTGAGGAATCCGGCGAACATCTCCATATCCGCCGCAGCCTTATCCAGCACAACGGCTTTCGGGATGTCCTGACGTCCGGTATAGTAGCGGTAGATAAACTCCTCCCGCACCTCATCAGCGCTCCCCTGTTTGTCGAAGGTAAAGTTTTCCTTATCGGCGATTTTCCCCTCACGGATTTTGAGGATTACACAGCTGACCAGCCCGCCATTTTCAGCGAACCCCCAGACATCCATCTGCCGGTCCTCACCGAGCAGGACGGTTTGTTTATCGGAGATTTTTTTGACAGCAGCGATCTGGTCACGCAGCCGTGCGGCACGTTCAAAGTCGAGCGCGTCGGAAGCTTCGAACATCTGGCGTTCCAACTCCTCAATCGACGCCGTGCCGCCGCCGCGAATATACGCAACAGCCTCATCAATAATGGCGTGGTACTCCTCACGGGAGATTTTGCCCTGACACAGTCCCATGCAGCGTTTAATATGGAAATTCAGGCAGGGTCTGGCCTTTCTAAAGTCCTGCGGGAACTTACGATTGCAGGTCGGCAGCTTGAAAATCAGCCCGACTTGTTCGACCGTTTCCCTCACGACAAATCCGCTCATATACGGCCCAATCAGCAGGCCGTTATCCTGCGGTTTCTGTAAAACGGTCTCGATACGCGGGTACTCCTCATCGGTGACATGGATATAATGGTACCCTTTGTCATCCATCAGCAGGATGTTGTATTTTGGGCGGTAATGCTTAATCAGCGAACACTCCAGCACCAGTGCTTCAAACTCACTCGACGTCACGATGAAATCAAAATCATTGACACAGCTGACCATCTGTTTGGTTTTATCGGTATGGGAGGAATTTTCGCGGAAATAGCTGACCACCCGGTTTTTGAGTGCCTTTGCCTTGCCGACGTAGATAATCTCGCCGGTTCTGTCCTTCATCAGATAGCAGCCGGGTTCCAACGGCAGCAGCAGCGCTTTGGCGCGCAGTTCGTCGATATTCATGCAAAACCTCCCCAGCGGAGTATCTCCGCCTGTGCATACAAATGGTCAGTTATGATCGTCAGTCAGGACGACAGCGCGGCTGCCCATTCCCTCAAACACTTCGATAAACCGGTCAAGTTCCGCTTCCCATTCCCCATAGATCGGGTCAGCGAACGTGACGGTGTCGCCGTCAATGCCGGACAGCACGACGCAATGCAGCCCACCATAAGGGTGTTCTGTCGTCCCATCGGGCAGAATCCAGGTATAACCAGTTCTGCGGACGTCAGCGAGCTGCTGGGTAATCCAGACGATGACAGGTTTTCCTTTTTGTAGCCACTGAGCGAGCTGACCGGCGTCTGCGCCGGTGATGCTGACAGCGGTCAGATCGGATCCGACATCATCGAGATAGCCGTTTGCAGCCTCCACGACAGGTCCTTCGAAGCAATACCAGCCGGAAGTAGTCGCCGGGTTGCCGACATATGCCTTTTCAGGGTCAGGGACGACCATCAATCCATTCTGATATGTAATTTTCCCACAAGGGAGGTAATTTTCAGCGAGTTCGGTATGGGAGACCGAAAAGCCGTAAAACTGCAAAACTTCTGCAAGGCTGGTAACCTCACAGCCGTTCGGCAGTTCAGGGTTTTGAAGAATAACGGGGACATCCAGTTTCACACTTTCCAACATAATACCATCCTCTCCAAACTGGAATTCACTTCCATCGATCACGACACTGCCGGTCAACATTTTCCCATCAGCGTCATAATAGCGGACGCCGTCGGACATTTCGACCAGACCAGTGACGAGTCTGCCAGCGTCGTCGAACAGGTATGGTACTCCATCGATTTCTGTTTCACCCGTGACCGTTCTGCCCCACTGATCACGCCAGTAAATGCCGTCGAACTCATCCGACCAACCGGTGACAGGGGTGCCGTCCTCATTGAGCAGAGAGAACTGACCATCGATACGGACGAGGCCGGTCTGCATCACGCCATCTTCATTATAATAGTGCCAACCATCGGAAGCATTTATCCAACCGACAGCGAGGACGCCATCGAGACCGGCAAGGTATTGACAGCCATCGAGAGAAAAAGCACCGATCAACATTACGCCATCACCGCCAAAGTAACGAAGGCCGAGTTCCGACTGAACGAAGCCAGTTTGAGGATAGCCATTTTGGAAGAGGTAGACTTTCTGGTCGACGGTCACGAGACCCTGAGCGGGCTGACCGTTCTGATCGAGGTAAAAGGTATTACCGTCGTCATCCGTTTGCCAGCCGAAGGAAGCGACGACAGGTTCAGCGAGAGTCGGTTGTTCAGAAGCAGGCGAATTGAAAGAAGCGAGTTTATCCTGAGCGAAGACAGTCCGGGAAGCGTGGTTATCCAGCAGGAAAAGTCCCGCTCCCAGCGAAAGAGAAGCGAGACAGCAGCCGAGGCAGAAAGCGAAACGAGCGAAGCGTTCACGTTTTCGAGAAGGTGCGATACGGCGGGCGGAATAACGGGCAGGCATAGAACAGCTCCTAACATATGGTAACCAGTTTGTTTTCCTTTATTTTACCACATTCTGCAAATTTTTCAAGGCGGAATGCTTCCGCTGCCAGTTCGCGTTGGTCGGCGGCGTTCCGACCGCCTCGGTCGTGATGGTAACAGCAAGAGCCAACGCGCCGGGCAGATTGTGCGATATCTAGGCTGCTTTTGGGGAATAAATCGCACAGACTTTCCGGTGGTTTACGCGAGCGCAGAGCGAGTCCCAAAGTTACGCACAATGTGGGTACGATCATGACAAAAAAGTTAGGTCAAGCCTTTCAAGGCTTGCAGGTCCAGGGCAGAGCACGGTTTGCTTTGCAAACCACACAGTTTCCTTTGGAAACTGTCCGGTTCCCACAGGGAACCGTGGTCGCATCTCCGCAGAGAGCGAAATTCCCTCTCCCCAAAATCAGCTCAGCAAGGGGTAGCAAAATACCCGCAGGTATTTTGTGTAGGGGACGCATAGCAAGGGCGTCCCCTATGGATGAAGTGGGTTCGATGCCCACTTCATCCATAAAAATCGAGCGAGGGCAGCATTATCGGCTTACACAGTCAGGTAAAAATACGTGGGCCGGCACGGCGCTAACGATTATCGAACCGTTTCCCCCATAAACTGTCCGGTGGACAGTTTATGGCGAACCCAGTTCTTGTCATGCTCCGGGGATTCGGCAAACGAACGGGTTTGCGACAAACTGTTATATTCCGGCGGACATGACAAAAAAATACTGCCCAACCATCAACAGATCGGGCAGTATAATTGACGTGTATCAAGCAAGCACAAATTAGTGAGCCGAAGCGCCGCTGTGATTCAGCTGCATTGGGTTGACATGTACCATACAGTGTTTTACGACCGGGAACTGGTCTTCCATAGCGTCATGCACTCTGGTCGCGACTTCATGCGCCTGCTCCAAGGGAGCCTGCGCGTCAGCGGAGATTTCAACCTCAACATAGACTCTGTCGCCGAACAGTCTGGTTTTAAGGCGGTCGACGCCAAGCACGCCATCCTGAGCGAGGACAGCCTGACGCATCTGGTTTTCGACCTCATCGGAGCAAGCGCGGTCGGTCATTTTGGAAACAGCATCGCGGAAGACATCGAAAGCAGCCTTGAGGATAAAGACGCAGATCACGACGCTTGCGATAGGGTCAAGGACAGGGAGTCCAAGGCGAGCGCCGAGGATACCGACAAAACTGCCGATAGAAGAGAGTGCATCCGAGCGGTGGTGCCACGCATCGGCCATTAAAGCAGAAGAGCCGATTTTTTTAGCGGCAGCCCTGGTATACCAGTACATCGCCTCTTTGGAGACGATGGAGATGACAGCGGCGACGAGAGCGAGACCACCGGGGACAGTCAATGCAGAGGAATCGCCGGTAATATTGCGGATACCGGCCCAGCCGATACCGATGCCGGTAGCGGCGAGCATAACAGCGAGAAGGATAGCGGCGACACATTCAAAGCGTTCATGGCCATAAGGGTGTTCCTTATCGGAAGCCTTGCCGGAGAGCTTAACGCCAGCGATGACGACAAAGGTACTGAGGACATCGGAAGCGGAGTGAACGGCATCGGAGACCATAGCGCCGGAGTGGGCGATGATACCAGCGGCGAGCTTAAAGACTGAGAGGACCAGATTTCCCAGAATCGTCACCAGAGAGACGTGCATAGCGAGTTTTTCATTGTTTTTGTTGTCCATAATGTTACCTCCTGAAATGGAAAGATAGCTCTTATGGCACTTCACCAGATCTCAGTGTGTATGCGCCGAGGTATAAAAAAAGACACCTGCGGAACATACGTACTGTCCCACAGATGTCGAAGACGTCATCTGCTGCCGCGAGAGCGGCCCGGCCCCACAAACCCAGAAAAGGGTTTATCGCCTGCTCAGTTTGTACTGTAGTTGCCCCGAACGGGGGTATGGTTGCAGTGCAAAGAGATATTTTTATAATATCATATTCACCATTCCCCATCAAGGTTCCATCTGCGAAAATACGTGAATTTTTTGCTAATTCGCTATTACGGCACAACAATTTCAAGATTCTCTAAAATTTTATAAAATTCTTCTTTTCTAAGGCTTCCCTCAGTTGCCATATAATTTTCCATTTGTACAATACAATACTCATTTTTTGCCATCATCCAGCGTGCTGATTCTGGGCTATCAAAGTATTGTTTTTCAAAATATATTACTTCTGAATACCCTTCAAATTCAGGATACTCAATATAGGTTTCATCCGTATCATTCAAAAAAACTGTGTTTAATGGAACAATACTAATGTTTCCAATTGCCTTATTATTTTGGTATACAACATATTTTGCTGAAAATTTAGCTTCATTGTCTTTCACCAGCGTACACCCATCCGGTAGCCATCCAAAGACATAAGAAAACTCAGCCGGATTTGGGGTTGCCCAGGCCTGCTCGGTAGTCATATCCGACTGAATCGTAACGCCGCCCTTTCCCCAGCTCATAATCCAGTCGACGAGAAAGCCACGGAAAGCCTCAACATTGATTACTGCCACTGACCCGGCGAACAGAAATGCGACAATAAACACCGCGGCTTTCTGTGCGATATTGGAGACTTTATGGAAAACGATTTTTCGGTTTTCTTTTCGCAGGTGGACTTCTGCCAGCCCAAGAATTCGGGCAGCATTTTCAGGTGAAGGCTGTCCGCTCCCCTTTTGCTGCAGAAGCTGTTCGGCTTTCCGGTCCTGCATCAGGTGCATCATCAGATAAAAATACAGATCCTGATTTTCCTCAAGAGCCAGTTCCATCGAACGATCTTCCACTTCATTTCTCTCCTTTGCGCATCATTTCCAGAATATGCTGCCTGGCACGGTAAAGCGCCTGCCGGACACCAGATTCCTTAATACCCATTCTGTAGGCGATTTCCTGCATTCCCAGTGCGTCGATATACCGGTACTGCATCAGCATTTTTTCTTTTGGAGAAAGCCTGTCGAATGCTGCCGTAAACTGTTCAAGTTCCTGTTGCAGGTCAAGCATAATATCCGGCTGGTATTGTGTGCGATGTTCGGTCATACCATCCTGAACATCCTCGATACTTTCGAACGTAACGGCGGCATTCTTTTTCCAGTAGTTACAAAGGGTATTATCGATCGTCACGGATATGTATTTTGCCAGCTGGTACGGTTTAAGCTGCATCAGTGTACCGACGTGTTCGGCGAGTTTGAGCAGACAATGTTGTGCAAGGTCTTCGGCGTCGGAATTTCCGCCCACAGCCGTGCGAATCCGTTTTTGGATAGAGTCCGCGTAATCGTGGTATATCTGCTCAAAAAACTGCACCTCTTCCAGCGTCATCTGCCTGCCACTCTCCGTCGCGGCAATTACCAGAAGTACCGTTAAATCTGTCATTTATTTTATCAAACCTTCCTGCACAAACTATAATTATATTTATCTATTACAAGTATATTCCAAAAGGGCGTGAAGTCAAGCAGAATTCCTTCAGCTATCTATAAGGACAACCAAAACGAAAAATGTCACAAAAAGTCGCCATCAATTTTTTCGTGACGTTTTATCGGTTTTGCTGTCTATAATAGTAAAAGGAAATATATTTTCTAAAAAGGAGGTGTTCAGACTCAAATCATTCATAGCGAAAAAAATTGTGATACCCTCAACAAAATGTATCACATACGGGATATTATTCACCAAGGGAGAGATTGATATGAAACGAGTTATAACATCTATCATACTGGCCGGGCTGTTGCTGACATCCTGCGGCAACGCAA
Organism: uncultured Clostridia bacterium; assembly: GCA_944386805.1. Taxonomy (GTDB): domain Bacteria; phylum Bacillota; class Clostridia; order Oscillospirales; family Ruminococcaceae; genus Faecivivens. The sequence continues at coordinate 7,164 of CALXCO010000047.1, forward strand.
GTATAACGACAGAAAGTTCCGAATCTTCTGCCGAAACGTCTGTCACCGCATCAAGCGAAAGCACACCAGAGAGTAATCCTTCCGAATCTTTGGAAGTATCAGATGAGTCGGAGAAAGAATCTATTTTAGAAACATTCGTCCCATCAACCAGTGAAGAAAGTGAAGCAACCGATCAAAATGAAATTGAGGAAAGCAAATTATCTTGTACTGAACATTCTTTTCCTTATCATTCTATTCCATCAACTTTGACCCGGCTAGTCGATGCAGATGAATATTATGAATGGTCGGAATCATTGTTTGCGGAATCGGATACATATAACCGTTCTGGTGAAGATTTTACTGTCACTGCTTTTGTACAGCATTTCAACATTTCCCGTGAAGATTTTACCGCAGCGACCCGGGGCTGGATGACCGACGAAAAAATGCAGAATCTCGGCACCACCCAAGAAGAATATCTAACAAAATATGGCTACACCGACGAACAGATTGACGCGATTTATTCAGGCGATCATGCACAGATCAATGCTGCTTTCTGCGGCGATATGGCGTATTACAGCGAAACAGACGGACAGCTTTATTCTATCTACTGGCTGTCTGACCATACAGCTGAGGATTACGCCGCTGCTGGATTGCCCGAAGCAGAAGTCACACGAATTCTTGCTGCAGCAGAGTCAGCAGGCGGTCAATATGCCGCGCTGGCTGAAACAGCAACTGTTCAGGTACAAGCTTATGCTGATGTTGCTGAATCATAAATAAAATACGCAGGCTTTCCCCATCCGGGAGGGCCTGTTTTAAAAATCCGTGACGTTTCGACGGATTTCCCGTCTATTATAATATAAGAGATTTTTCCACCGGATACAGGTATTTTTGTTTAAAATAATTGACAGCATCCGCCAGTCATGCTACAATCAATAAAAGCACTGATAAAGGAAGTGGCACAGATGAAACGTGTATTTACAGCCCTGATGCTGGCCGGACTGTTGCTGACGTCCTGTAAAAGCCAGACGACCGATCGCACTACGGTCACCACCCTGTCGATCTGTGCCGTCACCGAAAAAGCCGAACAGGACGGTTATTACCTGACCGTACAGCTGGAAGACTGGACGGTCGAAGAATACAGCCTGTCCAGTGACCTGCTGACCCTGCAAACAAATGAAAGCATCTATAAACAAACCACGACGGGCGATGATTTTGCAGGCATTTCACTGGTCATTACCATTCCCGACACCGAGCCGACGATGGATATTGGTTCGGTGCTCAAAGGCGGTCACACCGACTATTGCGAGATTACCGCCATCACAACAGCGGACAATCAGACCATCACCTGAACTAAATACCATCCGCTACTTTCCTGCACAATCTTCCCGCTCCGACAGTCTCACAAGGAGGCGTTTGACCATGGCGATTCTGACAGCCGACAACCTGACCAAACAGTATACCAAACATAAGAAATCCGTGTTAGCGGTCGACCACTTCACCTATCAGTTCCAGCCGGGAAAGCTGTATGCGATTCTGGGCGAATCCGGCGCGGGAAAAACAACACTGCTCAGCATCCTCGGCGGATTGGAAAAACCATCAGATGGACAGCTGTATTTTGAGGACCGTGAACTGTCCGGGATGAAAGACCGGGAGCTGTCCCAATGGCGCAAAAATAAAATCGGGTTTATCTTCCAGTCCTCTGCCCTCTGCCAGAACCTGTCAGCGCTGGAAAACGTGATGCTGCCGATACTGGCGGCAGGCATTCCACGCATGGAGGCACGCCAGCGTGCCGAAGCTCTGCTGGACAGCGTCGGATTATCCGAACGGGCCGATTTTCTGCCGCAGGAGCTTTCCGGCGGTGAGAAACAGCGGATTGCCTTTATACGTGCGATTGCAAACGACCCGGAGCTGATTCTGGCGGACGAACCGACCGGGAATCTGGATGAAAAGAATGAAAAGCTGTTGTTTGAACGGCTGTCCGCACTGGCAAAAGAAGGCCGATGTGTGATTATTGTCTCGCATAACCCGCAGATTCTGCACTATGCCGACTGCAAGATCGTCCTCAGCTCTGGAAGGAGGCTGGGCGCCGATGGATAAACTGCTGACCAAAGCATTGCGGTATAAACGCTGGGAACGGATTTTATTTTCTGTCATACTGGTCATCATCGGCATTACCGGCCTGACGCTTCTTGCGTTTGCGCCGTCCTATCAGGACTATGTCCGATTTACCGAGGACTACAATATCCAGGCAAGAGGAGTGCGGATTTCTGCCCAAACAACAGACATCGAATCTGAACGGCAGCGTATTGCATCCGTCGACCACGTCGCAGCCTGTATCCCGCAGTCTGAGCGGTATTTTTTCACTTCCCAGCTGACAGCCGGTGATTTTTCTCTGCAAGATGCCCGCGTTACCGGAATAAATGAAGCCCTAGCACCGGAACTGATCGCCGGGACACCAATTGAACATGCGGATGACTTTTTATGCCCGCCTGTCCTGACCGATGCAAATGGCCATAAGATTGACGGTGAATCGCTGATCGGGCAGACGATTTCCATCACAGTCGAGCAGCAGCATTATACTGTAGAATTTTTTACCAATCCTGATGTTTTTCCTACCACATCCGATACCAAAACCTTTACCGGCAGGATAACCGGTGTATACCGTCCTTTTGAGCCGGACGATAATATGCTTGTTGCCGGATTTGAAACCGTCGGAGAGATGTCACAGTATCGGCAAGGGAATTTGCAGGAATTCCAGCCTGACGGCACGCTGATCGTATACGCCGACAGCTACAGCAATCTCTCCCAGGTCGAATCTGCACTGCGTTCGATGGGATATTCTTCAAGCCCTACTTTCTGGCTGGATAAGACCGGTGTATTTCTGATTATGGTGGGGGCATGGACTGCGTTTGTGCTGATTGGGCTGGTGCTCTTCTGGATCATTTGGGTGCTGCTGCGGCGGCAATTGGCGTCACGGTCGAATGAAATTGCGCTGCTGAAAGCGACCGGAATTGAGAATATCCGCATTGGCCGCGGTCTGCTGGTCAACCTGCTGCGGACGGCAGTATTGCCGGTCTGTCTGAGCGGTGCATTTTTCTGGCTGATATCCCGCCTACTGGCAAAACTGCTGTTTCTTGGGCTGGTCGGGTACACGCCGGGTCCCAGTGGATACATCGTGTTTCTGGCCGGGATAGTGGCGGCCTGCTGCGGCATCATTATCGCATTGCTGCCGGGAATTACCCGTCTGTCCCCTGCACTGCTGCTGCGGGAGGAAACGAAATGAACGTCTGGTATACCGGCCTGTTATTTTTGAAAAAAGACCACCAGGCAGTTTCCGCCTGTATCCAAATCACGCTGGTTCTGGTGATCGGCGGGATAACACGCGCCGTACCTGCGGTACTCAGAGGCGTCATATCAGATGATTCGATGTCGATGGCGGCATGGCAGGCACTCCATATCGTTTTACAGTCTGTCGGGATACTGGCCAATCTGCTGACATTGCTGTTTTTGCTGCTGCGGCACTTTTATCACCGCCGGGATTATGCGGTACTCTGCCTGAACGGATTTTCCGGACGGCAGCTGTTCGGCATCTGCCTGACCGACGATATCCTGATTACAGCCGCCGCGACAGGCGCCTATTTCCTGCTGATGCTGGCAGCCGGTCTGGTGACGGGAAGGCTGACAGGAACCTCTATCCATGGGTTACGGATTATGGATGTACAGCTGTTGATACCATTTATATTTTCATTGATTGGTCCGGCTGTGTCCATGCTCTACATGAAAAGTCATCCGATGCGAAACTATCTGTAATTTGAGACAATCTAAAAAAGGAGTGATACAGATGAAAAAAATCCTGACAGTCATATTAATGGCATCACTGCTGCTCGCATCCTGCGGCAACGCAAGTACAACGACAGAAAGTTCCGAATCTTCTGTCGAAACGTCTGTCAATGAAACAAACGAGAACGTGCCGGAGAGCAGCTCTTCCAAATCTTCAGAAGAACCGGAATCGGGACCTTCCTCGGAAGCAACTTCTGAGGAAGTGAGTACAACAGCCGCCGGTGACAATATCTTCACAGTTGCGTTCAACTGTACCGACTCGGTCATCTCCCCTGCCAAGGCCAGTTTTGGCACAACGATGGACGAGGTTTTGGAGAGTATGAACCTCACCGAAGCGGATATCAACACCAATCTGGGAGAAGACGCTCCAAGAATCATTCAAACAATATCGATTCCCGGACTGTCCGATCAGGTGATGGAAGTTTTGAACTTTTATGATGATCAGCTTGTCTCAGTGGAATACATGATTAGCCTTGAAGATGCAGCTTACGAAACGGCCTGCCAGACACTGAGCGAACAGTCGGCGGTAATTCCTGAGGAACTGATGCTGAGTGCAGAAAATGGTATTTCATCCGGTCAGACCACCCTTTGGGAAGACGCAGAAAAAAACACACTCTCTGTTTCTTTCCCGGATACAGGCGATTCCCAGCCACGGGTCATTATACTTTCACTCAGTGTAGCCAAAACCTAATCTGACAGAAAAAATCAATTATATAACCGGGAGTTGCGTTTGCATTTTTCATGGCGACTCTGACAGCCAACAACCTGACCAGACATCAGAAATCTGTTTTGTCGGTTAAGAAAGCTGCACCGTCAGCATAAAAAGTAAGAAGTTTTATATAATTCGTTGACACGGTAAAGAGTACATGATACAATAAAGATAGAGATCGTGGTGAAATATGCTGGAATCTGACCATCCGGGAGGTGCGGCAGATGAAAAAAGGCGTTTATATTCCCATCGGGGTGTATTTATTGACGGCGTTGCTGATTTTTATCAGCTGTGCCATCCTGTACCATAACCGTATCACATCGACTGTTCCGGACGATACCGGTATCCAGCTGGCAATGGAATACGGCGAAGTGACCGAGCTGGACGGGGTGAAAACCTACGATTATTCCACTGCGGGCGAACGGTATATCATCACAGCTGATGAACAGGGAGAAACAAGCCTGTTTTATACCGATCACCACACCGATATCGGAGTTCTGATGGTAAACGGTGAGGTTGTCGAACGGGTCGATCTGCGTACCATGCGGGCAGGTACACGACATACCCATCTGTCAGATACCGCAATCCTGCTGGTACTGAGCATCATTGTTTTCGGAGAGATTTTCGTCCTTTTTGCATATGTACGCCGCCTGAAGGCATGAGTTTTCGACTGGCCGCACGAAGTGCGCCATCATCACACACATGGGCTTCCCAATCAATTGGGAAGCCCGTTTTTTATTGGCAGCGCTGTCAAAGCTTGATTGAACGGGATAAATTCGGTATAATGAGGGTAACAGAAAGGGGTTACGCTATGCTGAAATTCATCACCGGCGCTGCCGGTACCGGAAAATCCACCCGGTTACGGGAAGAGATCACCGCACTTGCCCAGTCAGGCAAGCCGGTGATCTGCCTTGTACCGGAACAGTATTCCTTTGAAACCGAACGCATTTTATACCCGACCGGTGCCGCTGTCTACAGCATGGAACGTCTGTCGGATGCCGTATTCCGTGCCTGTGGCGGGCTGGCAGGCGAATACGCCGGTGAAACCTTCCAGCTGCTGCTGATGCGCCAGCTGCTCGCCGACCTCAAGGGGACGCTGACTGCCTTTGAAAAAACCGCTGCACGCCCTGATTTTGCCGCCGAGATGCTGCGGACACTGACCGAGCTGAAACGTGCCGGGCTGACCCCGTCCGACCTTCTGGAAGCCGCCCACACGCTGCACAGCGGAGATACTGCCCCAGGTGGGCTGCTGGAACTGAAGCTAAACGACCTTGCATTGATTCTGGAGGGGTACAATGCCGAGTTATCCCGTTCCTATCTTGACCCGGCAGAGCGGCTGACACGTGCTGCAAAGAAGATACGTGAACACGGCTTTTTCCAGGGAACCAGCGTCTTTGTAGATGAATACAAGAGCTTTACTGCGGTACAGATGGAGATTTTGTCGCTGGCGATTGCCCAGGCGGACGAGGCGACAGTCTCGCTCTGCATCGATAACGAACGCACCGGCAGCGGAATTTTTGAAGGACTGCACGCAACCCGCCGTGCGCTCAAATCAGCCGCTGCCAAAGCCGGTGTTCCGGTAACCGAGGAACACCTGACCGAACCGAAACGCTTTCGTTCTCCATCGATTGCCCATTTGGGAGAAGGGCTGTTTGCACCGGCACCCGCCGAATACTCCCCTAACCCACGGGAAGTACGGGCTTACCGGCTGGACAATGAGTTTGATGAAGCGTCGTTTGCAGCGGCAGAAATCCGGCGGCTGGTGCGGGAGGAAGGCTACCGGTATGAGGATATCGCAGTGCTGGCACGGGACATGCAATCCCGTGCACCTTCACTGGAGGCAGCGTTTGACCGGTATGGGGTTCCGCTGTTTATCGACGGTGGGCGGACGGTCGAAGCAATGCCGCTGACCCGGTTTGTACGGCGGCTGCTGATGCTGGCATTGCGTCCACTCGACCGGGAAGAAGGGCTGATGCTGCTCAAATGCGGGATTCTGAAAACCGGTGAGGATGATGACCCCGACAGCATGAGTGAGGATATCTCGGCGTTTGAACAATATACCTATGTATGGGATTTGACCGGGTTTTCCCTGCGCAAACCGTTTGAACGCAACCCGTCCGGCTTTTCCGAACGGGAGATGACCGACCGTGACCGGGAAAAACTCGCGGGTGCTGAACGGATGCGGAAACTGCTGGTCGGGGTATACGATGACTTCCGTGCAGCGTATGAACAAGATGGAATTGCACGGGGTATCTACCGGCTGCTGACCGAATACGGCGCAGACAAACATTTGCAGGCAGAGTGCGACCGTCTGTTGGAGGAAGGCATGGAACTGGACGCCGAAAACCTGCGGCTTTCATGGGACAGCCTGATGGGTTTTTTGGACGCAGCGGAGACGCTGCGCAGAGTACGGAGCGAAAGCGGCGAGGAAATCGGGCTATCGGGGTTTCTTGAGCTGTTCACATCGGTGGCAGCTGCTACCCCACTGGTCACCCGTCCCCAGACGCTGGACAGCGTAATCGCAGGCGACCCGGCACTGGTGCGCATCGGCGAGAAGAAATGCCTGCTGATTTTAGGGTGCAATGAGGGCATCTTCCCACGTCAGCCGGAGTCAGACGGTACTTTGACCACATCCGACCGTGAGAAACTGGTACAGGCCGGACTGCCGGTACAGGGACGGATGGAGGAAAAGCTGTGCGACGAGCGGTTCGCGGCATATAAGGCGATCACTTCCCCATCTGAGCAGCTGGTTTTAACCTATGCAGCGGCAGATGTCGGCGGAAGCGAGCTTTCGCCATCCGAGATTATTTTGTCCTTGCAGGCAGTTTTTCCCGGCATTGCCATCACACAAAGCAACGATATTGACCCATTATTTTATTGTGACAGCCCATCGACGGCCTTTTTACAGGCGGCACGTCTGCCGGACGGAACGACCCGCCAAACGCTGGAAAAGCTGCTGGAAGCACGGGAAGGCTGGGGAGAACGGCTGCACAGGCTGGACAAAAAAGCCGATAAAGAAGAGTTGCAGCTCCATTCCCCTGAACTGTCACGGATGCTGTTTGCGCCGCTGACACGGCCGGACGGCAATGCCGGAATGACCCTTTCTCCTTCCCAGATTGAGCAGTATTATAGCTGTCCATTTGCCTATTTCTGCCGGTACGGGCTTGGCATACGCAGTCCGTCCAAAGCGGAATTGAACCCGCTGGCGCGTGGAAGTATCATCCATTTTCTATTGCAGGGAGCGCTTTCCCGCGAAGATTTCCAGCAACTGGACGCAGACGGAATTGCCAAACTGACCCTGTCCCTGCTCGCCGAATATCTGGACAAGGCACTTGGTGGTACGGATGAAAAGAGCGGGAAATTCCTCTATTATTTTTACCGGCTCAATGAGACCGTCACTGCCCTGCTCACGGCCTTGCAGCAGGAGCTGAACCAGACGGAATTCACGGTCTGCGGACTGGAAGAAGCGATTGCAGCCGGTGGGAAAATCCGTCCATTGACGGTCGAGGGCGACGGGCTGACGATGCAGGTCATGGGCAAGGTCGACCGGATTGACCAGGCGACGCTGGACGGCGAGGAATATATCCGTGTCATCGACTATAAAACCGGCAACCGTAAATTCAAGCTGGAAGACGCCGAACGCGGACTGAATTTGCAGATGCTGCTTTACCTGTTCGCAGCGGAGAAAGAAGGCGCGTTTGCCGGATCAACGCCTGCGGGAATCCTGTATATGCCGGCGGGTGCAAAATCTCCTGAGTTCGGTCGCGGCGAGGGCGGCAGTGAAAAAATCCACCAGCTTTACCGCATGAACGGGCTTGTGCTGGATGAAGAGCGGGTATTGCGTGCGATGGAACGGGACGGAAGCGGAAGCTTTATCGTTCCGCCGGGACGCGGCAATACTGGCCGTATCAGCCGTGAAGAGCTGGAAGGATTGCGGGAAAAAGCGGAAGGACTGGTACGGGAAATGGGCGCTGGGCTGATGGAAGGCAAAATTGCGCCGAAACCACAAGGTTATGGAAACACGCTCCCCTGCACCTGGTGTGAATATAAAGTAGCGTGCCGACGCTGATTAGATTTTGCACTTCTTACCCCCAACTACCGGTGGTTCGACCGACGCGCAGAGGCGGAATGCTTCCGCTGCCAGTTCGCGTTGGTCGCTCCTGCTTCGCAATCCGCTCGATTGCGATGGTAACATCTTTTGCGAACGCGCCTATAGATTGTGCGATATTTAGACCGCTTTTCATCTGTTCACGCGAGCGCAGAGCGAGTCCCAATTTTTCGCACTTAGTGAAGTCGGTAATGATATAAAAGTTAGGTCAAGCCTTTCAAGGCTTGCAGGTCCAGGGCGGCGCCCTGGTCGCCTTCCGCAGAAGGCGAAATCTCCTATCCCCAAAATTAGCTCAGCAAGGGGTAGCAAAATGCCCGCAGGCATTTTGTGAGCAATTCCCGA
>CALXCO010000048.1 GCA_944386805.1 uncultured Clostridia bacterium
GGTTTCTTTTTCACACAAATGCAAAGAAACGCAAGTTCAGCTTTCGCTTAAACTTGCGTTTCTCGACAGACTGAGGCGGCAGTTGCTTACTGCCGCCTGTCCGGTTATCATACGATCATCTTATTCTGTCTGGGTAAGGTCAGGGTAACGAATGATGGATTTCATCATCCGGTAAGCGTTTTTGCGCACCCGTTCACGGTCCAGCGTACCATTCTCGATTGCTTCCACCATCGGGGTGACTTCGGTGTCCTTCATGCTGCCGGGCGCAATCCAGCCGCCGCTGGCGGCTTCAATCGTCACCGGTCCACAGGAGAAGCTCGCGCCCCAGTCGGTCATGACATACCCTTCATAACCCCATTCGTCCCGCAGGATTCCCTGCAGCAGTTCGGGGTCGTCCGAACACCAGCTGCCGTTGACCGGGTTATAGCTGGTCATGAACGAGTCAGGGATATGTACCTCCAATGCACATTCAAACGTCCTGAGGTAAATTTCACGTGCCGTTCTTTCGGACATAATCGCATGGCAGGTATTGCGGAGGGTCTCGGCGTTGTTGGCGAAGAGATGCTTCATGCAGCTGGCGACGCCAACCGATTCCAGGCCGCGGGATTCCTGACCGGCCATCCGGCCGGCGAGCAGCGGGTCCTCGCTGAAATACTCCGAATGACGTCCGCACAACGGGTTGCGATGGATGTTCATGGCAGGTGCGAGGATATTTTGCAGCTTCATGCCCTTTGCTTCCTCGCCGATTGCCTTACCTTCCTCAAACGAGAGCTGTTCATTGAAGGTTGCCGCCACCAGGTTGGAGGTCGGGAAACCGATGTTTGCGTCAAACATATTCAGGCCGTTGTTGCCGTCTGAGAAATAATACTCCGGCAGTTTCAGCTCTTCCAGTGCACCCGTCGTATAAATCGTACCGGCAAAGCCGTTGTCCTCCGGACCCCATCCGGTGCGCGCACCGACCATCAGCCGGCAGAGCTGGTAGTCCGACAGCTGCAAAATAAAGCTTTCCAGCAGTGACGGGTCCTGTTTGACCATCGGGCAGGTAATCAGGTGATCGGGCTTTTCACCCTTGAGCGGGTTCGGTTCAGGGGTAAAGCTGCGCGGACGGGCATACGGCAGGGTCTCCCCTTCAAAATAGCCGGTCAGTGTACCTTTCGGATAGCTGTCGGGGTCCTTTTTGGAAAGTTCGGTCAGCGCGACCGGCGGCTGCAAACGGTTTTCGACCTTGGAGGTCACAATCTCCTTTTCGACGTCAAATGCGGCAATCGGGACGGCGTCCTGTACCGAACCACCCAGATACAGCTGGATTTTGCCGGGTTCGATGACCCAGGATGCGGTCGATTCGTCATAGGAGTTGAAGCGTTCGGGGAGGATGGAGACCGGGATAATCTGGGAAGCACCCGGCGCCAGTTCGTCGGTCTTGGCGAATGCGACCAGCCGTCTGGACGGCTGCTCCAGCTTGCCGTCCGGGATTTGGGCAAACACCAGGACGACCTCTTTGCCGGGGACTTTGCCGGTATTGGTGACGGTGATGTCCATCTGGACAGCTGCGCCGCTGCTGAAAAAGCGGGTCATCTTCCGGGCAAAGGTGGTGTAAGAAAGGCCGTGTCCGAAGGAATATGCGACCGGTTTATTGAAGGTCTCGAAATAGCGGTAGCCGACATACAACCCTTCTTCATAGGCAAGGACGCTGTACTCATGCTGTCCAATGCCGCCAGCCTTTTCAGCAGGCGGAAGGTAGAAGTTTTGGGACGACGGAATATCGTAATAATCATAGCTCCAGGTATCGGGCAGGTGACCCGACGGATTGACCGTCCCTTCCAGAATCTCGGCGAGTGCACGACCGCCGGCCATGCCGGGCAGGCCGGTCCAGATTACGGCATCGATGCCCATCTGGTCGACCCACTTCATCTCAATCGGGTAGCCGGTATTCAGAATGACGACGACCTTGTCAAATACCTTGCGGACGCCTTTTAACAGCTCGACCTCCTGATCGGTCAGGTAATACCCGCCCTTTTCAGGCCGGTTGTCAACCGATTCGCCGGTGCCGCGGGTCAGCACGACGACCGCCGTATCGCTCAGTTCCCGTGCCTGTTTCATCATCTGGTCATCGGGCAGGACGTCCTGTTCGCTGGTATAAAAATCGAACAGCGGCTGGTTCAGTTTCAAGCTGGAATAATCCCGGATGCCCTCTTCAAACCGAATCCCGTACCGTGCATTGATCTTGCCTGCGCCGACGCAGCCAATACGGAAAATCGCGGCACCGCTGCCGAATGCGTTGACAACCGAACCTTTCGCCAGCGGCAGCAGGTGATGGTCGTTTTTCAGCAGGACAATTCCTTCACGGGCAGCCTGCAAAACGATCGGGTCATGTTCCGGGTAGACCTGACCGGGCGTCATATGCGGGAGGGTCTTAAGCTGGAAGGTACAGGGCGGGATGGCTTCACCGTCGAGGGTGACTGCGTCCTGATAGGTGATGGTATAGGTGCGGTCGTACTCCCGCAGCCAGGGACGCAGAAACAATGCGACAATCTGTCCGCCCATAAACCCTTCATGGAACAATGGGGTCCCGACCTCTTTGCCGTCCACGTAAATTTTGCCCGGATGCTCCGGGTCGATGGCCTTTCTGCTCCCCAGCCAGAAACAGCCGGACATCCTTCTGTCGACCATATAACTGCGCCGGTCGACGTCGTCTATATTCCAGTTGAGCTGCTCCTGTGGGTAAATCACCGGTGCGTCCTCTCTGGCGCTCACTGCTTCATTCAAAATCTGCTCGGTTGCATCTACGGGCATATGCCTGCTCCTTTCTCAAAACCTTTATGATCGCTGTATTTTATAACGGCCAGAACCGCCATGCTGACGGTTCTGGCCACTGTGTGCTGAGTGGATTGTTTATTTCATGAAGACCGACTGGATAATGATCCACAGGATATGCGCTGCACATCTCTGAATATCACCACGGCAGATCCGTCTGGTCTGATTGAGCTTGCCGCGATAGGTGATCGTATGTCCGTCGGCAGACACCGAGCCGGTCTTGTCATCCAGCGGCTGATAAAACGGCTTGAAATGCTGCGGGTCCTGCATAAACTCCTTCATTCCTGCCGCCTTGAGGAAGACCGGTTCTCCGTCGACCAGAATCTGGCCGTCCTGAACGGTCGCAGTATGTCCCTCGCCCAGCGTCGCTTCCAGGCAGGTATCCCCATCGCTGCACGGCTCAAACGAGTTCCAGCGTGCGGTATGCGCAGGAAGGAAGGGCAGTTCCTTTTCCATTACAACCTGTCCGCGCTGGTCGAACAGCGGATAGACCGTCTCGACTTCCTGCAAAATGTTGAGGACGCGGGATTTTCCGCCCGGCATAATCAGGTCGTTGCCGGCGTGCATCGAAATCCACGGGGTACTGCTGCCGCCGTTCCAGTCGGTCATAATCAGGCCCCTGAAGCCCCATTCGCCCCGTGCAAGGTTGGTGCACAGGTCAAAGCTGTCGGCGGTCGGGACGCTGTTGATGAGGTTGTAGGAGGTCATGATGCTCCAGGGCTGCGACTCTTCGATGGCGATTCTGAACGGCTCCAGGTAGATTTCCCGGAGGGCACGCTGTCCGACAATCGAATTGGACATATGGCGGTTGAGCTCCTGATTGTTGGCGGCATAGTGTTTGATGCAGCCGCCGCATCCCGGCAGGCTCTGGATGCCCTGAATCATCGCGGCCGCCATCTTGCCGGCGACCAGCGGGTCCTCTGAATAGTATTCGAAGTTGCGCCCGCACATCGGGTCACGCTGGATATTGATGCCGGGACCGAGGACCAGCGCGATTTGCAGTGCCTGCAAATCCTTCGCCATTCCCTGTCCGACCTGCTCCAGCACCTTCGGGTCAAATGACTGGGCCAGAAGGGTGCCGACCGGCCATGCGGTGCAGAAATGATAGACGGTCGTCTTCTCACCGGTTTCGAGATTGGTCGCCTCGAACTGCTGGGTGACACGGATGCCGCCGGGGCCATCGGCCATGACGATGGACGGAATTCCGAAGGTGTCCTCCATCTGATGGGTCGTCTCACCTGCCGCACCGGGAACCGATTCCGAGCTTGCACCGACGACCGGGTGGTCAGCGTCGGCTACACCCCATCCGGTGCCGCAGCAGAGGTCGGCAAGCTGGGCATTGGTCAGCTGGGCGACAAACTCTTCCATCGAGACTTTGCCGTCCTTGACGTCGATCAGCTTCCAGCCGGCTTTGGGGACGACTTTGACCGTTTCATACGGCATAACCGGCGTATAATCGGCGTCGGTCGTATAGGTGACCACCGACTCGTCTGCATATGCCGAACGTCCGTCGACCGTGTCGGGCATTTTGTTCAGTGCAAAGACCGGGACCCCTGCCCATGCAGAATCGTCCGGGCGGGAGGTCCAGCCTTTCAGCTCTTCCAGCGGCTGTTTGAGCGGCAGTGCAACGTCCACCCGTCTGATACAGCCGGTTTCGGGAACCGACAGGCTGCATACCGGGGTCGTATTGCGGGAAGAGGTGCCGAGGCTGATATGATAAAGGCCTTTGGAGAGGATATAGCCGCCGTGTGCCATGCTGTAGGAAGCGAGGCTTTCGACCGGGACGTGGATGGTCACCGTCTGTTTTGCGCCGGGAAGCAGGCTGTCGGTCTTCTGGAAGCCCTTCAGTTCATGAGCAGGCATATCCAGTTCGGTGACGGGCGCAGAAACATACAGCTGGATGACTTCCTTGCCGGGGAGATTGCCGGTATTGGTGACATCGACCGACAGGGTCAGGACGTCGCCGTCCAGCGAAGCATGATAGCCGTCCAGCGAGAAGGTCGTATAGGACAGGCCGTATCCGAACGGGTAGCCCGGATGTTTGTCAAATGTATCAAAATACCGGTAGCCGACATAGATGCCTTCCGGATAGGGAGCCTGAATCGGGTCCTTTAAAAAGACGTCCGACGTCGGGTAATCTTCGTATTTTTCAGCCCAGGTCGCGGCCAGTTTGCCGGACGGGGTCACCTTTCCGGTCAGGATATCGACGACTGCACGTCCGCCCTCCTGTCCGGCCTGACCCATCAGCAGGATGGCATCGGCGCCCGACTGGTTCAGGTCTTCGACCGAAACCGGTCCGGCTACATTCAGAATCAGCACCAGTCTGTCAAATACCTTCCGGAGCAGTTTGAGGTTCTCCTTCTCCGTCTCAGCCAGACGGTAGTCACCGATTTCAACCGTCTTGCCGTCGATGGTGGCCTGCTGGGTCATTGCACGGTCGTTGCCCTCGCCCGAATTACGGGAGATGACAAACAGTGCCGTACCGGTCTGTTTGCGGTAATTCGCGGCCATTTCTTCGGTCAGCTTCTGTTCCGGGAAGGCAAAGACCGACATGACATGGTCCTTCTGGGCATCGCGGGCACGGTCATATTCCACCGCGTATCCGCGCAGCAGTTCGCCGGTCGGGATAGTATATTCCTCTTCCATCGCGTCCAGAATATTGATATGATAGCGGGGCGACAGATTGATATTCGCATCGCCGCCGCCGGACAATCCGCCGTTGAACGGGTCGCCCGAACCGGTACCGCCGCGGACCGTCCGCGCCGCACCGTTTCCGAAGAGTGCCAGCGTCTGGCCGGCAGCCAGCGGGAGGGTATTCCCCTCATTTTTCAGCAGGACCATTCCTTCCGCCGCTGCACGGCGGCAGATTTCCGCACCTTTGATTTCCCGTTCCGACATCGGCGGGAATACTTTTACATCAGCCATAATGTTCCTCCTTTAGGGTTCAACATCCAGCATCCGGACAGCGTGGTTCTCCCAGCCGCAGGGAGCCCATTCCGGAAGCCCGTCACCGTTGGGGTCGCCCGATTTGACGAAATTGCACCAGTAATCACAGATCTGATTGGACAGCTTTTCATCCGCTTCGGTCATCGGCCGCCAGCACCGTCCGAGGGTATGGAACACATACCACAGTTCCGACGAATGGAAGGCACCCTGATTGTCGCCGGGAAGCTGGCGGCAGAACTGGTAGACATAGGCGGGTTTGCGCCCATGCAGCTGGCCGAGCAGGCTCCAGTTGACACAGCCGCAGTAGATGGACGAATTGCGTCCATCGGTGCCCGGCTGGATGGTCATATCATTCAGGCAGCTGCCCAGCATATACGGGATATCGGGGTAATTGCCCTTTTCCAGCACTTCATTATAACCGTCGGTCAGCAGCACGCCGTCCATGACCGGTGTAAACGGAAGGCCGAGTCCCATCCCGAAGGATACCGGCATCAGTTTGAACAGGCCGTCCATCAGCTGCTGAGGGGAAAGGGCGCGCATATCTTCGAGGGTCGAAGCGCCGCAGATTTCCATATATTTACTGCCGAGCATCTCCGCCTGTTCAAGGGTTCTGTTGCTGTTAAAGCCGCCCTTATAGCCGCCGCCCGACTGCAAAATCGCACCGGCGATCATGCCTTTGGTGAGGGGGGAAGAGAGCAGGGTCTGGACGCTCATTGCGCCGGCAGACTGGCCAAAAATCGTAATTTTGTCCGGGTCACCGCCAAAGTTTGCGATGTTGTCGCGCACCCATTGAAGCGCCGCGATCTGGTCATAAATGCCGTAATTGCCGCAGCAGCCGTCGGGGTCTTCCTGTTTAAGGCCGGGGTGGGCAAAAAATCCGAATGCACCCAGCCGGTAGTTGATGGTGACGAGAATCACGCCTCTGCGTGCAAACGCCTCGCCGTCAAACTCGATCTCCGAGCCGAAACCGTTCAAAAATGCGCCGCCATGGATATAAAATGCGACCGGCAGTTTTTTATCGGTCGAAACGTCCGGCGTCCAGATGTTCAGATACAGGCAGTCCTCGTCCATTTCAGGCATAAACGCTGGATTTTCATAAAACTCTTTTGCATAATTGATGCCCTGTCCGTCACGGGGAGGTTCCTGGACCGTCTGCCAGGCACGATGGGAAAAGTGGTCCGCTTTGCGGATACCATCCCAGTGCCGGGGCGGCTGAGGCCGTTTCCAGCGCAGTGCGCCGACCGGCGGCTGCGCATACGGGACCCCCAGGAACTTGGCGTACCCCTCCTCCTGAACACCTTCCAATATACCATATTTTGTCTGCACCATCAACATGAATATACTCCTTTTCCTACAACAAGAGACCGGACACAGAATCCTGTCCGTATCCGGTCTCATAAGGGACGAATTGGTGAAATTATCTCTGGAGATAACGGTCGTAAGCGGCCTGGGTGATCTCGATTGCACGTTCAAGGTTCATGCCCTGAATGGTGGAGATGTAGGAATCCCAGCCGGTTTCGATATCCAGAACGCCGGTGATGAACTGGGTGGAGTTCTCTTTTGCGTAGGTCTCGATATCGGTCATGATTGCTGCACGTTCAACAGACTCTTCCTGAGTCAGAGACAGAGTAGGCAGGGTCCAGTCCTGACCAGCCGAGCTCCAGACGTCGTAGGATTCGATATCCTTCTCCGGAACTGCTGCCAGCTCACGGGTCCAGTCATAGTAGCAGGCAACCGAGGACGGAGGCATCAGGAAGTTTGCCTGTGCCTGCGAGAAGGAGTACTGATCGTTTGCAAGGACCTTATCGGTGAAGGTGATGGTGCCGTCATCCGCCATCGTGTAGGTATCGCCCTCTACGCCGTAGTTGGCAAGTCTTGCGCCATCCTCAGAGAAGAGGTAATCCAGCCAGCGCAGTGCCAGCTCCCAGTTGGAGCAGTCCGCAGAAACAGAGGTGGTGGTACCGGTATAGACATTGCGGTAACGGAGGTGGAGTTCATCGCCTTCGTTGACGACAGGTCCGGTGACAGGAACGATGTACATGTCGGGGTCTTCGGAGGATGCTTCATACAGCGAAGGCATTGTGTACATCGAGGTCCAAGCTCCGGTCTTGCCGGTGATGACGGAGGTCATATCGACCATGAACGCATCCTGTGCCATAAAGTCGGGGTCGATCAGGCCCTTTTCGAACCAGTCGTTCATCTTGGTCAGGTAATCTTTCCAGCCGTCCATTGCAGGACCCCAGTTGACCTTGCCGGTCTCATCCAGCTGCCAGGTTGCCCAGACGCCGTAGCCTGCGGACAGGCCGCCGTTCATTGTATCAAAGCCGTTGAAGGTCAGGCTCAGAGGAGCGTATGCGCCGAGCTGATCCTTAAATCCGGTCAGAGCAGCTTCCCACTCGTCATAGGTGGTGGGGACATCCATGCCCAGTTCGTCCAGCCAGTCTTTGCGCATCTGCATACCGTACCAGGGACCCTGTTCTTCGGTGTAGACTGCGTAGACGCAGGCCAGTCTGCCGGAGTCGGTCATTGTGTCGATTTCGACCTGAGGGTCAGCCTTGCGGAGAGCCTGGTAGTTGGGCATATATTCGTCGACCTTATCGGTCAGGTCGAGGAAGTAACCGTCGTCGATACTTGCATCCAGACCGTCGCTGTAGTAGTTGGCGACGCCGTAGACCATGTCAGGAATCTGGTTGGAAGCGATCATCAGGTTGAAGTTGGTGACAAAGTCGGAAGAGGAGTTCATCATCCAGTCAATATGGACACCTGTCTTTTCTTCCAGAGCCTGGAAAAATTCGTTGTCGTTGTAGTCATCCACGACGATGGATGCGTTGGCATCCAGCGCGATGAAGTAGGACAGCGATTCGCCGTCGGCAAGCGGAAGGGAAACTTCTGTCGGAGCAGCTTCACCGGAGGTATCGCTGCCGGTGGAAGCATCACCGGTGCTGGTGGTGCTGTCAGAAGTGCCGCTGCTGCCGGAATCGCCATTGCCGCCGCAGCTGACCATTGAAGCAGCAAGCATCAGGGTCAGAAGAAGAGCAAGTGCCTTTTTGGAATTTTTCATGGTTGTTTCCTCCTGTTGTAAACGTAAAAGTGGATATGTCAATCATCCTTTGATTGCGCCGATCATGACGCCCGATTCAAAATACTTTTGAATAAAAGGATAAAAGATAAACATTGGAACGGTCGAGACCATAATGGTGCAGTATTTGATCAGCTGTTTGTACAGCGTTGAGTCGCCAGTCTCGGTAGCCGACCCCATCGCCGTCGTTGTACTGGAATCCGCAGTAATCAAGATCTCACGCAGGATCAGCTGCAACGGGAATTTGCTTCTGGTTCTCAGGAAGATCATTGCGTTAAACCAGGAGTTCCAGTTGCCGATGACGAAGTAAAGGACAACGGTTGCGAGGGTTGCCTTAATCAGCGGGAGCATGATTCTGAACAGGATGGTGAAGCGTCCTGCGCCGTCCAGCATCGCCGATTCTTCAAGGCTGGCCGGGACACCCTGCAAAGCGGTACGGACCAGAATCAGGTTGAATGCGCTCATGCAGGACGGGATGATCAGTGCCCAGCGGGAGTCATACATGTTCAGGTTCTGGGTGACGACCAGGTAGAACGGGATGATACCGCCGGAGAACATCATCGTAAAGCTGATGCCGAGCATCAGCGGGTTTGCCCACAAAAAGTCCTTGCGGGAAAGCGCATAAGCAGCCATAACGGTAAAGAACATACCAATTATTGTGCTCGCGATTACATAGAAGAAGGTATTCAGGTAACCAGTTACGATGTTGTTGTTGGAGAAGACCATCTGGTAACCATTCAGATTAAAACCACTGATTCTCCAGATAATACCTGTCTGGTTCAGTACCCAGGAAGCATTCGAGAACGAAGCACATGCGACATGCCATACCGGCATGATGCAGATAATCATCATCAGCGCGAAAAACGCGTAGTTCAGCACGTTGAACAGTACACTGCCAACGGATTTATTTTTGACCATTGCCATGACAGCAGATTTCCCCCTTTATTAGAACAGTCCCGACTCGGTATATTTCTTGCTGATTGCATTGGAGATGCACAGCAGCGCGAAGTTGATGACCGAGTTGAACAAGCTGACTGCGGTCGAATAACCGTAGTTAAATTCCTGAAGACCTTTTCTGTAAACAAAGGACGAAATGATGTCCGCCGTTTCGTAAACCTGAGAGTTGTACAGCAGGATGGTCTTTTCGTAGCCGACCGACAGCATCTGGCCGATACGGAGGATCAGCATAATCATGATGGTGTTCATGATGCCGGGGATGGTGACATGGAGGATTCTCTGGAAGCGGTTTGCACCGTCGATCTCAGCCGCCTCATACAGGCTCTTATCGACGCCGGCGAGTGCTGCGACGTAGATGACCGAACCGAAGCCGACGCCCTGCCACAGGTCAGATATGACGTAAATCGGCCGCCAGTAACTTGGATTTGCCAGCAGGTTATCGTAGTTACCGGTGATGGCGCCGATAATCGAGGTGATTGCGCCGTCTGATGCACAGAAATCGACGATAATACCGGCGACAACGACCATCGAGATGAAGTTGGGCATGTAAGAAACCGTCTGAACCGTTCTCTTATATTTCTGGCTGCCCAGCTCGTTGAGCATCAGTGCAAAGAAAATGGTGAACGGGAATTCAATGCCCAGCTGCAGCAAGCTCAGAATCAAGGTGTTGCGAATGACACGCCAAGCGTAGATTGAACCAAAAAAGTCGGCGAAATTTTTTAGACCGACAAATTCAGAACCCAGCAAGCCAAGTTTGGGTTTGTAGTTTTCAAACGCCATCAGCAGACCGCCCATCGGCATGTAGCAGAAGATAATAAAGAATGCAATTGCCGGAGCGACCATTACAAAGAGCGGCCAGTTTTTCACAAAATCCTTTTTAATATTGTGGAGGGAATATTTATGATAGATTCTGACCGACCCTCCCGATGCCGAAGCTGTAACCGTTTTACTCATTGTTACCTGTACCCTTCCCTTCGAATGAAATTTGTACGGAACCGGACGGAATTTTTGAAGAAATTCTGTTCCGAATTACGGCTTTATTATAAGATTCTGTGAACAAAAGATAAAGAGCCAAAATTTTCACCGTGAAAAAATGTGTAAAAGGGTGTCTTTTTAGGCACTTTTACCATACAGTGCGACAATATTTGTGCCCGTCAAAAATCTGCCCCGCCTGTTTCGACATAAAAACAGCCACGGCATACTGTCTGCCGTGGCTGAATGGGGGTGTTTATGCGGAAATTTATTTTGAGGGAAAGCAGATTCCGGGCTGCCGTCCGGACAACACCACCTGCAAAAATTTTTGACCTGCGGCCAAAATGCTGCAAAACTGCTACATAATCGGTAAAAAGCAAAAACAGCCACGGCGTATTATCTGCCGTGACTGTCTGAAAAGCACACATCGGTTATTCTTCTGTCGTCTTGCTCTTTTCCTGATATTCGCTCGGTGTAATGCCCTCGTACCGCTTAAAGGCACGCACCATCGACCGCGTCTCCAGATAACCGACTTTTTCAGCCGTCTCCCGGACCGTCATCCCACTGCACAGCAGCTCCTTCGCAAACGACAGCCGGACCAGATGAATCTCGTCCAGCACCCCATGCCCGACGACATTCTTGTAACGCCGGCTGAGGGTCGACAGGTTCATCTGTAAATAATCGGCGATCATACTCGCATTCAGCGCCGCATTCTGGTAGTTTTCCCGCACATACTTCTGCACGCTGTAGGCAAGCTTATCCCCCCTGTCGACAGGCATGTCCTCAGTCTCCTGGGAGCAGATCAATTCAAAGCATTTTTTCAAATCCTGGCTCATCTTATCCATCGAAGTTTGACGCAGCATCTGCCGCACAACCACATTCCTTTCCTTTTCCGGGAGCTGAATCGCCATCATTTCCATCAGCAGATTGAAACGGCTGTGCACCAGTTCATAAGGGAGACCTGTTTCCATCAGATCAGACTGGAGAATCTGTGTCAGGGCATCTTTTGCCCGGTCGAGATTTTTATGATCCAGATAGCCGGAAAATTGTTCCAAATGATTTAAGAAGCTCCCATCTTCCTGTTGCTGCGGGTGCAGTTCCACGACTTTTGCGTTGTCATCGGGGTTGCGCTGCCAGAATTCGTCGCCATGATAAGCGCGCTGAATCAGGTCCCAGCCCTGGGGAGCATTGACCAGCTGGTCATACGCCGGGCTGAGATAGCACAGTATCTTTAAGTTCAAAGCCTTTTCGGTCAGTTCAATCGCGCGGTCGATCTCCCCGGTCTGCAAAGCAGCCCCGTCCTCGTCCTGTACAATCATCACGATGCTGTTGTCCATCCGGACGCTGACGCCGTTTCGGGTCTCCAGCAGCACCTCTTCGAGGATATTGCAGATCGCAAAGTAGAGCATATCAATCGTTTCCATATACTTTTCCTGCGGGACATTCTGGAAAAACTCGGATTTTTCCGGGTGGCACAGGCAAAACATCAGAATATGATAGGTCTGTCCGTCCTCGATATACTGGGAGAGAATCGACGAATCCCGGCTGAAGCCGGTCAGATACCGTCCGATATACTGGCTCCGTTTCTGTTCCCTTTCGAGGTAAAGCCGGTTTTCGAGCGACTCCTTTTCACCGGCAAAGTTGCTGATGGCACGGGTCAGGCTGTCCAGACTGCTGATTTCGGCGTCCTTTGTGCCATGCCGGTGCATGAAGTCGACAATACTCTTAAACGGCGACCATGTCTTCCGGCTCCAGACCACGCTGAACAATACGCCGATCAGAAAATAGACCACCAGTTCAATGACCATCTGTTCCCGGAGCGCATAGACGCCTGCATAATAGACACTGCGCTCGGTCAGTACGCCGTACATCATCTCGCTGTAGGTTGACGGGCAGATAAAATACAGATAGCGGGTCCCATTGAGGGTCACTTCCCCACTGGGTTCCAGTTCGGTGATTGTCTGGCTGGCCAGCCGGGCATTCTCACTGCCGTAAATAAAGCCGCCGTCCCGGTCCATCAGGAAGGCTTCCGAGGTGTCGCCGTCCCAGATGTCCAGCGTGGACGAGAGGTTGATAAAAAACCCGATACAGGACTGTTTTTCATTATAATTGTCGGAATACTGGTTGTGCAGCACCAGCGCATAGGGCGTGCCGCTGCGGTCATACACGATCTGCACCCCGGAGATATACTGCTGCTGGTCGAATGCGTCCATCAGTACGTCCAGATCAAAATTCATCCGGCAGGCAAACAGGTCCAGCACCTCTTTGCTGTAGATGCGGTTGTTGCAGATCAGCTTGCCGCTGTTGAAAAAATAACAGAAATATGTAGATACCGCGTCCTCCTGGTTGCTGACGACCCCCAGCGAACTCACGAGTTTGCGCGCTTCCAGCATATCCTCTACCGAAAACGTACTCTTTTGGCCGAGCGTGTCCACCAGTGATTCCTGTGCCAGGACGGAGATGGTTTTGGAAACGTTGTCGATACGCTGGTCGACGTTCTGCTGGATGGTTTCGACGATACTTTCGTGGTCTTCGAGGATTGTCTGCTGGACATTTTTTTCCAGCTTGGTGATCGTAAACAGGGACAGGGTCAGTGGAATCAAGCACACACACAGGTAAGACAAAAGTATCCGGTAATAAAACTTCATCTTCGTGCCTCCAACGAGATCATGAACATCCCATTTTTGTCCGCATCAATCGAATGGCAAAAAAAGGCCCTATTTGCACACAGGCGTTTTCCCGTACAAAGGTGCCAGTCAATTCTGTAAGAAGTCTATTTCATAATCTCATTTATGGTATTGAGTTAAACAATACAAAAGCAGCATTTTCACCATACCATGCTGTTATACATATTATACCCATTATTTTCATTTTCAGACAGGGCCAAAATTTGTACCAAACTTTTAAAACTGCAAGAATTGGCCTGTCAAAAACCTGTTTTCCGTCCATTTTTTTGCCGTCTGGCGGCGAAAACAGGCCGGGATAACCAAAAAAAAGCAGCCGGAATTTCCAGCTGCCTGCTGATGGATTGTCTTTTTGGCCGGGCTGTTGTACAATAGAAATACAGGAACATGAAATCAGGTGAAATGATGAAACTGCTGTTGACCGCAATTAATGCAAAATTTATACACTCTTCGCTCGCGATCCGCTCGCTGAAACAGTACGCTGCATGTTTCGGGGAACAGATTGTCCTACAGGAATTTACCATCAATCAGGACCCGGATTATATCCTCGAACAGCTCTTCCGCCAGCATCCGGACGCCATCGGCTTTTCCTGCTATATCTGGAACCGGGAGATGATTCTCCAATTGGCCGAAAACCTCAAAAAAATCAGCCCGCAGACCATGATCTTCCTCGGTGGTCCGGAGGTCAGCTACGATGCCCGTGAACTGCTCGCCTCCTTCCCGCAGGTCGATCTGGTCATCCGGGGTGAGGGTGAGGCAACCTTTCTGGAACTGGCGGGACATCTGCTGGAGGGTACGCCCGCCCTTGCCGACATCGCCGGCATTACCTGGAGGATGCCGGACGGCAGTATCGCCGAAAATATCCCCCGTCCGCCGCTCGACCTGGCGGACATCCCGTTCGTCTACCACGACCTGTCCGGCTTCTCCCACCGGATTATCTACTATGAGACCCAGCGCGGCTGTCCGTATCAGTGCCAGTACTGCCTGTCGTCGGTCGAAAAAGGGGTACGGTTTTTGCCGGAAGAACGGGTCAAACAGGATTTGGACGTCTTCCTCGCCCAGAAGGTCATGCAGGTCAAGTTCGTCGACCGGACCTTTAACTGCAGCCGCCGCCATGCCCGGATGATCTGGCAGTATCTGATGGACCACGACAACGGCGTGACCAACTTCCATATGGAGATCACCGCCGACCTGCTGGACGACGAGACGATTGAGATGCTCCACCATGCCCGCAAGGGACTGTTCCAGTTCGAGATCGGCGTCCAGACCACCAACCCCCAGACGATGCAGGCTATCCGCCGCGCCGTCTCGTTTGAAAAGCTGTCGGAGGTGGTCCGCAAAATTAAGGCAGGCGAAAATATCCATGTCCACCTCGACCTGATTGCCGGACTGCCGCTGGAGGATTACACTTCCTTCGGGCATTCGTTCGACGACGTCTACCGGCTGGAACCCGATCAGCTGCAGCTCGGCTTTCTGAAACTGCTCAAAGGTTCCGGCCTGCGCCGGGATGCCGAGCAGTACCATATCTGTTTCCGAAGCCAGCCGCCGTATGAAGTGCTGGAGACCGACTGCCTGCCGTATGCCGACCTTTGCAGGCTCAAGCTGGTGGAAGAGATGGTCGAGACCTTCTACAACTCCCCAAAGGCGTTGCGTACGATTCAGTTTATCGGCACCGTCGTCCCCTCGCCTTTCGCCTTTTTCCAGGCTCTCGGCGATTACTGGGACGAGATGGGGTACCGTGCGGTCAAGCACACCCGTGCCGACTATTCCCGGCTGTTCTACGAGTTCTGTACGACCCAGGACATCCTGACCCCTCATCTGGACGTGATTGCCGACCTGCTGCGGTTCGACCTCTACCTCGGCGAAAATGCCCGCCGGATGCCGGAGGCACTCCAATGGGACGCACCCGATACCAAAGAGGAACGCAGCCGGTTTTATCACAACAGGGAGCAGATCGACCAGCTGCTCCCCCACCTTTCGGAATATACACCGGCTCAGCTTGCCCGGATGTGCCATATTGAGCTGTTCCGCTATGACGTCACCCGGCTGGGCAATGGCCGTCACCGGCCTGCGCCCGGACTGACGGCGGTGCTGTTTGATTACACCCGGCGCGACCCGTTGACCAATGAGGCGACGTATCTGCCGGTTACCCTCGCATAATCCGGCCGTAGTTTACCCAGCCGTCCGCGTCTCATCCACCGGGCTCACGGCGGTGCTGTTTGATTACACCCGGCACGACCCAT
>CALXCO010000049.1 GCA_944386805.1 uncultured Clostridia bacterium
TGTTTAATTTTCAAGTTTCCTTTATGTCAAACCGTTTTGCTCTCATTCTTTCGTTTGAGTCGCTCTCGGTTGACAGCTTAACTATTATATCACGTCGTTTTCCGTTTGTCAAGTACTTTTTTGAAGTTTTTTGAAAAAGTTTTTTTCAGGATGCTGTCGCTTCCTGCCAAACTTTTCAGCAACCTTCATAAAGTTCTTGCCGCACGTTTGACGTCTGATACAATTTTCAAGCTTCGTTGTCGTTCGTTTGACTCGCGTCTCACGCGACAGCTTGATTATAATACCACAGTTGGAAATAATTGTCAACGGTTTTTCTTCGATTTGGATACTTGTCTATTTTTGTCGTAAATTAAACGAATATATTAGAAAGGCTGACCACAAAGTAGTCAGCCTTCCCCATGAATCAGGAATTTGCCGCAGAATGTGCAGCAGCTGCTGCACTGGATGCAGCAATCGTCGCGCAAATTGCCATTTCCTGCGCAATAATCAACGCAATCGTACTATTCAGTGCAGCTGAGTTCATGATGGTATGATTTGGCTCTTCGCTGGTATAATTACTGGCAACCAGCATAGCCGCGTGCATCAAACGTTGTTTTCTGCCGACGCCAAAAAATCCATATCCACGCTGACCAGACAGAAATTCATCCACTTCCGCCATATCCATCATCAGCCCGTCAACGCCAACTGGCAGCAACGCCAGCACTCCCAGTGTTGCAAGCTCATACTGTCTGCCGTACCGCATTCCATTTTCTTTCAGTGTCTGATACAGCTCGATTGTTTTACGGCATTTAGCCTCCGGACTTCCCTGTCCCATCGCCAGCACATGACTGAGCGACTGAACAGAATTTCCTGACCAGAATTCCCCATTCAGCAGCTGATAACAGTATTCCGTCTCGGCGACAATCTGCTCATCAGTCAAATCCGACAACGCCAGCAACGCCGCAAACACGCTGTCTTCTGCAGAAGTCAAAAACGGATGCTCACCTTTCATCAGTTCATAAATATGCCGAGTACGTGCGGCGACCGCCGAATATTCCTGCGGTGCAACCAGATCGGCAATCACCATCGATGCAACCGGCAGATAAGTTGAAGTCCAGAAAAGTTCCTTTAAGCGACGATAGACGTCCATCGCGTTGCGCATCTTTTCCTCAGGATTTTGAGAAACAGCCAAAAGTGCAATCATCGGAAGTTTCAGCGTTCCCCTGAAATTGGAAAATATCCCGGTGTTATCTTTTAATATATATTCCGCTTCTTTAAGCCGACTGCTGTCTGCACGCTGGTGCGCGCCGGTAAAAATCGCGGCGGCTACCGGGTACATATAGCTGCTTTCAAAAATATAGTCCGATTTGATGACGTCCCGGTTTTCAATAAAATTACTGCAAAGGGTACTCAGCGTACTTCTCATACCGATTTCCTTTCTGTGTAGGTTTGATTACAGCATAACAGAAAGAAGTTCTCCCGGCAAGTGGTTTTGCAAAATCTAAGGCTTTTTGGTCAAAAACTACGGATTACGGGACAAAAGACTATTGACAGAATCAGACTATTATGATAGTCTTAAATTAGACGATCGCGATAGTCTAATTGGAGGTGACGGAATGGAACAACAATTATTTGATGCCGAACTGCATGTTATGCGCTTGCTCTGGTCGGAAGGTGACAAGTCTGCAAAAGAACTGGTTACCATTCTCAGGGACAGCATCGGGTGGAATAAAAATACTACCTATACAGTAATCAAACGGCTGGTACAAAAAGGCGCGATCGAACGGATTGAGCCGGGATTTATCTGCCATCCGCTGATTTCCGAAGCAGAAGTACAGCAGGCTGAACTGGATCATCTGGTAAACCGGATGTTTCATGGGTCTTCCAAGCTGTTTTTTGCGGCACTTCTCGACCGGCAAAAACTTTCAGCTGAAACCAAAGCCGCCTTACTGCGCCTGCTGGATGAAAGAAAGGATGATTCGCCGTGACGACGTTGTTGTCCATGTCTCTGGCCGGGAGTATCTTCATTCTGATTACCCTGCTCTTGCGCCCGGTCACGCTGAAAGTATGTTCAGGCCGTGCAACTCTTGTAATATGGAGCCTTTCTGTTATCCGACTGCTTGTCCCCCTTTTTCTGCCGCTGTATATGAGTTTCTACGATCGGTTTGTTATCAGCGGCAATCCGTATACCCCTGAGGAAATCCTGAACAGTCTTTCGGTTTCAGCCGCTGAATTGCCAGTATGCAAGCTGGTGATTGAGCAGTATTTGGCTGACAGAATCAATTGGACAGCACTGGAACTGATATGGCTGGCAGGTGCGGCGATCAGCTGCGGTATCCATCTGACCCATTATTACCGAAATTGCAAGCAGCTTTCCGAAAGCCTTCCTGCCGACCGCCCGTATATCCGGCAATGGCAGGATGCCCACCCGCTCCGGCGTTCCTATCAGATTCGTGTATACGACCGTATTCAAACGCCAGTTGCCTATGGCCTGATTCGTACGGTCATTCTGCTGGATAAGGAATCTGCCAAGGCTGATGAAAAACAGCTTGACCTGATTTTGACACATGAATACCTACATATCCGCCGGTTTCATATCCTGATAAAGTGGGTCATTTTTCTGACCTGCGTTATCCATTGGTTCAATCCGCTGGTCTGGGTGATGGGATACATGGTCCAGTCTGATATTGAAGCAGACTGCGACGAGGCTGTTATCCGGAATAAAGGCGAAAATGTCAGAATGGATTATCTGCATATGCTGGTGGAAAACCACTCAACCAGGCAACGGGTATTTCTGTTTACCGCCCATTTTTGCGGCCATCTGGAAAAAAGGACCCGCAGATTGATCAATCAGGCAGGCCAGCCCATGGCAAAACAAAAATCTCTGGCAATCGGTGCTGTACTGGTCGTCTGTCTTTTGGCAGTCGGTATCCAACAGCCCCAGATTACCACGGCATATCAGGCGCCCGGCTTTGCTGAAAACCTGCTTCCCGGAAACCAGACGTCAAAAGAGGTGCAGCCGGGCGAATATCTTTTCACCAATCAGTCATGGACATTCGATCAAGGCGAAACGATAACAGTTACTCTGCGCCATACAGATATCGGGTTTCCGGTCGGGCAGGCAATCGAAGTGGGTTATCTGCTCGATGGACAGCAGATTTGCCTGTATAAAGGGCAGAATAAAACCGGCGTACAAATGTCCTTTACAGCGCCCCAAAACGGTAATTATACCTTCTATCTTTGCTGTAAATCGTCCGACCCGATCATCCTGCAATCTTTTGAAGTAGGATAAAATTTGAAAGGAGATTTCATCATGAATATCAATCAGAAATATCAATGGGTGCGTTTTGGCATCTGTTTTGTTTATTTGCTGGTCATGATGTATGCGGTTATCTGCTCGCTGCAAAGACGGTCCCTCGGCTCCTTTCTTCCAATCTGGCTGGATTCTAACGCAAAAATTACCCTCAAGTTTTCTTTTATCCAGTTTATTGAAGGCATTACTGTTTTTTGGAAAGCTAAAATCCTGCGGATTTTATTCTACACCTTTTGCGCCTTCTGCATCCAGCGGATTAGCTGTTACCTCGGCTTGAATAAATTAAGCGGACTGCTTCCAATTCTCATTTCCTTTATGGTAGCATACGAAGGCGTCAACGTTCTGTTCAATGGAATTGACCGGACAATCGATGTCTACTATCTGCTGTTTAATGCAATCGGTATTCTGCTCGGAATCAGCCTGGCAAAACTGTTTGGAAAGCTGTTTCCTCTATTTATCTCAAAGATGGCAATCCTCTTGAACCGCATCAATCAATTATAAATTTACAGCGTATGAGATTTTCATTTATTTCTCATACGCTGTTTTTATTTTATCAGAAATTCACCGTACTGAATGCGGCAATCATTATGTAAATTGAAAATAAGGCCGTCACTCCGCCGGGAGCAAATCCACCCGCAGAATATCTCGATTTTGGACAAGGCAGACCTGTTTCCCATCCGGATAGATTGCCGCAAAACTGCCGCCCTGCTCATCCATCGAATAATAACCGGTAACCTTCATGCTATCCATATCGAACACCAAAAACCACCGGCTTTCCGGCTCAATTTCCTGCAATGCCGAAACATTTTCTTTCAGCCAGCTCTCGTTCTCATCGTTTGCCGTACAGAACAGCGCATAATACCGTCCATCACCGACAGTCTCCGATGGTTCGCATCCGGCCGGCAGCTGCACGGTTTCGATCTCCCCTGTTTCGGTATCATACCGGCCAATCGACCCGTTTTCCGGAAACATCGGCGGAGATGGGCGTTCGGTACTGTAGGTAATCGGGCTGTAACCGGTGAGATACTGCTGATAGCACCCAACCGCCACAAAACCACCGGGCACTGTCTCGGCAACCTCGGTCGGAATATCTGCCAGACTGCCACGCACATCCGACATCGCGGCAGGATTCAACTCAAAATCATAATAACTGACCGAGCTGTATTTGGTAACGTCCTGCTCAAAACCATGCTGCCGCCGTATCATAAAGGCAGGTTCTTTGCTTCCCTGGGTCTTTTCAGTGAGAATCATCCCGTCCGGCGAAACGAGGCGCATATAATACGTCTGATCAATCCACAAAACCAGCAGAAAATTCCCGGTATCGGTCAGCAATACCTGCTCCAGCTGCTCCCCTTGCGGAATAGACAGTATTCCGGTAGCAGCGTCGACCTGGTAATCGGCCTGCTGTTCAGGTTGTTCCGAAGCACTGCTTTCCGGGACAGAAACATCGGATTCTGAAACCGATTCGGGAAACGATTCCGACGGCAAATCCTGCGATTGCTGCCCGGACAACGAACATCCTCCCAGTATCAGCGCAGTCAGCAGGATACACATACTTTTTTTCAGTTTCATAAAATCCCTCCCGTTGATTCACCGGACAGGCACATTCCCTACCGTCAATACAGATATTATTGATTCCCTTTTATCATACAATATTTTATCATCGGTGTAAAGCAAATATCTGACAAAATCAGCGGCCTGCCTTTATACAACCAAACAAAAATCCCGGCCTGTAAAGACCGGGATTTTCGCAATTATTCAGCGTACTTTGCTTTCAGTTTTTCCACAATCATATGCGCACACTTGTTGATATCTCCACATCCAAGTGTCAGAATCAGGTCGCCGGGCTGGGCATTTTCGACAACATAGTCCGAAATTTCTGGAAACTCCGGGAACCAGACACAGCCGGGAATCTTCTCTGCCAGCTGCGACGTATACACGCCGTCGGTATTTTTCTCACGGGAACCCATAATCTCCGACAGGACAACCTTGTCGGCATGGGAAAGAACCCGTGCAAAATCGTCCATCAGCATTTTGGTACGGGAATAGGTAAACGGCTGGTGAACTGCCCAGACACGTTTGAACGGCAGTGCCCGCGCTGCTTTCAGCGTCGCTTCGATTTCAGTCGGATGATGGCCGTAATCGTCCGCTACCGTAATATCGTTGATATCGGCCAGCACCTCGAACCGCCGTCCCGCTCCATGGAACGCGTCGATTCCGGCTGCACACTGTTCAGGTGTGACACCGGCAGTCATCGCGGCAGCGCAGGCAGCGATGGCATTGAGGATATTATGGTCACCGGGGACGTGCATTTTAATATGGGTCAGCGTCTTGCCATGATGGCAGAGGTCAAACTCGGTGTTGACACCACCCGGATGGACGATATTTTCCGGGTAATAATCGTTTTTCGGATGTACGCCGAAGGTAATCAGCCGGTCTTCCATCCCGGCAATTGCCATCATGGTATTGGCATCGTCGCCGTTGGCGATAATGCACTTGGTCGCCATCGATGCAAATTTCCGGAAGGAATGAATCAGGTTTTCCATCGTCTTGAAATAATCCAGATGGTCGGCGTCAATGTTCAGAATTACCGCGACGTCCGGGTGAAGTTTCAAAAAGGTATCGACAAATTCGCAGGACTCGCAGACCATATGCTCTGTTTTGCCTGCTCTGCCGCTGCCGCCGATTGCAGGCAGTTTGCCGCCGATCACACAGGTCGGGTCCTTGCCTGCATCCAGCATAATCTGGGTCAGCATCGAAGTCGTGGTTGTCTTGCCGTGGGTACCGCTGACACAGAGTGCGTCGGAATAATGGGCGGTAATTTCTCCCAGAATGACGCTCCGTTCAACCGTCGGTACACCGCTCGCACGCGCCGCGACCAGTTCGGGGTTATCCGCCATAATCGCCGCCGAATAGACAATCAGGTCGGCGCCTTCGATATTCTCGGCACGCTGGCCGAGGGTGACGTGAATGCCCATCTCCCGGACCTTCTGGAGGGTATCGGTTTCATTGTTGTCCGAACCGGTGATATAATAGCCCTTTTCATGCAGAATCTGCGCCATCGGGTACATCCCGCTGCCGCCAATACCGATAAAATGCAGATGATTTTTTCCATCAAGATACATCAGAATCATTCCCTTCTATGTTCAAACCCGGCCAGTCCGGGAAACACATCATTTATTCCGGAGACGGTCAGTTACTGCCGCCGCGGTTGGTCATCTCCTCCACCTGGGCACGCAAGATCGCATGCTCCGGCTTCGACAGGTCAGGGTCCCCTTCCAGCAATGCAATTGCTGCCGCCTGTGCCTCCGCAAACAGTGCGGTATCTTCCAGTACATCGCTGATTCCCAGCGACGGGACGCCGTGCTGGCGATATCCGAAAAAGTCGCCCGCTCCACGGAGTTTGAGGTCCTCTTTCGAGATGATAAAGCCGTCGCAGGTTTCCTTCATGACCGACAGGCGTTTCCGATTGTCCTCGCCATCGTTATCCGACAGCAGGATACAGGTCGATTTTTTGCTGCCGCGTCCGACACGGCCTCTCAGCTGGTGCAGCTGGGAAAGGCCGAACCGCTCGGCATTTTCAATCATAATGATCGTGGCATTGGGGACGTCGACGCCGACCTCGACGACCGTCGTCGCGACCAGCAGCTGAATCTCTCCCGAAGCAAACCGCGCCATGACGTCGTCCTTTTCGTCCGCCTTCATCCGTCCATGCAGCAATCCGACGGTGTATCCTTTAAATGCGCCTTCCTGCAGCTGCCTTGCGTAATCAACCGCAGCGGTCATACTGCCGGAAGGGTCATTCTCCTCGATCAGCGGGCAGACGATATACCCCTGTTCCCCACGTGCAAGGTGGTCACGGATATACCCCAGCGCCCGCTCCCGTTTATCCGAATGAATCGAAAAGGTTTCAATCGGCTGGCGGCCCTTGGGCATCTCATCAATGATCGACAGGTCGAGGTCTCCATAAACAATCAGCGCCAGTGTCCGTGGAATCGGGGTCGCCGACATGACCAGTACATGAGGATTTTCACCTTTTTCGCCCAGTCGCTGCCGCTGTGCGACACCGAAACGATGCTGCTCGTCGGTGATGACCAGCCCCAGTTTATGGAACACGGTCGCCTGCTGGACAAGGGCATGTGTACCGACCACCACGTCGATCTCTCCGGCGGCGATCTTCTCCCGCATCAGCGTTTTCTGTTTCGGGGTGAGCGAACCAGACAGCAGTCCAATCCGGATACCAAGTGGTTCGAGGAAACGACGCAGGGTCGCTTCATGCTGGGAAGCAAGGATTTCGGTCGGTGCCATCAATGCCGCCTGGTACCCGCTTTTGACGATTGCATAGGCAGAAGCCGCCGCAACCATCGTCTTGCCGGAGCCGACGTCACCTTGCAGCAGACGATTCATCGGATAACGGGACGACATATCCAGCAAAATCTCACCGATGACCCGTTTCTGTGCGCCGGTCAGCTCATAGGGCAGGCTTTTCAGAAACGGACGCAGATCGGGACGTTTGACCCGAACTTCGGTTTCACGACGTTGTCTGCCCTTCAGCAGTTTCAGTCCGATGGTCAGCCGGAGCAGCTCTTCAAAGGAAAGCCGGCGTTTTGCCGCCTCCAGCTGTGTCTGACCTTCCGGAAAGTGAATCTGACGAATCGCGGCATGATAGGAAATCAGCCGGTGTTCTTTCCGCAGATCTTCCGGCAATGGGTCAGGCATCGAAGGCAGAAAATGCTCGATCGCGTCTTTTACATTGGTCTGCACCATTTTACTGGTCAGTCCTTCGGTCAGAGAATAGACCGGACGGAGGATATCTGCCTCATCCGCCGGCAGATAAGTCGATAGCGTCAGCCCATATGCCGCGCCGGTACGGGTCCATTTACCGGCAAAGACATAGTCTTCCCCGGTCTTCATGCCATAATAGGTGTACTCACTGTTGAAGATCGTGACGACAAAATTGTGCAGCCCATCGGTTGCCTGCATCTTGTACAGCACCATTCCCTTGCGAATCGGCGCAGGCGGGAACTTGCGGAGAATCTTTCCGGCAATGACGACGTTCTCACCGCCGACACACTGATCAGCCATCTTTGGAGAAGTAAAGTCCTGATAATTACGGGGATAAAAGGTCAGAAGCTCCTCAACCGTTTGAATCCCAAGTTTGAGGTACAGCGCTTCCCGCTTTGGTCCGACGTTTTTCAGGCAGGTGACCGGGGTTGCGGGCAGCACCGTCTGCGACGGCGGCTGTTGCTGCGGTACCTGCTCCGGATGCTGACGGCGAACTGGTTTCTGACGGCTGGGAGACATTTCCACCCCTGTCACTCCTTTCTTATACAGTTCCCGAAAAACCAGTTACGGCGGACATTTTTGGGGACTGACGGTCTATTTTTCTCCTTCAGGTTCCATTTGGCTCAGCCGGTAAGATTTCCCACCTGCTTGAGATTGGAGAAAATGTATGTTAGCATAAGCTTATTCTTCCAGGAGAGTATCCAGACGAAAAATGCACAGCAGAAGGCTTTTGTGTCCACCGCAAAGATATTCTGTCTGGTTATTGAGATATTATACCACATTTTTCATCCGGTGAACAGCCCCGGAAGGAACAGAAAAATGAAAGGATTGACGCAAGATGAAACAACAAACAGGCAAGAAGGTCGCATTGCTGCTGACCTTTATGCTCAGCCTGCTCCTGCTGCTTCCAACTTCCGTTTCCGCGAACTACCGCTGGGGCAGCACGGGCAACGCTGTCTACAACTTACAGACCAATCTTTATGGGTTGGGATACGGCTGTGTGCCGGACGGGATTTTCGGGCAGAAAACCCATACCGCCGTCATCTGGTACCAGTCCAACAACGGGCTTTCGGTGGACGGCATTGCCGGACAGAAGACCCTCGCCAAAATCAAAGAAGACGTCACCGATGTTCAGCAGCAGCTGAACGACCTCGGCTACGATGCAGGCAAAGCCGACGGGATTTTTGGGCCGGCGACCCATGCGGCAGTAAAATCCTTCCAGTCTGACTATAATCTGACGGCCGACGGCATTGCCGGCAGCAAAACCCGTGCGGCACTTGCCAGCGCGTCGGTAAAAGACGAAGACAACTCGACGGATTCCGATACCGGTACCGCAGACGATCTTACACAGCTGCGGCAGTACATCCAGACAAACTGGGGCAGCCCCATTCGTGCGGCTTATCTGCCGATCACCGGCGGACGGTCGTTTGGTTACACCCGGAGCGACGGAAGAAAGCACGCCGGCATCGACTTCTATGTAGAGAACGGAGCCGGTACGCCAGTTTACGCAATGACCGACGGAACTGTCACTGCCATCAGCACGACTTTTTATGCCGGAACCGGCGCCGTCACTGTCAAAAACGTAGATGGAACCGTCCTGCGCTACGGTGAGATCACACCGGCTGTCGCCTACGGCAAGACCGTGAAAAAGGGACAGATTATCGGCTACCTGGCCAAAAACAACGTTGACGGCGGAACGATGCTGCATCTGGAGCTGTACCGCGGCAATGCCGAAGGCATCCTGACCCGTGTCAACACCGAATACTGGTATGTCACCGGCAACTACAACCGCCGGTCCGACCTGCTCAACCCCACCGAAATGGGCATCAAATAACCGGTTTTATCCGGCAGGCGCACTGCGAACACGCAGTGCGCTTTTTTGGTGGACAGCAGGAAAAAATGTCATTTGT
This sequence comes from uncultured Clostridia bacterium, assembly GCA_944386805.1. Lineage (GTDB taxonomy): Bacteria > Bacillota > Clostridia > Oscillospirales > Ruminococcaceae > Faecivivens. The sequence continues at coordinate 9,988 of CALXCO010000049.1, forward strand.
ATGACATTTGTCATATCATTTTGCCTTCTTCTTCTGGTATACTGGGGTCTGGAAATCAACAGAAATGAGGTTTTTGGATGGAAAACGAACTCTTTGAAAACACACCGGTCAACAAAGCCTATCTGAAATTGGCTCTGCCGCTGGTGATGAGTATGATCGTGACAATGATCTACAATCTGGCGGATACCTACTTTATCGCCGCAACCGGTGATACCAATCTGGTGGCGGGTGTCTCGCTCTGTGCCCCGATCTTTACGATGCTGATGGCTTTCGGAAACATCTTCGGTCAGGGCGGGACGTCGCTGATCTCCCGTATGCTCGGCCAGAAAGATCATGCAGGTGTACGCCATGTCAGCGCCTTCTGTTTTTATGCAGCCATCATCTGTGGTGCACTCGTCGGAGTCATTATGCTGGTCTTTTCCGGCCCGCTGCTGAATATTCTCGGTGCCAACAGCGACACCTTCCAACATGCGTTCAACTATTACATCGTTCTGGCAATCGGCGCTCCGTTTACCGTCGCCTCCTTTATTCCCTCCAACCTTCTGCGGGCAGAGGGCCTGTCCAAAGAATCGATGATTGGTACCATCAGCGGTGCCGTTCTGAACATCATCCTCGACCCGATTCTGATTTCGGTCTGTGGAATGGGCTCGATGGGCGCGGCAGTTGCAACCGTCGCCGGTTATATCCTCTCGGACATCTACTTTATTTTCATTATCCTGCGCAAGAGCCGCCAGCTCTCGCTCGTCCCGGCCGAAATGAAAATCCAGCCTGCCCAGGCCGGACAGATCTTCGGTATCGGCATCCCGGCCGCTATCACCAACATCTGCTCCAGTATCTGCCTGATTCTGACCAACCAGTTCCTGCTCCCCTACGGCAACGATAAAATCGCCGCAATGGGCATCGTCCTCAAAGTCACGATGGTCGCACAGCTGATTATGACCGGACTTGCCTTCGGCGGACAGCCGCTGATCGGTTATCTGTATGGAGCCAAGAATCATACAAAAATGCGTCAGCTGCTTCGCTTCAGCTTCAGCTTTATCAGTATCACCGCAATGGTCATTGCTGTGATCATCTTCGCCGCCGCGCCGCTGATTCTCAAAGGATTTATGGACTCGGAAGAGATCATCTCGATTGGAACGGTCATGCTGCGCTGGCAGGTTGCGTCCAACCTGATGGCGGCGCTCGTCCAGCTGTTCACCATCTATTTCCAGTCAGCTGGCAGAATGGTCGGCTCCTTCCTCCTCTCGATCAGCCGGCAGGGTGTTGTCTTTATCATCGTGCTGGTGGTGTTTGCAAACATCGCCGGACTGAACGGTATTATCGCTTCCCAGTTTGCGGCCGACCTGATCAGTGCAGTTCTCGGCGGGCTGCTTTTCTACCGGCAGCTGTACGGTGAACTGCTCGGAAAATAAACAACAGCATAACAAAAAGACTGCCGGACAGCCTGCGTTTGACGCAAACTGTCCGGCAGTTTTGTATTATCCTGCTATAAAATCAATATCTGCTGGTTCCGTAATAATCGCCTGCAAGCTCCAGGTAGAAAATTGCCTCGGAAGCCTTTGTATACGGCGTCAGCCACAGATAGCCGATACCGCAGGTAAGCCCACAGAGGATTGCCCATCCGATAAACGACAAATCCAGGCAGAACAGCCGGAACTTATGTCCGCGCATCATCTTCCAGGATTCGCTGAGCGCTTCCCATCCGCTGCATTCGGGATGTTCGGCAAGGATATACGGTGCCATCCTGAACCCATACGTCAGCATGATGCCCGGAATGATAAACAGAATAAATCCCACAAACGTCAGGACCATTCTCAGCAGGTTCATGACCAGACAGGTTCCCCAGCGGCGGAACTCATAAAAAAGATCGTAAAAACTCGTCCTCGAACCGCTGACCAGCTTCATATTATATCTGGCGTAGCCGGTTTCGATGACGCCGCCCAGTACAATCGACACGATCAGAAAGATCACGCCGATCAGCAAAAGCAATGCCGCCACGCCCGCTGTCAGTCCACTGAACAGCAGATGGGCAATCGAGTCGACAAAACCCGTATCTTCCGGATACTGGGCCGCATAATAGGCAAAATCATCCAGATTCAGATTGATTCGAAAAGCCGACGTTCCCCTAAAACCGACCTGACCGCAAATCAGACTGGAAACCAGTCCAACCAAAACTGCTTCGGTCCATTTTCCCCTGAGCATCCCACGTGCAGCAGAGCGGTACTCAGATGCGTACAGCAGTTTCATACACAACACCCTTTCCATTTTGATGTCTACAACAAAATATGAGCATATTCCGCTGTATGATTCCTCAATTTCCTAAGGACAGTATACCATGGCTCCTATCGAAAAACAAGGAGATAAACAAAATCTAAGGGTTTTTACGCAAAAATTAAGATTTCCAGGCGATCAGGAGTTCACCTTCGGCAGCTGGATGGGGGTATATTTACCACCGCTCGTATCACCGGCAACCGACGTCATCCCGGACTTCGGCACCTCTCCCGATACAACACAGTGGGTCAGAAGGTAGTCTTCCCATTTCAGGCAGCCATCTTTCTGCATATGAATTCCGTCGGTGCTGGCGTCGGCAGGCAGTGCGCCATTCTCATCGGCAACCGCAGAGGCGACATCAAGATAAAAAGCTGATTTATCCTTTGCCATCTGCTGGAGACGGGTATTAAAGGACGAGATTCTGGAATTGGTCAGATAGGATTTCCCGCTGATCTTGCTCTCACATACCGGCAAAATCGACTGAACATAGATCTGTACGTCGGGATGGGACTCACGAATCGAGTCGATCAGAGAGCCATACTTATTTAAAAACGCGTCCTCACTCTGCCATCCAAGCTCATTGATGCCGAACATCAGATAGACCTTGTGGTAATCCCCTTTTTTCAGTGCATCCACAGCGGTCACCTTATTTTCCGCGTCATCCGGGTCGGGAAATACTGCCGAAGTAAAGACCGTTTCGACCGTCAGACCGACATCGGCATACGACTTTGCGGAAATCCCGGTGTAGAGCAAAAGTCCCTGGGTACGGGAATTGCCGACAAACACCGCGTCGTCAAACCAGTCCTCCGACTGTTTTTCAGACGCAGGAACCGGCGAACCATAATCATAATCCGACGGCGGAATCAGATAGGCAAATTCATCCTCTGTTTCCTGACTTTCCGATGCAGCCACACTGTCTTCCGATGATGCGGACAGCGTCGATTCATCGCCCGCACCGGCAGCCGAAACGGCGTCACTGGCGTCACTTGCCGTCCCATCTTCCGACACCACCTGAGACTGCATTTCGGCGCTCTGGTCGCTGGCGGCATCTGCGCCGCGCAGTGTCAGGGCATAAATGCCGGCGCCGGTCGCCAGTGCCAGCATCATCAGCCCAATCAGCAAAAAAGCACGGGGTGAAAGGCGGAGTTTTGTTTTATGAATCGGACGGGAAAAACTTCTGGTATCGTTCAGTGGTGCGATCCAGGAAGAATCCTCGTGATCGGGTGCATTTAAAGGGATATCTTTTACATAGGTAATAACCATTTTTGTCTCCTGTTTCTTTTCCTGATCCATACTATCATATCCTGTTCTGTACATGGTGCAGTCCCGGATGAGGTCTATATCCTAAAGACGCACACAAGGGGTCAAAAAGTTGCAAGTCTGCCTTTTATTTTGCAGATTTTTCCTGTATACTTATATTATAGCACGCCAAAGAACAACTCAATAGCGTTTCTTCGCTTTTTTTACGGACAATTTTACCGTGCTTTTTCGACGTTTTTTATACAACTTTTTCAAATGTTTAAACTAAATCAAGAGGTGTTTTATTATGCAGGTCCTGACGCAAAAGGACACCAATCCATTTCCTTATTCCGACTCGAATAAACGATACTATACATGGGATTATTACTTGCGCAGACGGTATGGTTCCAAGGTCTTCAAAATCTCACTTGACGCCGGTTTTTCCTGTCCCAATATTGACGGCACCCGTGGAAAAGGCGGCTGTACCTATTGCAGCTATGCGTTCCGCCGCCAGACTCCCGCAAGCCTTCTGGAACAGTATCAACAGGTCCAGCAGACCCTCCATCACAAATGGCCGGAAGCCAACCTGTATATTCCCTATTTTCAGGCCAACACCAACACCTATGCGCCGGTCGAAGAACTGCGGGCAAAATATGAGGTAGTACTGAACCAGCCGGGTGTTGTCGGGTTATCGGTGGCAACCAGAGCTGATGCGCTTCCGGATGATGTCTGCGAATATCTGCACAGCCTTTCGGAGAAAACCGACCTGATGATCGAACTCGGCCTTCAGACCATTCATGACGAGACGGCAAAGCGTATCAACCGCGGACATACAACCGCTGAATTTTTAGAAGGGTACCATAAACTGACCAGCCTTGGGATACCGGTCTGTATCCATATCATCAACGGCCTTCCCGGTGAAACAAAGGAAATGATGCTGGATACCGTCCGGGCAATCGCACAGCTGAAACCTGCCTGCGTCAAAATCCATCTGCTGCATATCCTCAAGGGTACCCGGATGGCAGAGGAATATCTGCGGGGAGATTTTCAGACGATGGAGCTTTCCGACTACTGCGAAACGGTCTGTGACCAGCTGGAACTGCTTCCGCCGGATACGGTCATCCAGCGGGTAACCGGCGACGGAATGCCGGATGAGCTGATCGCGCCGATGTGGAGCCGGAAAAAGTTTGTCGTCATGAATACCATCGACCAGGAACTCTTTCGGAGAAACTCCTGGCAGGGGAAAAAATATTCCGGATAATCAATGCCCTGAACCGGAGACCGGGTCACTTTTACGGCAAACGGTATTTTCATTCACATTTTAGTGATACTTTTCAGTCTTTCTGTGATACAATTATATCAAAGTATTGTAACAGGAGTATTTTGCAGTAAGCGATTTGTCAAGGGTTTTTCCCCCTGAAAAGCACACATTTTGAAAGAGAGGGGCTTAAGCCCCTCTTGGC
>CALXCO010000050.1 GCA_944386805.1 uncultured Clostridia bacterium
TTGCTCCTTAGCTCAGTCGGTAGAGCGCATGACTGTTAATCATGATGTCGTCAGTTCGAGCCTGACAGGAGCAGCCACTAAACTCCGTGATTTGTTCACGGAGTTTTTGTTTTATCGAAAACGTATGTATGGAGGGTTTCAGATGGGTGTCAGCAATCCCTGCGAAGTGTGCATGAACTATGAATACAACGACGAAACAGACAGCTATGAATGTGTGTTGGACGTTGCAATGGACATGGATGATTATGAACGCAGTCTGATGGGACAGACTGTCAACTGCCCCTTTTTTAAATTCGGCGACGAATACAATATCGTCAGAAAACAGAACTGATTGTTTTCGTCGTTCAGAAATTGTCTAAAAAATAGTCAAAATGTTTGCAACCTTCTGTTATTTTACCGCTATCTGTCAAGACACATGTATGGTATAATGTCAACAGCACATATGAAAGGGTGTTGTTGATGGCGAAGGTACAGGCTTTTCTGAAAAGAAAAGACATTGAAATTTCGTGGAAACGCTATGGAATCGACGCACTGGGCGCAATGGCACAGGGCTTGTTTGCGTCACTGCTGGTCGGAACCATTCTCTCGACAATCGGTCAGCAGCTGCATATCGAGGTCTTGCAGACCATCGGCGGCTTCGGCAACAGTGTGTCCGGCTGTGCGATGGCAATCGCAATCGGGTATGCGCTCAAATGCCCGCCGCTGGTACTGTTTTCACTGGCCGCAGTCGGATATTCCGCTAATGCACTGGGTGGAGCAGGTGGCCCGCTGTCGGTGCTGGTCATTGCAATTATTGCGGCAGAACTGGGCAAAGTCGTGTCCAAGGAAACGAAAATTGATATTCTGGTGACGCCCTGCGTCACAATCCTGGTAGGCTGTGGGCTGTCGATGCTGATTGCGCCGGCGATTGGCGCCGCAGCAAGCGCGCTGGGTGAGATTATCCGCTGGGCAACGACCCAGCAGCCGTTCTGGATGGGTATCGTGATTTCGGTGCTGGTCGGCATTGCGCTGACCCTCCCGATTTCGTCGGCGGCTATTTGTGCAAGCCTCAGCCTGACCGGTTTGGCCGGTGGTGCGGCGGTTGCAGGCTGCTGTGCGCAGATGGTCGGCTTTGCGGTCATGAGCTGGAAGGAAAACGGTGTCGGTGGTCTGGTCTCGCAGGGGATTGGTACATCAATGCTCCAGATGGGCAATATCCTGAAAAATCCGCGCATCTGGATTCCGCCGATTCTTGCGTCGGCAATCACTGGCCCGATTGCAACCTGTGTATTTGGTTTGGAAATGAACGGCGCCGCGATTTCGTCCGGTATGGGCACCTGCGGCCTGGTTGGACAGATCGGCGTGTATACCGGCTGGGTCAGCGATGTGGCAAACGGTGTCAAAGCTTCGATTACGGTATTTGACTGGGCCGGGCTGATTCTGATCAGCTTTGTCCTGCCTGCGGTGCTCTGCTGGGCATTCGGCAAGCTGTTCCGCAAGGCTGGCTGGATTAAAGACGGCGATTTGAAACTGAACTGATGAGCAAATGAGATGGTCCTCTGGTGTTTTGCCAGGGGACTTTTTCTATAGATTTTGTCGTTTTTCTCTTAGTTTTTGTAAACCCCCTTGCAATTTCCCGGTATTTTTAATATGATAAAGGTAGAACCAAAGGGAGGAATATTTGTATGACAAAAAGTAAGGTTTTTCGTGCAGTGATGCCGGTTGTGCTGACATTGCTGCTGGCAGGCGGACTGTATTACTACGCGCCGCCCGCACTCAACATCCATGACCCGTCTGCCTGGTGGACGCTGATTTTGCTGCTGGTCGTATATGGCGTGCTGCGGCTGATCTTCAGCTTCCGCACGCTGACAGTCGATGGCCGTCCGACCCGCAGAGGGTATCTTGGATTTGCGGCCGCTGGGATACTGGTTGTCGTTTTTCTGGTGATTAATTTCTTCTCCGGCCCGTTGTTCAATGCTTCCCGCTATGCAAAAGCTGGTGAAGAACGAATCACGGTCGGCGATTTTGCCTCGGAAGTGCAGGTCGTCGAGAATGGTAAAATCACCGATATCGCGATCATGGATACGACAACTGCCGCCGCAATGGGCAAACGTCAGATTGGTTCGCTGGGGACGCTGGCGACCCAGTATGAGCTGGGGCAGTTTATGACGACCACCGTCAACGGTCAGCCCAAAAAGGTCGCGACAATGGGTTACGGCGGCTTCTGGAAATGGCTCAACCGTCGTGGTGAGGGAATTCCCGGTTATGTATCGGTCGACCCGGTGGACGGTAGCAGTGAATATATTGAATTCCCGGAGCCGATTCATTATTCCGATACCGCGTATTTTAATGAGAATATCTACCGTCATCTGCAATTCAGCTGCCCGACTGCCTATTTTGACAATGTGCATTTTGAGGTGGACAACGACGGCAACCCTTACTGGATTGCAACAACCTATGAATTCCGTGTCGGGCTGACTGGCTGTCCGGTGCCGAATGGGGTGCTGGTCTGCGATGCGGTTACCGGCGAGACAACTCGTTATGCGGCAGAGGATGCGCCTGCCTGGGTCAGCATCGTATTCCCAGCGGATGATATGATTCGGCTGGTCAACTACGCCGGCCTGTACGGTAACGGCTTCTGGAACTCTCGTCTTGCGAAAACCGGCGTCTATACCTGTACCAATGACTACGGATATAAGGTTGTGGGCGAAAATCTGAACGCTTTCACCGGCATTACTTCTGCCGCAAGCGATGAATCGAATATTGCGTTTATCCTCTGTGATGAACATACTGGCCAGGTCCGCCGCTATGATATCTACGGCGCAGAAGAATATTCCGCAAAAACAGCGGCGGAAGGTCTGGTTATGAACTTCGGTTATCGTGCTTCTTTCCCCAGCCTGGTCAATGTCAACGGTGAGCCGGTGTATATCATGGCTCTGGTGGACGACGGCGCGCTGATTAAAAAATACGCGATGGTCGATTTGCAGGACTATACCAAGGTCGTCGCGGCGGATACCGTGGAAGACACCTGGAAGGAGTTTGTCGAACGGTACGGCGCAGAAGGTCAGGCAAATGTTCAGCAGCAGGCAGAAACGGTTTCGGTCCGGCTGAATGCTCCGGTTGAAACGGCTGTTATCGACGGAAATTCGTATGTTTATCTGCAAACAGTCGACGGTATCTACCGCGTCCCGGTGGATGGCAATGAAGAAACGCTGTTTCTGGAAAATGGGGACTGGGTCGAGTTGGTGGTATATTCCACCCTTCGGGACGGTTTCTTTGAGGCCGAACTGAGCCGATAATGGCATAGAAGAGGAAATGAGGTGGTTCCGGTGCACACACGCTGCGTTGAACAGCTGCTGAATGACACAAAAATGATTTGTATCGAGATTGGCAGGAGAGGTGCGTATGATGATGAAAATGACATTGCCGAAAATGCTGCTGACGCTGGGGATTGCCGGAACAGTTTTGCTGATGGCGGGCTGTGAACAGAAACAGCCGGTACAGGGACTGTTGAGCGATACCGAAGTGTCGACGCTGGAAAGCCTGTACGGGCATAAACAGGATGCGGTGCTGGAAGGTCTCGGACTGTCTGCGGATGATGTCAGCGAAAACAAAAACTTTATTGGATGCTGGGATATCAGTACCCCAAGAGAGATCGACGGAAATTCCTTTGAACCGATGCTGATGTATGATATCACCTATGACGAAGACGTTTTGTATGGTATGCGTTATAACCTCTTCGATCAGGAGGGGACAAAGCAGGACGAAATGGTCCAGATTGCCGTCGACCTTGCTGATGCCGTACAGCAGCAGTATGGAGAACCGTCAACCTATCCCGGTTTCTCCGACCGGCTGACGTTGGATGGCACAGCGGATGCACTTAAAAGCGGAGAGATGACCTCAGCAAAGGAAGAATGGAACGTGGGCGAAAACACCTTGCTGACCGTCAGCATCCAGATGACAGATAGCGCCCAGACAGGCGCCGGTTCGTATGTTCAGGTGGAGTACCGGGTCAATACCTTTGATAAAGAGGAATTTGACGCCATCGTCGAACAGGCAGCGAACGGATAAAATCAATACGGCAATCAGCCGAGGGGAGAAATGTTCGGCTTTTTGTAAACAGGGAGGCAGTGGAATCAACCACTGCCTCTTTTGTTATGGGATGACTAAAAGATGGAAGAACAAATTTTCTAAAATCCGTTGACTTTTGATCGACTGTGTGCTATCCTAAAGAAGGAAAACAAATTTTCGCATTGTATGTGCGGCTACATTCTTTCAGGAGGGATTCCCATGAGCGGCCGGATTATCCTGCATTCCGATATGAATAACTGCTATGCCAGTATCGAACAGAAATTGAACCCTGAACTGGTCGGAAAACCGCTGATCGTCTGCGGGTCACGGGCAGAACGTCACGGCATCGTGCTGGCAAAGTCGATGGAGGCAAAGGCTTGTGGAATCGTGACCGGAGAGCCGATCTGGCAGGCACATGAAAAATGTCCGGGACTGGTAGAGGTTGCGCCCCATTTTGACGCCTATCTGGCCTTCTCACGGGCAGCAAGGCGGATTTATGCCCGGTATACCGATCAGGTCGAACCGTATGGGCTGGACGAGTGCTGGCTGGATGTGACCGGAAGTACCCGGCTGTTCGGAAGCGGGGAGGAAATCGCGGATAAGATTCGGATGGAGATTCGGGAAAAACTGGGCATTACCGTGTCGGTCGGGGTCAGTTTCAATAAGATTTTCGCCAAGCTCGGCTCCGACCTGAAAAAACCGGATGCTGTCACCGTGATTTCCCAGCAGAATTTCCGTCAGAAACTCTGGCCGCTGCCGGTCGGGACGCTGTGGGGCGTCGGTCCGGCGACTGAACGTCGGCTGGTGAAATTTGGGATTCGCACGATTGGTCAGCTCGCCATGGCTGACCGTGACGCCGTCAGCCGTGCCGTCGGCAAGGTCGGCAGGTCATTGTGCGGATATGCGGCAGGGGAGGACAGCTCTCCGGTCATGCCGCTGGGATGGCGTGACCCGATCAAAAGCGTCGGACATGGGATGACGGCGACCAGAGACCTGGTCAATAATGATGAGGTTTGGCTGATGATCTACCATCTGGCACAGGATGTCAGCCATCGCCTGAATGCGGCCGGGATGGCGGCGGAAGGGGTATCGGTCGCGGTCCGCGACCAGTCGATGCAGTATACCGAATTTCAGGCAAAGACGCCGGTTCCGGTACTGGCGCCGCTTGCCATTGCGCGGACTGCTCACCGGCTGTTTACCGGACGGTATGACTGGAGCCGTCCGGTGCGTGCCATCACAGTCCGGGCAATCAACCTCTGTCCGCAGGGACAGGCGGTACAGACCTCCCTGTTTGGCTGTCCGCAGGCGGACGAACGGCGGGAAAGACTGTTTCAGACGGTCGAACAGCTGCGCGGCAAATACGGCAAAAATGCGGTGATGGCGGCCTCTCTCTGTCAGAATATCGCCGCGTCGCCTCAGACAAGAGCCTGGATTCAGATGCCGGGACAGGGTATACGGCATTGAGAAGGAAAATGTCCAGAATGGGGGAAAATTTTTCGTGACATTTGGCCTTGACATCCCGACCGATTTCGCCTATAATAGTATGTAAATATTTAAATGCAATGATAGGGACGAAGTTCCGGAGGCACCGCAGAGAACTGCCGGTCGGTGTAAGGCAGTGTGACGATGGAAACGTTCTATCCCCCTTGAGCAGGCCTCTGAAAGGAAATCGAGTAAGCGGGTTCGGAATCCCCCGTTATGGGAAAGCACATTGTTGGATGTGTGTGAGTGGCCATGCCGGTGTGGCGTGGCAACAGGAGTGGTACCGTGGAAGCTGGAGGCTTTCATCTCTTTGGAATAAGGAGATGAAAGCTTTTTTTATTGAACCCACGGGGTACATACATATAGACGGCGGGTTTTGAGGAGTTCCCCGCAGAGAAAGGATGTTGGACAGATGCTGTTAACAGGTTCAGAAATTATCTTGCAGTGCCTTCTGGAACAGAAGGTGGATACAATTTTCGGTTATCCGGGCGGCGCCGTGCTGAATATTTATGACGCACTCTATAAATGCCCGGAAATTCGCCATGTGCTGACCTCCCATGAACAGGGCGCGGCACATGCCGCTGACGGTTATGCCCGTTCGACCGGTCGGGTCGGCGTGTGTCTGGCAACCAGCGGACCCGGTGCTACCAACCTGGTGACCGGTATCGCAACCGCTTATATGGATTCGGTCCCGGTCGTCGCTATCACCGGAAATGTCACCAGCCCTCAGCTGGGATTGGACTCCTTCCAGGAAGTCGATATCACCGGCGTGACGATGCCGATTACCAAGCATAATTTCCTGGTGCGCCGGGTGGAAGACCTCGCAGGGATTATCCGTGAGGCGTTCCGGATTGCTCAGACTGGCCGTAAAGGCCCGGTTCTGATCGACGTGCCCAAGGATATCACCGCTCAGAGCTGTGAATATACCCCTGTTCAGCCTGCTCCGATTGAACAGCCGCCGATGCCGGACCACGGATGGTTCTTGAAGGCTGTCGAGATGATTAAAGAGAGCGAACGCCCGTTTATCTATGCCGGCGGCGGCGTGCTGGGCGCAGAAGCATCGGAAGAACTGGCACAGTTCGTCGAGAAGGTCGACGCGCCGGTTTCCTGTTCGCTGATGTGCCAGGGCGGCTTTGACCAGTGCAGCGAACGGTATATCGGGATGCTGGGCATGCACGGTACCAAGACTGCCTCCAACTGCATCCGGGATTGTGACCTGCTGATCGCAGTCGGCACCCGCTTCTCTGACCGTGTAACCTGCGATACCGGGACGTTCGGCAAAAACTGCAAGATTTTGCAGATCGATATCGACCCGGCTGAGTTCAATAAAAATGTTGAGGTCAATATCCGCCTGAAAGGTGACGCGAAGGCAATCCTCGCGGCACTGTGTGAAGCACTTCCCGACATGCACCATGCTGCATGGATGGGACAGGTCGGCGCATGGAAGACCGAGTACCCGCTGACCCAGCAGCCGATGACCGAAGACGGCGTGACCCCCAAAGAGGTCTTTGAGACACTGTACGATCTGACCGGCGGCGAAGCGATTATCACCACCGAGGTCGGCCAGCACCAGATGTGGGCTGCGCAGTATTATACCTTCCGTCATCCCCGTCAGATGATTACCTCCGGCGGTCTGGGAACGATGGGTTTCGGTCTGGGCGCTGCGATTGGCGCCCAGCTGGGCAACCCTGACAGCATTGTCGTCAATGCGGCAGGCGACGGTTCCTTCCATATGAACTGCAACGAACTGGCGACGGCAGCACGGTATAACATCCCGGTGATCGAACTGATCTTCAACAATGGCGTGCTCGGCATGGTCCGTCAGTGGCAGCGGCTGTTTTACGGCAAGCGTTTCTCCCAGACGACGCTGGAGAAAAAGACCAACTATGAACTGCTTGCCGAAGGGTTTGGCGTCAAAGCGATGACGATTGCCAGACGTCAGGACATTCGTCCGGTACTGGAAGCGGCGATTGCAGCCGGAGAGCCGGTTCTGATCAACTGCCTGATCGATAAGGATATCAATGTACTGCCGATGGTTCCGGGCGGAAAATCCGTCGAAGAACCGATGCTGACGATTTAAGGAGGGCTTGTCAAGATGGAAAAAGATATTCTGGTCAAGGTTACGGCCCATAACTGTCCGGGCCTTCTGCAGAGGGTCTGCGCGCTGTTCAGCCGTCGTTTCTTCAATATCCTCAGCATTGTTGCCGCTCAGAACCTCGACCCTGCGGTTTCCCAGATTTTCATTGTGGTACGGGGTGACAACCGGATTGCCCGTCAGGTGGAGAAACAGCTGGACAAACTGTATGATGTCGTGTCGGTTGAGATTCTGGATGCCGACAAGGTCATCCTGCGGGAACACCTGATGATTAAGGTGAAAAAGGATGAGGAAAACGGCGCCCAGCTGATCGCGATTGCCAATGCTTTCCACGCAAATGTATTGCAGGTTGGAAAAGACGCGATGGCGCTGGAACTGTCGGGCGATGTCCGCCAGCTGGATTCGTTTATTGAAATGCTCAAGCCGTTCGGCGTGCTGGAGATGATCCGCACCGGCGCGATGGCGATGACCGTTTCCTGAACCTGCAAACCACTAAATATATACTGATGCCACGAGCCGTCCTTTGAAACTACCCGCGGGTCAGATTTCGGAATGAGAAAGGAAAATGAACATGTTTTCACTTGATAAAGTTTATCAGGCATCTTTTATCCTGAAAAAAGTGCTGCACCCGACCGAGCTGGTCGCGGCGCCCAAGCTGGTTCCCGGCTGTGACCTCTACCTTAAGCCGGAAAATTTACAGGTTACCGGGTCGTTTAAGGTCCGCGGCGCTTACTATAAGATGTCCCAGCTGTCCCAGGAAGAGAAGGGCGCCGGTGTCATTGCCTGCTCTGCCGGCAACCATGCACAGGGTGTCGCACTGGCTGCAAAGGCCAACGGCATTCAGGCGACCATCTGCATCCCGGCAGGCGCCCCCATCTCCAAAGTTGAGGCAACCAAGAGCTACGGCGCAGAAGTTGTGCTGGTCAAAGGCGTTTATGATGATGCCTATGCCCGCGCAGTCGAGATTCAGAAGGAAACCGGCAAGACCTTCATCCATCCGTATGATGACGAGGATGTTATCGCCGGTCAGGGCACCATCGGTCTGGAAATCCTGACCGACCTTGCTGATGTCGACGCAGTGGTCGTGCCGGTCGGCGGCGGCGGACTGGTTTCGGGTGTCGCATTTGCGGTCAAGTCCCTCAATCCCCGCGTTAAGGTCTACGGCGTTCAGGCTGCCGGTGCTCCTTCGATGTACAATTCGATGAAAGAACATGAGCAGCTGACGCTGGACAGCGTCTCCACCTTTGCGGACGGTATCGCGGTCAAACATCCCGGCGATCTGACCTACCAGCTGTGTGAAAAGTATGTCGACGAGATTGTCACCGTCACCGACGACGAGATCGCAACGGCTATCCTCGCGATGATTGAACAGCAGAAGATGGTTTCGGAAGGTGCAGGCGCGGTTTCGGTTGCAGCGTGCATGTTCGGCAAGATCGATACCAAGGGCAAAAAGGTTGTCTGCGTTGTTTCCGGCGGCAACATTGACGTCAATATTCTGTCCCGTGTTATTTCCAGAGGCCTGCTGATGGAAGGCCGTCTGCTGGATGTGACGATTGCACTGGCTGACAAGCCCGGCGAACTGACCCACGTCAGCGATATCATCGCTTCGACCGGCGCGAACATCATTTCTGTCCGCCACACCAGAAGCGATATCGATATGGATATCAATTCCTGCTTCCTCAGCCTTCAGATGGAGACCAGAAACAAGGCCCATGCCGATGAGGTCAAACAGAAGCTTGCGGAAAGCGGCTACCAGATCGTGTCCAAATGAGCCGCACCGTTCTGATTACCGGTTCAGGGCGCGGCATTGGCGAACAGACCGCAAAGCTGTTCTGGGAAAAGGGGTACAATGTTGTCCTCAATGCCCGCCATCCTGAGCGTATCCAACAGGCGGCAGCCGGATACAATGCCATCCGCAGCGGGTCTGCGATTGCAGTCACAGCGGACGTCTGCGACCATGAGCAGGTCGAGCGGCTGTTTGACGAGGCACATCAGGCGTTTGGACGGGTGGACGTTCTGATCAACAACGCCGCGATTGCCCATATCGGGTTGTTTACCGATATCAGCATCAGCGAGTGGAACGCGGTTTTTGACACCTCCGTCAGGGGAACATTTTACTGTTCCCAGATGGCGTCACGTGAGATGGTCCGCCGTCACGAAGGCGGCGTGATTCTGAATGTCTCCTCGATGTGGGGACAGGTGGGCGCGTCCTGTGAGGTCGCCTATTCGGCGGCCAAAGGCGCGGTCATCTCCTTTACCAAAGCACTTGCCAAGGAACTGGGACCGTCCGGCATCCGGGTCAACTGTGTTGCACCCGGCGTCATTATGACCGAGATGAACCGGGAACTGGACGAAGAGACGCTGGAAGGTCTGAAAGAAGAAACACCGCTGATGCGTCTGGGAACGGCGCAGGATGTGGCCAATACTCTTTATTACCTTGCTTCGGACGAGGCCGGGTTTATCACCGGTCAGGTTCTGGGCGTCAATGGTGGGCTTGTTATTTGAGCACAGAGCCTGTGCTCCCAGTTTGCCAGGCTGATACCACTCTCTTAGTGTACGGCAACCCATATTTGATCGACGGCATAACATCCTGTACGGCCGAAGTGCGGTACAGGATGTTTTTTTGTCCCAAATCCTGCGAATTTTCCGTATCTGGATATCTAAACCCCGTCCCTGCGGCATATACATGGGATAGCGGAAGGATGGTGGGACACAATGAGTCGGATGATGGAACAGCCGTGCGGACTGACCGCACGGGAAGCGGCCGAAAAACAGAAACAATATGGTGAAAACCGGCTGACAGAAGGAAAAAAAGTGCATCCCTTTGCGGTGTTTATCAGCCAGTTTAAGGATTTTCTGACACTGGTGCTGCTGGGTGGAACGGTGGTCAGCGTCCTGACAGGGGAATATGCCGAAGCACTGACGATTGCCGTGATTGTCTTCCTGAACGGCATTATGAGTTTTGTGCAGGAGTTCAAAGCGGAGAAAACGCTGGACGCACTGCGCAATATGGCGGCGCCGAAAGCACGTGTCTGGCGGGATGGGGAGCTGACCGCCGTTGCAGCAACCGAACTGGTGCCGGACGATATCATCCAGCTGGAAGCGGGCGACCGGATACCGGCAGACGCCGTCGTTCTGGAGTCGGCAGGGCTGGCGG
Source organism: uncultured Clostridia bacterium (assembly GCA_944386805.1). Lineage (GTDB taxonomy): Bacteria > Bacillota > Clostridia > Oscillospirales > Ruminococcaceae > Faecivivens. The sequence goes on from CALXCO010000050.1 coordinate 10,785, forward strand.
CGGATGAGTCGATGCTGACCGGTGAATCGGTCGCGTGCGGTAAAATTGCGTTTCAGGGAACGACACCGCCGGAAAACCTGCCCGACCGGAAAGATATGGTCTATATGGGGACGACTGCGGTCACCGGGCACGGTGTCGCACGGGTCTGTGCGATTGGCATGTCCACCCAGATGGGACGGATTGCCGGAATGCTGGCGGAGATTCCCGACGAACAGACGCCGCTGCAAAAGAAACTGGACCAGCTGGGCAAATATATTGCAATCGGCTGTCTGATTATCTGTGCACTGGTTTCGGTGGCAGGGGTCCTGCGGGGAGAAGAACTGCGGAATATGCTGATGACCGGCATCAGTCTGGCCGTTGCGGCAGTCCCGGAGGGACTTCCCGCGATTGTGACGATTTCACTGGCACTGGCTGTACGGCGAATGGTTTCCCGAAATGCACTGCTGCGCAAGTTGTCGGCAGTTGAGACGCTGGGGTGTGCAGACGTGATTTGTACCGACAAGACCGGCACATTGACCACCAATCGGATGACGGTCAGTGCCCTATGGATGGCGGGAGATTTTTGGGAAGTCGGAGAGGGCGGCACCGGTTTTTCGCATGGCGGAAAGCAGGATGACCCGCTGAAAAATCCGGCCGGAAAGCTGTCATTGACGGTATTCTCCCTGTGCAGCGATGTCATAGAGGGCAAGGACGGCGGCTATACCGGCGACCCGACTGAAACGGCGCTTTGCGGTGCAGCGGCAAAAGCGGGGCTTTCACGGCGGGAACTGTCGGAGGAATACCGCCGTATCGGAGAAATTCCGTTTGATTCGATTCGCAAACGGATGTCCATTATCGTCAGAAGCGGGGAAGGGAAGCTGCTGCTCTGCAAAGGCGGCTGTGACTGCCTGCTGTCCCGGTGCAGCCATATTCAGATGGGCAGCCAGGTCATTCCACTTGACCAGAAACTCCGGCGGGAGATTACGTCGGCTACCGAAAAGATGGCGGCAGCCGGTCTGCGGGTACTTGCAGCGGCGATGCGGACACTGCCGGACGGAGAACCGACGGGCGAAAATTCCGAACAGGGCATGACTTTTCTTGGCCTTGCCGGGATGATCGACCCACCGCGTAAGGAAGTCCGGGAAGCCGTGCGGCTCTGCCGCAAGGCAGGCATCCGTCCGGTCATGATTACCGGCGACCATCAGCTGACAGCGCGTGCAATCGCCGCACAGACCGGCATCTGGCATGAAGGGGACGGCATTATGACCGGTGCCGAGCTTGACCAGCTGGACGAGGACGAACGCCGCCGTGCGATTATGAAAACGACGGTGTTTGCCCCCGCCACAAGCTGACAATCGTCCGTGCACTGCGTTCAGCCGGACACATCACAGCGATGACCGGCGACGGCGTCAACGACGCGCCGGCAGTCCGGGAGGCAGATATCGGGGTATCGATGGGACTTGGCGGAACGGATGTGACCCGTGAAGCGTCCGACCTGGTGCTGATGGACGATAATTTTGCGACGCTGGTTGCGGCGGTCGAGGAAGGACGGGCGATTTATCAGAATATCCGCGGGTTTATCCGGTATCTGCTCTCCTGCAACATCGGCGAAGTGCTGACGATGTTTTTGGGGATTATGATGGGGATGCCGGTCGTCCTGATGCCGATTCATATTCTGATTGTCAATCTGGTGACCGATGGACTGCCTGCAATTGCGCTGGGACTGGAACCGGCCGAAAAAGGGTTGATGGACCGTCCGCCAAGAAGCGCCGGGGAGAGCATTTTTGCAGGTGGACTGCTGGGGAAAATCCTGTTTCGCGGATGTCTGATCGGATTGACGACGCTGTTCGTATTTAGTCATTTTCTGACTTCGGGTGATCTGGCGCTTGCACGGACTGCCGCTTTTGTGACGCTGGTTTCCTGCCAGCTGTTCCATGTATTTGAATGCCGAAGTGAGCGGGTCAGCCTGTGGAAAATGAACCCGTTTGGCAATATCCGGCTGATCGGCGCGGTATGTGTATCGGTGCTGGTAATGGCGATGTCGGTCTGGTTCCCGCCGCTTGCCGCAATTCTGGAAACGGTTCCGCTCAAAGCCACGGATATGCTGTTTATTCTGGGGAGCGTTTTGTTTGCACCAGTGCTGTCGGGAATTGTCGACGCGGCTTTCCGTCCGCATGGTGAATCCTCCTCTGCGCCGATGCGTCAGGCACGGGCAGGCGGATTGGATAAAGTCGGATAATGAGGGATTGTGTGTTTTTAAAAAAAGTGGTTGACATGTCTGCCAAAATACGATAGTATATAATCATAATAAAATTTTACCAGTATTCTTCTTTTCCGTTAAATAATTGTCCGGAAAAGATAACAGGCTGGACGTGGTGTATCATGTTTTTTTAACAAATTAATTGTTTTGTGCATCGGCTCAGCTGCTGGCCCGATGCACGTTTCCAAACACCAAGCCGCGGACTGGATCACAAAAAGGTGGGATAACCATGCTGTTAAAAGAGATTAATGCTGTAAATTTTCGGATGTTTGGCGCCCTTGCCGAGACAACTGCTAATTTTTCAGATGCACGCGCGGTTGTGCACGAGGATGACATTCGAATTACATCGACTCTGTGGCGGTATGAACAGGATGTGCTGATCGAACCGATCTGCGGGGTGGGGATACTGTTTATCCGTTCGGAAGACGGTGTCATCCACAAGTTTTTGCTGGATCAGATGGTTGTGATATTTGGCGGGGTGGATTTTTGCATATTGCCGTATGAATGCCGGCTGTCCTACCGGCTGTACAGCCGGAGTGAGCGGCGGGTCCTGCCGATTACAACGGCGTTGACCGGCAATGGGTTTATCCCCAGCATCAACGTTCGGACGCTGTATGCGGTCATGTTTCAGGAAAAAGACGAAAACTTTTCTCTGCGCAGTGAGGAACACCCTTTCTGGGAGTTTATCTATCTGCAAAAAGGCGGCCTGATCTGCGAGATTGACGGCAAAAGCTACGAAATCCATCAGGGTCAGATGATCTTTTTTGCGCCCCACCGGACCCATATTCAGCGTGCCGACGGAAAAGGAAGCGTCAGTTTTCTGAATGTGACGTTTGACGGAAAGATTGTTCATTCGGATATGATTGCCAACCGTCCGGTTTATGCGGACGATGGGTGTATGCGGATTATCCAGGAGATTATTCGTGAGGACCGTGACGGGGAGATTTACGCGGATGATATGATCGTCTGTGACCTGGGGAAACTGCTGATTACCGTCACCCGCAATGTCCATGCCGATACGGTGATTACCCATATTCCCAACCGCCTCAAGGTTTCGGTCGGCAATCCGTATATCAGCGAATGTATCCAGCTGATTCATCAGAACATTACCGCCCGAATCAGCCTGCCGGAACTTGCCGGTCAGCTGAACCTGTCGCCGTCGTACCTGTCCAGCCTGTTCAAGCACAAGGTAGGGCGGAGCATCTCGGAATATGTGCGGCTGGTCCGGCTGGAGAAGGTCAAGGACATGATCGCCGAGGGAAGGTATTCGATTGCCCAGATTTCGGATATTCTGGGGTATTGCAGCCCGACCTACCTGTCGACCGAATTCAAGCGTGAGTTCCAGATGTCCCCGAAAGAGTACGCAAAGTCGATTCGTTGAATATAAAAATCACCGGCTGTTTTAAACGGCCGGTGATTCAGTCTGTCGAGAAACGCAAGTTTAAGCGAAAGCTGAACTTGCGTTTCTTTGCATTTGTGTGAAAAAGAAACC
>CALXCO010000051.1 GCA_944386805.1 uncultured Clostridia bacterium
CTGACAGCCCACTGGGCTGTCATTCAGTACCGCTCCCGTTCGAATCCCACACGGGAGTATTATGAGCGTAAAAAAAGGTACCATGTCAAAACATAGTACCTTTTTTATGGCGGAGATGGTGGGATTCGACCCGCCTGCGGGCGGGCCAGGTCGCGGCTCTGATAGCCCACTGGGCTGTCATTCAGTACCGCTCCCGTTCGAATCCCACACGGGAGTATTATGAGCGTAAAAAAAGAGATACCATGTCAAAGCATAGTACCTCTTAACTGGCGGAGATGGTGGGATTCGAACCCACGTGCCATTTTACTGACAAAACGATTTCGAGTCGTTCTCGTTACGACCACTTCGATACATCTCCATATAGAACTGTTTCACACAGCTTTTATAGTATAGCACACCTGACAACATTTGTCAAATGTTTTTTGCACTTTTATTTGTACATCCAGCCTATTAAAAAAAAATAACCAATTTTTTGCCGCAAAAATATTCGAACAAATTGTTCGATTGCTATTGAATGCGCATTGGTTTTGTGCTATACTGTACGTAATGATAAAAAGGAAAGATTGGATATTTTCTGCCCGGAAGGAGTAGATCATATGAACAAAGAGGGGAAACTGTCCAGTGAAACAATCCGCCGCCTTCGTTCCCGCCGCAACCCGTCGGCTCACGAGGATAGTCCGGAGGATTCCCTCAGAAACCCCGATCCGCAGGGGTACTCTGTCGATGAATCTGCGCCTGATGTCACCTGGCAGGTGGACATCCCTTTTCAGGCAATCCAGTATATGCCGCCTAACGTCCGTGCGCTTTGGGAGGATGAAGAGGATGGTGTCCTTTCGGTCCCCGGCGTCGGTGGAATTGCGGTCGGCAAGGCCGAAAAGAAGACAGATGTCCCGTCGGAGCGTATGCCGGATGTTCCCGCGGAACATCCTGTAAATACCGCGTCAGCGGTGGATTTGGATAAGGTTCTGACGGTCCCTGCGGATGAACGGGCCGATGATGAGGACGATATGATTCCTGAACCAGAGGAGCAGCTGCCCGAAGGTCCGCCGGAATACGATGATAATATGGTCTATACCGCCGGACACAGCGAGCTGGCAAAACATCGGGAGGAATATATCCGCTATTATCTGGCTAACCGCTTTGCCGGATTTAAAAACTATCAGGTGCTGGAAATGCTGCTGCACTTCGCTTTCCCGCAGCGCAATACCGCCATGCTTGCCGAAAGCCTGATGGAACGGTTCGGAAGCCTGCATGGCGTTTTAGGCGCAGGCGTCGGCCTGCTTGAGACGGTCAAGGGAATGACACGTCAGTCGGCTGTACTGCTGGATATGGTGATGCAGACCGCCCAGCGCGCGGTCGAGGAGCAGAATAGATCCAATGACCTGCTCAACACCGATCAGAAGGTCGGAGAGTATCTGCTGCGCAAGTTCTACGGCCTGACCAATGAGACGATTTTCCTGCTTTGCCTGGACAACAACTGCCGTCTGGTCAGCTGTACCCAGCTGGCGCAGGGAAGCTCCAGCACTGCACGGGTCAGCGTCCGCCAGATCTGTGAAACGGCGATTATCTCCAATTCTCCCAACGTCATCCTTGCCCATAACCACCCCGGCGGACGGGCATACCCTTCCAGTGAGGATATCCGTACAACCAGCCGGCTGCAGGGTCTGCTCAAGATGGTCGACATCGATCTGGTCGATCATTTTATCGTGGCAGGCGACGAATGGAAGTCGATGGCGCAGATGGGCGAACTGGCGGTCACAAGAGTGACCGACCGCTCGGCAGAACGTTGATGTTCACCCGGAACGCGAATCTCCGGCAGCCTCTCCCGGTTTCGGGTGGGGCTGTTTTTGATGGGACTGGGTGGATGATTTCAGTATAAAACATCCGGGCGGGCGTGTCAATTAGATAGAATTAAGTTTGGGCAAAATTGGATTCTTTGTAAAAAAACAGGAATAAATGTTTGGAAACCTGCTGTACTTTTGTTGTCGGATATGGTATAATCTATCGTGGAAACTGGCGGAACATTCAGCTGTTCCGGCCGTTTTTGACTGTTGTTGTTCAACTTTTCGGGAGGGAGTTTCGGATGGATTTTAAACTGCACGCGCCTTACAAGCCGACCGGTGACCAGCCGGCTGCTATCGCCAGCCTTGTTGAAGGTCTGCGCGCCGGCGACAGGGAACAGACCTTGCTGGGTGTTACCGGTTCGGGCAAAACCTTTACGATGGCAAACGTCATCGCGCAGATTAACAAGCCGACGCTGGTCCTTGCCCATAATAAAACCCTCGCCGCTCAGCTCTGCTCCGAGTTCAAGGAGTTTTTCCCCGAAAACGCGGTCGAGTATTTTGTCTCTTATTATGATTACTATCAGCCGGAGGCTTACATTCCCGGTTCGGATACCTATATCGAAAAGGACTCCGCGATTAACGATGAAATTGATAAGCTCCGCCACTCGGCAACCTGTGCGCTGTCTGAACGGCGGGATGTCATTATCGTCGCGAGTGTCTCCTGTATCTATTCGCTCGGCTCGCCGGTCGATTATAAAAGTATGGTCATCTCGCTGCGTACCGGGATGGAGATTCCCCGTGACCAGCTGCTTCACCGGCTGATCGAACTGCAATACGACCGCAACGATATCTCCTTTACCCGTACCAAATTCCGTGTCCGTGGTGATACCGTCGAGATTTTCCCGGCAGGCAGCAGTGAAACGGCAATCCGGGTCGAGTTCTGGGGCGATGAAATCGACCGGCTGAGTGAAATCAACCCGCTGACCGGTGAGGTCCGGAATGTGGTGTCCCATGTCGCGATTTACCCGGCGTCTCACTTTATCACCCCAAGGGAAAAGCTGGTGACCGCGATTGAGAATATCCAGACCGAAATGGAAGATCAGATTCGGATGTTCAAGTCCGAGGGCAAGCTGCTGGAGGCACAGCGGATTGAACAGCGGACCAAATATGATATGGAGATGCTGGAGGAAATCGGCTTTTGCAAAGGCATCGAAAACTATTCCCGTGTATTGGAGGGACGTGCGCCCGGTTCGACACCGCATACTTTGCTCGATTATTTTGACAAGGATTTTCTGCTGTTTATCGACGAATCCCATGTCACGGTTTCTCAGGTCCGCGGTATGTTCAACGGTGACCGCGGCAGAAAACAGGTGCTGATTGATTACGGTTTCAGGCTGCCGTCGGCGCTGGACAACCGTCCGCTCAACTTCGATGAGTTTCAGGAAAAGCTCGATCAGGTAATCTATGTTTCGGCGACCCCTGGACCCTATGAACGGGAACACAGCGTCAATTTTGCCGAACAGGTCATCCGTCCGACCGGGCTGCTTGACCCGGAGGTGACCGTAAAGCCGGTCGAGGGGCAGATTGACGACCTTGTCACCGAAATTAATGCCCGTACCGCCAAAGGTGAGCGGGTACTGGTCACGACACTGACCAAAAAAATGGCAGAGGACCTGACCGAATACCTGAACGGGCTGGGAATCAAGGTGCGTTATATGCACCACGATATCGATACAATCGAACGGATGGAGATTGTCCGTGATCTGCGGCTGGGGAAATTCGACGTACTGGTCGGGATTAACCTGCTGCGGGAAGGTCTGGATATCCCCGAAGTCAGTCTGGTCGCGATTCTGGACGCCGACAAGGAAGGGTTCCTGCGGAGTGAGACGTCGCTGATTCAGACGATTGGACGTGCCGCACGTAACGCAAATGGGCATGTCATTATGTATGCAGATTCGGTCACGCCGTCGATGGAACGGGCGCTGGATGAGACCTACCGCCGTCGTAAAATCCAGATGGCGTATAATAAGGAGCACGGCATCACCCCGAAGACGATTGTCAAATCGGTCGCCGAAATCCTTGAGATTTCCAGCCGCGATACGATTGATAAGAAGGGACGCAGGCTGTCCGATCAGGAAAAACAGAAGCTGATTAAGGCGTATACTGCCGAAATGAAACAGGCTGCCAAGCTGTTGGAATTCGAGCAGGCCGCGCTGCTGCGTGATAAGATTGCCAAGTTGAAAGAAGAACTTGAAAAGAAATAATCAGATCTTGACAAGAGGTTTGGTCACATACCGGATGGAGGATCGCGAAAATGAAGTATATTCCGGTGCCGCATTCCGCGGTATTTGCGCCGGGTTCGCTGGCAAAGTATAAATATGTCGTGATGTTTGCACAATATCAGGGAAAATGGCTGTTCTGCCGGCACAAAAAGCGTTCGACGATTGAGACTCCCGGCGGACATATCGAACCGGGTGAAACCCCATTGCAGGCTGCAAAACGCGAGCTTTGGGAGGAAACCGGCGCCGAAAAGTTCACGATACAGGAACTGTTTGACTATGCTGCCGAAGATACCGAGGGTGCAGCGACCGGCGTGGTTTTTCTCGCTGAGATTGAAACGCTGGGAGACCTTCCGGAAAATTTTGAGATGGCGGAACGAAAGCTGTTTGACCGGCTGCCCGATGGGACGGATATCTGGACCTATCCTGCGATTGTCCCTGAACTGATTGCAAAGCTGCGGGAGATGGGCTATCAATAACGGGATGCAGCCCGGATGTGGTTTCAGCGGATAACTGCTGAATGCTTAATGGGTGGTACTGCACCGGAGCGCATTGGTGAAGCGCATGGAGGAAGTTTATGAATGAAATTGTGATTCGGGGTGCCAGGGAACATAACCTCAAAAATGTCGATCTGACCATCCCACGTGACAAGCTGGTGGTGTTTACCGGACTGTCGGGTTCCGGTAAATCCTCGCTGGCTTTTGATACGATCTATGCGGACGGGCAGCGGCGTTATGTCGAAAGCCTGTCTTCCTATGCCCGGATGTTTCTGGGACAGATGGAAAAACCCGACGTCGATTCGATTGAGGGCCTTTCTCCCGCAATCTCCATCGACCAGAAAACGACCAGCAAAAACCCTCGCTCGACGGTCGGCACGGTCACTGAGATTTATGACTATCTGCGGCTGCTGTATGCACGTATCGGCATTCCGCACTGCCCGGTCTGCGGACGGGAAATCCGTCAGCAGTCGGTCGACCAGATGGTCGATCAGCTGCTTTCCTACCCGGAAAGAACCCGTCTGCAAATCCTCGCCCCCATCGTCCGCGGACGCAAAGGGGAGCACGTTAAGGCGCTGGAATCGGCCAGAAAGAGCGGGTTTGTCCGGGTGCGCATCGATGGGATTATCTATGACTTGTCGGAAGAAATCAAGCTGGAAAAGAATAAAAAGCATCATATTGAAATCGTGGTCGACCGTCTGACGGTATCGGAATCGGTTCGTTCCCGGCTGACCGATTCGATTGAAACAGCGCTTTCATTGGCCGACGGGCTGATGATTGCCGACGTAGGAGGGGAGGATATCACCTTTTCTCAGTCCTATGCCTGCCCGGAACATGGTATTTCGGTGGGTGAGCTGGAGCCGAGAATGTTTTCCTTCAACAACCCGCAGGGCGCATGCCCGAAATGTACCGGCCTTGGCACCTTTATGAAGGTGGACCCGGCGATGGTTGTGCCGAATGAAGATCTGTCCATCCGCGGCGGTGCAATCAAGGCTTCGGGATGGTATATCGGCGATTCGGGCACAATCGCCCAGATGTATTATGAAGCACTTGCCGAACATTACGGCTTTACGCTGGACACGCCCTGGAAAAAGCTCACCCGTCCGCAGAAGGACGCAGTCCTCTACGGCACAAACGGCGAACGGATTCATATGGTCCGCCAGAAAGAGTACGGCACCGGTACCTATGATACCGAGTTCGAGGGGGTTATCAACAACCTGGAACGCCGTTTCCGTGAGACCCAGTCCAGCTGGGTCCGCGATGAGATCACCCAGGTGATGTCCAGTGTCCTCTGTCCCGACTGCCACGGCGCACGTCTGAAACCGGAGTACCTTGCGGTTACGGTCGGCGGCATTAATATCAATGATTTCTGCCGGATGTCGGTCACCGAGGCGCTGGAATTTATTGATCAGCTCAAACTCTCGCAGCGTGACCAGATGATCGCTGAACAGATTCTCAAGGAAATCCGTGCACGTCTGGGATTTTTGCAGTCGGTCGGGCTGGAGTATCTGACCCTTTCCCGTTCGTCGTCGACCCTGTCGGGCGGCGAAAGCCAGCGCATCCGTCTGGCAACACAAATCGGGTCCAGTCTGGTCGGCGTGCTGTATATCCTCGACGAACCGTCCATCGGTTTGCACCAGCGGGATAATGACAAGCTGCTCGCGACCCTCAAACGCCTGCGGGATATCGGCAACACGCTGATCGTCGTCGAGCATGACGAGGATACCATCCGCGCAGCCGATTATATCGTCGATGTCGGTCCGGGTGCAGGCGTGCATGGCGGTGAAATCGTCGCTGCCGGCAGTTTGCAGGATATTATTAATGAACCCCGTTCGATGACCGGCCAGTACCTTTCGGGTGCACGGCATATCCCGGTCCCGTCTGTCCGCAGAACCGGTACCGGGGAGTTTTTGACGGTTAAAGGTGCAAGACAGAATAACCTGAAAAATATTGATGTCAAATTCCCGCTTGGGGTCTTCACCTGTGTGACTGGTGTATCGGGAAGCGGCAAGTCCAGTCTGGTCAATGAGCTGCTCTACAAGGCACTCGCACAGAAGCTGTCGACTGCACGTGTCCGTCCGGGTGACTTCGACGGTCTGGACGGGCTGGAACTGGTGGATAAGGTCATCGACATCGACCAGTCGCCGATTGGCCGCACCCCGCGCTCCAATGCCGCAACTTATACCGGCGTGTTTACCGATATCCGGGCGTTGTTTGCGTCGACACCCGACGCAAAGATGCGCGGGTATGATTCCGGCCGGTTCTCCTTTAACGTCAAGGGCGGCCGGTGTGAGTCCTGCGAAGGCGATGGCATCCTCAAAATCGAGATGCACTTTTTGCCGGACATTTTTGTCCCTTGCGAGGTCTGCAAGGGCAAACGCTACAACCGCGAGACGCTGGAGGTCAAATACAAGGGCAAGAGCATCAGTGATGTACTGGATATGACGGTCGAAGAAGCGCTGACCTTCTTTGACAGCCTGCCGAAGATTCGCCGCAAGATTGAGACGCTCTATCAGGTCGGCCTTGGGTATCTCCAGCTGGGACAGCCTGCAACCACCCTCTCCGGTGGTGAGGCACAGCGTGTCAAGCTCGCGACCGAACTGTCCCGCCGTTCGACCGGCAAGACGGTGTATATCCTCGACGAGCCGACCACCGGACTGCACACCTATGACGTGCATATGTTAATCGATGTATTGCAGCAGCTGACCGATCAGGGCAATACCGTCATCGTCATCGAACACAACCTCGATGTCATCAAAACGGCGGATTATATCATCGACCTCGGTCCCGAAGGCGGCGACCGCGGCGGTACGATTGTCGGCTGTGGTACGCCGGAGGAGATTGCGGCACTTCCGCAGTCGTATACCGGTCAGTATCTCAAGCCACTCCTTGGCATGAAATAATATAAGCCAGCCTTCTTTCCGGATTTTCCGGCGGGAAGGCTGGCTGTTTTTATTATCGGATATCGTGTTTAATCTTTGCTGACCTTGAGGTCGCCCAGCAGTTCGGGGTTATGGGCAAGACTGTCCGCGTCGGTGATTTCACGGATCACCCTTGCCGGGACGCCTGCCGCAAATGAGTTTGCCGGGATGTCATGGGTGACGACGCTGCCTGCGCCAATAACACACCCCTCGCCGATCGAGACCCCAGGACAGACGGTGACATTTGCCCCAAACCAGCAGTCATGTCCAATCGTGACCGGCTTTGCCCAGCAGACACGCTTTTCGCTGCCGTCAGCGGTATATACACACCGACGTTCACTGGCGACCATCGGGTGCAGTGGGGTGACAATCGTCACATTCGGGCCAAAATTGCAGTGTGCACCGATTGTGACTTTGGCGTCGTCCTGGATGGTCAGGTTGAAGTTGATAAAAACATGGTCGGCGATGCGGGTATGCTGGCCGTAATGAATCTGCATCGGTCCCTGAATAAAGCTCGCTTCGCCAAATTCGGCAAAAATCTGATGGACCAGCTCCGAACGCTTTTCCGTTTCATCCTCAAAGGTGCGGTTGTATTCGCTGCACAGATTGTGGCAGCGCAGTTTGATGGCCTTTAGTTCGGGCGCACCCGGTGAAAATAACTTTCCGTCAAAAATTCTGTTTTCCTCGTTCATGTCAGTCGCTCCTTTGGGTTTCATCTTCGGATGTACTGGTTTTGTCGCCGATATTTTCATCAATAAACGCCTCGATGGAATTGAGATAAACCTCCATCGCGGTATTGCCGCTCCGGTAGATCTCATGCTTGGAGGCAGGTATCTGGACAATGCGTGCGTGGGGAATCTGGGAAGCAAATGTGCGGATGGCGCCGCTGTCGACAAAGGTGTCCCGCTGCGCAATATAAAAAACGGTCGGTATCTGGATGCCGCGCGGTCCGAATTTGCCGGTCAGGTCGGTGCAGATACGCACCGCCTCCCGTAACCATTTATAAGTAGCGGCGTTGTTTCGGTAAAAGGGGTTGCGGCGGCGCATGTCGCTGTACCACTCAAACCGGGCACGTGAGGTCGCGGCGCTCTCCTCAAACGACTCCTCCGGGTCGTACAGCTTGTGAACAAAGACCGCTTTCTGCCCCCATCCAAACCGGATGGCAGCTTTGGCAATCAGCCCGGCGACCGGAAGCGGCAGCCCGCCGGTCTGTGCACGAATCATCGGCGCATTGAAAATCGCCGCCGAAAACAGTCCCGGAAAACGTTTGAGCAGCATCGCTTCAATCGCGCCGCCCATCGAATGTCCATAAATCAGGTAAGGTCCGTCGCCCTTTTTTTGCAGCACGTCCACCGTGACCTTCTGTAAATCCAGCACATAATCATAAAAATCATCCGCGTCGGTCAGCGAAACATCCCCGACTCCACGCCAGGAGCGCCCATGTCCCCGGTGGTCAACGGTGCAGACATTCAGCCCCATCTGATGAAAATAATACACCATCTCGATAAACTTGTATCCGCTTTCAATAAACCCGTGTGAAATCAGGATACTGCCCCGTGCGTCGGGACATTTATAGTAATCCCAGCGCACCGGCTGACCGGAAACCCGTTCGGATGTCCCGCCGGTATGGAAAGGTTTCAATGACGGAATGACACGGGTATTCATAATCTTGCTGTAATTTTCCTCTGGAATCAGCTTGAACTGCGGCATGATGTTTCCTCCTGTATGCCTGAACCAAGCGGCTGCTTAGTCAGGCCGTCTATCATTATGATAGCACAGGATTCGGTTGATGTCTACAGAATTTTTGTGAAAGTTGTTGATGATATTTTAACGAATCATCTGTTCGATAAAGTCGGGGTTTTCTTCCAGCTGGTGGCCCAGCCCGAAAAAATGGACCCGGCTCCGTCTGGCAACCTGCTGCATCTCCAGCGTCGTATTCAGGCCGGCTGTCAGAATAACCGGTATCCGGATGATACGGGAAAGCATCTCGCCCGGATGGATTTGTGGGAGCAGGGTATTGTCGTCCGGCTGCGGGGGATAGGGCGGAAAATCGCCGCATACCTCAATCGCTGACGTACCTGCCGAGGCGAAATACTGGCCAGTGACCAATAGGTCCTGTACCGAAATACGGTTCATGTCGGCGTCCAGACAGACCCAGACCGGGTAATCCGGCCCTACTGCCCGCCGGATAGCACGGTAGATATCCCGTGGAAAACGGACCCGTGCATGGATATCACCGCCGTATTCGTCTTTGCGCTGGTTATAGAGCAGCGACAGAAAACAGCCGGGCAATGAATAACAGGTAAAATCCAGCTCGATTCCATCGAATCCTGCTTCCTTTGCTCTGGACGCCGCATGTGAAAAGCTGCGTTCCAGTGACCGCAGCAGACGCCAGTGTGCGTCTCCGGGGTTTTCCTGGCTGGCTGCCGGATAGGACAATCGTGCCAGTATCAGACCGTTTGCGTCATGTACTGCATCCGTCAGCCGCTGGTAGTCGGCCAGCTGGCGGGCTGTGTGCAGCCGCAGCTGGCCGGGCTGAGGCTGTGCGGTGCCGGTGACGCTGATCGGACCGCAGATGATGGCGGCTATGCCTTGTTCCGTCAGCTTTTGATAGTATTCAGCAAGCCGGGGAAGGGGTTCGCCATTTTTCCCGGCTTTTCCTTCGGGAATTGCCGAGCGGATCAGGTGCCCTGACAGCTGCAGCGCGCCGATTCTCTCAGTTTCAAACAAGTTCATGTTCTGAACCTCCTTTGTTTTACTTATGCTTTCATTATAACCCATTCCACTCCTACGGTTTGTCGAAACTCGTCTATTCCACAAACAAAAAACATTATTTATTGTGAGCGACGGGGATTTTGTGGAAAAATCTGAATCGGGCCTCATTTGGCCTCTTTGAAGATTGTGTGAAAAGAGGATCGAAGAAAATGAACGAAAACTGAATATTACAATATTTTTGCCCCGAATTCTTCGATAAATGTTTAATCTAAATCCATTTTTTCATCACACAGCCATAAACTGCGACTGGCATAATATGAGCTGTAAACAAGAGGACCCGCTGGAAGGGTTACACCTCCCGGCTGACATAAAGAACAGGAGAGATTAACATGGATGGAAATTACATGAATCAGAACCAGAATATGAATCAGAATACAAATCCTGATCAGAACCAGAATATGAATCAGAATGCCAATACCAACCCTGCCGCAGATAACCAGTTTGGACAGACTGTCCAGCCGGATACGGTCACTCCCGCTGATGGCAGCGCTCCCCAGACTCCGAAGAAGAAAAAGAACCTCCGTGGCCTGGGTGCATGCCTGTTTGCAGTGCTGGTCGCTGCACTGGCAGTCGGCGGCGGCTACCTTGGCTCGACCCTCGCTTATCAGAATGTTGACCGGGTCGTCGTCCAGCGGGTCGAGACAACTGCCGATGGCAGTACTTCCGCAGCTTCTGAAGATGGCGCGCTGACTTCCGCAGAAATCGCCGCCAAGACAGAGCCGTCGGTTGTCGCAATTACAACCGAACGGATGACAACCTCTAACTTCTGGTTTGGCTCTCAGGTTGAGAGCGGCGCCGGCAGTGGTGTTATCATCTCGGAAGATGGCTACATCCTGACTTGTGACCACGTTATCGAAGGCGCTGATACCATTAAGGTCCAGCTGTCCGACGGCACCGTTTATGACGGTACGCTGGTCGGCGCTTACCCCGAAAATGATATTGCAGTCGTTAAGATCGAGGCAACCGGACTGACTGCCGCTGAAATCGCCGACAGCAGCCAGGTTGTTCAGGGTGAACAGGTCTATGCGGTTGGTAACCCGGAAGGTCGTTTCAGTGGCTCTATCACCGATGGCCTGATCTCGGCAGTCAGCCGTGACATCTCGATGCAGCTGACCGTCTACAACGACGATGACGACAACAGCAATAATTCCAACAATAACAACTATAATAATTACTGGAGCTCGATCTTTGGCGGCTCGTACGATTCCGATGCAAACATCATTCAGACGGTCATTAATGTCTTCCAGACTTCCGCTCCCGTCAGCCCCGGTAACTCCGGTGGTGGACTGTTCAACTCCCGTGGTGAGCTGATCGGTATCGTCAACGCGAAGTCTTCCGACAGTGAAGCTGAAGGTCTGGGCTTTGCAATTCCGTCCAACCGTGCGATGGAGATTGCGAACTCTCTGATTACCACCGGCAGCTATACTCCGCCTGAAGGCAGCGAACAGTCTGGCGACCAGAGCAGCACAAATCAGACTACCAACAAAGCAATCCTTGGTATTACCGCAACAACCCTGACCGCAGATCAGGCTGCTCAGTATGGTTACAGCTCCGCTGGTGTGTACATTGTCGAAGTAACCGAACAGGCGACTGCTGATGCAGGACTTGCTTCCGGTGACCGCATTATCAGTGTCGATGATACGATCGTCAACGAGCTGGCAAATGTTACCGATTACCTCGCTGATAAACAGCCCGGCGATGTCGTCAAAGTCACCGTTGAACGTGGCGGCAAGATGCTGTCCGTTGATGTAACGCTGGTCGAAAATCCCAACGCTGCAAGCGATGAATCCTCTGCTGAATAATCAGTGTGTGTTTGCAAAAGGTGCTCTCCCAAATAGGAGGGCACCTTTTGTGGTTATATGGCATTTTGTATTGTTTATGTAGCACTTTTTTGCACTTCTCGTCTATTCACACGAGCGTAGAGCGAGTCCCAAAGTTACGCACAATGTAGGTACGATCATGATATAAAGTTTAGGTCAAGCCTTTTCAAAGGCTTGCAGGTCCAGGACAGAGTCCTGGTCGCTCTCCGCAGAAGGCGAAATCTCTTTTCCCCAAAATAAGATCAGGAGAGCACGAGAAACCTATCAAGGGGGTCTCGTTATGGGAAGGGGGTTCGATGCCCCCTTCCCATACTTGAGCGAGGACAGCTTCATCGACTTACGCAATCAGGTAAAAATACGTGGGCCGGCACGGCGCTGCCGATAATTGTTCTGTTACTCTCTGAGACTGTCCGGTGGACAGTCTCAGACGGACGGAGTTTCCGATAATCAGGAAATATCCTTACGGACATAATCGGGAGTTTGTGTTTTCAATGAACGGCGTGATTCGATTGAATCAAGGACAGGAAAGGGCAGTCGGCAGCACATACAAGTACCAATGTCTGAACAAATGGGAACAGAGACACTTCGCCGGAAATAAAGGAGCACAGACGTGTTGCCGTCGTCGACTGTCCACCGGACAGTCGACGAGGTTAACGGATGAGTGTCATTAGCGCCGTGCCGGCCCACGTAGTCCCAACTGACTGTGTAAGTTGATAATGCTGCCCTCGCTCGATTTTTATGGATGAAGTGGGCATCGAACCCACTTCATCCATAGGGGACGCCCTTGCT
>CALXCO010000052.1 GCA_944386805.1 uncultured Clostridia bacterium
GGTCGGGGCGACAGGACTCGAACCTGCGGCATCTTGGTCCCAAACCAAGCACTCTACCAAACTGAGCTACGCCCCGGTGCCGCCACCATAATCAATTGCTTGTTTCAGCCTGATCATTATATCACATGAATTTGACTTTGTCAAGCATTTTTTGCGGCAAACATATTTTTCCGTCAAACGGCTTGCGTTTGAGGATTTTCCTGAACGACAGGAGAGTCGTTCCAGTCCTTGCAGACATCCACCCAGCCGCTGCTGGCCGAAAAACGTTCCAGTTCAGGAATGGTCAGTTCAATGGCGCTGTTGCTGCTGCCACAGGCAGGGAAAACCGTCTCGAACCGCCGCAGTGACTCATCCAGGAACACTTCCGTCCCCTCATTGACCCCAAACGGGCAGACGCCGCCGACCGCATGTCCGACCAGTTCCGCTGCCTGTTCAGGCGAAAGCATTTTGGCCTTACTGCCAAAATGCGCTTTGTATCGATGGTTGTCAATGCGGGCATCACCTGCTGCGACGATCAGAATCGGATGATCGTCCAGCATAAACGACAGGGTTTTGGCAATCCGGGCAGGTGCGCAGTGAAGTGCTTCTGCGGCGAGTGCCACCGTAGCGCTGGAGGCGTCCAGTTCGAGGATGCGCTGTTCAGCGCCAAACTGTGCCAGCCAGGCACGCGCTTTTTCAATCGACATAATGGTTAATCTCCTATATTTCCCGCGTAAGCCGGGCGGTTAATCCAGCGGTGCATCACCGACCGGGAAAATTCGCGAACGGCGCAGACCTTGTCAGCAACCGTTACAATATAGCTTTCTTTATAACGAGGCGGATGGATGTTCAGAGGGAACATATGCCGGCAGATGACGTCCCGTGCAATCGGAGAAAGCGGAAAATCCCGTTCAGCGTTGTGCAGTGCGCGCTCTGCATGGCGGAAACCGTGCAGGTTATGTTCTTTTTCGCCGTCATGCCAATCGTACAGAAAATAGTCATGCAGCAGGGCTCCGCGAATCAGACTTTCCATATCGACCCGTAACCGCAGCCGCTGTGCCATACGAACGCTCATCTGTGCAACTGCGACCGAATGGTCGTAGCAGCTGATGCCGCCGTGCTGGCAGAAGTCTTTTTCCTTCTGCATACCCTCAGAGGAGAGAACGTCACCGGCGTGCTGCTGGAGCAGATCAGTCAGGTTGATACTGGAACTTTTGTAATGCAAGTTTGCCACCCGTCCTTTTCTGAATTGGGAAAAATTTCTGTATATGCGCAAACAGGTGTCAACCCAACCGGAAAACCTGAAGGATTAACACCTGTACCTCTGGTGAGCCACCGGAGGCTCGAACTCCGGACCCTTTGATTAAAAGTCAAATGCTCTGCCAACTGAGCTAGTGGCTCTCACACAATATCGTCAGGAAAAGATTTATGGCCAAACGCCACCTGACGGCACTCTATTTTTAAGACCGTCCACCCGAAGCAAGAGGGCTTTCAGTCGTAAATCCGACCCGTTCGGGTCAGCGTGTATGATTATAGCAGAGAAAAGTCCGGTTGTCAACACTTTTTTGTATTTTTGTCGCTGACAACAATATAACCAATTAAAATTAATTGGATTTGTCACTATTTACTGAACAATCCGGTAGAAGTTGGTATCCGACTCCAGGTTCTCAAAATTATACAGCACGACGATATTTTCAAAATCCGTCTGTTCGCAAAGTGCCGTAAGTCCTGCCGGATAGGAGCGGAGGTCCACAATATAGACATTGTCAAAGTTCGCGGTAAACAGTGGTGCCAGTGCGTTGGAGAAAGAATCCTTGATGAGCAGCAGATTGGACGGTTTTTCCGGCTGCTCCTGACGTGACAGGATGGTCAGTCCGCCGTTACCGTACAGAAATGCACCGTATTTGTCCCGCTTGTCCAGCTGGGCAGGGTCATACCACCCGTCTTTTTCAGCTCCGTCGACCGTTACGTCTACCTCAAAGGGGAGATCGTAGAAGGTCAGCGTGTCCGGTTCGGTACCCGCTTTTTTGCACTTGGAGAAATAGCTGCCGTAAAAGTCTTCCACTTCCCGCAGCGTCAGCTGGTCGGTCGAGATCGGCTCCAGCCCCATCTGCTCACACAGCGCTGTATACGCCAGATAAGCGGTGGTTCCTCTCCAGTGGTGGTCGGTGTTGTAATAGAGCGATTCGCTGTCCTGAGCGGCCAGCAGCCCGGCTGCGTCGAACCATTCGATACTGTCACCAAGCGTCTGCTGGATATCCGCAATAATCGGCAGCTGGTCAATCTGTCCGTTGCCAACCGGCAGCTGGTCGAGGGAATAGGTGTAGCTGCTGGGGATGATGCCGAAAGTGACATTGTCATGGGCCGAAGCAAACTGCCCTAAAAAGCCGATATTCTTGTCCAGCTGTTCCTTGTTATAGCTGGTCAGCTTACCAAACAATGCGCCGTTTTTACCGTAGAGAATCCCGTTGTTTTCCGTCTTGAGCAGGGCGGATTCGGTCATGGATTTGAGGGTAATCCATTCGTCCCGTCCGACAAACTGATCGGCGACGACCTCTTCATACCGGCTCTGGAATTCACCGCTGAACAGTCGGGACATGGTAAACCGGGAGGTAGTTTTCAGCTCGCGGTTTTCCATCTCGGAAAAGGTGCGCACCGGATTGACCAGGTCGGCAATGGTGGCCACTGCAATAAATCCAAAGAGCAGCAGCGCAGTTGGATAGATTCTTCTTTTTTTCATTTCGCTCCGCTCCTTTAAAAGTTCCAGTAGATAAAGGGGTTATAGGTGGAATCGACCAGATAAGCGGTCGAAATAATCAGAATGACTGCCAGCAGCACCGTCCGTACACCTGACAGGATTTTGTTTCCGGGAAAACGGATGGCCAGCTTTTCATGCACAATTTTGACCACCGGCAGCGACATGATAATGCCGATCAGCAGGCTGACGCCGTATCCATGCAGTGCATACAGCCAGTCAAAAGGATTGGATTGGTTGACTGCTCCTCCAATGCCGAACATCTTGCCGAGGAAGCCGCCCAGCCGTGAGAAGTCGGTAATTGCAAAGATAACCCAAGAAATCATCAGGATAACCGGCATAATCAGATGTGCGATCACCTTGTGCCGGTGGTACCACCCCAGCAGCCATTTTTTCTCAATGACCAGCAGGACAAAGAACCACAGTCCCCACAGCACAAAGTTCCAGCTTGCGCCGTGCCACAATCCGGTCAGTGCCCAGACAATCAGCAGGTTGCGGGTGCGCTTGCCTTCGCTGCACCGGCTGCCGCCGAGCGGGAAGTAGACGTACTCTCTGAACCAGCTGGACAGGGTCATATGCCATCTTCTCCAGAAGTCGGTGACCGAGCCGGCAATATACGGATAATTGAAGTTCTGCGGGAACCGGAATCCGAGCATATCCCCAAGCCCGATTGCCATCAGTGAATATCCCGAAAAGTCAAAGTAGATTTGCAGCGAATAGGCCAGTGCTGCAATCCATGCCATCGGGGTGGAAATCTGGTCCAGCGGAAGCAGCGCCGTCGAATCCCACAGTGAACCGACGTTATTCGCAATCAGCACCTTGCATCCCAATCCCAGGATAAACAGCGTTGCGCCGCGTTCAATCATCGGCAGGGTAATCCGGCGCTTTTTCAGCTCGGCCGCGACATCCGAATAACGGACAATCGGTCCGGCAATCAGCTGAGGGAACAGGACGACATAGGCGCTGAAGTTGATGATGTTGTCTTCCGGCTTTACATCTCCGCGGTAAACGTCGATGGTATAGCTCATCGTCTGGAAGGTGTAAAAGCTGATGCCCAGCGGCAGTTTGACGTTGAAGTCGGGCATGGGTATCCGGGTGATCGCCTCGATATTTTCCAGGAAGAACCCGGTATACTTAAAGGTAAACAGGATTCCCAGGTTAAAGACCATCGACAGTATCAAAAACAGTTTGCGCAGCTTAGGATTGTGCCCAAACCGTTTGATACCCTGACCGCAGGTGTAGTCGATCAGCATCGATGCAAACATGATGGGCAGGTATTTGACCTCTCCCCATGAATAGAATATCAGCGAGACGATCAGCAGCGTCAGGTTTTTAAACCGGCGCGGCGTCAGATAATAAACCAGCAGAGCTGCCGGTAAAAACTGGAACAGAAATAACAGGCTGCTGAAAACCATAAGGGCAATCTTCCTTTCTTGTTTTACCTCTTATTTTACCATAACGCCAAAAAACGGCATACCGCTTCTCGGAGGGTATGCCGTCGTGGCGGTTTAACCGATCGTATTGTAGAAAGCCTGTTCCGCCATCGATACGTCTGCGCTGAAATCAACAGCTGCATCCGGGTCGGAAGGGGTGACGCCGACAATCAGCAGCGCTGCATAGTTGCCGCTGACCACAACCTTTGCAGCGTCCAGCCGTTCAGTGTTGTTCATGACTGCGTAAAATCCGAATGCGTCCTTTTGTTCAGACAACGCCTGCTGCAGAGCAGCTTTGACATTTTCAATTTCGCCGTCCTTTGCCTGAACGACCAGCAGCTCGTCACAGTTGGTCATCATGCCGGCGACGACACCCGAATAGCTGACCACCTGATCGGTTGAGATATGGAATTTTTCCGACAGGGTTACATCATCAATTGCAAATGGCGCGTTTGCAATCGGGCCATGTCCGTACTGGTTCTGGAAAGCAGCGTCGATTGCAGAATAGATGTCCTGTGCACTGACGCCGGTAGCCGCTTCGGAGCTTTCACTGGAAGAAGTCTCGCTGGAAGCAGAGGATGATTCCGTTACCTCAGAAGAGGCCGGAGGCTGACTGGATGTGCTGGAAGAGGATTCAGCCGGTTTGGAGGAACTGGTGGAAGAAGTGGGCTTGCTGGAAGATGCAGAGCTGGAGGAAGAGGGTTTGCTGGAGGAAGTCGAACTGGAGGACGCAGGCTTACTGGATGCAGTCGAGCTTTCCTGTGCGGTATCTTCCGACAGCTCAGTGGTCTCGGATTCCGTTTCAGCAGATTCTTCGGAGGATGCTTCTTCTGAGGAAGAGGACGATTCTGAAGATTCCTCGGAGGATTCTTCAGAAGAACTGGTTTCAGAAGAAGAGATGGAAGAAGAACTTTCACCGGTCTGGGAAGATTCTTCTCCACCGCTGCCGCATCCGGCGAGGAGAGCTGCTGTGAGGGCAAGTACAATCAGAATCGAGAGGGGTTTACGCATACAAACATTTTCCTTTCATGTCAGATATTCTTTTAATGTCCAGCCGGAATAGATTTTCCCCGTCTGATCCGGCAGTCTGGCCGGTTGGCAGACGGGGGACCGGCTTATTTAAGCGCGTTATAAAATGCTTCTTCGGCGAGCGAAACGTCGTCGGTAAAGTCGACGGCTGCGTCCGGGTCTTCGGGAGAAATCCCGACAATCAGCAGTGCCGCATAATCACCCTGGGTGACAACCTTTGCAGCGTCCAGCCGTTCGGTGTTGTTCATGACCGGATAAAAACCGAAAGCGTCTTTCTGGTCTTGCAGAGCCTTTTCCAACGCTTCACGGACGTTTTCGACCTCACCTTTTTTGGCCTGAACCACCACCAGCTCATCACAGTTGGTCATCATCCCGGCAACGGCGCCGGCATAGCTTTCCACATCATCCGGTGCAAGGTAGAATTTCTGTTCAAGGGTCGTGTCGTCCACTTCAACCGGCGAATTGGGGATTGCTTCGACGCCGTAGGTTTCTTTAAAGGCCGACTGAATGGCATCATAGACCTGTTGGGCCGTTTTATCAGAGGCGGTTTGGCTGCATCCGGCCAGCAGCACAAGGCTGGTCATAATGGCAGCAGCCAGCGCAGGCACGCGCAAAAATTTTTTCATAATCATTTCCCTTTCCTAAATTATCATGTGTCTTTGCAGGCAGAAACTGGCGTTCTGCCGCAGATAATAGTCTGGAGCAGGGAAAAAAGTTGCATACAAAAGAAGAAAAATTCAGTAGCCGGTAATTTTTGTAATCTCGCCCAAAAATTACCAACAATGATGCCTGTCAGCTGACACCATCCACTTTGTTGAGGTAGTCGGCACGTTCGGCCTGGGCCTGCTCGACATAATCCGCCACCAGCAGATCGACACAGGCACCGTAGCTCTTCATCCCCAGGTCCTGGTCATAGCTGGACAGGAATGCACTGTATACCGATTCGGCGGTTTTGGCTTCTTTTGTCTGGTAATCATCCCAGTAAAGGTTGTTGGCGGCCAGATCGGCGCGGACTTCTTCTGACAGGGTGGAATAGATTTCTTTCCAACCGTCGGGGGCTGTCTCATACAGAGCATTGCCAAGATAAATATAGGCAAGCAGCGCTCCCGAATAAGCGTATACGTCATTGCCGCTGGTCAGGCAGGCACGGACCGCAACAAAATTCGCTTCCTGTTCCGGTGCAATTCCCCGCTGATGCGCCAGTTCGTGGGCAATGGTCGAAGGAATCAGCATCGAGGGTGCCTGATCGTTGAGGTTGGTTTCGGAGGTAAAAGGGAAGTACACGCCTGTAAAGTTAATCCGGCTCATCAGCTCGGAAGCAGCCATCCGTTTGGGTGTCCGGGCAGGCGCGTCAAGAAACGGGTATTCCCGGACAATCCCTGCATAAATCGTATCTGACTGGGCAAAGATGGAATCCAGATCTTCATTAAATACTCCGTTTTCATCCCGCGAGACGAGATTAGCATAAGTATTGGCCAGATCTGCATAATAGACGGTGGTCTGGTACAGTGTTTCAGAGGATACCGGCAGCTGTTCCAGTCCGCTTTTGTCGGAGAAGCTGTCGCCGTAGTAGTTCAGTCCCCACAGCCAGCAGTATCCGTCCCAGATCAGCAGCGCGGCCGCTGCAAGTCCGACAATCGTCCGTATGATGACGAGCAGCCGGTTCTTGCCGCGAATCGTTCGGATGATGCAGCTGATGATGACAGCCACTATTATCAGGAGCGTCAGCAGCACCGCCACTTCCATGACCGAAAAGGGCACCAGATCACATAACGCGCCCATCATCCGTTTATAAGGGGTGGTGATATTGTACAGAATCATATTGGTGAACGGGCGGCTGCCGCGAATCAGCAGATACCCCAGATACAATACAACGCCAATCATCAGTGACAGCAGGTGCCCTTTTAATCCGCCGAGCAGTTCCAAAAGTCTGTCTTTTCTGTTGCCGGAAGGTGTCTGTTGCAAACTCTTCATCCTTTCCTTATTAATAATAAATATAGTATACCGGATTTGCCCGAAAAGTGCAACAACCTGTCGGAGACAAATGAAAAGACGGCCGATTTTTCGAAAATTTGCACTGCCGGAAAGAGACTGCCAAAAATTTTTTATTTTTTTTGTTCCAGGGTATTGACAAATCGGAAAAAGCGTGGTAAATTATATTTAGCACTCAGAGAGAGTGAGTGCTAAAGAAAACAAAAAGATCATTGCCTATATATGGAAAGATGGTGATAAACTTGAAAGGCGATGTACGTAAACTTCTGATCCTGAAAACAGTCGTTGAGCTGTACATTCAGTACGGTGAACCGGTCGGTTCCCGGATTATCGCCGATCAGTTTTTGCCTGGTGTTTCTTCCGCAACAATTCGGAATGATATGGCAGCGCTGGAACAGCTCGGCTATTTGCAGCAGCCACACACTTCGGCCGGACGGATTCCCACCAATCGCGGCTACCGGTTTTATATCAGTCAGCTGATGAAACGGGAACCGCTTTCGGAACAGGACCGACAGCTGATCGATGAGGTACTGGTCAAGGGTGACCTGAACCCCAAGGTCCTGGTCAAAAACGCGACCGGATTGCTGGCGCGGCTGACCGACTGCGCAAGCGTCAGTGCAACCGGCAAGATGAATGAATCGATCATCATGAAGGTCGATGTCATCCCGGTTGGAAGACGGCTGTATGCGCTGATGATGGTCACCTCAAGCGGAGCGGTTGAAAATCGTGTCTGCCGGTTGGACATCGATCTGACGGCAGAACAGATTGCCTTCTTTGTCCGGTTCATCCGGGAGAATATCACCGGCATGCGGATTGAGCAGCTGAGCGATGAACGGATTGTTGAGCTGGGACTTGGAATTGGCAGTTACAGCATGGCGCTGGCACCGCTGCTTTACGGTGTATATGATATCACCCGCAAGCTGCAGCAGCAACAGATCACCATTGATAATGAGGCCAGTCTCCTGCGGCA
This sequence comes from uncultured Clostridia bacterium, assembly GCA_944386805.1. Lineage (GTDB taxonomy): Bacteria > Bacillota > Clostridia > Oscillospirales > Ruminococcaceae > Faecivivens. Next base: position 8,159 of record CALXCO010000052.1, read on the forward strand.
CGGCATCCTCCGGAGCGAGGATTTTGCATTGCTGCTGGATGAGAAACAGCGGATTCTGAATCTGCTGAGTTCCGACCCGAACGGATTGACCATCCGGTTCGGCGGCGCCGACGGGCTGGCAATGGAAAATGCAAGTCTTGTGATTTCGCCTTACCGGCAGGCGGGCGGTATACTAGGATATTTCGGTGTGATTGGTCCTCGCAGAATGGACTACGGACGGGTCATCACCTATGTTGAGTATCTTTCGGATACCGTCAGCCGTCTCCTGACCGAAGGTCTGGAGGAAGACAGGTCCAAACCGGCCAGAACACAACGGTCGCGCGGCGAAATTATTATCCGGCTGTAGACGGTTGAGTGATTATCGATAAAAGAAAGGAAGGGTTCTGCATTGAACAGCAACGAAACACAGATCCCCCGCGATGAAACAGCGGAACAGCAGGTTCCTGAAACAGAAACCACAGCTGCTCAGAATGCTGCTGAAGAGGAAACATCCGCTAAACAGGCTTCGGCCGAAAAGGAAACGGCCGATCAGCCGGCTGAAAATAAGGAAGAGACACTCGAAAAGAAGGTCGCTTCGCTGGAAGATCAGCTGCTGCGCAAGATCGCTGAGTTTGACAACTACCGCAAACGGACGGTCCGTGAAAAGGAAGAAATCGGTTTGACGGCAAAAGTTAAATGCATCGCCGATCTGCTGCCCGTTCTGGACACGCTGGAACGTGCACTCGGTATCGGATGCAGCGACGAAGAGTTTTTGCGGGGTGTGCAGCTTACACACGATAACATGCTCTCGATTCTCACCAAAATGGGCGTCGAAGAGATTAAGGCAGAGGGCGAAGTTTTCGACCCGAATCTGCATTACGCCGTCAGCCGGGTGGAAAATCCCGACCTGGGCGAAAATGTGGTTGCGGCGGTCATGCAAAAAGGCTATACGCTCGGCGGTAAGGTTATCCGCCACGCAATGGTCGCTGTCGCAAACACCTGATCAGGCTTCTGGCCGAAAGGCCATTGATTATAATTGAAATCATCATACATTCTGTAAATGTAATTTGGAGGAATTTATTATGGGAAAGATTATCGGTATTGACCTTGGTACTACCAACTCCTGTGTCGCTGTTATGGAAAACGGCGAACCTGTTGTTATTGCAAACCATGAAGGTATGAGAACGACTCCTTCGGTCGTTTCTTTCTCCAAAGACGGCGAAAGAATGGTCGGCGCAGTTGCGAAACGTCAGGCTGTTATGAACCCTGACCGCACCATTTCTTCGATCAAACGTCATATGGGCAGCGATTACAAGGTGACCATCGACGGCAAGAGCTACACCCCTCAGGAAGTTTCCGCAATGATCCTGCAGAAACTGAAAGCAGACGCCGAAGCTTACCTCGGCGAACCTGTCACTGAAGCAGTTATCACCTGCCCGGCTTACTTCACCGATGCACAGCGTCAGGCAACCAAGGACGCTGGTCACATCGCAGGCCTGGATGTAAAACGTATCATCAACGAACCGACCGCAGCTGCTCTGGCTTATGGCGCTGATAAGGAAGGCGACCAGAAGGTCATGGTATACGACCTCGGCGGCGGTACCTTCGATGTCTCCATCATTGAGATGGGTGAAGGCGTTCAGGAAGTTCTGGCAACTGCCGGTAACAACCACCTGGGCGGCGATGACTTCGACCAGAGAATTATCGACTGGCTGGTTCAGGGCTTCAAGACCTCTGACGGTGTTGACCTGACCGGTGATAAGATGGCAATGCAGCGTCTGAAAGATGCAGCTGAAAAGGCAAAGATCGACCTGTCTGGTGTTACCAGCACCCAGATCACCCTGCCGTTCATCTGCGTTGACAAGACCGGCACGCCTAAGAACCTGGATGTCACCCTGACCCGTGCTAAATTCAACGAACTGACCTCTGACCTGGTCGACGCGACCATGGGCCCGGTTAAACAGGCTCTGTCCGACGCTGGCCTGACTGCAAGAGATCTGAACAAGATCCTGCTGGTCGGTGGTTCTACCAGAATCGTCGCTGTTCAGGAAGCTGTCAAGAACGCAACCGGTAAGGAACCTTCCAAGAACCTGAACCCGGATGAATGTGTCGCAATCGGTGCTGCTATTCAGGGCGGTGTCCTCGGCGGTGAAGTCAAGGGCCTGCTGCTGCTGGATGTCACGCCTCTGTCTCTGGGTCTGGAAACCCTGGGCGGCGTCTTCACCAGAATCATCGACCGTAACACCACCATCCCGACCAAGAAGAGCCAGATCTTCTCGACTGCTGCTGATGGTCAGACCTCGGTTGAGATTCATGTCCTGCAGGGCGAACGTGAATTCGCAAAGGATAACAAGTCGATGGGTATGTTCCGTCTGGACGGTATCCCTGCAGCTCCCCGTGGAGTTCCTCAGATCGAGGTAACCTTCGATATCGATGCAAACGGTATCGTTCATGTATCCGCTAAGGATCTGGGCACCGGCAAGGAACAGCAGATCACCATCACCTCCTCTACCAATATGAGTAAGGAAGATATCGATAAAGCTGTCCGCGAGGCTGAGGCTTTCGCTGCTGAAGACAAGAAGGCAAGAGAAGCGGTTGATACCCGCAACAATGCTGACCAGATGGTCTTCCAGACTGAGAAGACTCTGAAGGAAGTCGGCGACAAGGTCTCTGCTTCTGAAAAGAGCGAGGTCGAGTCCAAACTGAACGACCTGAAAGAAGCCCTCAAGGGTAACGATATCGACCTGATCAAGACCAAACAGGATGAACTGCAGAAAGCTTTCTATGCTCTGTCTGAGAAACTGTACCAGGCACAGGCTGCTCAGGGCGGCGCTCAGGGTGCAGCTGGTCCTGACATGGGCAACATGGGCGGCAATATGGGCGGAAACACCCAGAACAGCGATCCCAACGTTGTGGATGCAGACTTCCGTGAGGTCAATGATAACAACAACTAATCAATAACAACAGGCGGGCAAATCCCGGCCGATGATACCGGGTAAGCGGCATTTTGCCGCTTGCCCTGTATTGCGGTTTTAGGGGTTCTGCCCGGACAAATCCCGCAGCCTTCGGCTGTGGCGGAGGAGGAGAAGCCATTGGCTGACAAACGTGATTATTATGAAGTCCTCGGCGTCCAGAAGGGATGCAGCGAGGATGAACTAAAAAAAGCCTACCGCAAGATGGCAAAAAAATACCATCCTGACTTGAACCCCGGCGATAAACAGGCGGAGGAAAAGTTCAAGGAGGTCAATGAGGCGTACGAAATCCTTTCCGACCCTCAGAAGCGGCAGCGGTATGACCAGTTTGGCTTCGCCGGCGTCGATCCCAGCTACGGCGGGGGTGCAGGCGCTGGCGGCGGTTTTGGCGGGTTTGGCGGATTCAGCGGAGATATGGGTGATATCGGATCGATTTTCGAGGACTTTTTCGGCGGCGGCTTTGGCGGCGGCAGAAGAAGCGCCAATCCGAATGCACCGCGCCGCGGCAGTGATATCCATGTGCAGATTTCCATCTCGTTTATGGATGCCTGCAAGGGTGTGACCAAGAAGATCAGCGTTACCCGCACCGAACAGTGCAAAGAATGTAACGGTACAGGTGCCGACCATGGTACCGCAATGAAGACCTGCCCGACCTGCGGCGGTACCGGTACGGTAAGGGTTCAGCAGCGCACGCCTTTTGGCATGATTGCTTCCCAGCGTCCGTGTGACGCCTGCGGCGGACGTGGTAAGATTATCGAAAAGACCTGCTCCAAGTGCGGCGGCAGAGGAACGACCAGTTCCGCTTCGACGATTGAAGTGGATATTCCGGCCGGTATCGACGATGGACAGACCCTGTCCCTGCGTGGACGCGGCAATGCAGGACTGAACGGCGGTCCGGCAGGCGATCTGCTGGTAACGGTCAGCGTTGCATCCCATCCGACCTTCCGTCGGGAAGGATACGATATCCGCTGCGAAATTCCGGTCAGCTTTTATCAGGCGGTCAACGGCGACGAACTGACTGTCCCGACCATCGATGGCACAGTCGCGTATACATTGCCGGAGGGAACCCAGCCGGGTACCGTTTTCCGTCTGCGCGGAAAAGGTGTTCAGCGGCTTAACTCCCGTGGACGCGGCGATCAGTATGTCACCGTTGTAGTGGAAGTCCCGAAAGGTCTGACACGCGAACAGAAGGCAAAGCTGCGTGAATTCGAGGAGTCGCTGACGGAAAAGCAGAGCCCCAAGAAAAAGTCGTTCGGCGATAAGCTGAAAGATATGTTTAAATAATAAAAATCAGAGGGATACGAGTTATTCGTACCCCTCTCAGTCTGTCGAAAAAGTCCAGTGAAAACTGGGCTTTTTCTTTTAGATGTGGTAAAATAAAGAAAAAGGGCAGAA
>CALXCO010000053.1 GCA_944386805.1 uncultured Clostridia bacterium
CAGATGACTGGTATGACCCATATGCCGCGCCGCTGCTGGAAAAGAATCTGTCCGATCAGCCGGATACCCTGATTATTACCGCGGAACATGACCCTTTGCGGGATGAGGGTGAAGCATACGGCCGTGCATTGGCTGAGGCCGGCAGCCGGGTCGTCATCAACCGGCTGGAAGGTGCGATTCATGGGTTTATCTCCCATGTCGGTTCGCCGGAGTTTGAATGTGCCTGTGAGCTGATGCGGGACTTTCTGGACGCCACCGAGGGTGCACCCAATACCTTCCTGGAAAACAGACTCAACGGACGGGTCAGAATCGAAAAAGGAGAGGAGGACGCGGATGACACTTCAGGACAATAACAAAAAACGCGCCTGGTCCAGACTGGACAATGCTGCAAAAATCTTCCCGCCCAGCAACATGGGCACCAATACCTGTGTTTTTCGCTTCTCCTGTGAGCTGACCGAAGAGATTAACCCGAATCTGCTGCAGCAGGCAGTCGATAAAGCCGTATTAAAATTCCCGGCCTATCTGGTCATCATGAAGAGCGGCGCGTTCTGGTATTATTTTGAACAGACCGACCTCCGACCGCAGGTCGTCCCCGAATCACGGACGGTATGCGGTTCGCTGTACGAAAACGGCAGCCGGAACCTGCTGTTTGAGGTCAGCTACTATAAAAAGCGCATCAATTTGGAGATGTTTCATGCACTGACCGACGGGACCGGCGCGGTCAGCTTTCTGAAAACGATTGTATATCATTATCTGCTGTTGGCGCACCCGGACGATTTTGGGAATACGCCGCCTGTGCTGCCGGACGACGGTTCAGAAGCGGGCAGACAGTCCGACTCCTTCCGGAAATATTATAAAAAGGTACACACCCACCGCAAAAAGAACAACGAGCCACGGGCATTCAATGTCCCGGTGGAACACTCCGACCGGGACGGCCTTCAGATTATCGAAGGGGTGGCACCGGTTCATGCGATACTGGACGCGGCGCACAGCTACGGCACGACGATGACCGTATTTCTGACCGCAGTTTTCATGGAAGCACTGCGGAGTGAAATGCCGGCATCTGCCAACCGGCGGCCGATTGTACTGGGTGTACCGGTCAATCTGCGTACCTATTTCCCGTCTGACACAGCCCGCAACTTTTTCGGGATGATCGACGTCTCCTACAATTTCAGCAAACGCAACGGCAAATTCGGCGATATCGTTTCGGAAGTCGACAAGGGGTTTAAAGAGGAACTGACCCGCGAAAAGCTGGAAATCCGTATGAACAACCTCGCTGCACTGGAACACAATCTTGCCGTTCAGCTCGCTCCCCTTCCGCTCAAGAACTTTGTCCTGCGGATTGCCAAGCTGCTGAGCGACCGTGCAGAAACGGCGGTTATTTCCAATGTCGGACGGGCTGTCATGCCAAAAGAAATGATGCGCTACATCCGGCTGTTCAGCGCTTTTGCAAGTACGCTGAAACTACAGCTGACGCTTGTTTCCTGTGGAGATACCCTTTCACTGGGCTTTACCTCGGCGTTTGCCGGGACCGAAATTCAGAAAAACTTCTTCCGGCGTCTGACCGAAGCCGGCATTCCGGTCGAAATCCGCTGCAATGACTACTATGCTGAACCGGAAGAAGACAGCGCATCGGTGCCGGATTCGGACGGCTCCTCTGATAAAAACCAGAAAGGGGGAAGCGACCATGCAGCAATGTAAAAACTGTGGGGTCAATGTCAATGGTTACAAACGCTGTTGTCCGTTGTGTCAGGGTGAGCTGGTCGGCAGCCCGGAACCATTGCTGGAAGCGTTCCCTCGTCCGCCTGCACCCAAATACGACCGTGGACTGCTGCGCAAGCTGCTCAACTTTACCGCACTGGCCGCGCTGGCAATCTGTCTGGTGGTAGAGTTTGCCTTCACAAGAGGCGCCGTCTGGATATTCTTTGCCATCGGCGGCATCCTCAGCGGCTGGATTGCCATTTCTGCCGCAATCCGTTTCCGGACCAGGATTTTCAAGAACCTGACCTGTCAGCTGCTGCTGGTCACCATCCTCTGCCTGATCTGGGACCGGTTTACCGGGAACCACGGATGGGCGGTCAACTATGTTCTGCCGATCTGCTGTGAAATCACGCTGGTGGCGGATTTTGTCCTGGCAAGGATTCTGAAAGCCGAAGAACAGGAATATCTGATTCATCTGATCGTGGTGACAGCATACAGCCTGATTCCGTTTGTTTGTCTGATCTTTGGATGGGCGACGGTAGAGTTTCCGTCGGTTATCACCTCGGTCACTGCATTTCTGGTGATTGCCGGGCTGATTGTCTTCCGTACCCGCGCATTCCTCGCCGAGCTTTCCAGACGCATGCACATTTAGTTCGCTCGGATAACAGTAAACAAAAACGCATCGCGAGAAATTCATCGCGATGCGTTTTTTCATCTGTCTAAGCTTTTCAGCGATCAGTCTTTCAGGTAATCCTTAACCATTGCCTGCAGCAGCTCGTCCCGGTCAATCCGTCGGATCAGGCTGCGGGCATTATGATGGGTGGTGATGTAGGTAGGGTCTTCGGAAAGGATATAGCCGACAATCTGGCTTACGGGATTATATCCCTTTTCCTTGAGCGCATTGTACACGGTCACGAGTGTCTCACGCATTTCCCGCTCTTTATCGTCGTTTACCGAAAAGGTCATCGTCTTATCGTACATTTCTCTTCATCCTTCCTTGACGTACAATTGAGCCATCAGCCAATACCGACAGCAGTATAGTTATATTATAACGCATCGGGACGGAATATACAAGAGAAACCGCATCGAAAATCCGACATTTTTTTAAAATTCTCTTCTGTCGAAAACTTTCAGGGAAATCATGACCGACACAGCCAGTATAATCACCGATACCACGATCATCATCAGTCCGGTAAAGCTCCAGCCCTGAAACGGCAGCCCGTCATTCCCTTCTGTGAACCCGGCAAACGCACCGGTAAAACCACAGGCAAGCGCAATAATCAAAATACTGAGCAGACGTGCCTTTTCCATCCCGAACCAGAAGGACAGCGGCAGTGCAACCGACAGCATGATCAGTGTTCCGCCAATCAGCACCGGCAGGAGAGGTAGGATGCTGTTATCGGAATTCATTTTACCCACCGTTATGCCGATCAGTGAAAACACGCCCATCGTCAATGCGCAGAATATGGTCCCGACCACTGCAAGCAGGTATTTGGAAAGCACATACTCTTTTCGTGTATATCCGGTCGTCAGGACAAACCGGTTCCATCCATCCCGTTCGTCCATCGCAATCGAAGTGTACGCGAGCATCCCACCAAGCACGACAGTCAAAATTCCCAGAAAACTAAGCGCTCCAAACACATAGGCCACCTGATACCCGAATATCATTACCAGCAAAATTTTGTTGCACCGAACAACCGAACGAACATCTCCGCGAAACAGTGCCCATACCTTATTCATCATGATTCTCCTTTCCAAACCGGAGCAAAAATACCATCAATTCTTCCAGCGTTGCCGGGCGCGCTTCGGGACAATACTGACGCAGCACCAGTGCTTCACAGACCGACGCCGTTTGCCGTACCGCCTTTACAGCATTGCCAAGTCCCGCCAGACGGGATTTGCTGCCGCTAAAGATACCGTACTCTTCTTTCATCCTGTCCTTTTCATCCGACAGCAGGATTTTACCCTGATGGATGAACGAGATATAGTCGCAGATTTTTTCGAGGTCGGACAGGATATGCGACGAAATCAAAATCGAATGGCTGCCGTCCTGCATAAATTCGTAAAAGATATCGAGTATTTCATCCCGCATGACCGGATCAAGACCGCCGGTCGGTTCGTCCAGTATCAACAGCCGCGGGTGATGGGCCAGCGCCACCGCAATGGACAGCTTCATCTTCATGCCGCGGGAATATTTTCCAAAACGTGTCTTATCCGGCAGCGCAAATTCCCGGCAGTACCGCGCATACAGCTCTGCGTCCCAGTTGGCAAAACCGGGCGCGACCAGCTTTCCGATTTCATCGGCGGTCAGCGAAGACGGAAAGCCCGGAATGTCCAGCACAATTCCCAAATTCTCATGGACCAGACCGGCGTCTGCCTCTCCAAGCAGGGTATACTCCCCACTGTCCGGGTGTTTGAGACCGGTCAGCAGGCTGATCAGCGTCGATTTACCGGCGCCGTTTTCACCGATCAGACCCATCACGCATCCTTCCGGCAGATGCAGATCAATCGGGCCGAGGGTAAAATTCCCCAGCTTCTTTTTCATATGACGTACAACAATCGCATCCGACATTCCGTGTCATCCTTTCTGCTCATCTGTTTCGGCCAGCAGCCGGAGCATTTCTTCCAGCTGTGCGATACCAATTCCCGACTGTCCGGCGAGCTGTAATGCTTCCCCCAGCAGCTGTTCAATCCGGCGCAGGTTTTCCTCCCGCACCAGTTCGGCCGACCGCCGTCCGACAAAACTGCCGCGGCCTGCGACTGTCTGGATATATCCTTCCCGCTCCAGCTCATCATACGCACGCCGGGTGGTGATGACGCTGATCCGCAGATCCTTTGCCAGTGCACGGATGGAGGGAAGCATCTCCCCTTCCTTTAACTCACCCGACAGAATCTGGGCACGTACCTGCTGGATAATCTGCTCATAGATTGGCAGCGGAGAAGCGTTTTCGATAATGATGGTCAAGTGGGCATCCTCTCCTTAGTGTGCAATCTCGTGTATATCTGTACATATCCAGTATATACAGATAAGCACAGTTTGTCAAGGACATTTTCAAATTTTCTCTCCGACAACAGCAAGCGGCCGGCAGGTTTTACCCTGCCGGCCGCTATCACCTATTCTCCCCAAAATGGCGCTTCGCTTAACTTTTACCCCTAAGTGGGATTTAAAATTTAGCTTGCTAAGCATTCTGCGCGTGAAACCACGCTGCCTTATCCAAAAATCAGTTCTCTCACAGCTTCAACGTTCTCCTCCGGAATCAGATAGGTCTGATGATCGATCAGCAGAACCGGCATCGGTTCATCCGAATAGCCGACATATTTAATCAGATCAAACAGCGTGTTCATTTCTTCCGAAGTAAAATTCCTGCGGATGACGTCAATCACCGCATCATTGGACAACCGGACACGGGTAATTTCACCGGCATTGCTGTCCGCTGTCACTTCCTGGACGGCAGCCGTTGGCTGATCAGACGCAGCAAGTTTATCCTCGTATGTCTTCGGCTCTTCTTCATAATAAAAACCATCGTCATATTCAGAAAGGTAGCCGATATTCCGACCAGAGAAATGGAAGATGTCACCTTCCATGTATTCAGTTGGATTCGGATATTCTTCTGGTGTGACGATACCGAAGGTCATTTCAACTGTCTCCACAAAAGGCTCACCGTTGTACAACATACCCGAATCCGCCTCGTAATAGCCAAACTGTTCCAGCAAATCAAGGGCGTTCAGATCACACTCATAGATATACAGTTCATAATAGGTGATAGGAGTTGCTCCGGCAACTGTATAATCCTTTTCTACATGAAAGGAAACTGCCCCTACCGGCTGGGTGCCCGGATTGGTCTTCCATCCTTCCGGCCGGCGCCGGAAATCCTCCGCCAGTGCTGCAATAAAGGTACGGGCATCTTCCTCCGTCAACGGCATCGTCGTGAAGTTACTCAGGCACAATCCCAGCCGGTCAGAAAGCTGAAACTCGTACCGCCAGTTTCCTTCGGTTCCGTATTCATATGCCCTCATCGGCAACGTTTCGGAAACGGCCTGCAGCTGGTCGGCAATCATGGTGGTATATTGGACAGAACCAGCGACTTCATACAGATATCGGGTCAGTGTCCACGGAATGTTATTGTATTGACGGGTAATAATCCGGCCATTTTTCATTGTATACTCAATACTTACACTTTCCGCGCCATAAGCATATGCTGCCTGGTTTTCATCAAACTCATACGGCAGATATTCCACCAGCGGCTGGTTCAGTCCGCCTTCAATGTTTTTCTGATTGGCAAGGACTGCCTGATGGAAAGAAACCACCTGATGAATGCTTTCTGCGTCACTGAGCGGAAAACCGTTAAGGTTCTCATCATAAACAACAACGTTTTCAATATCATCCTCTACCGGCAGCCAGTGTTCGTATCCGAAAGTTCCGGTTACAACGACCAATATCGAAAATACCGCAACGCCCGCGACACTCACCGCACTGACAATCAGTGAACGGACAATGTTTTTAAATCCACGGTTGCGAATCGTATCCAGAATGACATAGGCCAGAACCCCCAGCAGTACCGATACAATAACCGTCATCCCGCTCAAGGCATAGCCGAAAACCCGTGCCGAACCCATTCCGACAGCGAGTGAACCGCCAATTGCTGCAATGTAATAGACTGGCAGCCAGACAAATCCGCCTGCCTGTTCACTCCTGCGGACAACTGCCCGCCGCCATGCCAGCAGACCAAAGACCAGGGCAACCAGTACCATCTGCAACTGATACAGCCAGAACTGGTCTTTATATGACAGCGACAGGAAGCAATAAATCGGAGAAAACCGTTTCAGAAAATCATAGAGCCAGAGACCGTCTGAGCAGAATCCAAAGGTAGCTTCTCTGATTCGTTCAAAACCCATTGCCAGCAATGCCGGATAACCCAGCATGACGATAGCAAAATACCCTGCGCTTTCCAGTATCGTCGAGCAGCAGAACATCAAAAAGCTCATCAGCATGTAGCAAAGCAGCGCCGCAACAGCTACCGCCAGAATCACTTTCAGGTATTCACCGCTAAAGTTTTCTGCAAAACTGTTTTGATTGTGCTTTGCGCCGAACGCCGCGGTATAATAATCGATTATACCGGCCGTCACAGGCATCGACACCAGAAAGGGCACAAACAGCAGGAACAGACCTGCGCCGATATTGCCCAAAAACATCTTTCCTCTGGTAACCGGCAGTGCGTGGAAGGTATCCATTGCCCGGCGGTTATCCAGATAGGAGAATATGACCATCGGAATGACAATCGACGCTCCAACTGTTGTCATCAGTCCCAACAGTGCCAGTGACGGCAGCGAAATCGACAGGGAATATGTGTCCGCTACAGCCAGCCGACCCTGAAGATTCGGATATTCCATGATTAATCCAATCGGCCCGAATATAATCATCGCGACCAGATACAGAATAAACGGATTGCGGCAGCGAATCACCGTATCTTTAAAAACGGCCCATGCGCTGTTGATTGTAGCGGGTCTGGACGAAGAATCCTTCCCGCTCATTTTTAAAAATGACGTTCGCGTCATAGCCCTTCACCTCCATCTCATATATCCAACCTTTTCTCCCATCTTATCCAAAAACTAGCTCTCTCACTGTTTCCACGTTCTCTTCCGGAATCAGATAGGTATTTCCGCTCAACCATAAAACAGTCATCGGCTCATCCGAATAACCGACCATCATCACCTTGCTGAGCAGTTCTTCGATTTCCGACAGCGGCAGATCACGCTGACAGACAGGTACTTTCTCACCGCTGTTCAATATCAGCATCCCGCCTTCTTCGGCATTGACATCCTCATACGACCAACCGACAGCTCTGATATGCTCATTCGAGAAATGGAAAATGCCGGCGTCTCTGGAAGCTGCTGCACCGGTGTAGTCTTCGGGTGCAATCACTGCCAATTCAAAGTTGAAGCTCTCATTCTGCGGAACAGTGTCTTTGATTTCGCCGGTATCCGGGCTATAATACCCGAACGCTTCCAGCTGTTCCAGCGTGTTCAGATCGCATCCATATAGATACAGTTCATAGGTGCGATAGGTTACATCATCCGTATAGGTGGGGTCATCCACAAAAAACGACAGCTTTCCAATCGGCTGTTCCTGTGGATTGACCTTCCATCCTTCCGGACGGCGGCGAAAGTCTTCGGCAAGTGCCGCCATCAAATCCTTTGCCGCCTGCTTTTTCAGTGGAATAGACTGTTTGGCACTGAGTAGATTATAGGTCGTGCTGGATACTGAGATTTCGTACCGCAGATCATCTTCATTTTCATTGATAAACTGAGTACCATCGACCGGCAAGATCGGCAGGTCAACCGAAAATTGTTCCAGCTGGTCGGCGATTGCGCAGGAATAGACAGTCGAACCGGCGATCTGATACAGATACCGGGTCAGGGTCAGCGGGACGTTATCATACTGACGGGTGACGACCCGACCGTTTTTCAGCGTGTACGCAATGTCCACCGTGGTTTCGCCATAAGCATAGGCAGCCTGATTATCGTCAAATTCGTACGGCAGATATTCTACCAACGGCTGATTCAGTCCATCTTCGACCGTCGTCTGGTTGGCGAGGACTGCCTGATGGAAAGAAATGACCTGATGAATGCTGTCCGAATCGCTGAGCGGGAAACCATCCAGAAAGTTTCCGTCCGAAATACTGACGCTTGCGATATTATCCTCAGTCGGCAGCCATTTTTCATACCCAAACGTTCCGGTGACCACCACCAGCGCCGAAAATGCACCGACACCCACTACACCAATCACACCGGTCATCAGTGAACGGACAATGTTTTTGAATCCACGGTTGCGAATCGTATCCAGAATAACATAGGCCAGCATTCCAAGCAGGATACCAATAAACAGCGAAAAAGCCGTTCCGGAACCCGTAAATATCTCATAGGCAGCCAGCCCAACTACCAATGAGCCGCCGATTGCCGAAACATAGTACACCGGGCTCCAGATATACCCTCCCGCCTGTTCGCTCTTGCGGGAGACTGCCCGGCGCCATGCCAGCAGGCCGAATACAACTGACAGCAGCGTCATTTGCAGCACATACGGCCAGACATCACGATCTCCGCCGGAGGAGATAAAGTAATAGATCGGCGAAAAACGGTACAATATATCCGTCAGCCAAAATCCATGTCTGGTATAGCCAAAAGTTGCGTTGCCAATCAGATTCATGCCCATGACAACCAGACCGATATACCCCAACATCACGATGGCAAAATACCCGATGCTTTCCAGTATCGTCGAACAGCACAGCATCAGAAAGCTCATCAGCAGGTAAAACATCAGTGCAGTCACTGCAACGATCAACGTCAGCTGCAAATTTTCTCCGGCAAAGGTGCTCCAGATATTTGCCCAGTTGATCGCGTTGCCTCGGCTGGCAGTATCAATGCAGGCTCTCAGGATATCGACAACTGCCATAACCGGCAGGATTGTCACCAGATAGGGCGCAAACAGAAGGAAAAGTCCCGCACTGATATTGCCCAAAAACATCTTGTTTCTGGTCACCGGCAGCAGATGGAAGGTGTCCAATGCCCGGCGGTTGTCAAAGTAAGAAAACAAAACCATCGGAATGACAATCGAGGCACCCACCGTCGTCAAAAGTCCCAATGCCGACAGGCCTGGAACGGTTACATTATAATAGGTGTCCTTCCCAATATACCGGAAAGCATCCCCATATTCCATCAAAAATCCAATCGGCCCAAATATGACCATCGCAACCAGATACAGAACGAACGGATTCCGGCAGCGGATGACCGTATCCTTAAAGACCGCGTATGCGCTGTTTATTTTGGTGGCACTGGGCGATGACCTTTTCCCGTCAATCTTTAAAAATGACGTTCGCGTCATAGCCCTTCACCTCCATCTCGTACATGAATACCTCTTCCAGTGTCAGCGGCATCGCTTCAATTGCCAGCGGCTTGAAATGCGCCAGCTTTTGCTCGATATCATCCATGCTCCCACGGACAATCAGCGTAAAGAACCGGCCTCTGACTTCCATTGCCATCACCGGCAGCACCTGCTCCAGCTTCTGCTGATCGACTGCCGATTCAAAGACAACTTCGATTTTATGCACTTCACCTTTCAGGCTGTCCAGGTCTTTGGAGTAGAGCAGCTGCCCTTTATGCAGAATCCCGACCGTATCACACAGTTCGTCCAGTTCCTTCAGGTTGTGGCTGGAAATAATCGCCGTCATATTCCGCTCGGCGACTGCGTCGCACAATACCTTGCGGACAATCTGCCGTTTGACCGGGTCCAGTCCGTCAAAGCATTCATCCAGCATCAGGTACTGCGGCTTGACCGCCATTCCCAGCAAAAATGCCGCCTGTCGTTTCATACCTTTTGAAAAGGTCGAAATCCGCTTGCGTTCCGGCAGCGAAAACCCTTCCACCAGTTCGTCATAGATGTCGTTGTCAAACTCCGGATAAAACCGGCGGTAAAACTGCTTCATCTGGTACAGGTTGGACTGCTGGATAAACCACGGTTCATCTGCGACCAGAAAGATTTTGGCCTTGACCTGCGGGTTCTCGTACACCGGGTCGCTGTCGACCCACAAATGCCCTTCCTCTGCTTCATAAATCCCGGCGATGCAGCGCATCAGCGTCGATTTTCCGGCGCCATTTGAACCGACAAGGCCGTAAATCGACCCGGACGTGATGTCCAGCGTAATATTGTCAAGCGCCGCGAAACTGCCAAACCGCTTGACCAGATTCTCAACTCGGATCATATCTGTTCCTCCTTTTCAGGTCCCATTTCCCAATCAGGACCGTTGCCAATTATACGGCGGCCTCCCCTGTGCCGTCATAGATCACATTCAGCTGGTCAATCAGTTCGCTTTTCTGAAATCCCAGCGACTTGGCCTTCCTGGCTGCTTCGGTAAAATCCCCCAGCATTTTTTTGCGCACGTCTTCCATCTGAAAAACATCTCCCCGGATAAAACTTCCCCTGCCGGCGACCGAATAGGTGATGCCATCCGCTTCCAGCTGGCTGTATGCCTTGGCGACGGTATTGGGATTGATGCCCAGTTCCCGTGCCAGTGCCCGCACGCTCGGCAGCTGATCGTCAGACGTCAGGATGCCCATACTGCACAGCCGGATGACTTCATCTTTCAGCTGCTGGTAAATGGCACCTTTTCCACCCCGAAGATCGATTTGAAACATAAGATTCCTCCTTTCCGGCAAAGTGTATGAACTGTATTATGCGTCCTAGTACACTCAGATTATAACATCTGGTTAAATTCATGTCAAGCCTTTCATAAAATTAAATTTTAACGCTAATTCAAATTAAATTTTCAAAAAAATAATCGCAATTATTGACTATATTTAATTTGCTAGTTATAATATATACGAAAGGAGGGACATATATAAGGTGACGGAACTCTTTCACCTCTGTAGGATCGGGTTCTCGAACGACAAATACATGATTCTATTCCGATATTACAGGCTTTTGCCGTAATATAATTCAAATGAAAAAGGCAAAACGTACGAAAGTGCGTGACGCAAAGCTATGGGGACTAAATCGCTTATGTGACAGGTCAGCCCGGCCGCCATTTGTTCAAATCAATTACACTATCTATGTAAGGAGAATGAACAATGGCTAAAAAAATGAACAAGAAAAACTGGTACAAAGGCATTTCCGCTACCGCAATTACCCTTGCGCTGGCTGGTGCAGCACTCTCCGTTCCGGCGTTTGCTGGCGACGTAACAGACACTGACACAACAGAAAACATCCCAACTACCGGCACTTCATCCAACGAAAAGATTTCTGAGAATGTCCTCACAGAAACTGTTCTCTCTTCTGAAAATGTTGATGTCGACTGGGAAACTCCTGAACCTTCTGAAGAAAACAACAGCATGGTTTCAGAGGGAACTGTAACCGAAGACGAACTGGTTATCGGTGATGTAACCAAAGAAGAAACCACTGTCGAGACGGTTCAGCCTCCTGTCTACGATACCGAACACGCGGAATCGGAAACTACTCAGACCGTTAATCCTGATGGCAGCATCACGGAAACCACTACAACCACCACTCCCGGCAGTCAGACTACTGAAACGACTGTTTCAGGAACGATTACAGGTGAGATTGAAACAACTCCTGAATTGACCGAAGATGAAACAGCTGAAATCGAAGGAGAAATCACTTCGGATGTCGAAACCAGTATTTCAAATGGTACGTTTGACTGGCAGGGCATGGCAAGTGGAAGCAAAACGATCATCGGTGACTACACTGTCACCAAAAACCAAGATGGTTCGTTCACCTTCTCGAAAACTGACTCACAGGAAGGCTCCCTTTCGGATGCTGATATTGATAAGCTTTTCGGCGAAGGTTACAGCTGGAACGATG
Source organism: uncultured Clostridia bacterium (assembly GCA_944386805.1). Classification (GTDB taxonomy): domain Bacteria; phylum Bacillota; class Clostridia; order Oscillospirales; family Ruminococcaceae; genus Faecivivens. The sequence goes on from CALXCO010000053.1 coordinate 12,074, forward strand.
ATGGGAATTTGGTTGATGAAGATGGTCATGTAATTACTATATCCGGCAACAC
>CALXCO010000054.1 GCA_944386805.1 uncultured Clostridia bacterium
GTGGCATCGAACCACCTTCCCATAACGAGACCCCCTTGATAGGGTTCTCGTGCTCTCCTGATCTTTGTTTGGCGTAAAGAGATTTCGCTCTCTGCGGAGATGCGACCACGGTTCCCTATGGGAACCGGACAGTTTCCAGAGGAAACTGTGTGGTTTGCAACGCAAACCGTGCTCTGCCCTCTGGACTTCCGCAAGCCTTGAAAGGCTTGACCTAACTTTTAATTTATTATCGACCTCACTGAGTGCGTAATTTTGGGACTCGCTCTGCGCTCGCGTGAATAGACGGGTAGAGAGTACAAGAAAAGCAATAATAACTTACTCTATGTTCATAGAGCGCATTTGCTGCGGGGTAACTCCGTTTTTACGGCCGTACTCTGTCCAATAGGCAGTCGACGCCCGAATAAACACCTTTTTCGGCAATGGCATCGTTGTCTGATAAATACGATAGCGTGCACGTTCAATCGAACGTGCAAACAGCCGGATTTTACGGGCAATAAGCAGTTTAAACGGAGTATCGAGAATCGCTTCCCCACTGGCGATTTTAAGAACCGACCCGAACTGATAGCCGTTTTGCTGGCAAAACAGCTGCATCATACTGACAGCGACGTCGTTCTGAAATGTCTCCAGAAAGCCGCAGTTAATCAGAACCGAGACCGTCGGCTTATTGCGCAGTGGGTGCTGCTCAAGGGATTTCAGGAAATTCAGGAGCGTAACGGGGATACTGTCGGCGTAGAGCGGGAATACAAACACCAGCTCTGAACAGCCGTCGACCTGCTCACATAATGCGGCATGATTAGAGCGTGAGATATTAAAGTACGCCGGTTTACCAGAGCAATATTTGCTGAAGATTTCAGCATAACGGCGGGAATTCGATTTTGGCGCACGAGGGCTGCCATTTAGAATGAGGATGTTTGCCATTTTTTCACCTCGTTTGCAACCGTTTTTTCGACCAGCTGTTCAGTGGTAAAAATCACACGGCTGGACGTAAAATTCATATTATGGGAATTCCGAGCGATAAGCTGTTTAAAGACATGTTTTTCAGCGTCGGAGATATCGCCGTATGCGACAATCACAGCGGATTTTGGGCGGACATCACGTTGTACATGATGGGTTTCGCCGTCAACGAGACGGATAAACGCCTGCTGGACAGGAATTGCCCGCTCCAGCATCGTTTTCATAATCGTATCATAGCCGCCGTACCGCAGACGGCTGACATAAATAACGGCGTCACTTTCTGCGATCAACGGGTAAACTTTAACAGCATCGTCACGGATGACGCATTTGCCGGGCGTTTTAGTCCAGCATCCGTAACACCCGACACAGTTCGTAATTTTAAGTGCAGACAAATCAATCAGGTGAATATCCGGTTGGTTAATGACGAGGTCGAGCGGCCTGTCAGACATAATGAGTTTCAAATCAGACACCCCCATTTTGAATAGTATTTGGGCAAAAACGGGCAGATATACTGCCGGAATAAAAAACGGGGTCTAAGCCGAAACTCTCCCGGCTGAGACCCCGCAAACAGTTATGATAAACAGAATATAGAGAAACAGACTGGACAAATCAATGTCCAGTCTGTTTGGTGGACGAGGATGGATTCGGACCATCGAAGCTTACGCAACAGATTTACAGTCTGCCCCCTTTGGCCACTCGGGAACTCGTCCATATGGTGCGGATAGCAGGACTTGAACCTGTATGACCGTGAAGTCACTAGAACCTGAATCTAGCGCGTCTGCCAATTCCGCCATATCCGCATATGGTGCAGATGACGGGACTTGAACCCACACGAGAAACCTCACTACCACCTCAAAGTAGCGCGTCTGCCAATTCCGCCACATCTGCATTCATTTTTTGTGTTCCGTGATTTGTTCTCAACGGAACAATTGGTATTATACCAGAAGAAAACAGATTTGTCAACACCTTTTTTCAATTTTTTTGCGCAGAGCCTGCGCTCCCAGTTCGCGATGGTCGGCGGCGTTCCGACCGCCTCGGTTGTGATGATAACAACCTAAGTGAACGCGCCGGGCAGATTATACATAAAAGCACAGTTCTTTCCTGTTTCACATATAATATAATCAACGACATGTCGAAAGGATGGATACTTATGCCCACGATTTACCTCAGCCCATCAACCCAACAGGCGAACCTGTATGTAACTGGCGGAAGCGAAGAATACTGGATGAACGAGCTTGCGGACCGAATGGAGCCGTATCTGCGGGCAAGCGGAATCGGGTTTACGCGGAATACACCGGATATGACGGCGGTAAGTTCGATACGTGCGTCGAATGCCGGGAATTATGACCTGCACCTTGCGCTGCACTCCAACGCTGCACCTGAGGGGCAGTACGGCTCGGCAAGAGGGAGCGAGGTCTACTACTATCCCGGCAGTACAAAAGGCAAGGAAGCTGCCGAAGATGTTGCAGAAAGCCTGCGCGCAATTTACCCAGGGACGGTACGAACCGCATCGACGACCCGTCTGGGAGAAGTTCGCCAGACAAAAGCCCCGTCGGTATTTATCGAGCTTGCCTACCATGACAACGAACAGGACGCGAACTGGATTACAGGGAACCTGGACGCAATTGCCGCGAACATTGTCGAAGGACTGACGCGGTATTTTGGCATTCCCTTTATCACACCTGGGCCAGTGATGGCGGGTGTTGTAAAGACAGGAGGAGGCCGGCTGAACCTGCGGGATAAACCGTCGACGAGCGGGAAAGTTATATTGGGGATACCGAACGGAAGCTCCGTTATTATTTTTGGGGAGACAGACGGCTGGTACGTCATCCAGTACGGCGGCAAAATCGGCTACGCAGACGGCCGTTATATTATCAAGAGTTGAGCGGCACAGTGCCTGTGCTCCCTTGTTCGCGATGGTCGGCCGCTGGCGCATGTATGCGCTGCCGACTGGCCTCGATTCTGATAGTAACAGCCTGAGCGAACGCGCCGGGTGGCGTGTCGCCACGGACTAGTTCGCGTTGGTCGGCGGCGTTCCGACCGCCTCGGTTGTGATAATAACAACCTGAGTCAACGCGGCGGGCAGATTGTACGAGTATTGGTACAGTTCTTTCGCACACACACCGTCTGTTTACGCGAGCGCAGAGCGAGTGCCAAAGTCACGCACAATGTGGGTACGATTATGATGTAAAAGTTTTACTCAATTTTTTCTCAAAAAATTGCAGGTCCAGGACAGAGCATGTTTTGCTGTGCAAGCGATACAGGTTCCTTTGGAAACGGTCCGGTTCCCACAGGGAACCGTGGTCGCTTCCATCGCAATGGAGCGAAATCCCCTCTCCCCCAAAATAGCTCAGCAAGGGGTAGCCCAATACCCGCAGGTATTGGGTGTAGGGGACGCATAGCAAGGGCGTCCCCTATGGGAAAAGGCCGTTCGATGCGGCCTTTTCCCATAAAAAACGAGCGAGGGCAGAATTATCGACTTACGCAGTCAGGTAAAAATACGTGGGGCGGCACGCCGCTGACAAATTTTCGACGGCTATTCCCCACCGACTGTCCAGTGGACAGTCGTGTGGCGGCACAACCACTAACGGAATGCCTCCTCCAACAATTTGCGATGGTCGCCTTGCAGCAACCTGTGGATTGCGACAACCTGCGGATTGCGGCAACCTGCGAAAATAATATCCTTTGCGAAGTTACGGCGTAAATAAAAAAAGTGTTACTTCCCTGCTTTTCTGCCCTCTCCATGACGTTCATGACGGTTCTGAAATGGAAGCAGTTTGTATTGCAGCCGGGCAGAATACACAAGAAAACACTTTACAAACTTCGGAAAATGTGCTACAATAAAACAAACACATGAATGGGCAGGAAGGCAGATAAAAAACAAGACGTCATTTGCCGACATTATAGCCAAGGGGGGCTCGGCAGATGAAGGGGAACGCCGTGGTTGCCAAAGCCCAAGTTTTTTTGGGGATTGTGGGGACACAATCCCCGTTTCATATTATAACAGACACGACAAAAGGCGACTCCGAATCCGGAGTCGCCTTTGATTATACCATAATACAGATTTTACTGAACCAAAACGCCGTCGGAATCAACATAATATCCGTCGATTGTAGCATTGGTAGCCATCTGACCGGAGGCATAGAGGAAGTACCATTTGCCGTTCCATTTTACCCAGTCAGCGGAGACCATCTCACCAGCAGCGTTAAAGAAGTACCACTGGTTGTCATACCAGAGCCATTCATTGGCGGCAGGAGTACCATCAGCAAGGAGGAAATAACGGTTGCCGTTGTATTCATTCCAGCCGGAAGCGACCGGAGGAACGACAGTTTCCCCAGATGTATCGGGTTCACTTACATCGGGATCAGGTTCAACAGCCGGAGTATTTTCTTCGGGCAGATCGACGAGACCATTGACCAGATCTGCGATCAGGGTGTGGCCGTAGGTGTTGGGATGAAAATCAAGGTTTAAAAATTTAAACGACGCGTTGCAGGGGTTCTGATCAGACTGGGCAAACGTGGTATAGACATCCGCGACGGTGCACTGAGCAGTACTGCAAACCTGCTGAATCGCCGTATTCAGCACGGTTACGCCGGTATTGAACGCCGTATCAATCACACCGGCAGCTTCCGCAGTCGCACCCACAGCGGCATCCGCAGCCTGCTGATAGGGGTTATACTGTGTCGCGACAATGACCTGCACATCGGGGTTCGCCGTCTTAACCGCGCCGATTGCACCGGCAAGGTTGGTCGTGATATCGGTAAGCGCGTCCGCCGCCTGGTCAGACGCCGCAAAATCGGGAATCATCTGTGCGGCCGCAGCAATCGTAATGGGATCGCCTTTGACAAGCAGCTCCTGCATTTTTTCAGCGGTCATCGTGGGGTCAAGTGCCTGATACCCTGCGGCGAGGAATTCATACAGCGCACTCATCAGGTCGTTGCCGCCGATGGTAACGGTCACAATATCAGCGCCGGAGATTGCAGCGAGGTTAGCAGGATCCTGTACAGTTGCCAGCAGGTCAGCAGAAGTCGCGCCATCCTCAGCCAGATTGGTCAGGGAAAAATCATTTTGTTCTGCGACCAGTTCCGGGAAAGCGGCGGCGGGATCAGCGAGACCATAGCCAGTCGTAATACTGTCGCCGAGTGCGACATAAGATTCCTGGGCATCTGACGCGAGAGCCAATCCAGGCAGCATAGAAACTGCCATTCCGAAGCTCATAGCCACAGCAAATAAACGTTTTTTCATTTACAATAAACCTCCTTTGGTTTCATAGTATCGAGTTAACCCGACACACCCATATAATAAATAATTTTTGCATATAATTCAGGAAATGTCAAGAGGAAATTTTATTTTTTATGAATACATATAATTTTCCAGTATTTTTTCTTTGTTTTGCACAAAAACTTTTGTTATAATCGTTTTTGTTCGTAACAAGTGTCCTCTCTTATATACATAAATTTGCATAATATGCAAATAAGCAGTAGTGATATAAAAAAGATATTGTCAATTCATTGAGAACGCAGTATAATGAAAATAATTGTAGAGCAGCGGACAACTGCGTCCAGCTTGCCTTTGGAAAGGGCGTTGCAAGTGACGAGATTCACGAAAATGATGATAATACTGCTGCTGATTATCCAGCTGAGCGGCTGCGGGAAGCGTCCGGAGCTGGCGGCGCTGCCGGGAGAGGTGCAGCCAGTGATGGCAGTCCCCCAAACGCTCACCGAAGAACTCGCCGGCAGTTTTCTTCCCGGCTGGGAAGGCAGCGGCGCACTGCGTAAATGGCGGACGGAATCGGGCGGCTATGCGGTCGGACTGACGGAAATTGACGGGGAATGGTATTGGTTTGATTGGGATGGTACCCTCGCGACTGGCTGGATTGAAACCGAAACAGACGGGCACACGGTCTGGCGGTATGCCGGGTCGGATGGAGTGCTTGTCGATGGTCTGACGGAAATCGACGGCGAGTGGTACTGGTTTGAAGACCGTAAGATGGTCACCGGCTGGATTGAAACGGAGAAGGGCCGCATGTATGCCGGTGAAGACGGTACACTTGTCCGAAATGGTACGGCAGACGGAATCTGGCTGGACGAGGACGGGTATGCAATCCAGCAGGCGTTTAGCCCTGACCCGGAACTGATGGACGAAGTGGACGCAGTAATCGAGGGTTGTCCGGCTGGAATATCGGTGGTATTCTGCGATCTGTTGTCGGGTGAAAGGTGGAGCTGGAACGAAACACAGGCGTATTATATCGCGAGTGTATTCAAGCTTCCCTACTCCCTGTGGCTGTTCGAGCGTGCAGACGCGGGTGAAATCGACCTGAATATGACCATCCCCTTCACCGCCGAAAACCACCGCGGTGACGCCGGGATTATTCAGTTCTCCGAATACGGCACTCTCTATTCGCTCCATGAGCTGATTGCCGACGCGCTGATTTATTCCGATAATACCGCCCTCGAAATGCTCAAAAGCGAGTTTCCGTCCACGGATTTTGACCAATGGATTAATGCCGATCGCTTCGGCCTCACTGCCGACATGACCGACTCTACTGATACTGTGACCAATGCCGCCGACTGCTGCACCTTTGCGGAGATGGCCTTTTGGTATATGGAGAGCGGCGCCGAACATGCCGATGAGTTTGCCGCGAGTTACTGTGCCGCCGATGACCGGCTGATCAACAGTGAGTACGTGACCGGGCAAAAATATGGCTGGTGGGATCAATACCTGCATACAGCCGCAGTTGTCTATGCCGAGCGACCGTTTGCAATTGCGATCTGCACCGACTGGGGCACGCGCACTCCTGAAGATGAAGCGAATATACAGGCTGTTTTTGATGCCGTCTGCGCACTGTTTACGAAGGAATGATAATCGCATACCCAACGGTACGAGTATTGGTACAGTTCTTTTGTACCCTCTACCCGTCTATTCACGCGAGCGCAGAGCGAGTCCCAAAATTACGCACCCAGTGGGGTCAGTCATAAACTAAAAGTTTTACTCGATTTTTTTCAAAAAATCGCAGGTCCAGGACAGAGTCCTGGACCTGCAAGCCTTGAAAGGCTTGACCTAACTTTTTTGATATGGCCGTGCCACCTTGTGCGTAACCAAACGCCGACGCTCTGCGCGTCGGATGAACCACCGGAAAACTGACGTAAAAAAACTACTCCAAAAATGCGATACGAATCAAATGAATCATTTCCCAGCCATCGGTACCGGGGAGCGGGATGAGCGAATAAACAGCGGCGGCAGTGGAAGCCTGCCACCAAATATCAGGGACGCCGAACCAGACCGACGCTGCCCAACCGGCAAGCGCACCGGCGATGCTGAAAAGACAGCCGCCGCTGATTGTAGCGAGCTGTTTTTTATGGGGGTAGATTCCCTGAGCAGGACGGATGGTAATTCCACGGAAATCGAAGGTAATACGGTTGACCGGGATGCCGGTACGCCAGTAGCAGAACAGGTGGCCGCATTCGTGGAGCAGCACAGCCCCCAGCATTGCAAGCGCGGCGACTTCGCCAGCGCCGGACAGCTCCCACCACAGCGCAAGCACCCCAAAAAATCCCGGCCAGACATCCAGCAGCAAGTCTTTCCGAAAGTGCAGACGAATCACTCAATATCCTCCACGAACGCGAGGTCAGGCCGGTATCTGACGCCGTCGGCGATAACCTCGAAATGGAGGTGAGGGCCGGTAGCCTCGCCGGTCATGCCGACGAGGGCGACGGTATCACCAGCGGAGACCGACTGACCAGCCTCGACCAACAATTTGGAGCAATGGGCGTAGAGAGTCGACAGACCGGACGAATGTTCAATAATGATGTAGTTACCATAGCTGTTATGGCTGCCAGCGGTTGCGACGATTCCATCGGCGGCGGCATAAATTTCTGTGCCCTCAGCGGCGGCGTAATCATCGCCATAATGGAAGTCGAGTTTTCCGGTGATCGGGTGGTAACGCCAGCCGAAGCCATCGGTCAGCCTGCTGCCGGGGAGCGGGTCGACCAGCGAGCAGTTGAGCCGGTAAGGAGAGAAGCTCATCCCAGACGCGGCGGGCATCGGGGAGAAATCCTCCGGGTCAGACGCATCGGCCGCCAGCACACTGCCGCCATTCCACAGGGTATTTTCAGCGGAAGCGAACCCAATCCCCCCTGCTCCAATGAGGACAGCGAAAGCGGCGGCGCAAATCCGGAGCAATTTCATTTTTCTCATCCTGCATCCCTCCAAAGGCAAACTGGAACTGAAAGAGTATATTCAGTGACGGGCGTAAGTATGCCGGAATCGGTAGAATGTACAATTTTATAGCGAAATGCCGTGGGAATTGACAAATGCAGATGAATCAACGGATTTTTTGTAAAAAACTCTTGCATTTTATCCGGATTTTAGGTAAACTATTCTTTAGGAAAACGGCTGTCCGCCAGGTGGTGGATAGCTATTGTTTTGTCAAACTGTATTACGAAAGGAAGCCAAGTTCATGAGCGAAAATGCCAAGAAAAAGGCAAACCCGAATCGTCTGGCCCTCCAGATGGTCATCGCATTGGTCGCCGGTATCGTAGCCGGACTGATATTCATGGCCATCCGTGAAAATGTGGGCGGAGAGACCTGGAGCGTCCTCAACAACCTTCTGTTCCAGGACATCACAGCAGAAGGTGCTGAAAGTTCCATCGGCCTGTTTTATATAGGAGGACAGCTTTTTGTCCGAGCATTGCAGGTCATCATTGTCCCGATGGTTTTCACATCGATTGCGATGGCAATCGGCACCGTATCTGACGCAAGAACACTGGGAAGAATTTCGACCCGGACGCTGTTGTGGTTTTTAATGACGACAGTCGGCGGACTGCTGCTGGCGGGCATTGTCGGCATGGTCATTTACGAAGCAGGCTGGTTCAACACCAACCTGGAAGGTTTGTCGGCATCGACCGGATCGACCGGTACAAACCCGCTGAACGTCATTCTGGGGATTGTACCGAGCAATATCGGCCAGACCTTCTCTTCCAACACATCGGTTCTGGCGATTGTCTTTCTTGCAGTCGCGACGGGCCTGTGCATGAACAAGCTGGGCTTTGAGAAGACGGCGACGATGCGTCGCCTGCTCAAGGAGCTGAGCGACATTGTCACGGTGTTCCTGAACTACACCGTCACCCACTTTGCACCGATTGCGATTTTCATGCTGATCACCCGCACCTTTGCGACCTACGGCATTGAGTATCTGAAACCGGCGGTTGTATACATGGTCGTCACGGTCATTCTGCTGCTGGTTTACCTGTTTGTCGGATATCCGATTTACGTTGTTGCCGGCACACGGCTGAACCCGATGATTTTCATCCGCAAGATCATGTCGGTTATTCTGTTTGGATTTTCGACTTCGTCGTCGGCTGCAACCCTGCCGATGAACTACGACACCACCGTCAAACGTCTGGGTGTTGACAAACAGGTTGCATCGTTTGTTCTGCCGCTGGGCATGACCATCAACATGGATGGTACCGCGATCATGCAGGTTGTAGCGACGCTGTTCATTGCAGGCGCAGCCGGATATGATGTTACAGTTGGCAGCCTGATTGCGATTGCACTGCTGGCGCTGATTGCGTCGATTGGCACACCGGCCGCACCCGGAGCCGGAGCAGTCATTCTGTTCACGATTCTGTCGGGTGTTGGATTCACGAACGATGCCGCACTGATGGCATACACGCTGATTCTGGCGATCAACCGTCCGATCGAGATGCTGGTTACCTCGCTGAACTGTGTTGGCGACTCGACCGCATGCCTGTTTGTTGCGAAGAAGGAAAAGCTTCTCAACGAAAAAGTCTACAACGAAAAATAAGCGATCTGATATACGAAAAGCCTGCTGCATTTGATATGCAGCGGGCTTTTTTTGTTTGGCTAATATCGATCACTACCCAGTGGTTTGACCGACGCGCAGAGCGTCGGGCCAATGTTTTTCACCCAGTGGGGTCGGTAATGACAAAAAGTTAGGTCAAGCCTTTCAAGGCTTGCAGGTCCAGGACAGAGCACGGTTTGCTTTGCAAACCACACAGTTTCCTTTGGAAACTGTCCGGCTCCCACAGGGAACCGTGGTCGCATCTCCGCAGAAGGCGAAATCTCCATACGCAGTGCGCTCGGCATAGGGTGAATTTTGATAACAGTCCGGTGGACTGTTATCAAAAGAGGGGCATGCCCTGCAAGAGAGGGCTGCCCCTATGAAGCTTTCCGACTAACAGAAACTTGCCAACAGAGACAAAGTCCTCTCCGTCACATTCGTGACAGCTCTCTCTTTCAATAGAAAAGCCAAATAAGCACAACAAACCCCGGTTCACATCTGACAGAACCGGGGTTATCAATCGTATACATCCTATATAAAATTAGTTTACCGGATGATTTTCAATCAAATCTGGAATTATTTCCATTAACGAATCACTGCCGCTGTTATGCAGCCCTTTGTAAACGCCGGAATACGGGATTTCAAGGTACACCTGACCATCTTCCTGATAAACAAAGTAACAATACTCTTTATCACTGGTTGCAGCCACGATCTGATAATAGAACTCCGCAGAGGGAAAATCATTGACAGACACCGTTCTGGTCGGCTGAACCTGCTGAATTTGCATGATGAGTGACGCAAAGTTTGATACATCCGTACTTTCCCCATCAGGGGTTGAAACTGTAACAGACACAACCTCTCCGACATCGGGGTAGTCACGGGGATATTCCAGCGGTCTGGCATAAGGGAAAACCCTGTCATAGGTACGATAGCCAACCAGCAGCACAACTGCAAATGCAGCAATTACAATCATCACAATTTTTTTCGATTTGCTCATCTTCTCCACTCCAAACGCAATCAATCATAATCATCCGGTTACGATAATGAAAGTATAGCACAAAGCAGAAAACAAATCTACATTTAAATATGTCACACAATAGAACACCCCGGTTCCGTCAAATGATGGAACAGGGGTTTCTGTCCTATTCAAGGAATCAATACCCGATTGATTCCATCACCAGCAGAACCGTCACACGACCAGGCGCATTGTTTCTGCGAATCAGGACATGATCGTTGCAGATAGATGTATTGCCGCAGCCATTTTCGATATTACCGCCGGAGATGCAGGAGACGCACTCCCCTTTTTCTGCGCAATAGGTTTTGCAGGCAAGGCGCATTGTATTAGCGGGACAGGCGATTTTCTTCACACGGCTGACAGCGGCGTCAAAATCAGGGACGATTTTATTAACGCCCACGACATAGATTACTTTTTTAGGGCCATAAAGGGTTGCGGCGGTACGATTGCCGTTTCCGTCGACGTTATAGATCATACCGGACTCGATCAGCGCATTAGCGGAAGCGAGGTAGACATCCGAGAGCAGAGCCTGGCGCATACATTCGAGTCTTTCTTCGGGAGTAATGCCGGCGCGGTCGCGGTCAAGGTACTGATACGGGCCACTGCGCAGCAGTTCCATCACGCCACACTCAGCCAGAGACATCGAGCCGCCATGAGCGACGACAGCGCCGTCGGGGATAATTTCGCGCAAGACGGGCACGACATCGGTAGCATGTTCGAGGATTTGGACCTCGAAGCCATTTTTACGAAGGTTCTCCGCGGTTTTTTCGACACGAAGGCGGAGGGTACGGGAGATGTTAGCATCCATCATAAGACATCCTTTCTACAGCAAATTGACAAATGAACCGTCGATCAGACGAAAGCCAGACCGTCGACGGACGAACGATATATGGTGATACGAGGCATTCTGCCGCCATAAACTGTCCACCGGACAGTTTATGGGAGGAAACGGGCGAAGACTTGTCAGCGGCGTGCCGCCCCACGTAGTCCCAACTGACTGCGTAATTTGGAAGTGCTGTCCTCGCTCAAGTATGGGAAGGTGGCATCGAACCACCTTCCCATAACGAGACCCCCTTGATAGGTTTCTCGT
>CALXCO010000055.1 GCA_944386805.1 uncultured Clostridia bacterium
AGTTCGGTCATCGGAACGGGTGCGAGCTGGATGTTGAATTTTTCCAACAGTTCCCCTTCGTTGCACATCGTGCTCCAGAAGTCGAACGGACGGGTGGAAATCTGCAAAATACGGGTATGACGGAATGCGCGGACAACATTGCAGACCGCCAGGAAGTCCTTTACGCCCCGCTCAAATTCCGGGTCGGTCAGGTTGCAGTTGGTCATATAGGTAAACGGGATACGGAAACGGCGCAGGACTTTACCGGTCGCAAACAGTCCGCACTGCGAGTCGCGCAGACGGACACCATTTTCATCCGGGCACTCGTCCCGCGGACCCCACAACAGAACCGGCAGGCCCATCTCTTTCGCAAGGCGGGCAACCTCATATTCGGTGCCAAAGTTGCCGTGCGGGAAAAAGAGTCCGTCGACCTTTTCTGCCTTGAATTTTTCGGCGATTGCAGGCAAATCGTTGTCGTCATACAACAGACCTTCCTTATTGATATCGGTGATGTCAACAAACTCGACACCCAGTTCTTCCAGCCGTTTCGCGGTCAGATTGCGGTACTCAATCGCGGCAGGCGCAGAAAAGATGCTGCGGCGGGTCGGTGCAAAGCCAAGCTTGATTTTTGCGGGAGTCATAGCCATCTTCCTTTCATGACAATTCCATCTTTTTAACATATTTGTGTAACCGGTCAGGTACAGAATCGTACACTGTCCCGTTCAATAAACTCTGTACAGATCTGGGACTTGGTGACAAACTGGTCGCCGTTGCGAATCAGTTCGATCAGCCGCCGTACAGCTGTCCGTCCCATCTCCTGCTTAAATACCCGAATCGTCGTCAGACCGGGCGTAGTAATGCTGCAAAACGGCAGGTCATCGAATCCGATCAGGGAAACATCTTCCGGTATCTTCAGTCCGTGATCCTGCATCGCCTTCATTGCCCCAAGTGCAATGATATCGTTGTCGGCGACCAGTGCAGCCGGCAGGTGTATTCCGTCTTCCAGCAGCTTATTCATTGCTGTCCGTGCGCCATCCATTGTCGGCGGCAATGAAATCATCCCACCTTCCGGTACTTCCAGTCCATGGACTTTGAGTGCACGAAGGTAACCTTCCTGACGGTAGAAAAAGTTTTTAATTGTGATTTCACTCTTCAGGTATCCAATTTCTTTGTGACCATGCTGAATCAGGTATTCAGTTGCGGCACAGGTCGAATCGGTGTTGCTGATCAGAACAGAATTGAACTGGGTCTGTTCCAGCCAGTTGTCCAGTACCACAACCGGTGCAAGGGCTTCTTTGAACCGGGCCGCTTCCTTTTCGGAAAGCTCAGTCGCCAGCAGCAGAATTCCACTGGTCGGGTCGGTCAGAATCTGTTGCAGCCGTTCCTCATAGTCCGGCGCGCTCCGGTTGAGATTGCAGATCACCGTCTCGAATTCGCCGATTCTGCTTTCCAGTTCAACGCCTTCCATCAATGCGGAAAAAAACGGCGTATCAGAAACAACCTGGCCGCTATCCTTATAGATTACAAAACGGATGCTGTGAATATTTCCGCCTTCGGACAGATAGCCGCACTGACGTGCAACCTCCAGAATCTTTTCAGCGGTTTCACGGTTGACACCCTTTTTATTGTTCAGTGCGTTGGATACGGTCGCCGGCGAAAACCCGGTCATTTCACTGATCTGTCGAATACTCGGTTTCAAAGCCGATTCCTCCTTCAACTGCAATTTCATTATAAACCCGATTTGAAATTTTCGCAAGAGGTTTATATAAATTTTAATATAAATTTTTATATCAAAGTTTTATATGTTTCGTCCAATATCCGGTCAGCTGGTTTTTCGTCTGAATTCCAGCGGCGTCTCTCCCTGGGACCGTTTAAACTGTCTGGAAAAGTACGAAATATTCGAATAGCCGACCGCCAACGCAACATCCCGAATCGGCAGATCAGTCGACGTCAACAGTTCCTTTGCCTTTTTCATCCGTTCAGACGTGATGTAATCGATCAGGGACACACCGGTCCGTTCCCGGAAAATATGAGAAAGATAATCCGGATTCAGGTATACCAGCGCCGCAAGATCATTGCGGCCAAGTTCCTCACTGATATGTTCTCGAATATACCGTCTGAGCACACCAATCACATTCTGTGGTTCAGCTGGCATTTCCACCTCTCTGCGCGGCAGCTGGGCAAACGCCCTTCCCAACCAGTCCTTCATTCCATCCAGCGAACTGGCTGCCCTGGCTTTTTCAACCATCAGGTTCATTCCGGATATTCCGCCCGGAAGCTGCCGGCGCAGATACTGGCAGGTCAGATCGTATATGTGGCTGAGATATCGCCGTGTGACCGTCCCGCTGCGTGCCGCGCAGTCCAACAGCTCGCCCAGATCTTCCGAGTCGGGCTGTTCACTGAGCAGCTGCTCCCATTCCCGCTCATTTTCGGCAGAAATCTGTTCATCCAGTGGGAAATATACGGTATTATCATACAGAATGTTGTCCGAAGCATTAGCCAGCAGCTGCGCAGTCACCTTTTCAAAGTCTTCAACCGGCACTGCCTCAGCCGGGTAGACTGTCACCGCCATCGGCATCGCCTGCTGGCAGAAAAGCACGCAGTTTCCACACAGCGACAGAAATTCCTCCCAGGTTGCCTGTCCGGCATTGACCGCGACCAGATAGTGCCGTTCCATCAGACGTGGAATCAACGGCAGACCACGTTTATACATGCGGCCAGACGGCTCATCCATTTTGCTGCCATAAAAAACCTCCGCCAGGATATTTTTCAGGCCAAATTCGGTCAGCCCTTTTCCCCATTCCTTTTCACTCTCGGTTTCAGCCCGCAGCTGAATCAACGCAATATAAAATCGTCCGTCCAGTTCCAGCCGGTCAAGATGCAGCCGCCTGATTTCGTGCAAAATCGTCTCCCGGTCCGGCGCCAGCCGTCCATCCGCAATGCGGCCAACAAATTCCTCGCTGAGTTGGCTGAATGAGTCATTCCAGTATTCTGCCTGTTTCAGCTGATTCATACGACTGATGTTTTCTGACGCTTTGCTGACCGCCTTTGACAGTACACCGGTCAGCTCATCCGGGTCAGCAGGTTTGAGAATATAATCAAAGGTTTCCAGCCGGATTGCCTGATTGGCGTAGTTGAAATTGGCGTGACTGGTCAGAAATACGGTGACAAGCTGCATATCCTGTTCCCTTGCCCAGGACACCAGTTCCAACCCGCTTCCCTGCGGCATTTCAATGTCACACAGCAGAATATCAACCTTCTTTTCCGTCAGCTGTTTTTGTGCCTGCCGCATGCTGTAAGCGGTCAGCACTTCTTCAATTCCCAACTTCTTCCAGTCGACCATTTCCCGGATGGCTTCCACTGCGTAAATTTCATCGTCAACAATCAAAATCCTCATTCTGTCTCATCCTTTCTGATGACAGGTTATCCACCGCTTATTCATTTATAGTTCTCCGGTCTCCGGGATATGCTCCGCCTGGTCAACAAATGGAAGCAAAATATCACATTGTGCGCCGGCACCTTCCCGGTTGGAAAAATGGATTTCCGCCTTCTCGCCATACAGCAGCCGGATTCGTTGAATTGTGTTGCTCAGTCCGATATGTGTCCCATCCCCCGTCTGGTCATCCTCCATCGGGTTTTCAGACTCCGCGATCAGCCGCTGCAAAACTTCCGGCGGGTATCCACGGCCGGTATCCCAGATGCAGACATGGATCTTTCTCTCATTGCCCTGCCAGTAAAGGGTGGCACTCAGATGAATTTCCATCGGCTCGCCCGGTACCGTCTCATGTTTGACGGTATTTTCAATAAAAGTCTGAACCATCAGCGGCGGTACCAGCGCTGTCCCGGTTTCCGGCTGGACTTCCAGTGTACATTGCAGGGTGTTCGGATATCGCAGTTCTGTCATTGAAAGATAGTTGCGAACATGGTCAATTTCCTTTTCAAAACTGACCATCTTCTGAGAATTCATCGTGTAGCGGAGATGGACGCTGAGTTCTTTGGCCAACCGCCGGACCAGGTCGTTTTTCCCCAATCCCGCCATCGAATAAATCGTGTTCAGGCAGTTGATATAAAAATGCGGCGTGATCTGCTGCTTCAGGTATTCCTGATAAATCTGCTGACGCTTGAGCTTCTGCTCATAAACCGATATCGTCAGCCGCTTGATTTCCGATGACATCTCATTAAACGAGCGGTTGACATCCTGAAATTCCCTCGCCAGCACATGTTCACTGACCGTCGTCTCCAGCTGACCATCACGTATCTTCCGAATGGCTTCCGAAAGCTGGCGCATCGGGCGGATAAACAGCCCGCGTATGGCTGCCGACATCAAAAACAGCAACAGAATCAACAGTACACCTGCCAGAACGGTAATGTCGTACATTCCGCCCATTCCGTCCCGGATACTGGCATCGGGAATCAGCGTAATCAGATAGTACGCGCCTTTTATGCAGGAACAGGCAACTGCCAGATACCGGCCATTCATTCCCACCATCACATATTGAGTCGACGCCTGAACCGGGTCCAGCTCAACCTCTCTGTCCACCTCATCTGACAATGGTCCAAAATCACTCTGGTGCAGGTAAACAATGCCACTTTCATCCAGATTGGACTCCAAAAGCGGCTGCAACAGGTTGGTCGTGTTGACCAGCGCACCAATGTACGTTTCCTGAAAATAAATCAGGCGAATCAGATAATACTCCTGCCCGATCTGATACGGAATCCAGTTCCCGTCCGTATCCAACTGAAGGCTGCCGTCTGTCAGCGCTTCCGGAAGTTTTTTGCGCAGCGTGAGCATTTCTTTTTCAGAAACGCGGGTTTGTGTGGCTGCTGCATACAGGCCATATTGTGGATTATAAAGGAAAAAGCTGTCGATCATCGAATGAGATGGCAACGCTTCCTGAATTTTAGTGTATTCCCGCGTTAAGGCTGTGTACCGGTCCAACGTGCTGTCACTGTTAATTTTTGGCAGATATTCGTCGTTATAGGCAAATCCTGACAGGAACCGCTGGGCATTTTCAAAACCGTCCTCTATATAGGAACTGTACATGGAAAGAGTTCCGTGGGTTGTCATACAAGTCTGTTCACGGAGTGCGGAAAGCGCATACCCGCTGTTGATCACGAACAGGACCAACACTCCGGCCGATACCGCCCCAATCAGGAAATATATGTAAAATGCGAGTGAATACTGGACTTTTTTCATCAGGGATCATCCTTTGGCAACGGCATATTTTTTGAATTGGCAGCAGGGTGCTTATAATGTTTATATAAAACTTTTATATTTATTTTTATCTCGTGCAGCCGGCTAATATTGTTATTTTTTATTATTATAACACCCGAACAAAGGGGTGTAAAGCAAAAATACAAAGTTTTTTCTGATTTTTTCTGTTCATAGAATCGCAGAATTGTGCAAAAACATCGCAGGAATTTTATTTGTTTTGTTTGAATTTATTGCTATAATGTGAAACATAAGAGAAACCTATTTGAACAGTTTCCAAAATATTTATCAGAAAGCGAGTGGACAATTGACAGTTTTGACCATCGACTCTGGCCGGTATCAGCCGATACCTTCAGAGACACCAAAATTTCGGCTAAAATTTATGGAGGTGCCGTATGACAAAAGACAAAGTGACCCTGAAAAGGGTCAAAAAGTACATTCCACTGTACGTTATGATGATTCCGGGACTGGCTTACCTGATTATCAACAACTATATGCCAATGCCCGGCCTGGTCATCGCGTTTAAAAACTATTCGGCTAAAAAAGGTATCTACGGCAGTCCTTGGTGCGGACTTGCAAACTTCAAATACCTGTTCGTTACCGATGACGCCTGGATTATTACCCGCAACACCATTCTGTACAATGTCGCGTTTATCATCATCAACACCGTTTTGTCGATTGCGGTTGCCATCATCCTTTCTGAGCTGACTTCCCGTTTCAAAAAGTTCTATCAGTCGGCAATCCTGCTTCCCCACCTGCTTTCCACCGTCATTATCGCCTATCTGGTGTATGGGTTCCTCTGTGTGGACACCGGCTTCATCAACTCTTCGGTCCTCTCGGCGCTCGGCAAAGAACCGATTATGTGGTACACCGAGACCAAATACTGGCCGTTTATCCTGATTTTTGTTTCGGCCTGGAAGTCGGTCGGCTACAGCTGTATCGTCTATCTGGCGACAATCCTCGGTTTCGACCGCGCTTATTATGAAGCCGCAACAATCGACGGATGCAGCAAATGGCAGCAGATCACCAAAATTACCATCCCCATGCTGAAACCGACTATTATCATGCTGACCCTGATGTCGATCGGACGTATCTTCTATTCCGATTTCGGCCTGTTCTATCAGGTTCCGATGAACTCCGGCCAGCTGTATCCGGTAACCCAGACAATCGATACCTATGTATTCCGCAGCCTGATTACGCTGGGCAATGTTTCGATGTCCTCGGCCGCAGGTGTTTACCAGTCGCTGATCGGCTTTATTCTGGTGCTGGGCGCGAACCTGGCGGTTCGTAAGATCGACCCCGAAAGCGCACTGTTCTGAAAGGAAGGAAAATGGAATGAGAACCAGAGAAGAAAAAATCTTTCAGCTGATCGGCAACATCATTATGTGGCTCGCCGCTTTGATGGCCATTATCCCGCTGATTCTGCTGCTGTCCTCCTCGCTGACCGAGAACAACGCTCTGATCAAATACGGTTACCGGTTTTTCCCGACCGTCTTCAGCACCGAAGCTTACAGCTATATCTTTTCTACCGGCAATTCGGTACTGCGTGCCTATTTTGTATCCTTCCTGCTGACCGCTGCCGGCACAGTCATTTCGCTGATTATCACGACCATGCTCGCCTACCCGCTTGCCAAACAGGGTATGCCTTTCAGAGGCGTGCTGACCTTCATCGTCTTTTTCACAATGCTGTTTAATGGCGGCCTGGTCCCGACCTACATCAACTATACCAACGTTTTCCATATCAAAGATACCTTCTGGGCAATCCTGGTCCCCGGTCTTCTGATGAACGCCTACAATGTCCTGCTGACCAAGTCCTACTTCTTCACCGGCGTCCCGTCAGAAATTCTGGAAGCAGCTTCTATCGACGGCGCTTCTGAATTCAAGACCTTCCTCTCAATCGCACTCCCGATGGCAAAACCGATTATCGCAACCATCGGCATGTTTGTCGGCATCGCTTACTGGAACGACTGGAACAACGCCATCATTTATCTTTCCAGCAGCGGCGGCAGCCAGTGGTACTCCATCCAGGCGCTGCTCTACATGATGATGAACAACATCAATTACCTGTCCCAGAATGCACAGAACCTCTCCGCAGCACAGGAAGGTCTGGCAACTATCCCTGCCGCTTCGGTCCGTATGGCAATGGCGGTTATGGGTGTCCTTCCGATCATCGTTGTTTATCCCTTTATTCAGAACAACTTTGTAAAAGGTATCACACTGGGCGGTGTTAAAGGATAACAACCGTTCCTGCAAAATGTTAAAGCCCTGCGTTTCTTTTCCGTCACAGGAAAGAAACGCAGGGCTTTTGCTTATTGGCTTATTTCCATATCTTACGCGCCAGGCCATACAGTCCCAGCGCCAGTCCGACGCCAGCTGAAACCGACGCAAAGACAAACACCATCCGGACATTGGTTGCGGCGAGGATTGCGGTACCGATTGCATTGCCGAAAATACCGCTGACCCCCAGCGTAACCGAAGAAAAGGTCATAATCGCAGTGGAGCGGACCTCATAATCCATAATCTGGTTCAGGTACGCCATCGAAGCCGGCCAGATTACCGCAAAAGACAGTCCCTGAAGCACCTGTACCAGCAGCATCACGATGTAATTCGGTGCAATCGCTGTCAGCGAAAGTCGCAGCAGATAAAACAGTCCGGCCAGTACAATCACCTTTTTGGCAGGAACCTTCCGCAGAATTGATGCCATCAAAAACATCGCCGGAACTTCCGACAATGCCGTCAGTGCAAATACTGTCCCGACTTCTCCTGAACCGCCGCCCAGTTCTTCGGTCAGTACCGGAATGAACGACGAAAAACAGGATGTCCCCATAAACAGCAAAAAGCTCATCACCAGCAACAGGATATACGCATGATTTTTTACCAGCCGGGAGATCGTTTCTCCGGTTGAAAGGCCACTTTTAACAGGCTGATTTTCCGCTTTTGCATCGCGGCTCCTGCGGCAGGGCAGCGGCTCCAGCATAAAGGCAACGACAACGCTCAGCAGCCCCAGAAACGCACCGACCCAGCAGCGCACCCCATGACCATAGGCCGCCGTCAGTGCCCCCATCGCCTGTGCTGCAATCGCAAAGGCAAAGGAACTGGAACCACGGCTGATTCCATAGTTCATATGCGGGTGCAGGTTGGTCAGCCCGATGACCCAGGCGTCCAACAATCCCGGCATCTGAACCATAAAGATCGTAAACAGCAGCATGGAAATCATCGTCAGGACCGGTGAAAACAGCAATGACGGCATCAGAATCATCGTCGGGATGGCACAGATGGTCAGGACAATATACACCCATTTATGCGGGATATAGTTGTCGCATATGTACCCCGAAACCGGCTGCGCAATAAAGGACAGGACACTGGTCGCTGTCATCATCGCGGTCGCTGTGGCAGATGAATAGCCGTAATCGGTCAGCATCGTGACGATAAAGCTGGAATAGGCACAGTAACTTGCCCAGAAAAGGGAATGCACCAGCGTACATTTGATTTGGGTGGACAGGTCTTCAGTCATGATTCGCTTCACAGTAAAGATTCCTTTCGATACAGATTACAAAGTATCCGGTGCCGGTGTAAAGTCAACCGGCTCAATGTTTTCCTCATTGTAGCACAAAATTCCCGGTTTGTCTGCACTTTTTCAAAGATTGCTTACATGATGCGGGTATTATTTTCTCTGATTTCGCATAAAATCCGGTGCAGACATTTTTTAAGCAAAGGAAGAAGGATGACAGATGGATTTTTTACCGGAAGGACGCATTTATCAGTCGGAAGCAAACCGTGCTTCCATCTCCAGCCAGGCCGGGCTGGAACAGGCAATGAACGAAGGCCGGATTCTGGAGGCAAAAGCCTATCTCTGCAACGGAAACCATGACCTGATGGTTTCCCTTGGTACCGGAACCGGCATCATCCCACGGGAAGAAGCGGCTGTTGGAATCCGGGAAGGAACGGTGCGGGATATTGCGATTATCTCACGGGTCGGACATCCGGTCGCATTTATCGTCGAATCGGTCGGCTGCGAAAACGGACGGGTCCGGGCTGTTCTTTCCCGCAGAAAGGCTCAGCAGATGTGTATCGACCAGTATACCGGAAAACTGGTCCCCGGCGACATCATCCCCGCCCGGATTACCCGGCTGGAAAGCTTTGGGGCATTTGCCGACATTGGCTGCGGACTGGCGGCACTGATGCCGATTGACATGATGTCCGTCTCCCGTATCTCCCACCCGTCCCAGCGCTTCTTTACCGGGCAGGATATCTTTGCCGCCGTCAAAACGGTCGAAAATGGACGTATTTCCCTTTCCCACAAAGAATTGCTCGGAAGCTGGGAAGAAAACGCCGGGATGTTCCAGCCGGGTGAAACAGTCCGCGGCGTGGTGCGCTCGGTCGAAGAGTACGGGATTTTCGTCGAGCTGGCACCTAATCTCGCCGGGCTGGCAGAAAAAAAGCCGGGGATTGTCCCCGGCATGACGGTCAGTGTCTTCATTAAAAATATTATCCCGGAGCGGATGAAGGTCAAGTTGATTATTATTGAAGGTTTCCAGGACGAGGAACCGCCTTCCCCGATTCCTTACCGGATACGGGAAGGCCACCTTTCCAGATGGGTCTATTCGCCTGCATGCTGCGGCAGAAAAATTGAAACGGTCTTCGATCAGGGCAGTCCGGTTACGACATGAAGGTTCTGGGCATGAAGTGAAGTCAGCAATGCCTCGTTCAGATGGGCATACCGCTCCTCTGTACGGATGACCATCAGGCAATCCTGGCGTCCATACGGACCATCCTGACCACCGGTAACATCCCTGTCTGAAAAAAAGCTGGGGAAAAAGGCGGATACTCCGCCGATATTTCCGCCTGACAGATAGGTTTGTCCGGCAGTTGTCCCATAATACGACAACGCAGTTGGGTGCGGCACGCCATTGTCCGCACCCTTCGGCCGTGGCTGACGAATCTTGAGTGAACGTATTCCGTGTCCCCGCTGCCGCAGTTGTCTGGCGGCCAGCTCGGCTTCATCGATATCTGTAAACCAGGCGGTTATCTCTGCTGCCAGTTGGATCACTTCCCTTTCTATTCAGTTTGGCGAATGCTATCCAAAAACTTTCGCCTTGGGTAGCTTATGTCGAAAGATACCGGATTATACGGTCGATGGTTTTGGAAAATTGACCGAATGGTTCTGGCTTTTTTCGTCAAAATGTGGTATACTCAAATGAGTAATGGATTTTAAATGAGGTGTTTGGACTTGGATATTTCGGTCGGCGATGTTCTCGTTATGAAGAAAAAACATCCCTGCGGTGAAAACCGTTTTCTTGTTTTGCGGGTCGGTATGGATTTTAAAATGCGCTGCATCGGCTGTGGACATGAAATTATGATTCCGCGGGCTAAGGCAGAAAAAGGCGTGCGCAAGATTGAAAAAAATCCTGCCGCTTCTCAATCTTGACCAGAAGGAATCAAAAAACATGTTGGAAAGATTGAATCAGGTCGCTGAACATTATGAACAGCTGGAGGCCAGGCTGTCTGTTCCCGGCCTTTCCGCTGCTGAGATGGCTGCACTGATGAAAGAATACAGCTCCCTCACCCCGCTGTACGAAAAAATCTGCGACTATAAAGCTGCGCTGGAAGATGCTGACGAGGCCAGACAGATGCTGGACGGCGAAAAAGACGCGGAAATGAAAAGCTTTTTGCAGCAGACACATGCGGCTGCTGTCGATAAAGCAAATGCACTTCGGGATGAAATTCAGATCCTGCTTCTGCCGCAGGACCCCCGCAATCAGAAAAATGTCATTATGGAAATACGCGGCGGCGCCGGTGGTGAAGAGGCTGCCCTCTTTGCAGGAACGCTGAGCCGGATGTACAGTATGTACGCTGCCAAACAGGGCTGGAAGATGGAAATCATCAACGCCAATCCGACCGAGCTGGGCGGATATAAGGAAATCTCCTTTTC
>CALXCO010000056.1 GCA_944386805.1 uncultured Clostridia bacterium
CTCAGCTTCACCCAACTGGCATTTGAGCTGTCGGAAAAATATAACACCCCTGTTTTCCTTAAAATGTGCACCCGTATTGCACATTCCCAGTCGATTGTCGAAACCGGCGAACGGGTAGAGCGGGACGTCATCCCTTACGTCAAGGATGTACATAATGTTATGACCCCGGCAAATGCCAAGGTCCGCCATCCAATCGTTGAGGAACGGACCAGAAAGCTGATCGAATACGCGGAAACCGCACCGGTCAACCGGGTGGAAATGGGCGGCACCAAAATGGGTATTATTACCTCGTCCACCAGCTATCAGTATGTGAAAGAAACCTTCGGCGATTCAGTCAGCGTTCTGAAACTCGGCATGATCTGGCCGCTGCCGGATAAACTGATCCGGGATTTCGCCGCCAAGGTGGACAAACTGGTCGTCGTTGAGGAACTGGACCCGTTTATTGAAGAACACTGCCGTCAGCTTGGACTGGAAGTGTCCGGCAAAGATATCCTGCCGATGTGCGATGAGTTCTCCCAGAACCTGCTCGCTGAACGGTTCGGACTCCCTGTCCCCGCTTCCCGCAGCCTGGATGAAACGATTCCTGTCCGTCCTCCGGTCATGTGCTCCGGATGTCCGCACAGAGGTATGTTCCATACCCTGATGAAACAGAACTGCACCGTTATCGGCGATATCGGCTGCTATACGCTGGGAAGCGCTGCGCCGCTGCTGGCGATGGATATCAACATCTGCATGGGCGCGTCTGTCTCGGCAGAACACGGCTTTAATGTCGCGCTGGGTAAGGAATCCCAGAACAAAACCGTTTCGGTCATCGGCGACTCGACCTTCGTCCATTCCGGCATGACCAGCCTTGCAAACATCGCCTACAACCAGTCGGCTTCGACCGTCATCATCCTCGACAACTCGATCACCGGCATGACCGGCCATCAGCAGAACCCCACCACCGGCTATAATATCAAAGGTGACCCGGCAGGCAAAATCGACCTCGAAGCACTCTGTCATGCGATGGGCATCAACCGTGTCAGAGTTGTTGACCCGTATGACCTCGCCGCATGTGACAAGGCGGTCAGAGAGGAACTCGCTGTGGACGAACCGTCGGTTATCATCAGCCGCCGTCCCTGCGTCCTGCTGAAATCGGTCAAGACCGCTCCCCCGCTCCGTGTCGACACCGAAAAATGCCGTGGGTGCAAGGCCTGCATGAAGATGGGATGCCCGTCTATCAGCATCCGCGATGGTAAAGCCGTCATTGACGATACGCTCTGCGTCGGCTGCGGCGTCTGCCAGCAGCTCTGCCATTTTGACGCGCTTGTCCGCTGAGTGAAGGAAAGGAAGGAAACCGATATATGACCAGAAATATCATGATTGTAGGGGTCGGCGGTCAGGGAACGCTGCTCGCAAGCAAAATGCTGGGCCGGCTGCTGATGAATGTTGGATACGATGTAAAAGTCTCGGAAGTGCATGGCATGAGCCAGCGCGGCGGCAGTGTTGTCACCTACGTCCGGTTCGGCGATAAAGTCGCCTCTCCGCTGATTGACAAAGGGGAAGCTGACTTTATCCTCTCGTTTGAAAAGCTGGAAGCTGCAAGATGGCTCTCCTATCTGCGGGAAGATGGACAGATCATCCTCTCCGATCAGGAAATCGACCCGATGCCGGTTGTCACCGGTGCGGCAAAATACCCCGAAAACCTGGTTGAAAAGATGCAGGCCGCCGGTGCCAAAGTCGACGCAGTGCCCGCGCTTGAACTCGCAAAAGAGGCTGGTTCCATCAAGGCCGTCAACATTGTCCTGATGGGCAGACTCTCCCACTACTTCCCCGAAATCCCGGAAAGTGAATGGATTGCAGCGCTGGAAGCGGTCGTCCCTGCAAAATTTGTCGAAATGAATAAAAAGGCATTTGCGCTCGGCCGTCAGGTCGGATAAACATGTTTTGAACAGATACCCTCATTGGCTGTCCTGCCTATGAGGGTATTTTCGTATGGACGATCTGTCCTGGGGAAAAATGCGGGTATGGGTTTCTGGCCTGTCGCGCCGCTGCCTGTCCTTCACGCCTGATTTGCTGCGTTTCTTCACCAAACGCCATAGCGAAGGTAACAGAAACACCAGATATGCAGCGGAAAATGACGACATTCTGCCCTTTTGTGTCGTTTAGTGGTTGACAGCATATTGGCAGAATGTTATAATACTTCACGTATACGGCAGATTTTCTGCCGTTTCTTTGCTGTGATTTAATATATCTATTGACTTAATGTCGGAGGTTACAATCAAATGAATATAGTCGTGGTTGGGGGCGGAAAGGTCGGCTCAACTCTCGTTGAGCAACTTTCCAACGAAGAGCATGACATTACGGTGGTTGACGTCAATCAAAAGGTGCTGACCAATATTTCCAACCGGTACGATATCGTCACCGTATGTGGAAATGGCGCCGCTTACCCTGTCCAGAAACAGGCCGGCGTCGAAAAGGCTGACCTGATTATCGCGACAACCTCAATGGATGAACGCAACATCCTCTGCTGCATGGTCGCAGGACAGGTCGGCGCCAAATATACCATTGCCCGTGTCCGTAACCCGGAATACGCTTCCCATATGCAGTACCTTCAGGACAACCTCAAGCTCTCGATGTCGATCAACCCGGAGCAGGAGGCCGCACGGGAAATTATGCGGATTCTCCATTTCCCGGCTGCTATCCGCGTCAATCAGTTTATGCACGACCGGGTGGAAATGATCGAAATCCGGCTTGCAGAAGGGAACCCGCTGATTGGGTTGTCTCTGAGCGAGATGAAAAGCCAGTACGATCAGAATGTGCTGATCTGCGCTGTCTCGCGGGAAAACAGGTCCTATATCCCGAACGGCAATTTTGTCCTGCATCAGGATGACCATATCACCCTGCTCGGCTCCCCTGCCGACCTCAACAGCCTGACCAAAAAGCTGAACCCTTCGATACGTAAGGTCAAAAACGTCATGATCGTCGGCGGCAGCCGGATTGCGCACTACCTTTGCGAGATGCTCACCAAACACGGCGTCAAAACCAAAATCATTGACTGCGACGAAAACCGCTGCCGGGAACTGTCTGAACAGCTTCCAGATACCCGGATTATCCACGGCGACGCACGTGACCGGGAACTGCTCCAGGAAGAAGGCATCGAACGGATGGATGCCTTTATCTCGCTGACCGGACTGGATGAGGAAAATATTATCGCTTCGATGTTCGCCAATTCCTGCGGCGTTCCGAAAATTATCTCCAAAATCAGTGACCGGGATATGGCACGCATGGTCGACAAACTGGGACTGGATATCGTTATCTCCCCCAAAACACTGACCGCTGACCTGATTCTGCGGTTCGTCCGCTCGATTGCCTATGCAGGCGGCAGTTCCGTCAAAACTTTGTATACCATCTCCAGTGGCAATATCGAAGTCATGGAATACTTTGTCGAAGGCGACCTCCCGTTCCTTGGAAAATCGCTCGCTGACCTGCCGATTCGCTCCGGCATTCTGATCGCCTGTGTCATCCGTGACGGCCAGCCGCTGATCGCCGGTGGCTCTACCTCGATCTGCCGTGGGGATAATATCATCATCGTCGCACCAAAAGGCAGACTTAAAAGTCTGGCAGACATTATATAAGAGGTGCGCCGGATGAACTACAAAGCTGTTTTCAATATCGTTGCAAGAATTCTGCTGGTCGAAGCAGCGCTGATGATGCTTCCGCTGATTGTCTGCATCCTCTATCAGGAAGACCCGGTCTGCTTTTTGATACCGATTATCCTGCTGGGGTTAATCGGCGGATTTGGTACGCTGACACTCAAAACCGATGACAAAATTTACTCCCGCGAAGGATTTGTCATCGTCGCGCTGTCGTGGATTCTGATGTCAGTCGGCGGCTGTCTGCCTTTTATGATTTCAGGGTACATTCCGTCGTTTGCCGACGCATTCTTTGAAACCGTAAGCGGGTTTACCACAACGGGTGCCAGCATCCTGACCGATGTCGAAGCACTGCCGCAGGGGCTGCTGTTCTGGCGCAGCTTTACCCACTGGATTGGCGGTATGGGCGTCCTGGTCTTTATTATGGCCATCATGCCGCTGACCGGTATCCGCAGTGTCCACCTGATGCGGGCTGAGGTCCCCGGTCCGACAAAATCCAAGCTGGTCCCCAGAATGAAGGACACCGCTTCCCTGCTTTACCGTATCTATATTGCGATGACGCTCATTGAAATCGTACTGCTGATGCTGGGCGGCATGAACCTGTTTGATGCCCTGATCAACTCGTTCGGCACTGCCGGAACCGGCGGTTTCTCCAACAAGGCTCTGAGTGTCGGTGCGTATGATTCCGCTTATTTTGACATCGTAATTGGCGTGTTCATGATGCTGTTCGGTATCAACTTCAACCTCTATTACCTGATTCTGATCGGCAATGTCAAAACCGCGCTCAAGAGCGAAGAACTGCACTGGTACCTCGGTTTTATCGGCATTTCCACGGTAGTGATTGCAATCAATATCTCCGGTATCTTTGATGGGGCGGCGCAGTGCCTGCGATACGCCTTCTTCCAGGTCAGCTCGATTATCACCACTACCGGTTACGCAACCACCGACTTTAATACCTGGCCCACCCTCTCCAAGGCAATCCTCGTCATGCTGATGGTTGTCGGCGGCTGTGCGGGCAGTACAGGCGGCGGTGTTAAAGTCTCCCGCGTCATTATCGGGTGCAAGTCCATCGTCCGGGAAATGCGCCGTCTGCTCCATCCGCGTGCAGTCGAATCAGTTCGTCTGGATGGCAGCCCTATCGACAAACGGGACGCCCATGCGGCTATGATCTTTCTGTCGGCGTTTTTCTGCCTGTTTGCGGTGCTGTTCCTGTTTACAACGATAGACGGATATGACCTGACAACTTCTGCAACTGCCGTTCTCGCCTGTATCTCCAATATCGGTCCCGGACTGGAACTGGTTGGACCGATGGGGTCGTTTGCCGGATTTTCCGACCCGGTCAAAATTGCGCTGTCGTTTGGCATGCTGTTCGGTCGTCTGGAGATCTTCCCGATGATGATGCTGTTTGTCCCGTCGACCTGGCGCCGGACTTAAAATAACAATGATTATTCGCATATGCAAAAGCAGCGGGTTCCAAATATGGAGCCCGCTGCTTTGTTATGCTGTTTATACCGGTTGGTCCAGCCGCTTGTCACGGGTCAGGTTCTTCATCCAGTCAAACCGGTTGATCTTGACCACCGCAACAAAACACTTGAGAATCTGGTCACATTTCAGGCAGGCATATACCACCCATGCCGGTGCTCCCAGCATCGACGCTATAATCGCAGACGGCAGCACAACCAGAAATACAAAAATCGTATCGTTTTTAAAGACAAACCCGATGTCGCCGCCCGACTTGACCAGTCCGAACAGTCCGGCCGCCTGATAACAGGTGCCAATCATCGTAATCGACAGGACGGTAATAAACTGACTGGAATAGGTGATTGCTTCGGATGTGATGCCGGTATACAGGCCGATAAACGGTGCTTTGAGCAGGGTAATCACGCCGCCCGTCACCAGTCCCAGCGCCAGGAACAGCAGCTGAACGGTGTAAGCGTATTCTTTCATCCGTTCGGTCTTGCCCGCTCCGACTGTCTTGCCGGTAATGATACCGACCGCCGAGGACATCCCGTTCATTGTGACATAGGCAAGCGAGTTCATCGTATTCGCAATGCTGGCGGCGGTGATGACACTGGCGGAAAAACGTCCCAGTATCGCAGAATTGGCCATCATGTTGACACTCCAGACAATGTTCCCGCCGATCAGCGGCAGTCCGTACCGGATAAAGTCCCGACGCAGTATCGGGTCGCTGACCAGTAGTTCTTTCAGCCTGAGCCGGAGTTTGCGGTCAATCCGGGTGACATAAATCCACATGACCAGTGTCTCGACGATTCGCGAAATTACGGTCGCAATCGCCGCACCTGCAATGCCCAGCGCAGGAAATCCCAGCTTTCCGAAAATCAGGACGTAGTTGAGGCTGACATTGACCAGCAGTGAAATCAACGAAACCCCCATTCCAATCCGCGCAACCTCCACACTGCGCATCGACGCGATCAGTGCCTGGGTAATGCAGAAAAACAGATAGGACAGACAGACAATCCGCAGATAAATTGCCCCATCGTTGATTACCCCGGCGTCGTCGGCAAAAAGCGAAATAATCGGCCGTGGAATCGCCAGGCATACCGCTGTCAGCAACAGGCCAAATGCGATGGAAAAATGCAGCCCGATCGCGATAATGCGTTTGATGCTTGCAACATCCCGTTTGCCCCAGTACTGGGCGGCAAGAATCAGAATCGCACCTTCAATACCGCCTGAAAACATCTGCAAAAAGGTCTGAATCTGACTGCCCATATAAACGCCGGATACCGCCGCGTCTCCCAGTGAACCGACCATCAGGTTGTCGGCAAAACTCACCGCAAAGGTAATCAGGTTTTGCAGCGCGACAGGTATCGCCAGTGCAATCAGCGACCGGTAAAAACTTCGGTCACGGGTAATCAGTTTCATTGTAAAATCCATCCTTTTCGCTCAACATGCCTTCGACAGAAGGCAATATTCTGCCGCTATTCTGTCCGGAAACCGGCTGATTATACAAAATTTAGCCGTTTCCCACCTCTATCATTATATAAAACCAGTAGAGCAAAGTCAATTATGTTTCATATTTTGCAAACAGCAAAACAGCCGGAGGTATCCCCCGGCTGCAAGACTGTTGTGCACTTCCTTCGATCTTTTCTGATTCTGTCGGTTACATCAAATCTGCCGCATCGTGCCTGCATAAGCATCGGTTCTGGGGAGCCAGTCAAGGAATTCCTCGATGTTCTCTTCCCAGCAGCGCCATTCATGCCCGTAATTCTTCTCAAAGTTCGTCGTCACCGAAATCCCGTTTTCTGTCAGGAAGTCAGCAAATGCTTTCGCACGCTCCGGTCCATCTTTCAGGCCGGTGCTGACATAATATTTCGGGAAGGTCTTCCCCTCTGCCTTTGCTTTCTCCACCAGCTCAACCGCCTGAGGAGATACCATGCCTTTCAGTTCTTCTGCGGTATAGTTCTTACTGCGGTCCATGTCCATCCGCATCATCGGTCCGGAAAAGCTTCCGACGGCACAATACTGTTCCGGATTGGTCAACGAATGCAGCAGCGAGCCCATGCTGCCCATCGACAGTCCGGCAATATAGGTATCTTCCCGGCGGTCTGATACCGGGAAATTCGCCTGAATAAACTCCGGCAGCTCCTTAGACAAAAAGTCAAAGTGTTTATCGCCAACACTGAACCGGTCTTTGCCATCCGGCTGATTCATATAGCCCTTGTTCTCGCCGGAAATCATGACAACCGCGATCTGGCGCTCTTCGGCGTACCGTTCAACGTTGGTATACCGTCCCCAGACCGAATAGTTGTTGCCAAATCCGTGCAGCAGATACAGCACCGGAAAAGGTGCCTTGTGTTTATGGGTCGGAACTGTACCGTTCAGGCCCATCGACTCCGGAATTGTGCAGGTCGGAATCACAACATTGATATCAATTTCCCGTCTGAGGGTGTAGGAGATAAAACCAACGTGAAAAAGTGCCATAAGTATCTTTCCTTTCTAACAAAGTGCTATGTTTTGTAACTAAATTACATTTCGATTATAGCATATTCCGACCCACCGCTACAAGACCATTTTCCTACAATTATTTCACCCTTCCTTTATGCTAATTAGACAAACAGCTCTTTTTCCAACATTATCCGTCAACCTCTTGCATCTGTCGCAAAACCATGATACAATAAAAACATCTGCAATACTGTTAAAAAAGGAAGGAACACTATGAAACACAGCAATACCGCCCGGATTATCGCCATTATCATCGCAGTCGTCATGATGGGCGGCGGCGCCGCGGTCGCAGTCGCCCGCACCTTTGGCCAGTCTGATAATACCGTCTCAACTGCCGGCTCTTCTCAGCCCTCCGAACCGGCTTCCTCTGATGAAATCTCCTCAGAGGAAAGTGAAACTTCGTCTGAAATTTCAGCTGACGATTCGTCTGCTGATTCCTTCACCTTTATGGAGCTCTATG
Source organism: uncultured Clostridia bacterium (assembly GCA_944386805.1). Classification (GTDB taxonomy): domain Bacteria; phylum Bacillota; class Clostridia; order Oscillospirales; family Ruminococcaceae; genus Faecivivens. Next base: position 8,059 of record CALXCO010000056.1, read on the forward strand.
AGGCGAACATCACCGGCAATATCCTTGAAAACAATACCAGTGTCAACACGACCGTTGATCTCTATTTTCCGGACGGCAGTGATTTTTCCTATACCCGTTATGCGCAGAAGGACGAGTATGGGGAGTATTACTACCACTATATCGACAGCGACGGTCAGGAAGAATCCATCCGTCGGGACAATATCTTCATGACCGATACCGGCGAATCCATTCGTTTTCAGGTCGCCTACGATGACGAGTTTGAAAACGACGTCATCCCCTATATTTGCAGCGGTAACCCCTACTACCTCGAACCGACCGAAGAGGTGCGCAGCTGTGTTCTGGACAACAACCGCTATTATCTCGAAACCGGCATTGATATGGCGCAGGACACCTATTATGCCGACAACTGGGGCTATACCGAAGGTGTCGCAGACTGTTATTATACGATTTTGGCCGATTCGCTGGTTATTGAATCGATCAGTCTGTACTATAACGATGAACTGATGATGGAAACCACGGTCGACCTGGACGGAGAGGACGTCGAGTCCCCGATGATGCAGCAGGTCGAAGCGGCCGAAGAGTATAAGGACATTACAGTCTATTACGATTACGGCGGAGACGCGGAAAAAGAATATCACTATCAGGTTCCCGGCAATGCCGCTTTTTACTACTCCCAGCCGGAAGGATTTACAATGTATGTTGACCCGGAAGGGACGCTGACGATGGCAGATGCTGACCCGTCCGACAGCCGTCTGACTGCACAGCAGGTCACCCTCTATCTGATTCGTACCGGTGAACCGAAACAAACGGACAGTGCATCCAGCGAATCCTGAGAGAATATTCTCTGATAAGACAATCCCCTCACCCTGTTGTGCAGACAGGATGAGGGGATTTTAGCGTTGTTGTTATTTTTTAGCGATTTTAAGCAGGTAACGAATCAGTCCGATCACTGCCAGCACCAGCGCAACCGCTGCAATAATCAGTATCAACAATGAAATATCAAATCCAGGTCCGGAAACAATAATCGCCGTCGGACCATCCGCGCCGCCGATAATGCCTATTGCGCCTATCATTTCCTGCTGTATCGTCAGGTAAACAGAAAATCCGATCACTGCAACAGCAAGGCAAATCACTGTCGATACAATTGTCCGTGTTTTTATGTACTTTGCGCGGTCGATGCCCAGCTGTTTCTCGATTCCGGCCACGAACTGTTCCGGTGTCCCCAGCCGGTCAATTACCTGCTGTTCTGTTTCGCCATTCTCAGCAGCTGACGCAAATGTTTTCTCCAAATCCTGGAGCACGGTTTTGCGTTTGCTGGATGGGACTGCCAGTCGCTTTTTTACCTGTTTGATGTATTTTTCTTTCATGTTGTTGCCTCCGTCGGCTATCTGCTCAGTTGATTTTTTATCAGTATAACAGATTTTTCTCTTTCTGTCGAGAAGAAATAGCCCTGTGTTATCCAAAAAGAAAAACGCCTGCGATTTTTCACAAGCGTTTAGAAATCAACGATATTGGTCGTCACAAACTGCTTTGTAAAACTATGCCGTTGATGGCATCATATCTGTGGGTTTGCGCGCCTTAAACTGTCCACCGGACAGTTTAAGGGGGTAACAGGTGAGTATCGTCAGCGGCGTGCCGCCCCACGTAGTCCCACAGACTGCATAAGCCGAAAATGACAAGCTCGCTCGATTTTTATGGATGAAATGGGCATCGAGCCCACTTCATCCATAGGAAGACCCCTTGCAAGGGTCTTCCCACGGGTCAAAGCACTGTTGAACAAGTTCACCAGCACTTTGACCCTCCCTGTCCTGTGCTTATTTTGGCGTAAAGAGATTTCGCTCCATTGCGATGGAGCGACCAGGGCGCCGCCCTGGACCTGCGATTTTTTGAAAAAAATCGAGTAAAACTTTTATATCATGATCGTACCCACATTGTGCGTAACCCAGCACCGACGCTCTGCGCGTCGGTCAAACCACCGGAGAGTATGTGTGAATTACGCCAACGAAAGCACCACGATATCGCACAATCTGCCCGGCGCGTTCGCTAAGGCTGTTACTATCATGACCGAGGCCGTCGGCACGCGGCCGACCAACGCGAACTGGCAGCGGAAGCTTTCCGCCCGGCGCGTTCACTAAGGCTATTATTCACACAACCGAGCGTGACAGAGTGTTTCGAAGAAGGTGAGCTCGTCGAACCTTCTCACCCAGATTGGGGCGTGGCAGACGGCCGCGTCGGACTGGGAGCGCAGGCTCTGCGCCTTAGATGTCGTTGTGGATGAGGTCTTCGTAGGTCTGGCCTTTGACGATTACTCTGTCTTCGCCATCCTGAACCATGACTACTGGCGGAATCGGATTGCGGTTATAGCAGGACGCCATCGAATAGTTATATGCGCCTGTCGAGAGAACCGCCAGAATATCCCCGGCTTTTGCTGCCGGCAGCGGTACATTCTCACCCAGCAGGTCGCCCGATTCACAGCACTTGCCTGCGACTGTAACAACCGTATCCGCCTTGTCGTTCGCACGGTTGGCCAGCAGGAAATCATACTTGGACTGGTACAGAATATAACGAGGATTATCGCCCATGCCGCCGTCAACCGAAACATAGGTGCGGATATTAGGGATTTCCTTGACGGCACCGACTGTATAGAGGGTGGTACCGGCTTCACCGACAATGCTTCTGCCCGGCTCCATCAGAATGTACGGAACCTTAATGCCAAGTGCAGACGCCTTTTTATGAATCGCGCCCGACACTGCCTCCATGTACTCTGCATAAGGAACAGGGTCATCCTCGGACGCATAACGGATACCATAGCCGCCGCCCAGGCCCAGCTC
>CALXCO010000057.1 GCA_944386805.1 uncultured Clostridia bacterium
GAGAAATTGAGGTGCAGACAGACCTTCATCCGGTATTTTCCCTCTTTTTGATTGTAAATGTTATGGGCATGGAAATTGACAGGGCGTGCAGCGATGAAGCAGGCGATTTGTGCCTGGACAGAGAAAAAATCCCGGAAATCGTACAGACCCTTGCCGATCAGATTACACTTTCATTGACGAAAGGAGAGTAAAAACCATGGACAGAACACTGGGAACGATGGCAAGAAAACAGGCGAATCGCGAGAAGATGCACACCGCCTACCTCTACTGTGAAGGCTCCGTCAAGGTTATCCTGGCAGCGTTGGTCAAGCTGGCAGTTTGCGGGGCGGTCGGAATGGTTACGGCGGCACTGCTGCTGAAACTTACGCCTACGCCTTATCTCTGGGCATGTAGCTGTGCAGGAATTCTTGCCAATCGTTGGTTGTCTCGACTGGTCAGCATCAAGCCGAAAAAGAAAAAGCACCGCTGAGACGGCCATCTCAAACGGTGCAGACTAAAATATCCATTCAAATTATACTGTAATGGAAAGGATTTGTCAACGCATGAAGGTTATCAGCATGAAAGAAATGTCCGATCAGATTCTGAAAGGCGGCTTGAATGGCAGCTATATCAGCGCAGGCTGGATTCATGAGCGGTATACTGCCGTTGGAATGCTGATCTGCGACGGTCGGACGAGCTGGCAGTCGTTCGGTAACCTGTCTGATGCAGTTGACTGGGTGAAAAGAAAGGAGCAGAAACTCTATGAGATGTACAAGGGGAGACTGCGATTGTGACGGGTGTGGCAAATGCCAGGAAGAAGAGCCACTGCTTCATTGTCCGGTTTGCGGTGCAGAACTAATGTCCATGGATCTGCTGTATCGGACGGCCGATCAAGAAATTTTCGGCTGTGAAAACTGTGTACAAGCGGTCTATGTGTATAAGGTGATCGATCATGTCCGAAATCAGCAGTCGTGAAGAATGGCTTGCTGCCCGTCTGGCCGGTATCGGCGCTTCAGAAGCTTCGGCCGTAATCGGCTGTAATCCGTACATGGATAATGTAGATTTATGGAGACTGAAAACCGGCCGGAAAGCAGCGGCAGATATCAGCGATAAAGCCTGCGTACAATACGGACACGCTGCTGAAGGTTTTATCCGTCAGCTGTTTGCACTGGATTACCCGGAATATTCCGTCAGTTATGGCGGCGAGTTTGATATGGTGCATCATCCGCAGTATCCGTTTATTTTTGCAACGCTGGATGGCCGCCTGGAAGAAAAGAGCACCGGGCGGCTGGGTATTCTGGAGATCAAGACAACGGAAATCCTGCGTTCCATGCAGAAAGAAAAATGGAAAGGGCAGATTCCGCCGAACTACTATGTTCAGGTATTGCACCAGCTTCTCGCGACCGGATGGGATTTTGCAGTGCTGCATGCACAGCTCAAATACAGCTATAACGGAGATATCAGAACCGAGCGGCGCAGTTATTTTATTGAGCGGGAAGATGTCAAAAGCGATATAGAATATCTTCTTTCTGAAGAATTGAGATTCTGGGAATATGTTCGTCAGGAGCGGGAACCGCCCCTGGTATTACCCAGAATATAAACAAGAAGAAAGCGAGGAAACCCCATGCAGTTGGAAGTTTATAGTCCGGCGGCAGACAGCCGACCGGCACCAATTCAATGGAATTATGAGCAGCTCAAAAGCGGCCTGCAGGATGCCCTGGCAACGTATGAAGGTCGAGTTTATACCGAGGAGACAATCGGAGCGGCCAAAAAGGACCGTGCCGGGCTGAATAAGCTGGTAAAGGCGATCGAAGACAAGCGGCGGGAGCTGAAAACATGGTGTCTTGAACCGTACCAGCAATTTGAACAGCAGACCGGCGAACTGGTTGCAATGGTCAAAAAGCAGTCATCTGCTATTGATGAGCAGGTCAAGACGTTTGAAAACAAACGGGCAGAAGAGAAGCTGGATAAAATCCGTGCCTATTACGACACCCATCACAGCGATATTTCTCTGATTGTACCCTATGATCGAATTCATAATCCGCGCTGGCTGAATGTAACCTATGATCTGAAAAAGATTTTCGGAGAACTGGATGAACTGTCTGATCGGGTACATAAGGATCTGGCCTTAATCGAAAAGAATGGTACACCATATGTGACGCAGGTACGGGATAAATACCTGCAGACGCTTTCAGTCGGGACTGCTCTTACAGAAAAAGTACGACTGGAGGAAGCGGACCGCAGAATGAAGCAGTTTGAAGAGGTGCAGAAGAATGCAGCGCCTTCCCAGCAGCCGGAAGCCCTGGAAGATAAATCGGCTCCCGAAGTCATTGAGATGGATTTCCGGGTTTGGGCAACGCCGGAACAGCTAGCAATCCTGAAAGAATGTCTCATTACCAATCATATCAAATATGGCCGTGTACCGGCCGCACAGAAAGGAAGCGTGTAAAATGGCAGTATCCAACACTCTGACAAAGGCACCTGTTCGCGACAAGGCGATTGAGTATGAAGTCAATGGACAGATCGTCAAACTTTCTCCGTCTATCATCAAAAACTATCTGGTGAACGGGAATGGAAATGTCTCTGACCAGGAAGTGGTCATGTTTTTGAATCTCTGCAAGTTCAATCGGCTCAACCCGTTTCTGAGGGAAGCGTATCTGATCAAATATGGCAATTCTCCTGCCACAATGGTCGTTGGCCGGGATGCGATTGCAAAGAGAGCGATGCGCAACCCCAATTATGCCGGCCAACAGGCTGGTGTCGTAGTCCTGAAAAAGGATGGCCAGATCGAAAATCGAATCGGGTCGATTGTACTGCCTGATGAAGATCTGGTGGGCGGATGGGCTACTGTTTATGTCAAGGGATACGAGCATCCTGTTGAGATGACGGTTTCATTCAACGAGTATTGCCAGGAGAAGGACGGCAAACCGACAGCCAACTGGGCAACCAAGCCGGGTACGATGATCCGGAAGGTCGCTCTGGTACAGGCTTTGCGGGAAGCCTTTCCGGAAGATTTGGAACAGATGTATACAGCAGATGAGAAAGGGCTTGATGAGGCAGCTCTTGACATCATGCCGGTATCTCCCGCAGAACCTCCTTCACGGCCGCTTGTAGAACCAAGCCGGGTGGAAGATACAAAAGTTACCCCACCAGATGCCCATCAGGAAACTTTTGATGATTTCTTTGACCAGGCGGAGGAATAACCGATGGAATATCCTGAGTATAACAATTTTTCAGCCCTTCAGCATAAACTGGATGATTTTCTTGCGGAAAGGCACCTGATCGGGTTCCTTCAGACTGAACAGTATCCGATTACCTATACCATCCGTTCTGACCGTGATCTGGATGCCCAGCTTTCAATGATTGAAGAAGCGGATTCCGGGATATTCGGACAGGATGCGCAGATCATCTTTGTTTTCAGAGGGGAAGATCCGGAACAGATTACGAGCGGGCGAACCTGTATCCCGACACCTGATTTGAACAAGATAAAAAATATTGTAAAAAAGCTGCATTACGCTTTTCTTCAGATCTATTATCTGGATACTGAAAAGAAGGTGCAGCTGGCAGAAGTACGGGCAAGGGAAGAAATAACCGACCGTATTCATCCGATCTATGAGGTATCCGTTGGAACGATCTGTCTGCTTGATCCGGCAATGGAAGAATAAATGACGTGAAGCCGGGAAGGGAAACTTTCCCGGCCATGACACAGGAGGGAGCCTGAAGATTATGGCCAGGCCGAGAAAGGCAGGGCTGCTTTACTTTCCATTGGATGTAGATATCTTTGATGCCGATTTTAAAATTACAGATCTGATGGACCGGTATGGGCCAAAGGGACTGGCAATATACCTTGCGATCCTGTGTCTGGTATACAGGGAAGGGTATTATCTGGAGATTCCGTTCCGAAGCCTGTATGCACAGCTGACCAAGATGATTGGGAATCGGTGGATCAATGACAAAGACTTTGTGCCGGAAGTGATCGGCTTTTGCGGGGAATTAGGACTGTTTGACGCGGACCTCCTGTCGCAGGGCGTGATTACATCCAGGGCAATCCAACGTCGCTATAAAGAAGCGACCAAAAGGAATAAAGTCGATATATCCAGATACTGGCTGCTGGATGATTCCGGTGAGCCTGGCGAAAGCATGCCCGAAAATAGAGTTTCTGCTGCAAAAACCGGGGTTTCTGTTACAAAAACGCGGGTTTCTGCTGCAAAAACTCCGCAAATAAAAGGAAAGGAAATGAAACCAAATGAAATCAAATCATATGAAATAAATGGAAAAGAACCTGACGGTTCTGATTTTCCCACCCCCATGGATGCAGAGCAGGATGAATATCGGTTTTATGGTAAATTTCAGAATATTCGATTGACTGATGCTGAATATGCTGCACTGTCTCAGGAGGTCGATAATGTCGATGATCTGATTGAGATTGTATCCATGCATATGAAAGCGACTGGAGTCAGTTATCGGAATCATTACGCCCGGTTGCTGAAATGGGATAAAGAAGATCGTGCCCGGCATAAGAAGAAAGTGGAATCAGGACACCCACCATCTTATGATGTGGAAGCATTTGCTAAACAGGGATTTGACCTGCCGGAACTGGAGGATGATAACAAATGACGTTGAAAGAATCCAGAAACTGTCTGCTGCAGATGGTAGAGTACAGCGGCCGGCAGTATGAAATGAGAGAGCTGATACTTTGGTTTGACAGACTTGAAAACACTTATCGTTACAGCGCATTACTGGTGGATCGCGAATGTAACAGCTCGCTGCGTGTACCGCTGGAAGATGTGCACAGGCTGGAAGGAGACGAGAATGAATCATAAAGATGTAAAGCTGGCCATTGTTGGAGCCGGCAGAGCTTTTTTACTGGCTGCTGCGACATCTTTTCTGATGGGAAATATCGGATGGGGGTTATGGATGCTTTTAGTTGCCGGGACTATATTTATTATTTGGAGGTTTTATGAAAAGCGTTGAATTTATTGTGCCTGGTAAACCGCAGGGAAAAGGTCGGCCACGAGTAGTGAATAGAGGCGGTTTTTCCCGTGCATATACTCCTTCCCAGACGGTACTTTATGAAAACTGGATTCGTACCTGTTATCAGTCAAGTACCGACTATCGTTTCCCGGATGATACGCCGCTTGAAATGCGGATTGTCGCACGATTTGCAGTGCCGAAAAGTTATAGTGCAAAAAAGCGACGGGCCTGCCTGTCGGGCGATATCCGTCCGACCTGCAAATCGGATATGGACAATATTGTAAAATGTGTTGCAGATGCCTTGAACGGTATCGCTTATCGAGATGACAGCCGGATCTTTAAACTGATCGTCGTAAAGGAGTACAGTACGATTGAAGAACTGAGAGTGCAGATCAGCGAAGAACGGAAATCATTTGAGCGAGAAGTTGACCAGGAGAATTGGGGTGAAGATATTGAAAAATATAGAAATGCAGAAGGGTATGCAGATCCGACCGCCGGAAAGCTGTTTGAAGCTGAAAGTCTGGAAGAAAAGCGGCTGAATGAACTGATCCAGGTACTTAAGTACATTATTCGTCTGGCTGGATTTGATCTGATTGGCAGAATCACGCTGCTGGACAAACGGACCGGACGAAAATATTTTTGATAACGACGGGCTAAATTGACCTACGCGTAAAATCGCAGCGGGTCAGGAAAAGAATAGTCGAGAAGGGGACAAGATAAAATGATGCAATGGCATGATTGTACAGAGGAGATGCCTGAACATGTTCTGGATGTTGGCGACAGAAAGTCGGTTCGGGTAATGGTAGCCGTAAGGTTCTCCAATGGCGCGTACAAACTGGAATTTGACAGCCGTATCAGACTAAGAGGGAAAAATGGATTGATCCGGTGGAAGTGGTACAAAGGGTTTGCCGGTGTGATCACTCACTGGGCGGAACAACCGAAGCTTCCCAAAGAAATCATACAGTCTCAGAAATGAAAAACGGCTCCCTGTCTGCCGGATGGGGAGCCTGATGCCGTATTATAGCAGAATCGGAGGGTTAAAAAACGTGAATGCAGAAGAGTTTCTTTGTCAGTATCAAGATTCCAAAGCCCGTCTGCGCCGTCTGGAGGAAGAACGTCAGGGCATCCGGAATCTTGTCACCCATATTACTCCCGGATACGGTTCTGTTTCGGTGCGGCATGATCCGAATATGCAGAAAATCCCGGATGCGATTATCCGTCTGGAAGAGCTGGACAAGAAGTACAGCGAGGAAAGCCGTAGGGCTGTGGAACTGATGGAGCAGATTCATGACGCAATTTATACCATACCGGATGAAAAAGCGCGAGATATCCTGATTTTGTACTATATCATGGGAAAGACCCACAAGGAGATCGTCTATGACCTTCAGATTTCCTACAGCACCGAATCCAGGCGATTTAAGCAGGGTATGGAACAGATACAGGCAATAGTATTAAAGTACTTTGAAAGAGATTGAAAGGTTTTGCGTATGATAGATGTAGGCTGATGATTCTTGAATGTTGTTTATGCGGGATATGTGTGGTAAGATTATACTTGTAAAAAAGCGAAAAGCGACTGCATGAAAATGTGGTCGCTTTTATATTTGTCCGGCAGCCGGTGGTCAGGCGGTCTGTAGCTCAAAACAGATGCAAGCGGGTTCGATTCCCGGCCGGATACCAATGACGGCGCATCTTTTCTTTTACCAGCGAGTTGGGGGCGAGATGCTGGGTTGTCCTTTCATGCGCCGTCACACCAATGGAGGAACCATTTCATGATTGGATATATCTGTTCCCGATGCCGTCGGAAGGTACCATCAGGCAAACGATGTCCCTGTCGGATGCAGGCATATCTGCAAGACAGTGATAAATATGAGTTTTATCACTCAGCCGAATGGAAAAGACTGGTACAGGCAGTGAAGGTACGAGACGGCGGTGTCGATCGTTATGCCTGGCAGGTTCATCATGTTTATCAACACGGCAGGACTGTACATCATATCATTCCGATTGAAGATGATTGGAGCAAACGTTTCGATATGAATAACCTGATACTGGTGTCGGATTCATCGCATGGCGAGATTCATGCGCGGCTGAAAGCTGGCGGTGAAAGCCGTGAGCAAGTAATCCGGGCGTGTTTGGATGCCATCTCCACAACCAGGGGGGTACCCGACAAAAAATAATGGGTGACCCGTGCAAGACCGCGTGTTAATATTTCGCGTGCAATTTTCCAAAATGAAAACCAGTCGCCGGGGAGGTGAGAACTGTGGGCAGAGATATCAGTATTTCGATTTCGGCTAAAGACAACTTTACCGCTGCTGTTACCAAGATGAAAACCGCTACTGCTGAATTTAAAGCAGAAGGGGTAGAACTTGGTGAACAGCTGGACAAGCTCAATAAAACAAAAGCCACGCTGACGGTTGATCTCACCAAAGCACAGGCGGAACTGAGAAGTGCACGCAAGGGACTTGATGACACAAAAGAATCAATGGACCGTCTGGAACAGGCACAGTACAATTACAACAATATCAAACAAAATCTTGGGCTTGTGGCTAAACAGGCAAAGGAAACCGAAAAAGCCTTTACCAGTATGTCCGAAGCGATTACTACCAACAAGGAATTGATGGGGAAGGAAAGCGGAGCGTCTGCCCGAACACTTTCCAGTGACCTTACGTCCGGCAATTTTTCATGGTCGGTTATCGCCAATTCAGAACTGGCTGGCAATATCACCGACACTGTGCAAAAAGGACTGATGACGCAGCTGACGTCTGAATTCGGCTCTGAATTTGCTGAACAGACAAGTGGTTTGATCACCGGTGCCATGTCTGGCGCATTGTCCGGTGCGGCGATCGGGTCGATGTTAGGCGGACCGGGTATCGGGACTGCAGTCGGTGCACTTGCCGGCTCGGTGGTTGGCGGTGTCACTGGGAAAATATCCGCTGAATTAGATCAGCGGCAGGCACAGGAAGATTATTTCAAGGATTACTATCAGGATTTTTATAACGATCTGACCGATCAGTATCAGACAAACCTTGAAAACGGGAAAACGGTTGCGTCCAGCCGGGAACAGACGTCACTTGCCTTTTCGACCTTGCTGGGAAGCAGTGATAAAGCAGCGGCCTGGACGGACTGGATGCAGGAATTCGCCGCTGTTACACCTTTTGCTTTTGAGGACCTGACATCACTGAGCAAGACGGCTTTTTCCTACAAATTCAGTACGGATTCTACCAAGCAGCTGATGCAGGCGATTGGTGATGCCGGCAGCGCATTGGGATTGTCAGGAACTGATTTGTCGGAAGTGGGCACCTATCTTGGCCGAATGAATTCTACCGACAAAGTTTCTCTGGAATATCTGAATCCATTGGTTGAAAGAGGCATTCCGGCAATTGATTATATTGCTCAGGCTATGAGCGAACAGAGCGGGAAACAATGGACTACGCAGGATGTCTATGACGCTGTTTCCAAAGGAACACTCGATGGCAGCGATATGGTCGTCGAAATCCTCGCCCGGATGGAAGAAGATTTTGCCGGGTCGATGGATGAACAGTCGCAGACCTATGCCGGCCTGACTTCGACGCTGGAAGATACGATGACCCAGCTGGATGCGGCAATGGGTCAAGGATATATCGAGGCACGCAAGTCATCTTTACAGGATCAGATTGACTTTTACGGTGGTGCTGCCGGTGAGCAGATGCAGCAGGCATATGATCTGATCGGGCAATGGCAGGCCAGTATGGAGAATACCCGCGACCAGCTGAAAATGGACGCGCTGTCAAATGTCATGAACAACAATGATGACTTTCAGACAGCAGTTGCTTCCGGTACCAGTGAAGGTGCAGCAGAAGCAGGCAGAATGTTGGCCGAAGCGCTCATACAGGCACAGGCGGATTATACGCAGACGGACGGGTATGATCTGATGATGCAAACTCAGGAAGCACTGATTGGAGATGTCCGGGACGGCTTATCCGAATCGAACTGGCAAGCTGGGTATGAACTTGGCCTTGAATTTTCCAAAGGCATTGCTGCAGGAATGAGCAGTGAGGAAGGTCAGGGATATGTCGGCTCAGCAGCTGCTCAGCTGTCGGCCGTAGCCATGCAGGGTGCAAACGCACCGCGTAATGCAGCGAATACTGCGCAGGCCGCAGCAGGACGAACAGGAAAATCTGTTTTGGAAAATCCTTTTGCTGAATCAGATGGTACAGGGCACAATCACGCTACTGGCCTTGAATATGTACCGTACAACGGATACCCGGCATTACTTCATGAAGGCGAGCGGGTCATGACTGCATCAGAAAACCGTGCGTATTCGTCCGGTAACGGGACAGGCAGTGTTGTGATCACCGGCAATCACTTTACCGTCCGGAGCGATGATGACATTGAAAGGCTGGGACAGGAGTTTTACAAACAGCTGCTGAAAGCATATCAGCTGCGTGGATAATGGGGGCAGAGATGAATCCGGGATTGATGAATAAAAAGCTGCAGCTGCTCCGTGCAGATGGGACAGAGAATATTATCTGGCAGCCGGTTTCGACTGTTTGGGCGAAAGTGGTTGAGGGAAAGACCGGACTTGCGGTACCGATGGCTGCACGTTCTCCGGCAATTGAGATCACCATGCGCGAAACAGATATTACCGAGGCCGATGCCGTCACGTTTAACAGCAATCACTATCTGGTCACTTCGGTGATACAGGATACCGAGCATCCGGTTTATCTGAAGGTAACGGCGGTACAGGCCCCGGCTTATGCTGCAGATATTTACCGGCCTGTTAAGACGAAAGACAGCATGAATGCAACAGTCTGGAATGTGGAAAAGATCGGTTCATCTGTTTGTAGCCTGTTTGAACGATATGTCACCGCCAAAGACGAACGCGGTCATGGAGAAACCTCGACTGCCCTGATTATGGTGACACCTAAAGCGTGTATGCTGAGGGAGGGAGACAGCATCGATGTCCTGGGCAGCAGATGGAAGGTGACCGCCTGCTATCAGATGGACCAGTACAAAAACCGCTGCCAGATCGAAAAGGTGGTTGATAACTGATAAAAGCCAGCGGCCAGATGGGAGGTGGAAACGCTGACCATCAGGGAAGAACTTACCCAATACGCTGAAAAATGCCTGTCGGGAGAAATCGTCGCCGGTAAAAAGCACAAATGGGCGTGTAAGCGGCTGCTGCGTGACTTTGAGCGAATCGGTGATGCAGATTTTCCGTATATCTGGGACGAAACCCAAGCCGAAGAGATCGTCAGTTGGTTTGCACTGCTGCGGCATTCAAAAGGTGTTCTGGCAGGACAGCCGATCCAGCTGACCGACTGGCAGAAATTTAC
>CALXCO010000058.1 GCA_944386805.1 uncultured Clostridia bacterium
GCGGTCATGCCCGTGCCGCCGGGTGTCAGTTCGATCTGAGTGACCCGGTGCTGATTCGGGAAAAACTGGTGGAGGCTGTCCGTAAATCCTATGGGGAGGATACCGGCCGATGAGTGATTTTGTACCCAACGGCGTTTTGTGTATCGACAAACCGGAAGATTTTACCTCGTTTGACGTCGTCGCCAAGCTGCGCGGTATCACCCATACACGCAAAATCGGCCACGCCGGTACCCTCGACCCGATGGCGACCGGCCTGCTGCCGGTCTTCTTCGGCAATGCGACCAAGGCATGCGATATCCTGCCGATTCAGGACAAGCGGTATTTTGCCGGGTTCCAGCTGGGTGTGACCAGCGACACCGAGGATATCTGGGGTAACTGTACGCCGACCGGCGTACAGTTACCTGGCCGGGATGCGGTCGAAGCGGCATTGTCCCACTTCCGTGGGGAAATTATGCAGGTCCCGCCGATGTACTCGGCTCTGTCGGTTGGCGGAAAGCGCCTGTATGACCTTGCAAGGCAGGGAATTACCGTCGAACGTCAGCCAAGGCCGATTACCATCTACCGACTGGAACTGGTCAGCTATGACCCGCAAACCGGCAGTGGTTCGCTGGATGTATGCTGCTCGAAAGGCACCTATATCCGAACTCTCTGTGCTGACCTTGGGAAGCAATTGGGAACCGGCGGCGTAATGTCCAGTCTGAGAAGAACCGAAGCTGCCGGGTTTAAGCTGGAAGAGGCGGTTACCCTCGAAACTGTCGCCGAATGGATGCAGGATGGTGGGCTGGAAGGGAAACTCCTGCCGGCTGAACGGCTGTTCGCCCCCTACCCCGCTGTCAGGCTGAATGCCGTTCAGACAAGAATGTTTTTGAACGGTGTCCGGCTGGACCTCGGCAGAATTTACGACGCTGCAAAAGCTGACCCGGCAACTCCCTGGCGTATCTTTGGTGCAGATGGGACGTTCTTAGGGCTTGGGCAGGCTTTCCCTGATAAACAGGAACTGCGCCTGCTGAAATTTTTTCTGGAAAGGAACTGACTGATGGAGATCTGTAATCAGGTATCACAATTTTCCCGGCTGCCCGATACGGCAGTCGCTCTCGGTCTTTTTGACGGCGTTCACCGTGGTCATCAGGCTGTGATCCGGGCTGCGGCAGCCTGTGCGCCGGAATTGTTGCCGGCAGTCTTCACCTTTCGGTTCGATGCGCGTGAGGTCGTCACAAAAAAACAGTTCGGCCAGCTGCTCAGGCCAGAACTGAAAGCAAAAAAACTGGAAGAATACGGTATCCGATTTATGCTGGAACCGCCTTTTTCCACGATTATGAAGATGGCGCCGGAAAGCTTTATTCAGGGTATCCTCTTCAATTTCATGCACGCCAAGGCCGTCTTTTGCGGTGAGGATTTCCGGTTCGGCAAAAATGCCGCCGGTGATACCAGTCTGCTGAAGGCTGCCTGTGAAAAAAATGGCGTCCGGTTTGATATCCTGCCCCCTGTCCTCGACGACGGCCTGCCTGTCAGCTCAACTCGAATCCGCAATGCCCTTCGGGAGGGTGATATCGAACTGGCAAACCGGCTGCTCGGAAGCCCTTATATGACCTGTGGGACGGTCGTGCACGGACGGCATATGGGCCATTCCCTCGGCTTCCCGACCATTAACCAGCTCTTTTCGCCCGAAGACCTGATTCCCCGCTTCGGCGTCTATGCGACGATCGTCGAAATCGACGGCAAACAATATGTCGGTGCAACCGATATCGGCGTCAAACCGACTGTCGGCGAAGGATACGCTCCTGCCGCTGAAACGTACATCCTCGACTTTGACGGCGATCTCTACGGCAGAAATATCACCCTCCGTTACTACGCTTTCCTGCGCGGTGAACGCCGGTTCGATTCCCTCCAGCAACTGACCGATACCGTCCTCGCCAATGCACAGCAGGCAAAAGAATTGCTTCAACCGCTGATTTCCGGCTGATATGCCACTTTCACTTGACAAAGCGGAAACAACATGATATCATATCAGGTACAGTCTCCGTTTTGTACAATGCGGGTATGGCGGAATTGGCAGACGCGCTGGATTTAGGTTCCAGTGCCGCAAGGCGTGTGGGTTCGACCCCCACTATCCGCACCAGATGAAACCCCCATCAACACCGGAAAATCCGGTGTTGATGGGGGTTTTGTGCTATAAAAAATAATCATAACTCACCACAGCCGTGGCAGCATCCCCTGCCGCATCGCCGCACAAAAGAGACTCGCCAGTATATCAAAAACAAACAGCGTCCCCGGTATCACGCCAATGATCACCAGCCCTTTTTCGCTGCACCGATCACATAACCGCTCCAGAAACGGGTAAATCACATATTGCAGCAGCAACGCCGACAGTCCGAAAAACAATACCGACCGGGCACAAATATAACCGCCAACATTGCCCCAGTTCCAGATCTCGACGTTGTAGTCCCATAGCCGCAGGTTCATCGCATGTTTGAGCAGGAATCCAGCGGCCAGCTCCAGCCCGCCGCATCCAAGCGCTGAAATGAAAAACACCCGCAGTGGCTTTTCTTTCAGCTGGCTGGTCGTCAGGACAACCAGCACCGCCCCAAATCCATAAATCGGAATCCACGGCCCAAAGGTCACCCCACGTTTGACAAAATGCCCCAGGTCAATCCGGTAAAATAACAGTTCATAAATGAACCCGAATATCCCCCCGGTCGTGAACACCATCAGCAGCAACAGCCCTGACCGCAAACTCGTAATCGTTCGTTTCATCCCGCTCACCTTCCTTTGACTGAAAATATCTCTTCTGTTTATAGTATACCATATTCTGGAAAATTGTCTATAAAATCGTTGGATTTTTTCGGAAATCCATTGTAAATCAATATATGCGCCTGTATCACTCTATCGGAAATACCCGCTGTATGCCTGTATCAGGCTGGGATTCGGCCAGGCTGAAAAATCAATTGAGAAGTTGATTTCCTCTTGACATCGCGTTTATTTTTCCGTATACTTTTGTTAAGGACCTACCTTTGTGTATCCGACGGATAAGATGATGATTATCTACAAAATGTACCGGCTGTGCCCCCGCCGTTTCTGCCCATTCGATAGAATATATGGCCTTTCCATGAAAAAATATGGGCCGCTTTGCTTTACGGCTGTAACTGCACGCCCCTTTTTGTATAACCATCGTCGGCTTATTCTTCCAAAATTTTATGATTAGGAGATGCCTGTATGAAACTGTTTGAAACACGTCTGGAACGACACAGAAATGAACTCAGCTCCCTCTATCTCGACCTCTATCATGGCAATGAGGCCGCTCTTCAGGACCTGCTCTCCCGTCTGGAACAGTACAGCGATCAGCGTTCTCAGGATTTGCAGCTGATGGATAAAAAACGTGAGGAAAACCCCCGCTGGTATGCGCAGCGGGATATGCTGGGGATGTGCCTCTATATCGGCGCATGGGCAAAAACTATCGACGGCGTCCGCAGTAAACTGGATTACCTCGAAGAATGCGGCGTCAATTACCTCCACCTGATGCCCTTCCTCGAAAGCCCTAAGGGTAAGAGCGACGGCGGCTATGCGGTCGCTGACTTCGCAAAGGTTCAGCCTGAACTCGGCACCATTGAGGATCTGGAACGGCTGACCACCGCCTGCCGTAAACGTGGTATCAGCGTCTGCATGGACTTCGTTATGAACCATACCAGCGATGAACACGAATGGGCGAAAAGAGCACGCGCCGGTGAGCAGGAATATCAGGACCGCTATTTCTTCTTCCCTGACCGTACAATGCCCGACCAGTTCGAAAGAACCATCCCTGAAGTCTTCCCGACTACCGCTCCCGGCAGCTTCACCTGGCTGGATGACGCCAAAAAGTGGGTTATGACCAACTTCTACCCCTTCCAGTGGGACCTCAACTATGGCAATCCTGTCGTATTCAATGAAATGATCGGCTTTATGCTGGCGCTCGCAAACCGTGGCATCGATGTCATCCGTATCGACGCCGTCCCCTATATCTGGAAACAGCTCGGCACCAACTGCCGTAACCTCCCCCAGGTCCACCAGATCGTCAGAATGATGCGCATGATCTGTGAGATCGTCTGCCCCGGTGTGCTGCTGCTGGGTGAGGTCGTTATGGAACCCGCAAAGGTCGTACCTTACTTCGGCACCATCGACCGCCCTGAATGCCATATGCTGTATAACGTCACCACCATGTGCACCACCTGGCATACCGCTGCGACCGGTGACGCAAGATTGCTCAGACATCAGATGGATACCCTGTGCGCACTGCCGCATCAGTACGTCTTCCTCAACTACCTGCGCTGCCATGACGATATCGGCTGGGGCCTCGACTACGACTGGCTCGCTCGCTTCGGCACCCAGCAGGTCCCCCACAAACGTTTCCTCAATGACTACCTGACCGGCCACTGGCACGGCTCCGACAGCAAGGGCGAACTCTACAACGATGACCCCGTTACCGGCGACGCAAGACTGTGCGGTACCACCGCTTCGCTGTGCGGCATTGAGACCGCTGCCAGAGAATGCCGTCTGGAAAAACTGGACCAGTATATCCAGCGTGACCTCACCCTCCATGCCTTCATGCTCTTCCAGAGCGGTCTGCCTATCCTCTACGCCGGCGATGAAATCGCACAGGAAAATGACTATACCTACCACCTCGACCCCGAAAAGGCCGACGACAGCCGTTATATCCACCGCGGCAACTTCGACTGGGAAAAGGTGAAACGCCGTAAGGTCGAAGGTACTGTTGAACAGCGCGTCTTTGACGGCCTGAAACAGCTGGAAGCTATCCGCCGTGAAATCCCTGCGTTCGACGGCGATGCCGACGTCTGGACCATCGAAACCTGGAACGATTCCGTCCTCGCAATCGGCAGATATTATAACGGCAGCTGTGTGATCGGTCTGTTCAACTTCTGCGGCAGCTATGCGACTGCATGGGTCGATGAGGCCGGCAACTGGCGCGACAGACTGACTGGCAATGAACTCCAGATGAAGGCTGTCACCCTCCCGCCTTATGGCGTCATGCTCTGCGAGAATATCCCGTAATTCCCGGAAAATTGCGGTTTGACGGCTGTTTTGCCTCAATGGCCGTCCTGATGGACATGCGAAATTTATATACGTTTACACCCTGCCGTCGGCTGGCAGGGTGTAATGTGCAAAATACATATATTTTTCGGTAAATCGTTTTGGATTATATGTCTGGTGCACAGGTTTATTCCCCCGCTCATTTTCCAGATTGTTTCGGCAAAATTCTGTTTTATTGGATTTTTCAGGAGATAAAATGGATAAATCATCCAAGATATTCCGCGTATAGCTGGCAATTCTTGTTGATTTTCATCAAAATATGGCAAAATCGCTAGGAAATTGCTATAAAAACGTTTGGGATGTTTTATTCCTTTTGTGCACCTGTCCTTTTTTACAATTTGGTCTTTCATTCCGACAAAATATATGGTATATTTATAGTACAGGGATTTTTTGAGGTTTGCTGTAAATGGCCTTGTGATATTTTTGTCATTCTGTCACGTCCGGACAGCCGGTGCGGCTCCGCGATTGCCTGTCCGGTGATCGGCCTGCTTCTTCAAACCCCTAAAATATGGGGAACTTCCCCCCATGCGTCGAATCTCACACCATTTTTCAGGAGGAACTACTATGGGCAAAAAAGTTACTATCATCGGCGCCGGCAGTGTTGGCGCTACTATCGCGTATACCATGGCCGTAAATGGTATCGCAACTGAAGTCGTTATGATCGATATCAACGAGTCTAAGTCTCTCGGTGAGGCTCTCGATATCCGTCAGGGTGTCTCGTTCTGCCCCCCGATCTCGATCTACGCCGGCTCTTACCAGGATGCCAAGGATTCCGATATCGTTATCCTGACCTCCGGTGTCGCCAGAAAACCTGGCCAGTCCCGTCTCGACCTCGCTCAGACTAACGTCAATATCACTAAATCTATTATCCCTGAAATCACCCGCTATGCGCCGAATGCAATCTATATCATCGTCGCTAATCCGGTTGATATCCTGACCTATACCTTCTATAAGGTCTCCGGCCTGCCTGAAAATCAGATCCTCGGTTCCGGTACAATCCTCGATACCGCCCGTCTCCGTGCCAGAATCGCTGAATATTACTCGATCAACCTCCAGAATGTTCATGCGTATGTTTACGGCGAACACGGCGATTCCTCCTTTGTTCCGTGGTCCCTCGCGACTGTCGCCAATATCCCGATCGATAAGTACCGCGACTGCCTCGCTGACCCCAATAAGAACCTGATTCCTGAGCTCAACCATGAAGAGGTCGAAAACTACATCCGTAAATCCGGCGGCAAGATCATCGCTCGTAAGGGCGCTACCTTCTACGCTGTCGCTGTCTCGGTCTGCCATATCGTGAAATGTATCTTCTCCGGCGCTGAAACTACGATGACCGTATCTTCGATGCACCACGGTGAGTACGGCCTCGACGATATCAGCCTCTCGACCCTCGCGATCGTCGGCCCCAAGGGCATCCATGCAAAACTGCTCGCTCCTCTGACCGACCACGAAACCGAGCTGCTGCATAAGAGCGCTGACAGCCTGCGTGCTGTCATGAACGGTCTGACCTTCTGATCCTGACTGTTCCGGATATTTTTATTATTATTCATTACAGAAAGAAGGATTCCCATGGAATATCGCATTGAGCATGACTCGATGGGCGAAGTTAAGGTCCCTGCTGACAAATACTGGGCAGCTCAGACCGAAAGAAGCCATGAAAACTTCCTGATCGGCGTCGGTATCGAAACGATGCCCCGCGAAATTACCCACGCGTTCGGTATCCTCAAAAAGGCTGCCGCTATCGCAAACCATGCCCTCAAACCTGAAAAAATGACCGATGAAAAGCTCGCTGCCATCTCCGCAGCCTGCGATGAGGTCATCTCCGGCTCGCTGAACGACCACTTCCCGCTCGTCGTCTGGCAGACCGGCAGCGGCACACAGTCCAACATGAACGCCAACGAAGTTATCGCCAACCGTGGCAATGAAATCGCTGGTAAAAAGCTGCTGCACCCCAACGATGATATCAACATGAGCCAGTCCTCCAACGATACCTTCCCGACCGCCATGCACATCTCTGCTGTCCTGGCAATCGAGGATAAGCTCTTCCCGGCAATCGATCAGCTGATCGCTACCTTCAAACGCCTGGAAGAAGAAAACGAAGGCATCGTTAAGAGCGGCCGTACCCACCTCCAGGACGCTACCCCTATTAAGTTCTCTCAGGAGATCAGCGGCTGGCGCTCCTCGCTGGAAAAAGACCGCAAAATGCTGGAAATCGCGCTGCCTGAACTCAAAGAGCTGGCTCTGGGCGGCACCGCTGTCGGCACCGGCCTGAATACCCCCAAAGGTTTCGACGTCGAGGTCGCAAAGGCTGTCTCCGAACTGACCGGCAAAGAATTCAAGACCGCGCCCAACAAGTTCCATGCCCTCACTTCCAAGGATGAAATCGTCTTCGCACATGGCGCCCTCAAGGCCCTCGCTGCGGATATGATGAAGATCGCAAACGACGTCCGCTGGCTGGCTTCCGGCCCCAGAGACGGCCTCGGCGAAATCTTCATTCCGGAAAACGAACCCGGCTCCTCGATCATGCCCGGCAAGGTCAACCCGACTCAGTGTGAGGCTGTCACGATGGTCGCTGTCCAGGTTATGGGCAACGATGTCGCTGTCGGCATGGCTGCTTCTCAGGGTAACTTCGAGCTGAACGTCTTTATGCCTGTCTGCATCTACAACTTCCTGCAGTCGGCCCGTCTGCTCGCTGAATCCATCGTTTCCTTTAACAAGAACTGCGCGGTCGGTATCAAGGCTAACCGCGAAAAAATGCACCATAACCTCCATAACTCGCTGATGCTGGTCACCGCTCTCAACCCCTATATCGGGTACGAGAACGCCGCAAAGACCGCGAAAAAAGCGTATAAAGAGGGTATCTCCCTGAAAGAAGCCTGCGTCGCGCTCGGTTTCCTGACGGAAGAAAAATTTGACGAGGTCTTCCACCCCGAACAGATGGTGTGATCTTTTCCTGATTTTGGTGAATTAACATGTTCTTTTTCTGTCCCCCCGGCGTCTGAACGCCGGGGTCAGAAAAAGACAGAAAGGAATGGTCATAAAATATGGTATTTCATTATTACCCCGGCTGTACGCTGAAAACCAAGGCAATTGATCTGGATAAGTATGCCAGAGCTTCTGCTGAGGCACTGGGAATCACCCTGGCTGAGCTGGATAACTGGCAGTGCTGCGGCGGCGCCTTTACAATGGCAAAAGATGAGATCGCGACCAAGCTCTCCTCTGTCCGTGCACTCGCTGACTCCCGTGATTCTGCGCTGGTGACCGTATGTTCCGCTTGCCATAACGTCATTAAACAGACCAATGACGCAATGAAAAACGATGCGGAATTCGCTATGAAGGTCAACAACTATATGCAGCTGGATGAACCCTATCATGGTGAAACAAAAGTTTACCATTATCTGGAGCTGCTGCGGGATGTCGTTGGCTTCGACAAGGTTGCGGCTGCCGTCAAGAACCCGCTCAAGGGCAAAAAGATCGCCGCTTACTACGGCTGCCTGCTGCTCAGACCGGGTAAGGTCCTGCAGATGGATAACCCCGAAAACCCCCAGATTCTGGAGGACTTCATCCGCGCAATCGGCGCAACTCCCGTTATCTCCCCCTACCGCAACGAATGCTGCGGCGGCTATATGGCTACCGAAGATAAGGCGCTCGCCGCGAAAAAGAGCGGCGCGGTTATGGACAGTGCAAAGGAAATGGGCGCAGATATGATGATCACCGCATGCCCCCTCTGCCTCTATAACCTGACCAAAAATGCGCCCGGGGAGAAGCTCCCGGTTTACTACTTCACTGAGCTGCTCGCTGAAGCGCTCGGCGTTAAAGAGTAAAGGAGGAAACCAGTGATGAGCAACCCCAAAGAGCTTGAACTCAAAGAACAGGTCATCCGTATGAGCGGCGTTGACCCGCTCAAATGTATGAGATGCGGCAAATGCTCCGGCACCTGCCCCTCTTATGACGAGATGGAATATCATCCGCATCAGTTTGTCTACATGGTTGAAAAAGGCGAGATCGAAAAGCTGATGGCTTCTCCGTCTATCTTTAAATGCCTCTCCTGCTATGCCTGCGTAGAACGCTGCCCCAGAGATGTTGAACCCGCCAAGCTGGTCGAAGCGATCCGGCTGCTGGTCATCCGTCAGCAGGGCGCTAACCACCTGAAGGCTAACCAGATCCCCGATCTGCTGGATGACGATATGCCCCAGCAGGCTCTGGTCACCGCCTTCCGTAAATATACAAAGTAAGGGTAAGGAGGAGAAACCATGCAAAAAATTGGCGTATTTGTATGTTGGTGTGGTTCCAATATTGCCCAGACCGTAGACGTACAGGCCGTTTCTGATGCCCTCGCAAAAGAACCCGGCGTCGTCTATTCCACCAACTATCAGTATATGTGCTCCGAAGCAGGCCAGAACCTGATTAAGGACGCGGTTAAGAACTATGGCCTGACCGGCGTCGTTATCTGCTCCTGCTCCCCCCGGATGCACGAGGCTACCTTCCGCAAGGCAGTCGCTTCGGTCGGCCTTAACCCCTATATGCTTGAGGTCGCAAACATCCGTGAGCAGTGCTCCTGGATTCATAAGGACAAGGCTGTCGGCACTGAAAAGGCTATCATCCTCGGCCGTGCCGCTATCGCAAAAGTCCAGCTCAACGCTCCGCTGCAGGCTGGCGAAAGCCCCGTTGTCAAACGTGCACTGGTTATCGGCGGCGGTATCGCGGGTATCCAGACTGCGCTGGATATCGCTGAGGCAGGCTTCGACGTCGATATCGTCGAAAAACAGCCCACCATCGGCGGTAAAATGACCCAGATCGATAAAACCTTCCCGACCCTCGACTGCGCTGCATGTATCCTGACCCCTAAGATGGTCGACTGTGCACAGAATGAGAAGATTCATATCTACTCTTACTCTGAAGTAAAGCAAGTTAAAAAATAAATCAATAAAAAAAAAAAAAAGAAAAAAGAGAAGAAGCATTGTGTGGATATTTACGGGAGTCCCGCATCCCCAATTTAGCGCTTTAAGTTGCCGTTCTGGAAT
>CALXCO010000059.1 GCA_944386805.1 uncultured Clostridia bacterium
CTGTGCGTCGGTCAAACCACCGGAGAGCGTATTCAAATTGCTCTATAAAGCGGTCTTAATTTCGCACAATCTATCTGGCGCGTTCGCAAAGACTGTTACCATCACGAACGAGGCGGTCGGAACGCCGCCGACCATCGCGAATATGGGAGCACAGGCACTGTGCCCACCTTGACAGGGGGAGATGGGTAGGGTACAATGAGAAAAAAGTCTGTGAAGGGACTGCTCTATATGAAAACAATCTATTATCATGCCGATCTGTTCGGCGCAGATGCGGCGGCGGACGCTTTCGCTGTCCATGATGGGATTTTCGCCCAGGTCGGACGCTCTGAGGACCTCCTCGCTGATGCCGCTCCCGATGACGTCCTCTGTGACCTGCATGGCCAGTTTGTAACACCTGGTTTTAACGACTCCCATATGCACCTGTTGGGATTCGGTGCACGGCTCTCCGGGTGCAGCCTTGAGGGAATCCGTTCTATCGCCGACCTTCAAAATGCGCTCGCGGAGTATATCCGCGTTGTGAACCCTGCACCTGATTGCTGGATTGAGGGACGCGGGTGGAATGAGGATTATTTCCCAGAAAATGAGGGCACCCCTGTCCGGCAGGACCTCGATAAAGTTTGCTCCGACCGGCCTGTCTGCCTGACACGCTGCTGCGGGCATTGTCTGGTCGCGAATACCCGTGCGCTGGAAATCGCCGGCATCGATGAGCATACCCCTCAGCCGGACGGCGGACGGTTCGAATTGGGCGCAGATGGCAAACCCAACGGTATCTTCCGGGATGGGGCAATGGGACTGATTCGCTCTAAAATCCCGCTCCCTGACCGGAATGCCCTCCGTCAGATGCTGAAAAAAGCTATGCAGCAGCTCAATCAGGCAGGCGTCACTTCCTGTCAGACCGATGATTTTTGTACGTTTGCCGGGCTGGACTGGCGGGACGTCGTCGCCGCTTTCCATGAGCTGGAAGCGGCGGGTGAAATGACCGTCCGTGTCTATGAACAGTGCCATTTTACCACCGCCGACGGCATCCGCCAGTTTATCAGCGTCGGGTTTTCCACCGGGGTGGGGAGCAATCTGTTTAAAATCGGACCTGTTAAGCTGATGGCTGACGGTTCCCTTGGGGCACGCACTGCCCGGCTTCGGGATGGGTATGCAGATGCGCCGGGTGAAAAAGGGTTGCTGATTTATCCCCAGCAACAGCTGGAAGAGATGATTGCAGCCGCTCATCAGGGCGGGATGCAGGTTGCTGTCCATGCGATCGGTGATGAGGCGTTGGACAGGGTACTGGATGGCTGGGAAAAGGCGTTTGCAGCCTGCCCGCGTGACGACCACCGCAGCGGCGTTGTCCATCTCCAGATTACCCATCCCGAACAGCTGGAACGTCTGCGAAAAGACAACCTGATCGGTTATATCCAGCCGGTCTTCCTCGATTATGACGCAAGAATTGCGGCGGCACGTGCCGGAAAGGACGTCGCGGCGACCAGTTATGCGTTCGAGACGATGCGGCGGATGGGGATTCCTGTCTCCAGCGGCACCGACTGTCCGGTCGAAAACCCGCTCCCGATGCGAGGTGTCCAGTGTGCAGTGACCAGACAGCCGCTGGACGGCGGCGTGCCGCCGTTTAACCCAGATGAGGCAATGACAGTCGCGGATGCGCTGGAAAGCTATACGGCGGCGGGGGCGTACGCCTCCTTTGAGGAGACGGTCAAGGGGAAAATCCAGAAAGGAATGCTGGCGGACTTTACGGTCTGGAGTGGCAGCCCGTTTGATGTTTCGCCGGACAGGATTGCAGAGATTACCGCCCGGAAAGTCTTCCTCGGCGGAAAACAGGTCTTTGCCGGGGAGATGTAACAGATGGGAACCTTTAAAATAGATGTCGATGAATTTTCCTGGATCAATGGCGCGGAGGACGACCCGTCCGACCGTTGTCTGCATGGGCGGGTCACCGTCCAGATCGGCGAAGAAATTTTGCAGGATACCGGCACGGTCAGCGCAACCGCCCTTTATCTGCTCAAGTCGTTGACCGAAGATAAAATCATGAACGACAGTTGTATCCAGATGATTCCGTGCTGTGGGTTTTTTATGATTGCAAACCCGGATTTGACCGAAGTGTCGATTATCGGCTGTGATACCGGGACCGACTGGTCGGTGATTCACGAAAATGGCCGGATTAAGCTGGTAACTGAATCTGGGAAAGTCGAATATGTCGACCCGGCTGACTATCAGGCGGAAGTCTTCAAGTTCGCCGACAAGGTCGAAGGGTATTACCAGTCCTGCAAGCCGAAGGAAATCCCGGAGGACGAGTTCGACCGCAACGGATATACCGCTTTCTGGAATGAATGGCACCGGCGGAGAAGGGAAGGGTGTCCCGATGCAGATCGTTTATAACCATTCGTTTGACAACCCTTACAGCCTGCATGACAGCCGGGTGTGCAGTATCGAGCCGGTGGACGGCAATCTCCGGCTGACGTTTGCATACGGGTATGTCAGCACCGACCCGCCGTTTAAACAGGTGGAGGGAGAGGTCCTGATCGAAAAGGTGCAGATAGATGACTGTGATGTCCATTTTTTGAGCGTAAATGGCAGTTATGGGGATTTTTGCGGGAAAAAGATGTCGCTGACTGACTTTCTGCGGGATTACCCGGACTTCTCGTTTGAAATCCTCGACGAAATGTATGGGTACCATACCGTCAGTTACCAGGGGTATCTCTCGCTTCCGGGTCAGGTTCCGCTGATCGACGTCCGCTTGCTCATTTACTATGATGGAAATATCGTCTATCTGGTCAATGAGCGTGGATTATAACTTGTGCAGGGTGCAAAATTCTGGTACAATGATACTGACAAATATGATCAACAGAAGGGATGGTTGTATGAAGAGAACCGATTATATCAGCTGGGATGAATATTTTATGGGCGTCGCGCTGCTCGCCGCACGCCGCAGCAAGGACCCCAATACACAGGTCGGCGCCTGCATCGTCTCGGATGACAATATTATCCTCTCGACTGGCTATAACGGCCTGCCTGCCGGCTGTTCGGACGACGAGTACCCCTGGGCGAGAGAGGGCGCAGAAACCAAATACCCCTATGTCGTCCACGCTGAACTCAACGCAATCTTAAACAGCGGCGGACGTTCGCTGCGCGGCGCACGGCTGTATGTCGCGCTCTTTCCCTGCAACGAATGTGCAAAGGCGATCATCCAGTCGGGTATCCGTGAGGTCATCTACCTCTCGGACAAGTACGCTGATTCTCCCGCAACCCTCGCCTCCAAACGGATGTTCCGTTCGGCAGGGGTCGAGATGCGCCGCCTCCAGACCGGCCTGCACAGCCTGACGCTGTCCTTTGAGCCGGAAGAAAACGCCGGAAAGGGTGGAGAACATGCAGCTGAATAAAGAGCGGATTGCGGAAACTTTTGCAAAGTTCGTTGCGGTCGATTCCCCAAGTTATCGGGAACGCCAGATGGCCGATTATCTGAAAGGACTGTATGCCGGGCTGGATGTCAGCCTGTCGGAGGACGACTGTGCTCCGCAGTTTGACGGCAACGCCGGCAACCTCTTCGGCAGACTGCCGGGGACGCTGGCTGGTGCGCCGCTGCTCTTTTCGGCGCATATGGACACCGTCGAGCCGTCCTGCGGCAAAAAGGCGGTCTTCCATCCCGATGGGAAGATTACCAGCGCAGGGGATACCGTCCTCGGCGCAGATGACGCCGGTGGATTGACCGCGATTTATGAGGCAGTGCGCTGGCTCCGTGAGACCGGAACACCGCATCGTGAACTGGAACTGATGTTCTCTCCCGCTGAGGAACACTTTTCCGAGGGAACAAGGCGGTTCGATTTCAGCCAGTCTAAGGCCAAAATGGGTTATGTCCTCGACCTGTCGGCTGATATGGGCGCAGCTGCACTCAAAGCACCGGGGAGCGTCCACTTTTGGCTGACGGTGCACGGCAAGGCTGCACACTCCGGATTCAACCCGGAGGATGGTATTCACGCGATTGCCATCGCTGCCGACGCGCTGACCAAACTTAAATTTGGCCATACCGACCCGATCACTACCGTCAATATCGGCACGATTCACGGCGGACGAATGACCAACATTATTCCCGAACGCTGTGAGCTGGAAGGGGAGATTCGCTCCTATGAGGATGAGCGGATTCAGCAGGAATTGGATAAAATCCTCCGGGTATTTGACGAGGCTGCGAAGAAGCAGGGCGGCAGTGTCACCTCCCGGCATGAATGGTGCTACAAGGCACTCAATACCCCTGAGGATGCCAAAATCGTCTCCTGTTACCGCAAAGCCTGTGAATCAGTCGGGCTGCCCTGCAAGCTGACCGGTACCTTTGGAATGAGCGATTGTAACCATCTGCCCCAGAACGGCATCGAAGGGATTGTCGTATCGTCGGCGATGTGGAACTGTCATTCGACCGGCGAGTATACGACGGTCGACGACCTTGTCAAACTGACCGAGCTGGTCATTACCCTGATGTGCCAGCAGGACGAGTAATTGCAGATAAAAAATACCCTCAAATCTTTCGAGTGCTTTCGGAAGATTTGAGGGTATTTTGCGCGAAAATGATTATGCTCTCTTCTGATAATATCCGGCAGCGGTCAGTGCCTTGCGGAAGAAGGGATAAAGAATCACCGCAACGACAATCGATACACAGCCCGACGGAATCGAGGTTGCAGCTTTCGCTGCGACGTCGGTCAGAACGGTTCCGACCGCATTGCCGAGGACAATCCCTTTCAGGAAGCTGTAGCCGAGGTAGAGGATGACGTAGGTTACCATGCCGGTGACAGCACCGAGAATCGTCCACTTGGTAGGTTTGGTTTCGCTATGGTTGCCGACAGAAGCGACGCTGCCTCCGACCAGACCCATAATAAACCGCATGATGAAGGTCGAGGGCGCCGAGGATGCCCATCCGCCCAGCAGGTCAAACAGCCCCAGTCCGGTTGCATCGGCAATACCGCCGCGCAGTCCGCCCATCAGCATCGCTGACAGCAGGCAGAAGACGTTACCGCAATGAATCATTGTTTTGCCCAGCGGCGTCGGAATCTCAATGCGGAAGTTGGTCGCGACATAACAGATCGCCGCGAACAGTGCGGTGACAACGATATCGTAGGTGGTGATTTTGTGTTTGACAGCATGGTTTGCCTGCATGGTGAGCAGCTCCTTTCGGGCCTGGCCCTGAATAATCTCTTAGAGAAGCCGGTACCGCTCAAAGGTCTGGGGCGCCGTCAGCCAGGACAGGCAGGATTCCAGCATGACTCCATACCGGGTATCGCTCCCATAGCTGAAGGTCGTCCGTACCGCGATTTCCAAAAACCTTGTCGCCCGTTCAATCGCCATCGGAAGGCTGTCGCCGCCCAGCAGACCGCCGACCAGCACACTTGCGAAAATATCGCCGGTGCCGGGGTAGGAGGTCGGAACATAGTTGCAGTCGACCCGCCAGTACTGACCTTTTTCCCGGTCATAGCCGATGTTGGAGATATGGTCATCCGCCATATCCACCCCGGTGATGACAACATACCGCGGCCCAAGGCTCGCAAGCCTTGACAACAGCCGCCGTGCTTCCTGCTGACGCAAGGGTGCTGCCGGGTACTCTTCTCCCAGCAGCAGCGCTGCTTCGGTCAGGTTCGGGGTAATCACATCCGCAACCGCCACCAGTTCACTCATCCGTGCGATCTGGTCGGAAGTTGAGGTGCGGTAGGGCTTGCCGTGGTCGCCGAGAACCGGGTCGACAACGGCGAGTGCATCCGGGTAGCTTTTGAAATAGTCCAGGCAGATATCGACCTGTTCCGATGAACCAAGCCAGCCGGTGTACACACACTCAAACCCGATGCCCAGTCGTTTGTAGTGGGCGAGCGCCGGCTCCAGCATGTCGGTCAGGTCCTTGACAACAACCTCCCCAAGCCCACCTGTGTGGGTCGAGAGGACGGCGGTCGTCACCGGACATACCTGCACCTTCATCACCGAAAGCACCGGCAGGATTACGGTCAGTGAACACCGGCCAAAGCCGGAAAGGTCATGAATCGCGGCAACCCGCGGCGGTCTTTGCAGCATAATCTTTCTCCTTTTGTATCAGCTGTTGCGCGGGATCGCTTCTCTGTGTTTATATTGTAGCAGAGGGAACGGATGGTTTCAAATCCGCAGATCGCAACAGAATTTTTTCTCCTTTTGTGCGGTTTATCCAAGGTGTATGATACCACGATTTTCGCTCTTTGGCAACTTTTGCGAACGATTTGACCCTCTAAATCTGTTCACGGAAAGAGATTTTGAAGGTTGCCCAGTTTTGGCAGTAAATGAGTCTGTCCGCTTGTGCAAAAGGTAAAAAGTTTTTTGCTCCGTTTTCGCCCGTCCGCCCCCTTTCCTCGATGATTTGCATGAAAATACATTTTCCTGCTCTTTTTCCTTTACAAAATTCGGTTTTCATGTTACAATATATCCGAACGCCTGATTAGGAGCACTTTTTTAAACACGTTTCATCCCATACCCTGTACAGGAAGATCTTCCGGTGGGGACACCGGCGGGAGCTTTGTATCAGCGGTTTGGTCAGCGTCGTTTGAGTGCGCTGAACCAGGCTGCCTGGTTGATGGGATGTTTCGGGTTCCGGCAGTCTGGCTGTATGCCGGCCGGTCGCCTGGCTGATTGTGAGAACGTTCCTCCGGTACGTCAATGGTGGGAGCGGGGTCTGTTTAAAGTTGGGGAACAGGCTTTCGCTTTCTCCGGCGGCGGAAAGTGGAATGGGGCAGCAGTCTGTCTCGTGGTCGGTGGGGGTGCGGTCACCCTGCCGGGAAAAGTGCACCCGTCAGCACGTCCAGATGACGGGCGGCCCTGCCTGTCCGATGCGGCTGAAACTGCACGGATGGAATGGGTGGCTCGTTTGTCTTTTAAGGCAGATGGTTTTTCCGTCTGTCTTTTTTTATGCCCGGAAATCGTCAGTCGGGGAAACGGACCTCGGATACCGTCCAAACAGGAAGCCGAATCCCCTCTCACTGCATTGTGCAGACAGCCGCAGGCAGAAAAAAAGGAGGTATCGCTTTTGCGATACCTCCAAAATTCAGTTAAACGGTACGGTTACCGCCGAAAGTGCAATACACTTATTCGGCGAATGCAGATTCGACCAGCTTGACAAGGCTGTCTACAGCAGCCTGCTCGTCAACGCCGTCAGCAATGATGCGGATGTTGGTGCCGCCGACGATACCCAGCGACAGAACACCCAGCAGGGATTTGGCGTTTACTCTCCGCTCTTCCTTCTCGACCCAGACAGAAGACTTGAACTCGTTCGCCTTCTGGATAAAGAAAGTGGCGGGACGCGCGTGGAGACCAACCTGATTTTTGACGGTAACATCTTTCAAATACATACCAAACTCTCCCATTTCAAGAATTGTCCTGCAAAGTTTGCCCGGTTATCTACCCGCCGGACACCCTTTGCTCTGCCGGAACGGAACGGGTCCGCCCACTGTAGAGTACGTTTTCTCACCCGACAATGTGCGTTGCCTGAGTGAAACTAAGTTTATTATACCACGGTTTGGAAAAAGGTCAACGGATTTTCCGGAGTTTCTTCAAAATTTGATAAAATTTCGTTGAGGAGTTGTAATGACGCTTAAAAATTATTCACATGTTTGTGCATCTGTCACATATTTTTTGCCCTGTTTTTCCACAGGAAAGCGTCTTTTCCGGTCACTTTAGTCCTTGTTTCCTATATTTTTTCATCATATCCGGTCGCTTTTTGGCGGTTCTGTCCAACGACTGCTGATGACGCCACGTTTCAATTTTGGCATGGTGCCCGCTGCGCAGCACCTCCGGCACTTCCATTCCGTCCCAGACTTCCGGACGGGTGTATTGGGGGTATTCCAGCAGTCCGTTCATATGGCTCTCTTCCTCAAAGCAGATGTCCGCGGCCAGAACGCCGTCGCACAGCCGCACCACTGCATCAGTCAATACCAGCGCTCCCAGCTCACCGCCGGTCAGCACATAGTCGCCAATTGAGATTTCTTCGTCCACAATCCGCTCCAGAATCCGCTCGTCGACCCCCTCATAATGCCCGCACAACAGCAGCAGATGGGGATATTCGCGCAGCTCCAGTGCCCGTCCTTCGGTCAGCACCTTTCCCTGCGGCGACATGTAAATCACATACGGCACCGACTGGCTCTGACGGATAATGTCCAGATAACACCGGTAAATCGGCTCCGGCTGCATGACCATTCCTTTGCCGCCGCCATAGGGGGTATCGTCCACCCTGTGATGCTTGGGGTCAGGGGAGTAGTCGCGGATGTTGTGACAATGGATTTCGACCTTGCCGGCCTTGCGTGCACGGCCGATGATGCTGGTCGACAGCACCGCCTCGCACATCTCCGGAAACAGTGTCGCAATATCAATCCGCATCATTCAAACAGCCCCTCCAGCGGACGGATGGTCATGACCTTGTTTTCAACGTCGGTCGAGATGACTACCAGCGGGATTGCCGGGATATACCGGGTCTTTCCGTCGGCAAACAAAATATGATAAATATCATTCGCGCCGGTTTCAGATACCGCTGTCAGCGTTCCATACACCTTTTCCGGGTCGTCGGCGTCGATGACTTTCATCCCAATCAGGTCGGCGATAAAATACGTTCCTTCGTCCAGCTCCAGCTGGTCACGGTCGATATACAGCACTTTACCGATCAGTTTTGCGGCTTCTTCGGGGGTGTCATAGCCTTCCAGCTTCATGATGACCATTCGTTTTTGAACCCGTGCCCGCTCGACTTTTACCCAGTGTCCGTCCAGATACAGCTCGTCAAATTCCGCCAGCAGTTCAGGCGAATCGCACCACGGTTCGACCTTAACTTCGCCTTTGAGCGCGTGCAGCGTGACGATTTTTCCGGTTTCAAGCAGTTGTTCCATATATATTTTCAGTTTCCTTTCGTAGATTTATGTTTTATGTTTATTGTACCATACCTGTCTGCACCCGTCAATCTGACCTGCCGGTTTTTCACATTTTTGCGCGCCCGTTTTCCAGCTCACATGCACACGCTGACGGTGGTTTGACCGATGCGCAGAGGCGGAATGCTTCCGCTGCCAGTTCGCGGCGCAGAGCCTGCGCTCCCTAATTCGCGTTGGTCGGCGGCGTTCCGACCGCCTCGGTTGCGAAAATAATGACCTTGCAAACGCGCCGGGCAGATCGTGCGATATTTAGACTGCTTTCGTGGGAGCAATTCGCACACACTTTCTGTCTGTTTATGCGAGCGTAGAGCGAGCCCCAAAGTTACGCACTTAGTGGGGTCGGTAATGACAAAAAGTTTAGGTCAAGCCTTTTCAAAGGCTTGCAGGTCCAGGACAGAGCACGGTTTGCTTTGCAAACCACACAGTTTCCAGAGGAAACTGTCCGGTTCCCACAGGGAACCGTGGTCGCTTCCATCGCAATGGAGCGAAATCTCCTATCCCCAAAATTAGCTCAGCAAGGGGTAGCAAAATGCCCGCAGGCATTTTGTGAGCAATTCCCGA
>CALXCO010000060.1 GCA_944386805.1 uncultured Clostridia bacterium
AGAGCCAGAGCGAGAATTCTCTTTTTCATTTCGAATTTCATCCTCCATAAATAGTTATGAAGATGAAACTTATAAATGCTTTTATCACGCTGTTTATACAGCTTTTTCAGAAAAATTCCCTTACTTTTTCCCTTGCAGATATAAGAAAACCAGCTGAAATTCTGGTTGAAATTTCAGCTGGTTTGCAAGAGAATATCTTTATGATTGCAAAAATAAGAGAATTTTCATCTTTTCCATCAATGACTATGCTGGATGCAGCGTTGCATCCAGTTCCCTTTCAGGTAATATATAGTAAAAATGACGGAGGTTGTCAGCCAGGAAATCAAATAGCTGATACAAAGGGTAAAAAGATTGTGCCAGATCGGCACCAGAATCAGCACCCACGCTACACGCAGTACACAAATTCCCAGCAGCGTAATAATCATTGGAATCAACGAATCGCCGGCACCTTTAATGGCACCAGAAAAGACCTCAATCGGGACATAGGTAAAGTAGAAAGTGGCCATATAAAAAATCATTTCTTCACCGATTTTAATAACATTTTCATCCCTTGTAAATAATCCCAGCGTATACCGCTCCGTCAACAATAATAATATGGACAACACGATGGTCATACCTATTGCCATCGCCATCGACACACGTACGCTTTTTCTGACACGGTCATATTTACCTGCGCCGAAGTTTTGTCCGACGAATGTCGTAACCGCAATACCGAAGGCGTTAATCGCCATCCAGTAAAGAGAATCGACCTTCCCAACGGCCGTCCAGCCGGCGATTACGTCGGTTCCAAAGCCATTAATGCTCGACTGGATCAGGATGTTGGAGATCGAATACATGGTGGACTGGAGGCCAACCGGAAGGCCAATTCTCAGCATGGATTTAATCAGCCGGGTATCCATTTTCAGCAGCTTCAGCGAAAAGCGATAACATTCCTGTGTTTTCATCAATGACGCAAATGTCAGAATAACGCTGACGACCTGTGACAGTACGGTTGCAATTGCTGCGCCGGCTACGCCCATATTCATCCCGACAACAAACAACAGGTCCAGTACGACGTTGGTCAGACAGCAGGCAATCAGGAAATATAGTGGGCGCTTGGAGTCGCCGATTGCCCGCAGGATTGCCGAACCGATATTATACAGAATTGGGAACGTGATGCCGGCAAAATAAATCTGCATGTACGGCAGGGCATATCCCATGATATTGTCCGGAACTGCAATTGCAGTCAACGCAGCGTGGGAAAACGCAACGCCGATAACCGTAAACAGTACACTGGCGATTATACCCAGAAAGACCAGCGTATGGACTGCTTTACTGGTTTCCTCCTTGCGCCCGCCGCCATAAAACTGCGCAATAATAACGCTGCCGCCGGATGCCAGGCCGGTAAAAAATCCAATCAGCAGGTTGATCAGCGTACCCGTTGAACCACCTACCGCAGCCAGTGCTTCTTTGCCCACAAAATTTCCTACAATGACGGCGTCCACCGTATTATATAACTGCTGGAAAAAGGTTCCGAGCAAAATGGGGAAGAAAAATCGCAGCAGCTGTTTCCAGATGACACCTTCGGTAATGCTGCCGCCAGTCATCGTTTTTTTGATTTTTGTCTTTTCCATATGTATAAGACCCCTATATTCCGGTGCTGAAAAACCCCACCTGAATCCAAAAGGAAGATGGGGTTATATTCAGCTGCACAAACACAGATCAAATCAGACGTTAAAGCGGAATGTTACAATATCGCCGTCCTGCATAACATATTCTTTGCCTTCCAGGCGGACCAGACCTTTTTCACGAGCCGCTGCCATGGTTCCACAGGCAATCAGATCGTCAAAGGATACGACTTCGGCACGAATAAAGCCCTTTTCAAAGTCGGTATGGATTTTTCCGGCGGCTTTGGGAGCTTTGGTCCCACGGGTAATCGTCCAGGCATGGACATCATCCGGTCCCGCAGTCAGGAAGGAAATCAGGCCCAGCAGCGCGTAACCTTCCCGGATAATACGGGACAGGCCGCTTTCCTCCAGATGCAGATCAGCAAGGAATTCTTTCTTGTCAGCATCGTCCATATCCGAAAGGTCTTCTTCAATCTTCGCACAGATCGGCAGGACCTGGGAATTTTCCTCTTCAGCCAGCTTTTTAACCTTCTGATACTCGACGTTGTTTTCGTATCCGCCGACAAAATCATCTTCGCTCATATTGGCCGCATAGATAACCGGCTTGTTGGAAAGGAGCGGGGTGTCATGCAGCGAAGCCAGCTGGTCTTCGGTAAACGGAAAAGACCGCGCCGATTTGCCTTCTTCCAGATGATCGCGCAGTGCTTCGAGGAACTGTACTTCACCCAGAAGCTTTTTATCTGCCTTTGCAGCCTTCTGGGTTTTGGCGATCCGCCGTTCCAGCACCTCAATATCTGCCAGAATCAGCTCAAGGTTAATTGTTTCGATGTCGCGCAGCGCATCGATGCTGCCTTCCACGTGGATAACGTCGGTATCTTCAAAGCAGCGAACCACATGGACAATTGCGTCAACATCGCGGATATTCTGCAGGAACTTGTTGCCCAGACCTTCACCTTTGGAAGCACCTTTTACCAGACCCGCGATATCGACAAATTCCAGCACAGCCGGAGAGAATTTCTTCGGGTTATACATCTCAGCCAGCTTGTCCAGCCGTTTATCCGGAACCGAAACAACGCCGACATTCGGTTCAATCGTGCAGAAGGGGTAGTTTGCAGATTCGGCGCCGGCGTTGGTCAGCGCATTAAACAGTGTGCTTTTTCCAACGTTAGGCAGGCCGACCATACCTAATTTCATTGATAATCTTCCTTTCCTGTTTTGCGCCTGAGAGTGTCTCAGGCCGCCAAACTGTCAAATACGCCGTTACATCGAAACGGGTGCAGTGATTCCCAGCACTGTCAGCGCATTTTTCAGGGTTGTGCGGGTTGCTTCGCACAGTGCAATACGTGCCTGCATCAGCGGTTCATCATCGCCGATAACCTTGCAGGCATTGTAGAATTTGTGGAACAGCGTTGCAAGGTCGGTAGTATACCGGGTAATCCGTGCAGGGTCATAGTTCTTGGCAGCGTCGACAATTTCCTCCGGGAACTGCGCAATCCGTCTGATCAGCTCAGTTTCCTCAGAAGTTGTAAGCCGGTTGAGGTCGTCCAGCGTAACCTCTCTGGAAGAGATGCCTTCCGATGCCAGCTTGCTCATAATCGAGCAGATTCTCGCGTGTGCGTACTGAACATAATATACCGGGTTGGAGCTGGTCTGTTCGACCGCAAGGTCAAGGTCAAAGTCAAACTGCGAGTTTGCTTCTCTGAGGTTAAAGAAGAACCGGGCAGCATCGATCGGGATATCATCCAGCAGGGTAACCAGCGTAATTGCCTTACCAGAGCGCTTGGACAGCTTGACAACTTCGCCGCCGCGGACCAGTCTGACCATCTGCATCAGTACAACATCCAGTCTGTCAGGATCGACTCCAAGCGCCTGCAAAGCCGCTTTCAGACGGGGCACATATCCATGATGGTCAGCACCCAAAACGTCGATAGCCTTGTCGTAACCACGGGTAACAAGCTTGTTATAGTGGTATGCGATGTCAGGCACAACGTAGGTGAAAAAGCCATTGGAGCGGCGGAGAACGAAGTCCTTGTCCGCGCCGAATTCGGTTGCCTTAAACCAAAGTGCGCCTTCGCTTTCGTAGGTATAGCCCTTTTCGGTCAGCATATCGACAACTTTGGCTGCTTCACCGCTCTCATGCAGAGAAGATTCCTTGAACCAGCAGTCATATTTAATGCGGTAACGCAGCAGATCGCGTTCCAGACCCTGAATATTCAGCGGCAGTGCGTAATTGACCAGTGCTTTTCTGCGTTCCTCTTCGGGAACGTCCTTGTACGCGTCTCCATGCAGGTCGTAAAACGCCTGTGCATGGTCGATGATGTCCTGGCCATGGTAGCTGTCTTCAGGCATGTAGGTATCCTCAGGGCTGCCTTTTTCACCGGCGCAGATCTGCAAATACCGCAGGGACAGTGACAGACCAAACTTGTTGATCTGGTTGCCTGCGTCGTTGATATAAAATTCGCGGTTAACGGTATAGCCCGCCCAATCCAGCACCGACGCCAGTGTATCACCGATTGCGCCGCCGCGTGCATTGCCGATATGCATCGGACCGGTCGGGTTGGCGGATACGAATTCAACCAGAATCTTCTTACCACTGCCAAAACCGGTACGGCCATATCCGTCTTTCTCATTCAGGACGTTGAGGACATCCTGCGAAAACCAGTTGCGGCCGAGGAAGAAGTTAATAAAGCCGGGACCTGCAACCTCTACTTTTTCAAAGCTGGTACCTTCCAGCTGCATCGCGCCGATAATGGCATCAGCGATCATTTTGGGCGCCTTATGGAAAGCACGTGCGGAAACCATTGCAGCATTGGTCGAAAAATCACCGTGCGTGACATCCGACGGAATTTCAATATTGAATGCGGGCAGCTCTGCTTCAGGCAGCGCACCCGACTTGATTGCGGAAGCAATCGCGTTTTCGACCAGCTTCCGGCACTCCTGTTTTACATCCAGGATGGGATTTACCATGATAGTTCTCCTTTCCTGCCGGTGGATACCGGCCGCCGGACTCAGACCGGCGTTACTTCTATCGTCAGTTCATTTTCGCTCAGCAGGTTGGTGTTCATATCCAACGTATAATGGAGATGGAACCGGCCGCCGTTTTCGCCAAACTGGTATTCCATGTCATCGGTATAGACGCCGATCTCCATCGTATTCCCGAACACATTGTAGCTCCCCAGCGTACGCATTCCCTGCTGCATAATCAGGTGGGAAGAGGCGTCGCCCTTGCGGGTCAGTGTCACAACGTTGCCGCTGTCGCCCGAATCATCCACGGCGACCTTCAATGTAGTAATACAGCCTTCATAACCGGTTGTTTCGGTTTCAACGTAGGTTACATACCAGTGTCCGCCGAGGCGGTACATATAGCCATCGGTAATCAGTTCAGCTTCCATCGGTTCATCGTCGCCATCGGCATGATAGATGCCTTTGATCGAGATGGATACCGGATGTTTACGTTTGGGATGCTGTTTTTCCATCAGGTCAGTCATTCCTTTCTTTCCGGCGGATCAGTATTCAACGTCGGATTTTTCAAACGCAAGCTGAATCAGCCGGTCAATCAGTTCGGGCATCGAGACTCCGGCAGCTTCCCACAGACGAGGGAAAATGCTGACTGGCGAATAACCGGGGACGGTATTGAACTGATTGAGGTAGACCTGTCCGTCTTCCGTCAAAAAGAAGTCAATGGAAGCTACACCCGCACACTCTACTGCGTCAAACGCACGGACAGCTGCCCGACGGATTGCGTCAGCAGCTTCGTCCGGAATTTCAGCGGGTATTTGCAGCTGCTGAGGTGCAGATTCATAAGGGGTCTGGGGGACGAAATCGGGATTAAAGCGGATCTCGCCCAGCGGAGACACCTCCAGATTGGAAAGATCGTTGCCAATCAGACCGCACTTAATCTGACGGCCGCGGATTGCTTCCTTAATCAGGACCTTGTTATCATGGACAAACGCCATTTTCACAGCACGTTCAAGATCTTCCGGACAGGGTGCATGGAAGACACCGCCGGCGGTATTGGAGCAGGCGGGCTTGACATAGACCGGGAAACCAAAGCTGTATTTAATCTGTTTGATCAGGGACGGGATATCCAGCCGTTCATCCCGGCGGACCGTGATATAACGGGACATTTTGATACCGGACGCCGTCAGGACCATATGGGCAAATCCCTTGTCCATGCACAGTGCCGAAGTGCATGCTCCCGCACCGACAAACGGAATGCCGGAACATTCCAGAATTCCCTGGAACTTACCATCTTCGCCGCGCTTTCCATATAATACCGGAAAAACACAGTCCAGCCCCAGATAGGAAGCACTGCCGTCATTCATCAGTTTATAGATACCGGTTTTTGAGTCATCGGTGCTGAAGATACAGCTGCAGCTGTCGGGATAAGATTCCCATTCTCCAGAACGGATACCATCCGCATCACCGGGATAATACAGCATTCTTCCCTTACGGGTAATGCCGATGCAGACTGTTTCGTATTTTGCCGGCATGTTCCGGAGCAGGAACCAGGCCGACATACAGGAAATATCGTGTTCGGGAGAAGTGCCGCCGAACAGAATGGCAATACGTTTTTTTGCCATATGCGCCTTCCTTTCCTATATAGTCCGGGAACGGCTGACAGGTGGTTCAATCCGTTCCCAGTGCGCAGAGCGCAAAATACCATAATAAGTACATTCTATCATACCACACCGGCGGTCTAATTTCAATGGGTCTGGGCGCAAATGTTCAGAGGAAAGCTTGAGAAGACGGTAAACAATAGGCCGTAAAATTGCACTTTTGCGTTTTACTATGCTATAGTAAAGCAAAAAGGAGAAAGTATAGATGAATCATTATCAATCTGAGCCTGCCCACACGTCCACCCCAAGCCTTATTCCTGAAATGCCAGTTGAACTACCTCAGCCATCGCGTTCCGGGTCCGGTATTTTACCTGGTTCCACAACGGCCTCGGAGGAACCGGTTGGTCTTCGGATACGCAGAATGCGGCTTGCGGCCGGGATATCCGTCCGTGAAATGGCACAGCGGCTGGGTGTG
Source organism: uncultured Clostridia bacterium (assembly GCA_944386805.1). GTDB lineage: Bacteria > Bacillota > Clostridia > Oscillospirales > Ruminococcaceae > Faecivivens. The sequence goes on from CALXCO010000060.1 coordinate 6,642, forward strand.
AGCCGTTCAACGGTGCAGCGGTATGAATCGAGGGAAACCATTCCCAAAAAAGGAATCCTTCTGGCGATTGCGGAGATTCTGGGAACAAACGTGGATTGGCTGCTGTACAGTAAAAAGAAGAGCGGAGCAGCTGTTAGACAGGAAGACAACGGTGTTCAGCTGCAATTGCAGGAAAAGCTGCGGGGATTTATCGACCGGCTGAACCGTGCTGATCTTTCGCCGAATGATGAAGCGTCGTTGTGTCAGGCACTTGGATACTTAATCGATATTTTTGGAGGAATTGCGGGCAACTGGTCGGAGGCTGACCGAGAACTCAGGGTCATGAATATCCGACCGGAGGTCTCCGCACAGGACAGCGCGGTCCGCAATGCTGCTATTAATGAACTGTTTCGCCGAAAAATGACCCGCAATACCGAGAATATCCGAAAAATTGCCGAATGTCTGCCCTTTCTCTGGGGAGAAAACGCCCAAAGTTATCTGGAAGCGATGCGCCGTGCAGCATCCGGAGACGGATTTATTCGCGGCAGAACCGGTTCGCTGCGTCGCAGGGGTGGACGATGGTATTATCGCTTTTACCTTGTGGGTGAGCAGGGAAAGCCAGTTCAGCGGGAGTTTGCCGGAGGTGACAGTCGGGAAGAAGCGGAAGAACATCTGCGTCGGGCAATTTTTGAATATAAAAACGGCCTTCGTCCGGAGGGCAGACGGATGAAACTGGGCGAACTTCTGGAACTGTGGCTGGGAGAAGTACGCAAAAGCAGCCGCTCAAACGGAACGCTGATGCTGTATCAAAACATTGTCGGACGTATCTGCCGGGAATCTATCGTCAGCCGCGGCTTACGGGAGATAACAGCGGCTGATTTGCAGGGATTCTTTGACCGGTTGAGCCGGGAAGAGACAGGAAGAGGCGGTAAACGCTTGAGTGCAGGGTATCTGCGTATCTACCGGGCAGTATTACAGGGTGCATTCCGGTATGCAGTTTTTCCGGCGAGGCTTTTGAGTGTCAGCCCGATGGAAAATGTCACGATCAGCCTGCAGCATGATACCAACCTGCTTGGGATAAAGGCAGAAGAAGCCCAGAAAACCCTCAGCCACGAACAGTTTAGCGCACTTTGTCAGGCACTGGCAGCAAGTCCGGTTTTGCTGCCGGTGGAGATTGCCTATTATACCGGGCTGCGGGTGGGAGAAGCATGTGGGCTGTGCTGGGAAGACATTAATATGGAAAGAAGGATTCTGACCGTCCGCAAAAGTCTGCGGTATAACGGCGCCACCCATCGAATGGAACTGAGCACACCCAAGAGCGGAAAGGCCCGAACGGTGCTGTTCGGGGAAAAATTGCACAATATTTTACAAAATGCAGGAAGGACCGGCTTCCCATTGCAAAATTACTGCACGCTGCTGACCGAAGATGGCCGGCAGCATTATGTCGTGACGACCCATCCCGCCGGTACTGAACAGATGCAGCCAGTCAACTTTGTCTGCCGCCAGAAAGACGGTTCGATGGTCAGCCCTGATCTGGTAGAGAAGACCTGCCGGCGTGCAGCACAGGCGGCAGGGATACCCTCGTTTCATTTTCATCTGCTGCGGCACACCTACACGACCAACCTGCTGCGTGGTGGAGCATCCCCGCGGGATGTACAGGAACTGTTGGGACATGCTGAGCTGTCGACCACGATGAATGTTTACGCACATTCTAATGAAGAAGAAAAGCGCCGGGCGGCCTGTCTGCTCGATCAGCTGGGCGGCATGCCGGGGGATGAGAAAAAAAATAATCAGAATTTATCGGAAACAGTATAAAAGTATCCCGCATACAGTCCGTTATACAAAATCCGACACAAATCGACCAGCCAAAAGGGAGAAAACAAGGGAAAAACGCCGCAAAATGCGCCCCATCCCCCAGGGAGGAGTACGGTATCAGGCTGATTGTACGAAGACAGTTGACTGCATCGTCAATTTGACGAAAGAATTTCGGCGGGACATCTCGAAAAGAAACATTTGAAAGCATTTCTTTCCATATAAATAACGGTGCGCATCAATTGCCCAGATGAATAACAGGTGAAGGACAGCGCAAAATAATGTGAAATGTTGTGGAAAGCCCTTGCCAAATTTCCCAATATGTGCTATTATAGAGCTATCAACAAGGGGTTATACCACAAGATAGGGGTTTATCCAGAGATTTTGAAAAGCTCTGTAAAAACAATAGTGTCGTAAAAAATCCCATCTGTTGCATCAAAAATTACGATTTGTAAATAAGTTCTGAAAAAAATTTTTATATCACGGGTTAAAATAAAAAACCGCCGAAATTGCCTAAAAGGGCTTTACGGCGGCGTTTTTTTTTGCTATAATCTAGCCATAGCCTTGAGACACACATAGAACGCTACCCCAACAGCTTTCGGTTGGATGTTTGCAAGGTGAAAAGTCCCATCCACCGTTTCCGATTTGGGAAAACGGAAAGGACAACAAAACTATTTATGGAGGATGAAATTCGAAATGAAAAAGAGAATTCTCGCTCTGGCTCTTGCTGGAACTACTGCTTTTTC
>CALXCO010000061.1 GCA_944386805.1 uncultured Clostridia bacterium
ATAACAGGAGGAATGGACATATGAAAAAACAGGATGAACTGAGGGGACAGATTGCGACCATGAAGGTTGCTGCGTCTGCACTGATTGACAGTGGTAAGGTGGCAGAAGCAAAAGAAGAGATTGCAAAGATGAAATCCATTCAGGAGCAGATCACGCTGCTTGACCAGCTGGACAGCGACTTTGCAGCGCAGGCATCGGCAGCTGAGGGTACTGGTGTCACGGCAGCAGCTGCATCAGGCAAGCCGGCAGGAAATGACGCTGTGAAAGCGTTTGCCGCAGCTGCAAGAATGGGCTTCAAGGCAATGAACAAAGAGTCTACCGATGAAGACGGTCTTTACATCGTACCGGAAGACATTTTCACCCGAATTGAGAAGTACAAGGAAGCAAAGTTTTCGCTTCGTCAGCTGGTTACCTCGATTTCGGTCAGAACGCTGAAAGGTGCGAGAACCTTTAAAACCAAAGCAACTCAGACCGGTCTGACAGAAGTTGCTGAGGGTGGTGCAATCGGTGAAGGTGAAACTCCGACCTTTGAGCGCGTGCCCTATACGATCAAAAAGTATGGCGGTATTTTTCCGGTCACGTCCGAGGTCATGGCGGATACCGATGCCAATCTGACCGGCACACTGGTTGAGTGGATCGGCGACGAGGAGATTGTCACTGAAAACAAGCTGATTACCACACTGATTGCGACCAAGTCTCCGGTCCCGATTGCCGGCCTGGACGATATCAAGAAGATCATCAATGTCACTCTCGGTTCGGCTTATGCTGACGGCGTTCAGATCGTAACCAATGACGACGGCTTGCAGTATCTTGATACCCTCAAGGATGGAAACAATCGCTACCTGCTGTCGCCCGATCCCAGAATCCCGATGCAGATGCGCCTGTCTGTCGGTGCGCGTTCTGTCCCGATCGTCGTTATTCCCAACACGGTACTGGCTACCACTGAACAGAAAATCCCGTTTATCATCGGTGACCTGAAAGAGGGTATCATCCTGTGGGACCGTCAGCAGCTTTCAATTAAGATGTCTGATACCGCCGTTGTGGGCAGTCTGAACGCATTTTCCAACGATCTTACCCTTTACCGTGCGCTTGCACGTCTGTGCGTTACCTTCCGGGATAAAGACGCGGTAGCATATGGTCAGTTGACAGTAGCGGGGGAATAACGCCGTATAACCTGATGATGGATGCTGTACCCGAAAGTCCGGGTACAGTGTCCTATACCGCCGATGATCTGAACGCCATGACGATTGCAGAAATCAAGGCGCTGGCGTCAGATCTGGGTTATACGGTCACACAGACGAAAAAGGCGGATATTATCACTGAATTTCTCGGACAGCAGGAGGGATGATGCCCAGTGAATGAAACTTTACTGTTGGCGGTATCGGATTATCTGCATCTTGATCCCGATGATACTGTGCTGCAGACCTGCTTTGTGGCAGCAAAGGAGTATATCAGGAGCAAGACCGGATGGAGTTATGAGGACAATTCCGATCAGGAAGCGGATATGCTGCTCTGCATGGTGGTCAGTGATTTTTACGAAAACCGGTATTATCAGGCTGCTGAAGAATACCGCCCGACACCGGTTTGTTCTGCGATCATCACCCACCTGATTCGCAAGGTGGATGAAATGGAGGAATAAAAGATGGAAAAAACCGACAAGAAAAATATCATTGACTGGCTGTTTTCGGCTGACAATGAAACAGCGGAAAACAAGGAAATCAAAATGACCCGGCTGAGCAAAATCAGAGGGGAAGATGTGATCTTTACCATTAAGTCGCTCGGCTTCGACGATATCTGCCATTATCGCGCTATACAGGATGATTCCAGGCGGCAGATCGCAATGGTGTTGGCAGGTGTTCTGTCACCCAATCTGAAAGATAAGGATGCCTATCGGGCAGCAGGTTTTGCATCGGCAGCCGATGCCGTGAAAGCAAAACTGAAACCCGGAGAGATTTCGCTGCTGGCAAATGAAATCTCCAGATTGTCCGGGTATGGCGTTTCTATTGCGGAGGAAGTCGAAAAAAACTCCGGGAGCACGACAACCTGACCTGGACAATGTTCCGGGCATTCCAGATGCACGGAATAGACCCGGAAAGTTTCTACCGGAAGTCTCCGGCAGACAGAGAGTTGATTCGTGCTTTCCTGATGATCGAAATCAAAATGCTGAGAAAAGAGTGGGAGAGTGACAGCGAGTGGCTGGAGAACTGAATCTGATTGTTGCCGGTGTGGATGTGACACAGTTTGTCCGGTCGCTCACCTGGTCTGGAAACTATCAAAACTGTGCCAGGGAGCTATCGGCAAGGCTGATCCAGTCACACGCTGACCCCTATCTCAAGGTACTGTGTACCGAGGTTGCCAGTCCGGTGACTTTTGCTATAGACGGCAAAACGGTGTTTTCGGGCTATATCATCACCGAGGAACGGTCAACCGATGATACAACGGTTACGATCGACTGCTATGACAAAGGATTTTATCTGAATCAGAATTATCTCGTGCGTCAGTACACCGGGTCAACCGCTGCCGCCATTACATCAGATGTATGCGGTGAGTTGGGACTTTCACCCGGCAGTATGGCAGAGGATGGCAGCAGTCTGAGCAGAAATTTTCTGCGCGGTGTGACCGGGTACCAGATCATCCAGACTGCCTGGAACATGACCGGGAAAAAGGTCTGTATCCGGTTTGAGGGAGAAAACCTGGTTGTCAAGGAACTGAAACAGGACGCAGAGACTGTCGTCATCAAAAAGGCATCTAATCTCTTGAGCGCCAGTGCCAAAAACAGCATCAAGGGAGCTGTGACACGGGTCGCCCTTTATGACAAGGAAGGAAAGTTCCTTTCCAATGTGGACGGGGATGTCGCGACGTATGGCGTGCTGCAAAAGGTTATGATTCAGTCAGATAATGAGGACAAGACAGCCGAAGCACAGAAAGAACTGGATGAAAACGGTTATAAACAGACGATGACGGTCAATTGCCTGGGAGATGTACGGCTGATCACCGGCAATACCGTGATTGTGGAAGAACCGTACACCGGCATCAGCGGGCTTTTCTGGATCATTGAAGATAAACATGAGTTTACAGGCGGTGTCTGGAATACCCGGCTGCTGCTCAGTTTTGAACAGCTGGCAAATGATACAATGGCTGGAACGGAGGTGGAATAACAGGTGTATGAACATATTACCCCGGAATCGCTCAGACAGGAGATGCTGGAGAATATCAACTACTGGTCCAAAAATGAGGGAGCAATGGTTTCCACGCTGCTGGCTGCTCCGGCTTATGCAATCTGGCAGTGGTATACAAACCTGGAAGCTGTGCAGTTTATGATTTTCCCGGATGAAAATTCCGGTATCTGGATTGATAAAAATGCTGCACAGGTTGGAATTACCCGCAAGGAGGGAGAGGCGGCAAAATGTCAGATGCAGCTGACAGGCAATCCAGGCATTAAAATACCGGCCGGAAAGGTGTTCCAGACACCGGGTGGAATCAAATTTACCACCGATCAGGATATCATCCTCGACAGCTACGGGCATGGAACGGTCGATGCTACCTGTACGCTGGTCGGTGTGCTGGGCAATGTGGATGCGGAAGAGCTGACGATACAGGGAAGCATGACCAGAGGCTTGAAAAGCTGGACAAATACCGAAGCAACCGGAGGTATTGATCCGGAGACGGACAGTAGTCTCTTGTCACGATATTATGAACGGCTGCGGATGCCGGCTACCAGCGGCAATGTTTACCACTATCAGCAGTGGGCACGCGAAGTGCCGGGCGTTGGTGCAGTCAAGGTTTATCCGCTCTGGGACGGGCCGGGGACCGTCAAGCTGGTATTAGCAGGAGACGGATACACTGTTCCGGATGAAGAGGTTGTCCAGGCAGCAGCTGACTATATTGAAACAGTGCGGCCGATCGGTGCGGATGTGACGGTCGAAGCAGCGACCGCTTTGACTGTGACAGTTGCCGCAACAGTCACGTTGGATGATGGCGGCGAATTGGAGAAGATTAAGACCGAATTTGAAGTAAAACTGGCAGAGTATCTGCTGTCGCTTGCTTTCAGTGTCAAAAGTGAAGTCATCCTGACTTTTGTCGGGCATCTGCTGAGCGAGTGCAGCGGTGTATACGATTATGCCGGGCTGACACTCAATGGACAGGCGGAAAACCTGACAGTCAACGAAACGGATATACCGATTATGGGTGAGGTGAATTTGAGTGAATCTGGTTGATCTGCTACCATACCGGTTGCAATCTGCACCGGTAGTTGATTTTGAGAACGCCATTCAGCCGGCTATGGACAAGCTGGAAGCGGCCTTCTGGACGATGGCCGACAACATCATCGTCGATACGGCAACCGACTGGCTTTCGATGTGGGAATGGGCCTACGGGCTGACCGGCACCGGTACTATTGAAGCAAGACGTGCGGCAGTCAAGGCTAAGATGCGCGGAGCTGCTACGACAACCGAGGAACTGATTCGATCGATGGCGGACGCATATTCAGAAGAGCCGGCAGAGCTGGTGGTAGATAACCCGGCGTATACCTTTTACCTCTATTTGTATTCCAGCGTGGGGAATGAGCCGGAAGACCTGGACAACCTGCGGAGGGTTATCGAAGAGATCAAGCCGGCACACCTGGCTTTTGAAATCTATTTGCAGGTAGAAGCCGGCGGTATGACCAACTACTATGGCGGTGTCGTACAGACCGCTGATGATTACAACTTTTAAGGCGGTGCAAAATGGCAGAATTTAAACTCAATTTGACAGCCGAAGGCGTGAAGCTGCTGACCAGTGCGCTGGCTGGAACACGGCTGGAATTTACGGCAATCGGAATGGGTGCAGGTGAATACAGCGGCAGCGCAATGAATCTGACCGCGCCTGTTGACGAAAAACATCACCTGTCGCTGGCAGGAATTGAAGTTAAAAACGGACAGGCAACTCTCCGATCAATACTGCGGTACAGTGATTTGCTGGACGAGCCGTACAAATGGCGGGAACTGGCTGTATATGCTCAAAACCTTGATACCGGTGAAGCAGTTATGTATGCCTATGGCAATGCCGGCGATGATTATGACACAATTCCGGGTAAAGGCGGTACATCTTTCAATGAAAAACGTATCCGGGTGACAGTGGCTGTATCAGATGCGGCAACTGTAACAGCCCAAATAGATAATACACTGATCTGGGCATCCCAGGACGATCTTGAAAAGGTCAACGACGTCATCCCTCTGACTCATACAGTAGACAGTGGCATCCATATTTTCACCGGCCTGACCCGTGAAGGGCTTGTTCCCATCCAGTTTTCAGCGACGGCAGACTACATTGCCGGACAGACGATCACGATTGATAGTGTCCGCTATACGGTTGCGCTGTCTTCTGGCGATACGCCGAGCGGAACAGTTTGGAAAGCCGGTACAAAGCAGCTGGGACTTTGCGACAGCACCAACCAGACACTGATTATTATTCAGTCACCAGACAACGTACCTGCTCACAATGTTGACCCGGAATCACACCCGGATATCCGTGCACTGCTCAGCAACCACGAGGGCAGAATCACACGGCTGGAAAATATTTTGCTGTCGGATATCACCGGGAACCCGTTTCTGATTACCTTCGAAAATCTGGACGGTTTGGTTGTAACCGGCACATGGAATCAGGCACAGGCAAGAATGGAGTTTTAAGGGGGTGGAGTAAATGGGATTACGATATGTTTGGGAAAAGTGTAATATTGAAAAAGTCATGGGTATAAAAGAAGAGTCTGCTACATCATTGAGCTGGAATAGATTATGGACTAACGTTGAACAATATCCAGTTATTTCCCCCGGTTCGCTGAATGTAGCATACTCTTACGCATATGGACCAAATATAGAACTACACGCAGGCAGTACAGTAGCGAAATCTTATATGTCGCTAAGTGGAGGAAACACGTTTGGAGGAACGTTGAGTGATCACTTCAGTCCTTCTTCAATGCCTGCCAATACTTATATTGCATTTGTATCCGGAAATGGGTCGACAGATTGTTATGGTCAAAACAAATATGCGGTGTTTTTCAAATCATCTTCTTCGTGGACAGCGTTTTCAGATCGATTTTATGATTCTTATTCTGGAAACTGGCTATATACTCTGGAACTTCAAAGTGCACCTGCCGGATTAAAGAAATATACAGTTGCTAAAGTAGACGGTAAGGGGTCTACTTCTTATGGCAACGTTTCTTCCGCTTCTTCCGGTGCATATCCTACTGACGGAAAATCTGGATCTTACTGGTTCGTTTCCAAAGGCAACGATACTATTGACCCTGCATCTGTCACTTATCCGGCATCGCCGAACGGCGGCGAACTGGTCGATATCACCATTGCACCCAGCACCGGAATCAAGTTCGGCGGCACCGTTAAATACAAAGTTGAGTATCAGCTGGACGGTGGTAGCTGGCAGACAGCGGTTGAATCGACCACCAGCACAACAGTTTCGGTACTTATTCCAAAAGGTACAAATACTTTTGCAGCGCGTGCAACAGCAAGCGACGATACCGGCTTCACCTCTACGACCGCAGTCACCGGTGCGACAGTCAATGTAGTCAACAACGCTGCACCAGTCATCAACTGCGGGACAAGCAGTCTTGGTGAGATTGCGGAGCCGTTTTCGGTGACGTATTCGGTATCAGATGAAGACGCGGACACGATGACAATTACCGAGAAGATCGACGGCACTACCATCCGCAGTTATTCAGCGCCCAGCGGCAGCAGTGGAGAACAGACTTTCAACCCGTCGGCATTACAATGGCTGATTACGCTTAACGGTAGCCACACAGCGACGATCACGGCTGACGATGGCAAAGGCGGCGTGACAACTCATAGTATCAGTTTTACACGGGCTGTATACACAATGTCCGTCACGCTGGAAGAACCAATGGAAACAGACGATGCCATTACAAAATGCGTCGTCAATATCGTCCGGAATCTTCCCGCGGATGCAGAGTGGTCGCTGCTGGTTACTAATAACGCTTTTGACCCTGATCCGGTCTGGGAGGATATCACACAGTACGTCAAGAACGGCTGGAACTGGGTATTTGAGAACCAGACAGTCACGTCTGGCCGGTACGGGTTTAACTTCAAGCTGACCTGCACCCGTGGCGCAAGCGGTCAGGGGGGCAGCGTCGATACCATTTCGGGAGGGTTTGAGTAATGGCAGTCAAGCGCAAGGTGGACAGCATCAAGGCAATGAACGCCCGAAAGCTGCTGGAAAAGAAGCTCGAAACTGCGCCGGAAGATATTAAACTTCTGGACGCGCAGTCGAATGCAATGTCAGATCAATTTGACTTTCTCGAAGATTGTCTGGTTGAAATGGCGATGATAGTCTATGCTGAGTAAGCTGGTCGCCCGAATTGGGCTATGGCTTTACATAAACTCAGAGGAAGGGAGTGAAGACATGATGGCAATGCTTTTTGCACAGAGAGTGATTCTCGGCAAGAATACGTTCGAACAGGTTCCGAAGCTGCTCAAGCAGCAGGTCGCAACGATCCTGATCGACGAATGCGGACTGCCGGAACTGGTTCCGGTTCAGTTCGGCGGTACTGCTGAGTAAGCAGGCACAAAACGCAGGCGGGGAGCAATCCCCGCTTGTGCCAATCAGGAAGATATTACCGTTTTTTGGTATTGATTTTATATCCATAACAAAGGATGTGGTTACTTGAACGGATTGAAAACAATGATTTGTACAGGAATCGGGATTGTAGGAAGTACGGTTGCAGCGGCATTCGGAGGTTGGGACGCGGCGATGATAACGCTTATCAGCATGATGGTGATCGACTATCTGACCGGGGTGCTGGTCGCCGGTGTGTTCCATAATTCGCCCAAAACCGAAAACGGCACCCTGGAATCAAAAGCCGGCTGGAAAGGCCTCTGCCGTAAGGGTATGACGCTGCTGATCGTGTTGGTAGCAGCCCGGCTGGATATTATTCTTGGGACAGGCTTCATCCGGGATGCGGTTATTATTGGGTACATAGCCAATGAGACAATCAGCATCATCGAGAACGCCGGACTGATGGGAGTACCTATCCCGGAGGCAATCAAGAAAGCAATTGAAGTTCTGCAGCAGAAGGGGAGCGAAGACAATGGCGGAAGTGATCTGTAACGGGATAGATGTATCCTACCATCAGGCGAAGATTGACTGGAACAAGGTCAAGGCGTCCCGGGTCAAGTTCGCCATCCTGCGTGCCGGACTGGGCAAGTCGACGATCGACAAGCAGTTTGTCCGCAACATTACCGAGTGCAACCGGCTGGAAATCCCGGTCGGTGTGTACTGGTTCTCCTATGCGCTCAACACAGAGCAGGCCGCAGGAGAAGCTGCTGCGTGCTTGAAAGCAATCAAACCGTATCGGGTGGAGTATCCGGTGTATTTTGATCTAGAATACGACACTGATCGCTACATGAAGCAAAACGGTGTAACGCTGACCAAAACAGTCGCGACCAATCACGCCAGGGCTTTTCTGTCTGCGATCGAGAAGGCTGGATACTATGCTGGGCTGTATGCCAACCCGGATTATCTGAACCGGTTTTTCGATGCGTCGCTGCTGAACCAGTACGATCTCTGGCTGGCAAACTATAAGCAAAACGCTAATACCACCAAGCCGCCACGAAGCTGCGGTATGTGGCAGCATTGGTCAAAGGGCAGCATCAGCGGTATCAGCGGAAACGTCGATCTGAATGCCTGTTATAAGGATTACCCGACGATCATCCAGAAGGCCGGTCTGAATGGGCTTGCTGTTGCAGACGGCTGGCTTCAGGATGGCGATGCCTGGTACTGGTACGAGAACGGCCAGCCAGTCAAGTCGGCATGGCGTAAGATTACCGGCACAAACGGCACCTTCTGGTACTTTCTCGGCGCGAATGGAGTCATGCTGACCGGTACTCAGAAGATCGG
>CALXCO010000062.1 GCA_944386805.1 uncultured Clostridia bacterium
ATCCTCGGACGTATAACGGATACCATAGCCGCCGCCCAGGTCCAGCTCCTCAATCTCATAGCCGGTCTCTTTCTTGATGTCGCCGATAAAGTCCATCATCACTTCGGCAGCCTTGACAAACGGAGTAACCTCGTGAATCTGAGAACCGATATGGCAGTCAAGTCCCAGCAGCTGTACCGACGGGGTTGCAATTGCCTTTTTAACAGCCGCCATCGCCTCGCCGGTCTCCAGTGCAAAACCGAACTTGGAATCGATCTGACCGGTCATGATAAAATGATGGGTATGTGCGTCGATGCCGGGTTTGATACGCAGCTGGATGTTTGCGGTATAATCCAGTTCATCGGCAAAACGGCTGATCCGGTCGAGTTCCTCCATATTGTCAACGACAATCCGGCCAACACGGTTGTACAGTGCCATTTTAATTTCAGCGTCGGTCTTATTGTTGCCGTGGAAACAAACCCGCTCCATCGGGAAACCGACTGAAAGTGCGGTGTACAGCTCGCCGCCGGAAACAACGTCGGCGCCCAGCCCTTCGTCTTCAGCAATCCGGTACATCTCCTTGCAGCAGAACGCCTTGGAGGCATAGCAGATCATTCCGTTTCCGTCATAAAAGCGGTCGATCGAATCACGATAGGCGCGCATTGCGCTGCGGACAACGTCCTCATCCATGACATAAAGCGGGGTTCCGTATTTTTCAGCCAGCTTGACTGCGTCTACCCCACCAAGCATCAGATGGCCTTGATCATTGATCTTCACGTTTCTGTCCATTTGCTTTAATCCCTTTCCTTTGTTTCAATTCTGTTCTATCCAGACAGGGTCGGCAGCATATCAAAAAGCTGCCTTCCCTGTTTTCAACAATTAATCCTCGTCGTCGAAACCGATATATTCAACGGTAACCTGATCTTCGTCCGGTGTTTCTTCATCCGGCTGTTCGGAATCGTCAGCATCGGTCTGCGGCTCACCGGTATCGGGAAGCAGTTCGGGATGGCTGGCACAGAATTCCACCAGCTGCTCCAAAATTGCCCGCAGCTCGTCGACACCCTCGCCTGTTTTGGACGAAAAAGGCAGGATAACGGTATCTTCCGGCAGGTCGGGGATCTCATTCCCAATCGACGCAAGCCGCTGTTCCCGCTCGGTTTTGTTGAGCTTATCCGCTTTGGTCAGCAGGATGACAAACGGCGTGCCCGTCTCAATCAGGAACCCGATCATCTCTTTATCCTGTGCCGACGGCGGGTGCCGCATGTCGACCAGCTGCACCACCATTCCGAGCATCCGCTTTTCATCCTTCAAATATCCTTCAATCAGGCCGGACCAGCGTTTTTTCTCGCTCAGCCCGACTTTTGCGTATCCATAGCCGGGCAGGTCGACCAGATGGAGCTGCCCATCCAGATTATAAAAGTTGATGGTGACCGTTTTGCCCGGCTCAGAACTGACTCTGGCCAGTGCCTTGCGCCCAAGCAACCGGTTAATCAGCGACGATTTCCCGACGTTTGATCTGCCGGAGAATGCAACCTCCGGCAGACTGGAGACTGGAATCTGCTGATGCAGGCCGTAGGCCGCTTCAAACGAAACATTGTGATAATTCATCCGCCGTCTCCTTCCCGCTCAGCATTTGACCCCATGTACCGGAGTTTCCGACGGAGGAATTGCCGCCGGCAGCTCAGGTTTGGGCGTTTCCGGAGCGGGTGCAGCGGTGACCGGTTCACGGCGAATCAGCACCCGGTCGAGAATCTCGGTGACTCTCCGCACCGGAACAAACTGAACATGTTCTTTTACGACAGCGTCGACCTCTTCGAGGTCTTTTTTGTTCTCTTCGGGGATGAAGACCATCTTCATTCCTCTCCGGTAAGCCGCCATCGATTTTTCACGCAGGCCGCCAATCGGCAGGACACGTCCATGCAATGTAATCTCGCCGGTCATTGCCACATCAGCGCGTACCGGCATCCCAGACAGTGCCGAAACCAGACAGGTCGTCATTGTGACACCAGCCGACGGGCCATCCTTCGGGACAGCGCCTTCCGGCGCATGGATATGCAGGTCATTCTTCTTATAGAACTCAGGGTCAATCGAGTACCGGTCGGCCATACTGCGGACCAGACTGACGGCAATCTGTGCCGATTCTGTCATAACATCACCCAGCGAACCGGTGATCTGAATCTTGCCGGTACCCGGCAGGACGATTGCCTCGATCTCCATCATCTCGCCGCCGACCGAAGTCCACGCCAGTCCATTGACGACGCCGACCTGATTTTCCTTGACGGCAGCAAGGTCCGCATAACGTGCAATACCCAACAGTGAAGCAATATTTTTCGGGGTGACGGAAATTGCCTCTGCCTCACCCGAAACGATGCTCTTTGCCGCCTTACGGCAAAGGGACGCCAGTTCACGCTCCAGCTGACGGACACCAGCTTCACGGGTATAGCCGTCAATCAGCTCATACAGAGCAGCCTTGTTAATTTTAAGCTGGGTCGAAGTCAGGCCATGTTTTTTCAGCTGTTTGGGGAGCAGGTGTTTGCGGGCAATATGCCATTTTTCCTCACGGGTATAGCTGCTCATCTCAATGAGTTCCATACGGTCGAGCAGCGGCTGAGGAATCATGCTGGTATTATTCGCGGTCGTGATAAACAGCACGTCCGACAGGTCGAACGGTACTTCCAGATAATGGTCACGGAAGTTCGCGTTCTGTTCCGGGTCGAGCACTTCCAGCATTGCCGAGCTGGGGTCGCCCTTATAATCAGCGCTCATCTTGTCGATCTCATCCAGCAGAATCAAAGGGTTACGGGTGCCGGCCTGACGAATTGCGTCGATAATCCGGCCGGGCATTGAACCAAGGTAAGTTTTGCGGTGACCGCGGATTTCCGCCTCGTCCTTGACGCCGCCCAGCGAAATCCGGACATATTCACGTCCAAGTGCTTCGGCGACCGAACGGGCAATCGATGTCTTGCCGACGCCGGGAGGGCCGGACAGGCAGAGAATCTGTCCTTTGATATCCGGTGCCATCTGACGGACTGCAATTGATTCCAAAATACGTTTTTTGACCTTTTCCATGCCGTAATGGTCACGGTTGAGGATTTTTTCAGCACGGTTGATGTCGTTATGTTCTTCGCTGACCTTATCCCACGGCAGTTCGGTCACTGTTTCGAGATAAGTACGGATAACCTGTCCTTCCTGCGACTGAGGCGGTGTGCGGTAGAGACGCTCACACTCGCGCAGCAGCTTTTCACGGGCAGAGTCGGTGATATGCTGGATATTCTGAATCGTTTCGGTGAAGAACATCGAGTCTTCCATCGGCGAATCGCCTTCGCCCAACTCTTCCGAAATCACCCGCATCTGTTCCCGCAGGAAATAATCCCGCTGGTTTTTATCCATCGATTCCTTGACCTGGTCATAGATTTCCTTTTCCCAGCCCATGACCGATACTTCACGGTTGATAATGCCGACCAGCATACCGACTCTGGTTGCCAGGTCAGGTTCTTCCAGCAGCGACTGTTTGTCCTCGACCTGCAAGAACAGGCTCTGGACAATCTTATTATACATTCCCTTGACCGTCTTCTGGGACAGGACCGCGGTCACAATCTCATCGGGCATCTTGGGGACCATCTCGGCGTAATCGTCAAAGCAGTGAATCAGCGCACGCATCATGCCTTCCTGCTTATCCTCCGAGGCGTCGAGTTCATCATTGTCATAAAGCCGCCGAATCTGGGCAGTATAAAAATCACCGGAAAGGTCATACGAAACGGCCTCCGCCTTATACAGACCCTCAACCATAATCCGAACGGAATCTTTTCCATTATTGAGCAGCTGAACAATCCGGGCGACGACGCCGACGGTATAAATATCCTCTGCCTGTGGGCTTTCGACGGTAAAATCCTTTTGAGCCGCCAGGAAAATGCGTTTATCCTGGCTCATTGCCTCCCGGATGGCATGAATCGACTGTTCCCTTCCCACATCAAAATGCAGCGTCATCGACGGAAACATGACAATTCCACGCATGGCAAGCGCCGGGAGTATCGCCATCTGTTCTCTTCCTTCGTTTTCCATAGTGTTTCCTTTCTTTGTCTATGTCGAATGGTTCCCCACTTTGCGCAATTGCAAAAATTACAAAAACAGTCCGGTTTCCCAGGCATTTCTGCCACGGACTATTCAGTAATCATTATACTAGATTCTGTCAGAAAATGCAACTGGTACATCCAACCGCTTTTGACAGTTTTCGGGACTGAACGGAAGGATGCAGACGACACCTGAATATACCCGTCGATTTTTGGAGCAGGTGCGCCCGTGTCTCATTTTTTCCCAGTTTGGCATACACTGCAAATACGGGGAAATAACGGGCAAGATAATTCCATCCTGTCTGCAAGAATTGCAGGAACCGGAATGCAGCGAAGTGCGGCCACGGCTGCCTGGGAATTGCTTTGCTGCTGCCGGGGCGAAAGCTGACGATGTCAGCGGCAGCCGTGGCACTGCTCCTGTTTCCATATAAAGAGATGCGTCCTCGAATCCGAGGACGCATCTTATGTTACATAGACAAATTTGCCGCTGTGGCAAACTGCTCAATATTTGCGGTTTGCCTTGAATGTATTCTCCGTTTTGCTTTCTCCAAAAATCGGGCCGTTTTCTTCCTCAAATTTTTCAATACAGTCCCGAATCAGTACAAGTATCTGACTGTTTGCCGAACGTCCCTCATAATTTGCTACATAATGCAATTTATTTAGTATTTGTGCGTCAATCCGTATCGAAAAACTCTTGATAGCCATATTACGCGCCCCTTTTAACCTTATTTTACATTTATTTTGCATCCAAATCGTTGTATAATGTGACATATAAACGTAAAATAAGTTCAAAATATGTTTATTGGAGGTCGTATGAAAGTAGCTGTCATTGGTTCGAGAGGACTCAAAATCGAAAATCTGGAAAAATACCTGCCGGATGATGTGACAGAAATCATCACCGGCGGTGCAAAAGGAGTGGATACATCTGCAAAAGAATACGCGCTGTCTCATCATATCCCGCTGACGGAGTTCCTGCCGGAATATCACAAATACCGCAAGGCTGCACCGTTAAAACGCAATCTGACCATCATTGAACATGCTGACCTGGTGCTCGCTTTCTGGGACGGAACTTCCCGCGGTACAAAATTTGTGATCGACACCTGTCAGAAAAACGGAATTCCCATCGAAGTTTACCAGTTTGAGCAGGACTGATATTGTTTAAGGCGCCTCCATCTCTGGCGACGCCTTTGCAGCAACTTCAAATGATCGTATTTCAGGCCAGTGCCGCACCCAATGCACGGCAGTTCTCCAGTCCGGCTTCATCCGGGGTTTCGTTGCAGATCACGCTGTCGCACACCAGCTGTGCACCCGCTCCGCGGCAGGTTTCCTCCCAGCTGCGCATCCACTCGCCGTCTCCCCAGCCGTATGAACCGAACAACGCAATCTTTTTGCCGTTCAGCCCGCCTTCGCACCCGGCAAACATCGGCTCAAATTCGCTCTCTTCCAGCACCTCGGCTCCCATCGCCGGGCAGCCAAAGGCAACCGCGTCATAATCGCCCATCATGCCGCCGTCAAATTCGGCACAGGTCAGCAGCGCAACCTCTGCACCCGCTGTCCGTGCACCTTCCGCGACTGCTTCAGCCATCATTTTGGTGTTTCCGGTTCCGCTCCAGTAAACGACTGCTGTTTTGCTCATGATAAATCCGCCTTTCTGTCGGTGCATCTGGTTATCCATTGCTAACTTACAGAGACAATTCAATCTCCCCCGCCTTTCAGCCGGGACTGTTCCCACAAATTCAGCCCGCATGGCTTTGGGATGTTGGCAATTGCTCGCCCGAAAGTGTCTGTCCTGCCAGATGCGTTCCAGACTCCAACCCTTTCGGTGAGCCGGGCAACTGTTTGACCTTCCTTTATGAAATTGACTGGTCAAATTTAGTTACCTATTGCTAACTGCATACAGGATACCCCTTTTATCCGCTTTTGTCAAGTGATTTGGAGATTTTCATCAGGTTGCGCAAATCTAGTTAGCTATTGCTAACTAGATTTGTCCCTTTTCACTACGCTAAAAAGCCGCCTGGCAGCTGCCGGACGGCTTATACTTTTTGATTATTCGGTTTATTTATCGGTCGACGGCTTGCCCAGCGTCTTCTCATAGACCCGTGCACGGATAAAGTTGTACGCTTCTACCCAGTCGTTGAACGCATCCTTCAAAATGACACGGTCCAGTCCGAGTTTGCTCATCAGCTTCATCTCAACCAGCTGCCGAGCCTCCAGACACAGCACACATCCTTCCAGATCGGGCACTTCTTCCTGCTTTGCACCCTGGCCGGTATGGAACGCAATCAGCGCATCCAGCCATTCATAATCATGCTGGTCGGCAACCTCGCGCAGACGGTGTTCAATCTGGTCGTTCTCCAGATAGATAATCAGCGGTTCCAGCGGACGGATGATGTCGGCAAGTTCGCCCATAAAGTTCTCGATCTCTGCCTGCGGCAGGTCAAACCACATCATCATCTCACAAACCGGATTCTGGAAAAACATCCCGTCAAATACCCAGACGGCCTCTTCTTTCATCGCCTTCTCGGCAAACGCTTTCCACCGCGCCAGCATCAGCGGACGTTCAACCTCCCACGGCTGACATCCGTAAAAGCGATAGGACTCCAGCTCCTGCTGAAGGCTCTCGTGCAGCTCGTTCAGCGGAATCAGGTAGCCTTTCGGGTTTTCTGTCTCCTCCACCGGGAACAGCACCCGGTCTTCTTCCGGAAATTCGCGATACTGTTCAGGGGTCAGAAAAGCATAATTCATCAGGTCAACCGGATTGGTCGGGGATTCCTCCGTAAACAGGTGGACACTCTTATGCCAGCCGCGCAGCTGCGATGCAACAAAACGGGCGCCGGATGTCTTTCCGGTACAGGGTACCCCTTCTAAAAGGATCAGCTTGGATGCCATTATCGAACAGTCCTTTCCTCTCAATGTCTCATCAAAATTGTCCGCTTTCGTTTTTCTGAAAAGCAGGTACCCGCACCGCCGCAGCGGAACAGGGTCACAGGGCGGCAGCAAATCCTTCTCCAAAATGGCTGCCATCCACTGTTATTCAGTTTGGATTCTTTATTATTATACCATACAATAATTTCCCCGGCAACTGGAACAATAACCGAATATCCTTCCCGCCTTTGGGCATTTTTCCCAATTTCATCGCCGCTTTTTAGTCGGTTAGACCGCATTTTTACCGCACATGCAGTTCTTCGCCTGCCAGCCATGCCTGCACACGGGCAGCTGCTTCCAGCAGCCAGAAACCAAACCGGTATTCACCCAAAACCAGCTGCTGTTCAGATTCGCTGTATACAGACAGCGCGTCATCCTGCTGCTGCTCGGTCGCGGCAGGCAGGCAAAGCGACGGATATAATACACACCACCAGTTGTGGCCCATTCCTTCCCCAATCGTCACAACCAGTGCGGTGTATTCGCCCGCAGGCATCGTCAGCTCTTCCCCTCCGGCTGTCGGATAGCTGCGGGTATTGAAAAATTCCTGTTCGACCGACGCGCTTACCACGGCATCGCATTCATTGTCCGCCAAAACCGCCTCTGCCTCCCGGCAGATCAGCGCAAGGTTGCTGTCGACAATCTCTGCCGCCTGCTCTGCGTTTTCCGCTCCTTCGGTCAGTTCTGCCGTCAGTCCAGTCAGACGGTCGCGTACCATCAGCTTGAGTACCTGGTCCTCGGCCGAATCAGAGGCCGCACGGATGTGCAAGCGCAGGGTGTCCTGATAGACCGGCGCGGCCTGAAAATACGCGCCGACCGTCAGCGTCAGCAAAAATACCACAATTCCCGTCAGAACCGCGCCCAGTTCAATTAAGAGTCGGGAAATCTCAATTTTATGTTCAGAAAACAGTTTTTTCATCATCTTTATCCATCCTTATCTGTCGTGATATCCAGAGGATGGACAATTTTTCCAGAATTATACAGCCTATTTCAGTTTTCTGACGCAATCGTGACCCCTTCCGGGCAGCCATTGCAGACAAAGATCTCTCCCAGTCTGCGGATTTCAGGAAGGTTTGCCGCATGGACGGCGTCCTCTATCCGTTCGTACAGCCCGAAAACCGCACTTCCTGAGCCGGTCATCAGGCTCATTCCGGCGCCATGTTCGATCAGTGCCCGCCGTATTTTCCCAATCGTATCCAGTACGGCCGCCTGTTCCAGCACGTTCCCGGTAGCTGCTGCCATTTCGGGCAGGTCAAAACGTTCCATCGCCGCAATCAACCGTTCCTGGTCAGGTCGCGGACAGTCCGGCATCGAATCAAACGCCTTGAATGCCGCCGGTGTCGATACCCCAAACGGCGGCTTGACAATCAGGTAGCTTCCCTTGCCAAAATAGGGCAGACGCTCGATTTTTTCACCAATTCCGCTGACCCGTGCCGTCCCGCCAATCAGACAAAACGCAACATCCGCGCCGATTTTGACCCCCATCTCCATCAGCTGCTCCCGGTTCAGTCCGGCCCGGTACATCCTGTTCAGTCCGACCAGCACGGCGGCAGCATCCGCGCTGCCGCCTGCCATTCCGGCCTGTGACGGAATCGTCTTTTCGACCGATACTCTGACACCGTCTGTGATATCTGTAATATCAAAAAACAGCT
>CALXCO010000063.1 GCA_944386805.1 uncultured Clostridia bacterium
CCAACTCTTCTTTTTCATTTTCAGTCCTCCGTTCTTATCAACAAAATATATGGTGAAAATCCACTTACTTGTAATCATATTATAGCATTTCACGAGAAAATGTTCAAGACATATTTACCATTTTTTCAAATTAATTTAATTTATTTTCCGCATATTGAACGTCCATTTTTAATTTTACGCAAAAAGTCCCTCCGGAAAAAAACCGGAGAGACTTTTTGAACTCAAACATAAACAAATTACAGGTTGGTTTTGAGCCAGTCGACATCATGTTTCAGGCAGGTCATGCGGTCCATTCCGCCGTAATCGGCCTCACGTTCGACGACAAACAGGTCGATGCCGACCTCGTGGCATACTGCGAAAATCTTCTTCCAGTCGATGATGCCCTGACCGGTACCGCAGTTCCAGCTTGCACGTTCCTCGAACATTTTGCGCATTTCTTCAGTGATGATCGGCTTGCCGTTTTCATCCAGCTTGAAGGGAGAAGGATCTTTGGGGCTGCGAGGTTTTTCGGGGCCGATAACCTTGGAGTTTTCCTTAACGTGGATAGCGACGAAGCGGTCAGCGTACTGTTTAATGAAAGCAGCGGCGTCGATACCGGCAGCAGTCGCCCAGCCGCAGTCCAGCTCGAAAACAACATTTTCAGGGTCGGTATTTTCGATCAGGACTTCAAGCATATATTTGTCACCCAGCTTGTTGAATTCCTGGGTATGGTTATGATAGCCGACCTTAATGCCGTATTTAGCGGCTTCTTTAGCGGCCTCATTGAGCTGGCGAGCGCAATCGAGGGTTTCTTCCATATTAGAGAAAGGATGGCTTGCGACGATAGCGTACTGGCAGCCGATTTCCTTGAGGAAAGGCAGCGTCGGAACGATGTCATTCATACCGAGGTGAACAGAACGGCAGCCGAGGTGGTCAGCGGCGAGCTCAGCCTTCAGTTCGTCAGCGGACATACCGCCGTAGTTATTGCCAGCGAACTCAACGCCATCATAACCCATCTGAGCAACCTCTTTGAGGTTATCTTTCATGGGGTGATCTTCACCATACTGACCGAGGGAGTAGAGCTGGAGATAAATAGTTTCCATAGAAATACGTCCTTTCAAATCCGAAGCGATGTGTAACCGTTTACATTGCCTTTATTATATCATATTTTTCCCCCGTTCGCAATAGGGATTGTTTAAATAGTACAAAAAATTCTTTTCAAAAGCTGATGGGTAAAGTTTGAAGAAACTGATTGAAAAATTCACGAATTTGGGTTATGATAAATCTGAATAGACAAAACAGCTGGACAGGCTGTGCAATTCAATAATTTGGAGGGACACTGCACAATGAATCAGGAAAGAATTGGACGCGTACTGGACGCCATGCGGGCAGAAGGGCTCGCGCAGCTGATTGTAACCGACCCGCTGTCGATTCGGTATCTGACCGGGGCGAGCATTTACCCTGGTGAACGGATGCTGGCGCTGCTGCTGCGGGAGGACGGCGCACATACTTTCTTTGTCAATATTTTGTTTCCGGAGCCTGCATGCGGGCTGCCGGTGGTACGGTTTTCGGACACGGACGACGGTCCGGCGCTGATTGCAGAGAAGCTGATTCCCGGAAAACCGGTCGGCGTTGACAAAACATGGCCGGCACGTTTTCTGCTGCGGCTGATGGAAGTCCGTCCGGGCGATTACCGCAACGGCTCAGGGTGCATCGACTGGGTGCGTGCGGTCAAGGACGCGGACGAACAGCAGAAAATGCGCATTAGTTCGCAGGTCAATGACGCCTGCATGGCGGACTTTGTTGCCGCACTGCATCCGGGTGCGACCGAAAAAGAGCTGGAGGAGAAGTTTGTGCAGATTTATGCACAGCACGGCTGCTCAGGGGTCAGCTTTACGCCGATTGTCGGATTCGGCAAAAACGCCGCCGACCCTCATCACAGCAACGATGGCACCAAACTGGAAAAAGGCATGTGTGTTCTGCTGGACGTTGGCGGGGTTTACGACGGCTACTGTTCGGACATGACCCGTACCTTCTTTACCGCCGAACCGACCGAGGAAGAACGCAAAGTTTATGAGCTGGTATGTGCGGCGAATGAAGCGGCAGAAGCGATGATTCGTCCGGGAGTACGGCTGTGCGATATCGACGCAGCAGCGCGGAACGTCATTGCAGCAGCCGGATACGGCGACCAGTTTACCCACCGTCTGGGACATTTCATCGGTCTGGAAGACCACGAATACGGCGATGTTTCGAGCGGATTTGACCGTAAAGTCGAGGAAGGGATGTGCTTTTCCATCGAACCCGGCGTATATCTTGAAGGCAAATTCGGGGTTCGGATTGAGGACCTTATCATCGTCACCAAGGACGGGTGTGAGGTGCTCAACAAATATCCCAAACAGCTGACGGTCCTCGATTTATGGAAATAATCGAATGGATTCTGCACCTTGACGGCCAGATTTTGTTGTGGATACAAGAGCTGCGAACCGACTGGCTGACGGCATTTTTCACGACTGTCACCCATCTCGGCGATGGCGGGATTCTATGGATTTTAGCAGGCGTAGTGCTGCTCATTCCCAAAAAGACCCGCAAGGCTGGAATAGCAGTTCTGGCGGCACTGGTATTGTCGGCGCTGGTTGTCAACCTGCTGCTGAAACCAATTGTTGCCCGAATCAGGCCATATGAAGTGGTCGAAGGACTGCGGCTGCTGCTCGACCCTGCCCACGACCATTCTTTTCCGTCCGGACACTCATCGTCCTCGATGGCGGCAGCGACCGCAATGTTCAAAGCACTTCCCCATCGAATGCGCTTGTTGAGATGGGGCGTGATGGTGGTTGGCGTGCTGATTTGTATTTCACGGCTGTATATCGGGATTCATTACCCGACGGATGTTCTCATTGGTGCAGCGTTAGGGGTGCTTTTTGGCGTAATTGGTGCGAAGATTGCCATTAAACTGCCCCGTATCTGACCCGTATCTGAATAGAAGAGCTTTTCACATACGCTTCCCGTCTGTTCACACGAGCGCAGAGCGAGTCCCAAAGTTACGCACTTTGTGAGTACGATCATGACAAAAAAGTTAGGTCAAGCCTTTCAAGGCTTGCGGGTCCAGGGCAGAGCACGGTTTGCTTTGCAAACCACACAGTTTCCTCTGGAAACTGTCCGGTTCCCACAGGGAACCGTGGTCGCTCCATCGCAATGGAGCGAAATCTCCTATCCCCAAAATTAGCTCAGCAAGGGGTAGCAAAATGCCCGCAGGTATTTGGCGTAGGGGACGCATAGCAAGGGCGTCCCCTATGTGAAAAGGCCGTTCGATGCGGCCTTTTCACATAAAAAACGAGCGAGGGCAGCACTTCCGGTTTACGCAGTCAGGTGGGACTACGTGTGCCGGCACGGCGCTGACAAGTTTTTGACTGCTATCCCCCACCGACTGTCCGGTGGACAGTCGTGTGGCGATTCGGCGCAGTGCCTGTGCTCCATATCGGAGGGACTTTGCGTAATCGTTTTTTACCCTTTCAGTCACTGCGTGACAGCTCTCCCGGAGGAAGAGCCAAGGGGCGAAGCGAACAGCCGGGCAGATTGTGGGATATTTGGGGAGTGATTCACGTATATGCGACCAGGAAGGTGCTTTGCAAACGGGGATAAAAATGATATAATAAACACAGGATAAGATGGGCTTTGAGGTGGTCAATTTCGTGGCGGCCACGCGCCGATGGTATGACAAGGGGAACCATAAGGGGGAACCTGAGAGATGCAGGAGAACGCCACGCCTGCCAAAGTCCATGTTTGAAGGGGATTGTGGAGACACAGTCCCCTATTATATTGTATTATAGGCACGCAAAAGGCGGCCCCGGAATGTACGGGAGCCGCCTTTGACTATACTGTGATAGAGGGATTACTGAACCCAAACACCAGCGGAGTTAATGCGATAACCGTCGATGGTGGTATTGGTGGCCATGACGCCGGAGGAGTAGAGGAAGTACCATTCTCCTTTCCATTGTACCCACTTATTGGTTGCCATTTCGCCGGAGCCGGTGAGGTAGTACCATTTACCGGAGGTGAGGACCCAGGAATTTGCGGCCATGGAGCCGTCGGAGCGGAGGAAGTACCAGACGTTATCGATATACTGCCAACCGGTGGCCATACCGCCCCAGGGTTTGAGGTAATACCAAATGCCATCGACCTTCTGCCAGCCGGTGAGCATGCTGCCGTCCTTGGCGAAGAGGTACCAGACGCCGTCGACTTTGACCCACTGATCGGCGGCCATAAAGCCGGAAGACTGGTCGAGCCAGTACCAAACGCCGGTCTTTTCGTCCTGATACCAGCCGGTGATCATTTTTCCGTCGAAGTAGAGACGGGTACCGCCGTTTTCCTTCAACCATTCGTATTCCGGTTCAACCGGCTGGACGGGTTTGACCGGCTGAGAGGGCTGAACAGGGATATTGATTTGGTTATAGACCCAACCTGCGTAGAGGGTGGTATTTGCGGAAAAGGTGGTATCGGTGGAAATGGGGTAACCGTTTGCGGTGTACCAACCGGTGAAGGTATAGCCGTATTTGACGGCGTAAGGAAGGGAGGCGAGCCTGCGGCCGGACGTCGTGGCGGAGGAATAGGAGACAAATCCGCCGTTGGCATCAAAATAAATGGTATACTCGGTCGGCGCGGGTTTTGCGGCAACGACAAACCCAAGCGTAACTGAAGCCGATGTACCGTTTGTCTCGGAAACGGTCAGATTCTGGCTATAATTGCCGACCGGAAGCGCTGTTTTAGGCTGTACGGTAAAGGTTGCGGTTTGGTCGATGTCAAGGGTAGCTTTACCGTCTGTAAATCCGGTTCCTGCCGTGATGATATAGTTGGTGGCAGAGGGCAGATTGACTGTAACAGACTGATTGCCGGTATTCGTAACCGTCACGGTCTGCGCTTGCGGGACAGCTGTGTACCCTTCCGTGACCGAACCGAAGTCAAGCGTGGACGGTGTGGTGGTAATGGTGTAAGATTTGGCAGTAACCGTCACTGTACAAGTCGCAGTTTTGCTGCCGTCCTCGGTCGTAACGGTGATTTTCGCGGTACCTGCCTTTTTAGCGGTTACTGTGCCGTTCTCTACGGTCGCAACATCGGGGGTATCGCTGCTCCATGTCACGCCTTTGTTCGTAGCGTCAGTCGGCTGCACCGTTGCGGTCAGCGTTTCGCTTGCACCTTCGACCAGCGACAAAGTGGTTTTATCCAGCTTCACGCCGGTGACAGAAACAGTAGCGGCTTTAACGGTCAGAGAAAATGCCTTGCTGACGGTGCCTGCATTATTGGTTGCGGTCACGGTAAAGGTAGATTCACTTGCTGTGGTCGGAGTGCCGGAAATCGTGCCGGTGCTGGTATCCAGCGTCAACCATGCGGGCAAATCGTCAGAACTCCATGTAATGGTGCCGCCGCCGGTGACTGTAAGGGTCTGGCTGTACTCTGTGCCCACTGTGCCGTCGGGCAAAGGGCTTGCGGTGGTAATCTGAGGAATGGATTCAGCCGGTTTGCCGCTTACATCACCAGTTAGCGTACCGTTGTTGATAATGGCGCCAGCATTATTCAGAGCGCTGGTGTTCTTCAGAGTACCGCTGTTGTTCAGAGTACCGTTGTTGTCCAGGGTGCCGGTGTTGTTCAGGGTGCCGGTGTTGTTCAGGGTGCCGGTGTTGTTCAGGGTTCCATTGTTATTCAGAGTGCCATTGTTCGTTAAAGTTGCGTACTGGGGAATAGTTAAGGTCACTCCATTATCGAGCGTCAGGGTTTGACCTTCCTCCACAGTCAACTTAATATTACTAACCGCAATGTTGAGGTCCTGTGTCAAAGTAAATGTATCTCCGTAGATTTTTCCCTCATTTTGTATTAAAAACAAGCCTTTGCAATTTTCTGCTATGTTGTTAATCTCACCAGTGGAAGAAATCACTGCATGACCGTCTGTACCAGTGGAAAGAGTTCCAATAAAGTCCCCATAGAGATCCACAAATCCGCCGGAAATAGTAGCGGTCATAACAGAAATACTTGTACCATGATAGCCGGTTACCGAGGCACTTACATAACCATCCGTAATAGTAAGGGAACCGGCGGAGATTCCTGTGTTGTTGCCGAACGCTGATATCTTGCCGCCGGCGATTGTCAAAGTCGGAGTCCCGTAGTTTTCTTCTTTGATACCAGCGTCCGTGCCGTTGGCGGTCAGAGAGCCCATCGTCTCTTTCTCGGTGGACTGCGCATAGATGTACATATTGCTGCCTGATTTTAACAGAATGCCACCGTTCACGGTAAGGTTGCAGCCGTTCTCCAAAATCAGATACACATCGTCGCTGACCGTAACCGGCTGGTCGATGGTGATGTCGCCTTGTGCTACATACCAACCATTTGTCCACTGGGTATCACTATTTGTAACCTGTATAGCACTGGCAGCGGTTTGTTGTGTTCCGTTCTCGTCCAGATATAGGATATTTTCTTCCGCGAACGCCGCGGAGGGCAGCATCATCAGCACGATCAGTACGCTGAGGAGAGCGGAAAAAAGTTTCTTCGTGTTCATCAAAAATAAGACCTCCTTTTTCGCGTCCCGCAGCAGCCGGTGGAAGCGCGGCAGAGACACGTCTCTATTAAAAGTTTCTCATATTTAGTAACCGGTGTCAAGTGCTTTTGCAAAAAATCTTCCGGAAAACCAAAATCCGTCCCGCTTCCCCTCAGAGCAGCCCGACCGTCCTTTCCCCGCAGGGTTCTTCGCGGAAAACCAGCCGCCATTCAATCTGTTCAACCGGTTCAAAGTGCAGCGACGAACAGGCGGCCTGTACGTTGCCCTGTTCCGGCACGCCAACCATGATGGCGGTCGGCCCATCTGCCCCACCAATGATGCCGATGGAACAACAGTTGGTTGCCTGCGGCTGGTACTGGTTTTCAGGTGGAACCGGTTCGATACGTCTCGGCTGGTCGGATTCGGCGCAGTCAAAAACCTGCACCGCACCATCCGGCAGTTCGGGCGTGATGGTATAGCGCATCATCCGGTAATGGGTCGGGAACTCCATTCCCGGCATAAATTCCCGTTCGGACGCTGCCTCATCCGCCTGAACGTCCTGTACCGTCAACGTATGCCGCTGACCTGTCACCGGACAATCAAAGGTAAAGGTATCTCCCGGCTGATTCGCCGTAAAATGCGGCCCCGGTATATTCCGTCGTTCCTGCCGCATGATGACGGACAGTTCACGGATAGCCGGTTTTCTGCTGGTGACCCACGGGAAACTCCACCGGCTGATGGTCCAGCCCTGTTCCGGGTCCAGATGATAATGCCCGACAACCCTTTCCTGTTGTCGGTCGAATTCCCGCCGCATGCCCGGTATATAACATATCCCGCTCCCATGCGACGCCGTCAGTCTTCTGCCGTTGACCACCACTTCCGGCCGTATATCAAAACTAAGCGGGTTATCCAGATCAATCTGCATCTGCTCTTCCTGCGTAAACTCCCGTTCCTGTTCCGTTTCAGGGTCGAGCTGCCAATGGTCGAGAAACGCGCGGATTTTTTCCGGCTCTGCCCGCATACAGAAATCCATCACCAGCCCTTTTGCGCAGACATACACCGCCGGTATCACCCATTCACTGCCTGCCCATTCAAACCACTTCCCCACCGGGACTTCTTCCCCGGCCTTGTCCTGCCCGGAATGCCCCCAGAAACTTCCATCATAATATACCGCCCATTCCGGCTCCTCAGGTTGGATATCCGGGTTCATATCCTCGTCATCGTAATCCTCGGAATACGGTATCCGCGTATAATCGAACCCCTGCTGCACCTGCATGATATATCCCCACGGGTCGTCCATCGGCTCCAGCCCCAGTTTTTCCACAATCTGCTCGGCTGCCGCCTTCGCTTCATCAGTCGGCCGGTTCTCCTCCATAAAGCCATCGAACTGTTCCCGGCTCCACTGCCACGCCTGTTCAATCGCCGATTCTCCCCCGCATGCCATCAGCAGCCGCAGAAAATCCTCGAAATTCTCCGCCACCGGATGCACACAATCACTCCCGCCATTCATCGGGCTGACCGCGAACACCTTCTCCCCAAAGCCTCGCACAAAACAATAATGTATCCCATCGACCCCAGTCCAGCCAATAAACGTCGCGCCTTTTGGGGTACAAAAATAGCTTATATTCTCTTCCCGCCGTTCAATCCCCAACGGCATAAGGTCAATGCCGGTTTCCAGAAAACGCTGGTAGGTTTTGCACATTTTATATCCTCCTTCTTTTATAAAACATGCCGGGAGAACATTCATTCTCCCGGCAAACATAATAAACCTAATAACTGCCCGGTGCGTTCGCTCACGCTGTTATTTTCGCAATCGAGCGAGTCGGCACGCGAGCGACCATCGCGAACGGGCAGCGGAAGCATTCCGCCGTCTGAGA
>CALXCO010000064.1 GCA_944386805.1 uncultured Clostridia bacterium
TGGGAACCGGACAGTTTCCAGAGGAAACTGTGTGGTTTGCAAAGCAAACCGTGCTCTGTCCTGGACCTGCAAGCCTTTGAAAAGGCTTGACCTAAACTTTTTGTCATGATCGACCCAACTGAGTGCGAAACTTTGGCCCGACGCTCTGCGCGTCGGTCAAACCACCGGTAGCGTGTGTGCGAATTGCTACTATGAAAGCAGTCTTATTTACCAGTTCTTTCGACGGAGATAACACCACGGATTTTTCCGAGCTTCTGACAGATAGTTTCCAGATGTTCCTTACCCTGGGTCGAAATGGTGAGGAGAACTTCCGCATTGCCATTTTTCAGACCGCGTGCGCTGATTTCATGCAGCGGCACCCGCATATTGGCAATCGCAAGCGCAACATCTGCCGCCAGACCGTCGCGGTTGGTGGCAATAATCTGCAAGCTTGCCCGGAAATCGACCTGCGCCTCCGGTGCCCATCTGACCTTAATCCAGCGTTCTTTCTGTGCGACATCCTTAAGGGAAGCCTGCGCGTTTGCACAATCCCGCTTATGAACCGAGACGCCATACCCACGGGTGATAAATCCAATAATATCGTCGCCGGGCAGCGGATTACAGCATTTGGCCATCTTAATCGGACAGTTGTTCCCAATCCCTTCCACGATAACCGGCGCACCGTTTTTAGTAATAAGCGGCGCCTTTTTCAGCTTTTCCAGCTCCCGCTCAGCGAAGTTGCTTGCCTGTTTTGCATAAGCGTCCTTGATACGCGGCATCAGGTGGGACAGTACCAGACCACCGTAACCAATCGCCGCGTAAAAATCATCCAGCGATTCCTTATGCTGCCGCTTAACCAGCTCATCCATAAACGCCAGATACTCTTCATCGGTCTCAAACCGAATCTGGTTACGCTTGAATTCCTGTTCGACGACAGCCTTGCCGGACGCGATGTTTTCTTCCCGGCGTTCACGTTTAAACCAGCCGCGAATTTTGTTGCGGGCTTCACTGGTTTTTGCGATTTCCAGCCATCCACGTTTCGGCCCGGTTCCGTTCTTTGCGGTCAGTACCTCGACGATCTCGCCGGTTTTCAGCTCATAACTAAGCGGGACAATCCGTCCGTCGACCTTTGCACCGGTCATACGGTTGCCGACGGCGGTATGAATCGCATAGGCAAAGTCGATAATCGTCGAACCAGCCGGCAGCGTCTTGACGTCACCCTTCGGCGTAAAGACAAACACGTCATCGGAAGAAAGGTCGGTACGGATATTCCGCATCAGGTCTTCCCCTTCTGCCTCCTGCTGGGACTCGATGATCTTACGAATCCATTCCAGCTGTTTATCGCTCTTGACATCGCCTTTAGAGATGCCGGCCTTGTATTTCCAGTGGGCAGCGATACCGTATTCAGCGGTATAGTGCATATCCCAGGTACGAATCTGCACCTCAAACGGCACGCCATGGTCCAATACAGAAGTATGCAGCGACTGGTACTGGTTGGGCTTAGGGGTCGAGATATAATCCTTAAACCGGTTCGGAATCGGGGTAAACATATCGTGAATCAGACCGAGTGCGTTATAACATTCGGTCGTCGTGTCGACAATCAGCCGGACCGCGTAAATATCGTAGATTTCCTCGAAGGACTTACCTTTGACGTAAATCTTGCGATAGATGCCATAAATCGACTTGACCCGTCCCTCGATATGGGGATGCAGCCCGAATTCGTCGAACCGTTCGAGAATCCGCTTCTGGACATCACGGATAAACTGTTCGCGCTGGGTTTTGGTCATATCCAGCTGGTCCTCGATTTCCTTATAAGCGACCGGGTCCAGATACCGCAGTGCCAGATCCTCCAGTTCGTCTTTTACACTTCGGATACCGAGCCGGTGCGCGATTGGCGCGTAGATTTCCATCGTTTCATGGGATTTACTGCGCTGTTTGTCAGGGGTCTGGTACTGCATGGTCCGCATATTATGCAGCCGGTCAGCCAGTTTAATCAGGATAACCCGGATATCCTCATTCATAGCCAGCAGCATTTTCCGGATATTTTCGGCCTGCTGTTCCTCTTTAGTCGAGAGGGGCATATTGGTCAGCTTGGTAACGCCGCTGACCATAATTGCGACGTCCTCTCCGAAACTCTTACGCAGGTCATCCAGTGAAACGGCGGTATCCTCGACTACATCATGCAGCAGTGCCGCACAGATACAGTCGGTATCCATGCCCATTCCCACCAGAATAATTGCGACAGAAATCGGGTGAGAGATATACGGGTCGCCGGATTTGCGGACCTGACCGCCATGTGCCTGATCAGCGACCTGGTAAGCCCGCTCGATTTTATCGATATCATACGGCTTATCACTCGCACGGAGTGCAGCCAGCAAATCGTCATGGGTTTCGATTTTCGTCTGAATCATACTCTTTCCCCTCTCTTTATTCCAATACGCTATCTATTTCAGGATGAGCCACCGGCATTCAGTTTGCGAAGGATAGAAGACTCCTCCATCTTCACCTTTCCTTCGACCGGCAGCAGCCGCATCACAGAAAAATCGGGCGAAATCTCAATCAGTCCCATCTCCCGGAAGATATCGAGTGAAAGCCGGTATTTGCAGTAATTGAGCCGACCATCGACCGACTGGAGATACAGAAGGTCCGGGCTGCACTCTTTTCCTGCGCCCATCAGCAGCCGGTAAAGGCTGCGAAGTTCGGAAATACCGGGTACGGCAATCGACAGGATTTTATTCCCGACCGGTTCACCCCGCCTCAGTTTTTCATAATAATAAGCGGCATTGAGATTTTTCTTTTCCTCAAATCCTGACGGACGGATGTCCCGCATCCGAATGGAGATACTTCTGGTATCGCGGAAGGTATTGACCTCCAGACAGACCAGCAGGTCAATCATGCTGCCTTTTGGGTAGATAAACTGTTCCGGGGTCATCCGGAAGCAGAGAACATACACGCTTTTCCCTTCAAACGCGACCCGAAGCTTGATATGTTTGCCGCCTGACAACGGCGTGACACCTTCGACCATGCAGTCCCGCATCAGGAAGACCGGCTGAGGGTTTCCCTCGCCATACGGTTCCAGACAGGACAGCATCTCAACTGCCGAAAGGTCGATATCTGCCGCCCGAAGCCGACGGTCAATGACCGTCTGTACAACCGGCATCCGGTCGAATCTGGCAGCGGCATAGCGGTTGATTGCTTCACGGAAAGCGGGAATATTTTCTGTTTTCAATGTCAGCCCAGCGGCGAGCTTATGGCCGCCATACCGTTCCAGCAGTTCCCGGCAGGCATACACTGCATCAAACAGGCCAAAATTTCCAAGGCTTCTTCCCGAACCAACCGCCAGCTCTCCTTCTTCCGACAGGATGAAGCAGGGTTTTCCGTACAGCGTCAGCGCACGTGACGCGACAATTCCAACAACACCATGGTTGAGTCCTGGAGCGGACAGCACCAGCACCCGGTCAAGCAGCAGCTGTGGATTTTCATCGATTTGTTTTTCGACAGCCTGAAGGATTTCCTCTTCCTGATCGCGGCGGTTCTGGTTAAGCTGGCAGAGCTGCTCGGCCATTACAGCGGCTTCTTCCTCATCTTCCGAGAGCAGCAGCTTTGCTGCAAGCCTTGCATCCCCCATTCGACCGGCGGCGTTGATACGTGGGCAAAGGCCGAACGCGATTTTACTGGCAGTCAGTTCCCCACCTTCGAGACCGGCAGCAGTAATCAGAGCCTGAAGCCCGGCGCTTTCGCTCATGGGCATCAGCTGCATTCCACGTCTGACCAGCAGCCGGTTTTCACCGACAAGCGGCACGACGTCCCCGATTGTACCAATCGCCGCCAACGGAGCAAAGCTTTCCATGACCATCTCATATCCGCCGCCATCCAGCGCAGCGGTGAGTTTAAGAGCGACGCCAGCCCCGCAAATTTCTTTAAAGCCGGTATATTCATCCCGATGGGGGTTGACTACAGCCACTGCCTTTGGCAGTTCAGGACCGGGGATATGATGGTCGGTGACGACGACATCTATACCAAGTTCGCCGGCATAAGCGATTTCATCCAAAGCGGAAGTGCCATTATCGACCGTCACAATCAGTGTAACACCCTGATTATGGAGCTGGTCGACAGCGCCACGGTTCATACCGAACCCCTCATCCAGCCGGTCAGGGATATAATAACAGACATCAGCGCCCATTGACTGGAGATAGCTATAAAGGATAGTTGTTGAAGTCACGCCGTCGCAGTCATAGTCGCCATAGACTGCGATTTTTTCACCTGTTTCGATTGCCTGCTCGATACGCCGGACGGCGCGCTGCATATCAGGGAGGAGGAACGGGTCCTCCATCTCACCCTCATCCGAGAGGACTGCCGCAACATTCCCAGAGCGGAACCCACGAGCCGCGAGGATATCCGCGAGCAAGGCAGGAATTCCCTGTTCCCGCTGGAGGAGGCGGCTTTCGCGCAAGCGTTCCTCACTCAAAGCGGGGTAGATCCATTGGGTAAACGGCATGGTTTTTCCTTCCTTTCAGGTGTCAAATGAAAATACAAAATCATTATAACACCCCATGTCGTTTTTTGCAAGCAGCCCGGTGTCCGGGCTGACAGTTCGCGATGGTCGGCGGCGTTCCGACCGCCTCGGTTACAATGATAACAGCTTTAGCGAACGCGCCGGACAGGTTGTACGAATGTTTATACAGTCCCTCTACCCAGTGGTTTGACCGACGCGCAGAGCGTCGGCCCAATGTTTCGCACTCAGTGGGGTCGGTCATGATATAAAAGTTAGGTCAAGCCTTTCAAGGCTTGCGGGTCCAGGGCAGAGCACGGTTTGCTTTGCAAACCACACAGTTTCCAAAGGAAACTGTCCGGTTCCCACAGGGAACCGTGGTCGCTTCCATCGCAATGGAGCGAAATCCCCTATCCCGTAATAGAATCAGGAGAGTTTGAGAACCCTATTAAGGGGTGCTCAATATGGGAAGGGGGTTCGATGCCCCCTTCCCATACCTGAGCGAGGGCAGTATTATCGGCTTACACTGTCAGGTGGGACTACGTGGGCCGGCACGGCGCTGACGATACCCACCTGTTGCCCTCGTTGACTGTCCGGTGGACAGTCAACGACGGACGTAGTTCCCGTGTCCCCTGTTCGCCATCGTCCGCCGTAATCATAACAGCCATAATCAATAAACAGCAAAAGATTATACCATTTACAAACTGGCAACACCAGGTCAATTGGGATTTGCAATCCGGTCAACCTTCTTTCGTTGTCCGTCCATTCTTTTGGGATATAATATCAACAGATAATAAAACGGAAGGATGATATAGATGAAAACAACCGTCAAAAAACGCCTGTCCGCTCTCATCTGTGCCATGACCGCTGGTCTGGCACTGACATCCTGTGGCGGCGGTGATGAATCAGACAGCGAGGGTGACGGCTCGCTGAATGTCACGGTATCTGCCCCTTATGTTTCGGACGAAGCGCTGCAAAGCTATGCTGACAGCTTTTTTGCTGCCTACCCTGAATGGGAAGGCAAAGTCGAGTTCACTGCGCAGAGCATGGGTTCGGAAGAAACCGACGGCACCATGTATGGTGCACAGGTGATGCAGCAGTCGGCAGCGGTAGCTGCCGGTGAGCTGGACATCATGATCTGTGATGAATCGACCGCTGCGCGCGGATGCCGCAGCGAATTGTTCTATACACTCGATGAGATGTTCACTGAGGACGAGATCGCCGGATTTGGGGAAACACTATCCTATGAAGAGGTCGATACCGACGGTAACCCAACGGGTGAAATGACCGCCGTCTGCGGCGTCAAGCTGGACAGCGACCAGCTTGACAGTATTTTTGGCGACGATGGAGCCGGGATTTTTGTTGTCGCAAACGCCGACCTCGAACAATCCAAACAACTATTCCTCGACCTGATTGCAGCCGGATAACTTGCCTGATCCAATTCCCCTTTCCACCCCTGCCTGATGATACACTTGACCGTGTATCCAATCAGACAGGGGCTGTTTTATTGTCCGGTCGTGAACGGAATCTGGCATTCACCGGCAAATACAGGCATATACTTGAACCGATCAGATCGTATGCCGGGCGCTGGACAGCGCCTTCGCCGGAAAGGAATATCCACCTATATGAAAAGAAAACGGTTTCTTCGCAATATCTGTATCCTGACTGCCGGCTCTATTGCCCTGCGTCTGATCGGAATCGGATTTTCGGGCTGGCTCTCCCGTAAAATCGGTGCCGAAGGAATGGGGCTGTTCCAGCTGGTATTTTCGGTATATTCGCTCGCGTCGACGATTGCAACGTCCGGAATATACCTCGCAGTCACCCGGCTGGTCGCCGAAGAGCTGGGGAAAGGTAATGAACACCGTGCAGCCGGTGCAATGCGGGTCTGCATGATTTATGGCGTCGTCGTCTCTGCACTTGCATCAGGGCTTTTGTGGTTTGGGGCGCCGATTATTGGAACAAAGGTTCTGGGAGATGCCCGGACGGTCGTTTCGATGAAAGTATTGGCCGCTGCACTCCCATTTATGGCGTTTTCGTGCAGTTTACGGGGATATTTTTTCGCAACACGGGAAGTATGGAAGACTAACTCCAGCCAGATTCTTGAACAACTGATTCGGATTGTCGTGGTTGCGGCGGCATTTCAGGTCGTTTTGCCGAAAGGGCTGGAATGGGCATGTGTCGGGATTGCACTGGGGTCAGTCGGCGGTGAGGCGCTCGCCTTCTGCTATACGTTTACCCTCTACCTGCGCGACCGGCGCAAACGGATGAAAAATGCCGGTAAGGGCAAAGGTGAAAAAGTCGCAAGTGATGTGCTGTCGATTGCAGTACCGGTCGCGCTGTCCAGTTACCTGAAATCGGCGCTGGTCACGCTGGAAAACATCCTGATTCCGGCCGGATTCCGCAAATACGGCGCAGATACCGCACAGGCACTTGCACAATATGGGATGATGGAAGCGATGGTTATGCCGGTACTGAGCTTTCCGGCGGCGTTGATAACCTCATTTTCCTCGCTGCTGGTGCCGGAGGTCGCCGAATGGCGGGCAACCGGCAAAGAAAGTGAAATCGACCGGCTGACTGAACAAACATTGCGCGGGACATTTTTATTTTCGTTGCCGGTGGCAACGGCGTTTATTTTGTTTGGGGAGCAGCTGGGCAGCTCGATTTATGGCAATGCAGAAGCCGGACGAATGCTGTGGGTGATGGCGCCGCTTACACCGATACTCTATCTGGATATTGTCGCGGATGCACTGCTCAAAGGGATGGACCAGCAACTTTCGGTGCTGCGGTATTCGATTATAGACTCGTCCCTCAGCGTCTTATTATTATACACGCTGCTGCCGATATTCGGGCTGAAAGGGTACATCACCGTTTTATTCTTCACCAGCTTTGTCAATGCAGCGCTGTCGATATCGCGGCTGACGGCGGTCACGCGGATACATTTCAAGATGTGGGAATGGATAGGACGTCCATTGACGGCGGCAGGGATAGCGGGGGTAATCGGGTATTTTGCATCGGCGAAGTGGACGTTTTCCCCTGAATTGCAGTGTATACTGGGGATAAGTCTGCTTGCAGCGGTATACCTCGCGTCACTCGGCATCACTGCTCCCAAGCGGAATGCTTCCGGCGCAGAGCCTGCGCACCCTTGTTCGCGGCGGAAAGCTTCCGGCGCAGAGCCTGCGCACCCTTGTTCGCGATGGTCGCTCCTGCTTCGCAATCCGCTCGGTCGTGAAAATAACACCCATAGCGAACGCGCCAGATAGATTGTGCGATATTTAAACTGCTTTCGTGGGAGCAATTCGCACAGACTTTCGAGTGGTTCACGCGAGCGCAGAGCGAGTGCCAATTTTACGCACAATGTGGGTATGAACATGACAAAAAAGTTTTACTCGATTTTTTTCAAAAAATCGCGGGGTCCAGCGGGCAGAGCCCCTGGTCGCTCCATCGCAATGGAGCGAAATCCCCTATTCCCCAAAATCAGCTCAGCAAGGGGTAGTCAAATACCCGCAGGTATTTGGCGTAGGGGACGCATAGCAAGGGCGTCCCCTAT
>CALXCO010000065.1 GCA_944386805.1 uncultured Clostridia bacterium
CCAACTCGCTGGTAAAAGAAAAGATGCGCCGTCATTGGTATCCGGCCGGGAATCGAACCCGCTTGCATCTGTTTTGAACTACAGACCGCCTGACCACCGGCTGCCGGACAAATATAAAAGACGCCCATCTCTGGACGCCTTTCTACTCTACCAGTATAACATGAATTGGCTGTTATGACTTGTCATCTTTCTCAGGAACTAAGATTTTCTGCAATCCCCATCCATGAAGATGATTGATATAATCCTCACTATATCCCATTGCTTTTCCAATCTGCTTGACCGACTCCATCCCGATATACTTCCGCTCCAGGACTTCACGCTGGACTGGATCAGGAACCGCGGCAATTGCTGCTGCAATCTCACGTCTGAGGTCAGCAGCCCGATCGATCTCAAATATTATTTCTTCCTCCACTCTGCAGATCTTCGCGACCGTCGAACTGACCGGATCAGATTTTCCAGACGACCGAACGGAAGATGAGCCATACTGGGGAGTGATATGCATTTCACGACGGTGCCAGCGCTCTTCCCACTGTTCAAGATACTGAATCCGTCGTTCGATCATGCTGTACTGAGACAAATATTCTTTTGGGGTCATTATCATTCCTCTTTTTGCTTTATAAATCTGGTTATTATGGAGGGTTGGGGATAGTTGTATATTCTTTTTTTATATAATTTTGATTTTGATTTTTATATAAAAGAGAATAGGAAACTATCCCTAACCCTCCCTTCTGCATCAGTCAATATGTTGCCCTTATCTTATAGTTGACCAGCTTAATACCTCTATAAACATTTAGTCCGGCACTTTTCTGCCTCTCAAATCTTCCTCCCATTTCTTTTCCGAACCTGGTAGAACTCATGCAATACTCGTTGTTTGAATTTGCCCAGTTTTTATACGCTGCATACAGATCTGCCGCTCTTACCCCTTCATAAGTCGTGCGCTCACAGCATTCGTCCACAAACCGGCTGATGACATCCATCTCTCTCTGATAATCCTTGCCGGCAGACTGAACAGTAAGAGGTGGATTCAGACCTTCGCGCTGCCACATTGTGCAGCCGTCCGCCATCCACTTGAGAATGCCGGGCATCTCGTCACGGAGTTTGTACTTGAGGGTCTTGTCCACCTTACTGTCCGGAATTTGTATTGTAAATGGAATCAGATAGATCCGCCGCCAGATGCCGAGATCCGTTCCGCGGATAATTGGTTTGTGATTAGCTGCCATCCAAATTTTACACTGTGGACGGAATTCAAATTCATTTCCGTAAAGCCGGCGTGCCGTTACAACATCTCCACCGGTCAGCTGTTTGACTAATCCCTCCGCCAGCCGCATACCTTCATCCGGTTCCACTGTGGTGGCAAATCGGACACCGCGCAGGCGTGCAATATCGCTGTTTACAGCACTCCCACCACTTTTTATAGCGAGGCTTTCCGGCTGCATATTGCAGGCGTAGTCGCCGAGGATATCTGCCAGGATATTAAGCATGGTCGACTTGCCGTTTCGTCCGTCACCAATGCAGATAAACATACATTGCTCATCGGTCACACCGGTCATCGAATACCCGGCGGCGCGCTGGATAAAGCGGATCATTTCCTCATCCCCACCGAAAATCTGCTGTAAAAACCCATCCCATACCGGTGTATCCAGCTTTTCGCTGTATTCCGCGTTGCAGATTTTTGACAGGTACAAGTCAGGATCGTGCTTTTTGAGTATACCGGTCCGAAGATCCAGCACACCGGACGGCGTATTGAGGGTATAGGGATTCAGATCGAGCGCGTCGGAAGTTATCGGTACCAGATGTTCCGATTCTTTCAGTGCCGCAGTCTTGGCGGAACTGGACCGGCTTCTCTTAATATGTGCCTGGTACTTCTTTTGCAATTCTCCTTCATCATCCAGATACAGTTCTGATTCTTCCGGCGTCTGCATGATCGAGAGCATCTCATCCACCATCCGTTTGGGTTCTCCGGTATCGTCATATTTCCAGCGCCTTCCGTCATACCACATCCAGGTTTTGTCGGTGTAGTTGTATCGAACGTTGTCGCCAAACAAATCACAAAAACGCTCTGCGTTGCCGGTATCGTCGAAGCTGTAGCGCTTGGGCTTTTTCTTCTTCCCGACCGTAATATAATATTTTTCCGGCGGCGGGGTGTAAATACTTTCACAATCCCGGATTGCCTTTTCGATCGTCAGTTTGCCGTATGTACTGCCAGCCTGTGCCCTGTCCCACTTGTCCCGCATCAGGCCGGAGCAGCGGAACAGCCGGTCGATTGCTTCCGGGTCTTTTCGGGTCCAATATGCAAGCCGGTTGCAGAGTGACAAATCAGCTTCTGACTGGCTGCCGAAATATGCTTCCCATTCACCGTTATAAAGCGCCTGGAAAACTGCTCCGGCCTTTGCTTTCCCGGCTTTCTCCAGGATCTCGCTGTCAGAGAGACTGACCGGCAAAGCGGGAGCGGACAGCCGGTTTGCTTTAGGACGTGCGCCGCCAATATACTTTTCATGAAGCGGCTTGATTCGTTCGCTGCAGTCAGCGATTTCGGTATATTCTGCCGCCTGGTTGCCGGTCATCACAAAAAACCGGCCGGAATCATACATTTCGACGCTGCCTTTGCGTCTCCCTCCGGGCGGAAGTTTCCCGCGGCAGATGATATGAATTCCTCTGCCTGACTGGCTGTACTCAGCATAGCTCCGCAAAGTGCCGATAAACTCAGCAACGATATTATCTACACCGCCCAGGCGATAATCCTCGATCGCTTCTTCACAGTTGTCAATATCTACGCCAAAATACCCGCCTGCAAACATAAATCCGATACCCGTGTAATGGATAGACTCTCTGAACGCCGTGTCATAGTCCGTCCAGGTATCAGGATTATTGCTCATCGCACCTTTTCCGGTTCGCGGATTGATCGGTGTTTTGTGGGGATGATCCGGCCGCGCCGGGTCTGGGACAGCCTGCCAGCAGACCCATTGACGCAGCCTTTTCAGTTCTTCAGGAATCAAAACGGCAGATCTCCGTCGTCTTCAAGTTCAGCTGCCGGTTCGGCGTATACCGGCGCCTGCACAGAAGTCGGGTGCTCTGTTTTCTTGAGGTAATGGACCTGTTCCTGCTTCTGCCCGTTATACTCATTATGCCGAAGATGGCAGATGACCTGTTTCCAGCTGATCTGATTCAGGATATCCTCCAATCCCTCAAAGCTTGTCCCAGCCGGAATTCCGACTGCTTCACAGACACGCATCAGCTGGTCAAAGCTGTAACCTTCCACTTCCATATCCAGCGCCGAAGGTTCTTTTCTCTTCCAGAGACTGTAAAAGATTTTCGCGTTTTGATACGGCTGATCAACATCCTTGCGAATTGTCATCGGGATGCTGATGTACTCCGTTCCGCTCTTTGCCACATCAATATGAACCTTGCTGATCAGGACTTCATAGTCCCCTTCCGGCTTCAGATTTCTTGTATATTTTGTAGTGATCATAAGCTTTCTACCAGTCCTTTCGCTTCTTCAACACTGTGCGCAATACCGGCCGCATATCCCATCGACCGCATCCGCTCGATAAACTTTATCTGATCCGGACGGACGGCTCCGCCCGGCTTTTTCACTTCAATAAACGCTACTTTTCCATGCGGGCTAAGGTATAAGAGATCGCTGAAACCTTTCGGAAATCCCGCTATTCTTCGGATGTCGATCAGGATATCTCGACCCAGTGCAGGAGAATAGACCTGACTGCCCTGCCAGAACTCTCCTGCATTGCAGCGGAAACACAGTCCGCCGCTTTTGCTGAGTTCAATCCGGATCGCGTCCTGAATGTCGTGTTCAGTTATAAATATCCCCTCTCTTTCGCCTGAAAATATGCCCACCCAGGTTTATACCCATGACTTTTGGCATATTCCAGCAGTTCCCGATAGTTTTTGCAGTCTCCGGGCCGGGTATAATCCACAACAATCCGCCTGATCTCTTCGATCTTTGCGCTGCCGTCTTCCTGGATTTCCCGGTTCTCTGCCCGGAATTTATGTCCGCACTGCGGGCATACCGCAGCATTTGCCGGTACTGCTGCCATACAATCCGGGCATTCTTTTGCCCGCACTTCTGGCTTTTTCTTTGCTTTTTTGGTGGACTTGGCGTACAGATCCCACTCCCTGTCGTCATCGGGGAAACCATGCCGGAAAACATTGCCCACATGGTCGATGATCACCGCGGTTTTGCCCGGCTGATATCGCATACACCGCATCGACTGCTGGATGTACAGCGTCAGGCTTTTGGTGGGCCGCAGCAGGATTGCCGCCCCACAGTCCGGAACATCGAACCCTTCACTGATCAGATCGACATTGCAGAGCATCCGGATCTCTCCCTTTCGGAACTGTTCAACAATCCGTTCCCGCTCACGCCGGTCTGTTGATCCGTCGATATGAGCTGCCGGGATTCCATCGGCATTAAAACGGTCGGCCATCTGTTCGCTGTAAGCGATGGTCGGACAATAGCAGACCGCTTTCATCCCGTCGGCAAAACGGCGGTAGCTTTGGATCACGTCGCCGTATATTCTCTTGTCCAACGTTACGCCATCCATGACAAACTCACCATGCCGGGTTTTAAGTGCTTCGGTATCGATCAGCTTGACGCTGTAATACCGATATGGCGCCAGATACCCGTTTTCAATCAGCCAGCTAGTCGGCGGACCGATGATCAGATCATCATTGACATCTCCAAGCCCTGACCCATCCAGCCGGATTGGCGTTGCTGTCACGCCAACACTGTACGCATTCGGGAACGCATCGTATATCCGCCGGTAACTGTTTGCCAGGCAATGATGGTTTTCATCGGTGATAATCAGAGACGGAGGACGGATTTTGCTGACCCGCCGGGTGATTGTCTGCACCATCCCGATTGTACAGAAGTCCATGTCTACACCCCACCATTCAAACGTCTTCCGAATCTGTTCGCAAAGCTCCTTTCGGTGGACGATAAACAATACCCGATTCCCCTTTTCCGTCGTCTTCCGCGCAATCTCCGCAACGATGACCGATTTTCCTCCGCCGCAGCCGAGCACAATACACGGACGTTTGTGGCCGGAAGCCCAGCTTTCACGGGTTCGGGCGATCAGTTCCGTCTGGTACTTTCGCAGCGGCATCTGTCTTTAACCTCACTTTCATACACTTATAACACAGCTTGGTCTTAAACTTATTTACAGACTTCTCTACCAACTGTGCCGCAGAGTATTTTTGTGTCGCCGTAATTGCCTTGCCGCAGTCGGTACAGATGTCCGGCTCCACTCCGTCGTCCAGCCAGGATCTGAGCTGAACGCCCAGTTCTGGGGTGATGATCTGGCCAAACTTGTCCAGGAAGGTAGTATCCTTGCTGGCTGTAGCAATGTGGTTGCGGGCAATGTCAAGGACAATATCAAACTCATACTCGGTATCATCCCGCTGAACCGGCGACAGTCCCATTTTGACCGGCTGCATTCTCCCGCGCTCATTTTCTTCCAGTGCATAAGCCATCTTGGAACGCATCGTAACGATTGTATGGCAGTTGACCGACAGGACCGTATTAACAAGACTGTTCTGTTCTTTTCCGGCTTCGTTCCATGCTGTATAGCTGTTCTTTCCTGACTGCTGTGCAATCCGGTCTTTGATATCCAGCACTCCGCCCTCATTGTTCCAGACATGGGAAAAACTGTCCACGATTACGCAGCCATCCGGACCGACAGCGAGCGACGCATCCTGTACATATTCTTTGTACTTGTCTGGGGAGTACGGCGGCTCCATTGACGCATACAAAAATGTTCCGGTGCCGAGGTCTGACCGGTCAGCATAAAACCGTGCCCGCTCATGTTCGGTATCGATCAGGACGATCTTACCCCAATCACCTGTGATGCCGTAAGCAATATAAAGCGCTCCCAGCGTCTTGCCTGCGCCCGATACACCGGTCAGTGCAAGACGCAGTTTAGATTTCCGCCGGGTAACCGGTACAAAAGTTGTCATTTAATCAACACTCCTTCCGTCTGTACAATCCTTGCCGGGAGATCTTCGCCGGCTTTAAGCAATTCCGCAATTCTGCGCTTATCTGGCTCCGGATCTTTATACCGCAGAAGTTCGTCCCGGTTATAAGTGATCGCCCACCTGACGAACTCCGGCAGTACCTCGACTTTAGAACTTTTTCGGAGACTGATGGTGCAAATTGGGGTCTGGATCTTCTGCATGCCAAGTTCTGCCATCTGCCGGGCCAAATATTCACGAATGCTCCGGGATCTCCGTTCAAGTGTGTCCCGTTTTGCCCTTAAACGGTCGATTTCATGGGTTATTTTATCGGAATCGGCATCCACATCAAGAATTACCTTGGCAATGTTTACTGCTGCATCTTTTGCTTCGATCCTGATCAGTTCAAGCGTGTCGCGAATATCTTCGTCGGTGCATTCGCCCGACTCAACCTGGTCAATTAAGAAGCGGTATGTATCGGTATATTCATACAGTTTCATGGTTCTTTCCTCTCTTTCATCTTTTCCAGTGCAGCCTGGGCTTCATCTTCCTTCAAAAACCAGGTTTTTCCAAAGTCTTTATCCTTGCAAGGAACATCGCCCCCATGCAACAGCTCATATTTACCATTTCCCCACACCTTCGCGCAACCAACGTGCCGGGGATGTACTCCAATCCCAAGAGCGTGTTTTTTGTTTCGCAGTTGATAGACCGTCACGTCGGACGGTTTACAAGGAAAAACAGCGATTCGCCCCTCTTGATCAGCTTCGACCAGTTCTTGTAGACGGTTAAAATCTTCCTCAGTCTTAATCTCTATTGTGGCAAACGGTTCTTTGCGTTCTTCCCACTTTTGTGTAGATTCATTAAAAATCAGATCCATGCTCATTTCTCCTGTTCTCCTCGATATTTCCAATTAGACCCATCTTTACAATTCCGGCAAAAGCTTCTAGCAGTTTTATGAAGACAATACTGACACTCCATAAAACCTTCTATGCTGCAAACGCGCAAATCATTGATTGCCGTCTTCTTTTCATTTTCAATCTTTTTCAGCCGGTTGCAAAATTCCTGCACGGTTAGTTCTTCACCATCGTACTGGATTTTGATACGGTTCACCGGCATAGCGTCTGCGGGACGTAATGGCTCATAAGATACACGCGGTAAGCTTAAAAACTTAGCTTCGAATGTCTCCCCGCCG
Source organism: uncultured Clostridia bacterium (assembly GCA_944386805.1). Classification (GTDB taxonomy): domain Bacteria; phylum Bacillota; class Clostridia; order Oscillospirales; family Ruminococcaceae; genus Faecivivens. The sequence goes on from CALXCO010000065.1 coordinate 7,157, forward strand.
GGCATAATCAAATCACCTTCCGGACAGGATACGGTCAAGGCAGCGTAACTTTCCAAAACATTGGCAGCTATTACACAAGCCTTTCTCAAGAGCATCTGCTGGTACTGTGGATCATAGGCGTAGGGCAGTAATGCTTCCCGGCTGGTTTCCGGATCAAGGATTCTCGCTGCTTCTTCGTAGGTCATTTTAATTCCTCCCATTGGTGTGGTATAAAAAAAGTTGACAGTTTATTCTCAAGGATTTCATAATAGAATCATGAGAATAAGGAGGTATTCA
>CALXCO010000066.1 GCA_944386805.1 uncultured Clostridia bacterium
ACCTGAGCGAACGCGCCGGGCAGCGTGTCGAAAAAATGGTACTGAAAATCGTCCCCTTCTCTGATATTCAGCAAAAATTTGCTTCGATCTCCTTCCAATGATAAAAGGAGGTTCGCGGGTTGACGTGAACCTCCTTTATCCCTTCCAGCATCAGGAGCACGATTGTTAAAATAACATGAAAGATCAAAAAAGGGGTTGCCAAATGTGCAAAAATAGTGTATAATGGTAAAGCTATCAAAGTAGCGCAGCCGGGAGCGTGCAGTCGGACATACGGAGGTACGGGTCCTGCGCGATGGGACACCGTGAACCATGTCAGGCGGGGAACCGAGCAGCATTAAGCGGACCGCCTCATGTGACGCAGTAAAGCCTTTACCTCCGTGTGTCCGGCTGCATGGTCTTTTTATTTGCAGTCAAAATCGTGAGGGAGGGAGCAACATGTATCTGGCACTCTATCGTAAATGGAGGCCGAAGCTCTTCTCCGACGTCGTTTCTCAGGAACATATCACCACGATTCTGCAAAATCAGGTCCGTTCGGGCAAAACTGCCCATGCTTACCTGTTTACCGGCTCAAGAGGAACAGGCAAAACGACCTGTTCCAAAATCCTCGCCAAGGCAGTCAACTGCCTGCATCCGGTGGACGGCAATCCCTGTCTGGAGTGCTCTGTCTGCAAGGGTATCGAGGATGGCTCCATTCTGGACATTACTGAAATGGACGCGGCGTCCAACAACGGCGTCGATGATATCCGCGAACTGCGGGATGAGGCAAACTTTGCCCCGACTGTCTGCAAATACCGCGTTTATATCATCGATGAGGTGCATATGCTCTCCGCCAGTGCTTTCAATGCACTGCTCAAGATTATGGAAGAGCCGCCGCCCCATGTTATCTTTATTCTGGCAACCACTGAACTGCATAAGGTTCCGGCGACGATTGTCTCCCGGTGCCAGCAGTACGACTTCCGCAGAATCCGTCCGGCAGATATTGAAGCACGGCTTTCGTATGTCGCCGGTCAGGAAGGCATTACCCTTCATCCCGATGCAGCTTCGCTGATTGCGCGGCTGGCAGACGGCGGTATGCGGGATGCCCTTTCACTGCTGGATCAGTGCATTGCCGTCAGCGATGACATCACCGATCAGGTTGTGGCTGATACTGCCGGTGTCGCCGGAAGAGAGCACCTGTTTGCTCTCTCGGACGCGATTTTGAAAAACGACACGGCCGCCGCCCTGACGATTGTCAACGATCTCTACGAAAACGCCAAAGGAATTGACCGTATCGCAGCGGAACTGACCTCCCATTTCCGGGATATTTTGCTCTGCCGGTCGGTCAGCGAACCGAAAAAGCTGATTGTCTGCCTGCCGGATGAGCTGGAGCGGATGACCGCAATGGCTCAGTCGGTCTCCCTCGACCGCATTCTCGCAATCCTGCGGGAATTGCAGCGCTGTACCGATGCGCTGGCACGTTCAGCCGATAAACGGGTCGAACTGGAAATGACGATGATTCGTCTGTGTGACCCGACGGTCGGCACAGCAGCTCCCGCTGCGGCGCCTGCTGCATCGACAACTACGGCACTGACACAGCGTATCGCTCAGCTGGAAAAGCTGGTTGCACAGCTGTCCCAGTTCCCGTCCGGTAACGAGGTGCTGAGGCAACAGCCTGTTTCACCCGCTGCTACATTAAATACGGCAGCTGAGCCGGAACCTAAAGCTGTTGCTGCTCCATCTGCTCCGCAGCCTGTACAATCGCAGGCGCAGCAGTCTCCCCCATCCGCCGGTTCTCCACCGGCACCGGTTGGTTCCAGTGAACCGCCGGCCGAGCCGCTTCCGCAGTGGGAAGAATTGCTCAGGGAGATGGAGACAGACGACCCGGCACTGTTTTCGATGCTGGATGGTTCGACAGCTACGAGGAGCGGCAAAACGGTCATCATCTCTTCTCCGAATCAGATGTTAAAAGGGATGCTGCTGACCAATAATATTGGCGCACGGCTGGCCGATCTGGTCGAACAGAAGCTCGGCTCCCGCCATAAACTCAGAATTGCCAAAAAAGTGCCGGTGGCTGTCACTGAAAAACAGTCCCCTGCCTTTGCGGATATACTTTCCCGCGCAGCGGGAGAAGGCGTAGAAATACGCCTGCAAAAATAATGACAGAAAATCCGGAAAAAATCTGGGATTTGAAAGGATGTTTTATATGAAAGCAAGACTGCCCCAGGGCTATACCGCGCCCCGCAATAACATGAGCTCGATGATTAAGCAGGCTCAGAAGATGCAGGAACAGATGGAAAAGGCTCAGGAAGAAATTAACGCTAAAGAATACTCCACGACTGTTGGCGGCGGCGTTGTTGAAATCAAAATGACCGGCGACAAAGTCCTCCGTTCCATCACCCTGAAACCTGAAATCGTCGATCCTGAGGCAATTGAAGACCTCCAGGACCTGATCGTCAGCGGTGTCAACGAGGTTCTGCGCAAGGTTGAGGAAGAAACCGAAGGCAGAATGAACGAAATCTCCGGTGGTCTGAATATCCCCGGCCTGTTCTGATAAACGATGGCGAATGTTCCGGTATCTTTAAAAAAACTGATGGAGCATTTTGCCGCCCTTCCCGGCGTCGGCCGGAAATCAGCGCAGCGGCTTGCCTTTTTCGTGCTGGATATGCCCGAAGAACAGGCAAAGGATTTTGCTGACGCGATTCTGGAAGCCAAAAAGTCCATCCACAACTGCAAGATCTGTCAGAATCTCACCGATAAGGAGATCTGTGACATCTGTGCATCCCCTCAGCGGGATGATTCGGTGATCTGTGTCGTCGAAAATCCTCGCGATGTGATGGCAATTGAACGGCTTCAGGAATTTAACGGAAAATATCATGTCCTGCATGGACTGATTTCTCCGCTGGACGGTATCGGCCCCGATCAGATTCGGATTAAGGAGCTGTTGCTGCGGCTCCAGGAAACCGATGTTCAGGAAATTATCATGGCGACTAACCCGACCATTGAGGGAGAAGCGACTGCCATGTATATTTCTAAGTTGCTAAAGCCACTGGGTATCCGGGTCACACGTCTTGCCTTCGGTATCCCGGTCGGCAGCGAACTGGAATATGCCGATAACTCCACCCTGAATAAGGCACTGGAGAATCGGGTCACTATGTAACGAAAGGTGGTGCTGTCCATGGCGGCAGGTGGAAAAACCATTGCGGTCAACCGAAAGGCCCGGCATGATTATTTTGTGCTGGAGACTTTCGAAACCGGTATTGAACTGGTCGGAACCGAGGTCAAATCGCTCCGTCAGGGCGGTGTCAACCTCAAAGACAGCTGGTGTACAATCGATGGCGGCGAACTGTTCGTCAAAGGCATGCACATCAGCCCCTATGAAAAGGGAAATGTATTCAACCGCGACCCCTTTCGGGTCCGCAAGCTGTTGATGCACAAACGGGAAATCATGCGGCTTTATGGCAAGGTCAAACAGGAAGGTCTGACCCTGATTCCCCTCTCCCTCTATTTTAAAAACAGCCGTGTTAAACTGGAACTGGGCCTGTGCAAAGGTAAGCAGCTCCACGACAAACGGGATGATATGGCAAAACGCGATGCAAAACGGGAAATCGAACGTGCTCTAAAACAGCGTCCGCGTTATTGAGGGAGATGGACAGATGATTTTTCGGGAACTGGATTTAAATATTGATTATGCAGCGCTGGGTCTGAAGACGCCGGAAAAGGCGCCTGCCTTCTGCGGTCTGATTCTCAAAAATTACGACGAATACTCCAAAGGAAGAAAACGTCCTGCGGTTCTGGTCCTTCCCGGCGGCGGATATGGTTTTACGTCGGAACGGGAGGCAACACCTGTTGCACTCGAATTTGCGGCAGCAGGAATGTCTGCGTTTGTGCTGCATTATTCGGTTGCACCGGATGTCTACTTTCCCACCGAGCTGGTGCAGGTATATACTGCGGTTCGTCTGATTCGTGAACACGCTGCTGAATGGAACATCGACCCGGAACAGATTTATGTCTGTGGATTCTCGGCCGGAGGTCATCTGGCTGCTTCCTCCGGTGTGTTCTGGAACCGGGATTGGGTGCGCAAACTGGGCTTTGATTCAGATGCACACAAACCCAATGGCTTGATTCTCAGTTACCCGGTTATTACCAGCGGTGAATTTGCCCATCGTGGTTCCTTTGAGAATCTGCTGGGCGATCAGTATTCCGATGCTTTGTTGGAACTGAACTCCCTCGAAAAGCAGGTCACCAAAAATACACCCCGTTGCTTCATCTGGCATACCGCCGAAGATGACGCGGTTACGGTACAGAATTCACTGATGTTCGCCGGTGCGCTGGCAGCAAATCAGATTCCGTTTGAACTGCATGTTTATCCGCATGGCTCACATGGTCTCAGCCTCGCAAATGAACTGGTCTGCGACCAGAAGGGTACTATTCCCAAGATTCAAACCTGGATTCCGTTCGCCAAAGAATGGATCTGGAAAGACTGATGTTTTAAACAGACTTGATGGAAAACGGTTAAAAAACGTTTTCCGATATCGCCGCACCCTGCGGCGCCCATATGGGGGCGTAAAGGTTTCGACGGGGGTTTTGAAGTCTGGTAAGCGGGTAGAGCGGGCGAAAGCTCTTTAATCGTCGCACCTAAAATTAAACGCTAAATCTAATACTAGAACCTTAGCTTACGCAGCTTAATTAAGCTGTGGCCTGCACGGGCAGGTGCCACGGGGTCCGTCAGGTTCTAATGAGTGGCCAACGTCAGTCCGGAGTGTCCCGGCCGGTCTGACGTATTAGGGACTACCGGATGCAGCAGCCTGTTGACCGGCGGCTGTGTCCGGGAATCTTAATTGATCAACTGCACCCGGAGAAAACCTGATGGATTGACTTTCGGACAGGGGTTCGACTCCCCTCGCCTCCACCATTTGAAAACGAGGTACTGTAACGAAAAACAGTACCTCGTTTGTTCATTATACAGATTTCTTTGTAGACTCTTATTTATCAGGAGATGAAAATGATGTTTCATTCTAAAAAAAGTCACTGTATCATATGTGGAAAAAGGAGATCACTATATGGATTCGCATTATCTACAAAAGATGGCTATTGGGTTTGCAGTAAGTGCTTAAAAAAAGCAAAAATCTTACATTGGTATACCTTCAATACTTTAAAAACTGTGAATAGTTACACTGCAATGGACATACTACACCGCATACCGGAAACTAGGTCAACAAATATAAACAGCCAGTATATCCATACTGATATTGATAATATGGATGGACATTCATTTGAATATTTTTGTGCAGACATATTACGTCACGAAGGTTTTACTAATGTCACTGTTACCCCTGGTTCTGGCGACCAAGGTGTTGATATTCTTGCAAAAAAAGAAGGTATTGCCTATGCAATACAATGCAAACACTATTCCTCACCAGTTGGGAATACCCCCATACAGGAAGTATTTGCTGGAAAAGCCTTCTATGGATGTCAAGTTGGTATTGTCATGACGAATTCAACGTTTACTACCGGAGCAGTCCAATTGGCACAGGTGACTGGAATTATACTGTGGGATAGATCTGTTATTGATAATATGATACTTACTCAAAATAGGTCGATAAACTTTCAATAAATTATGATTCTGTCTTTCGTTGCAGTACCTCGTTTATTTGCTGCTAGTCCATAAATGAGAGAGAATGATTTGGGTGATTTACTATGCAAATGAAAAAAGATGATATTTTCCGCGATTTACCGGTCCCGACCGCCCTGCGAAAGATGATTATACCGGCAATTGCCAGCCAGCTGATCGTCTTGATTTACAATATGGCGGATACGTTTTTTGTCGGTCAGACAAACAATCCTTATATGGTTGCGGGTACTTCCCTGATCCTGCCGGTATTCAACATCACGCTGTGTTTTGCAGGACTGGCGGGCATTGGCGGCGGTTCGCTGATTTCCCGCTTGCTGGGACAGTCTGAAAAGGATGAAGCAAGACGTGTCAGTGCTTTTTCCCTGTACATAGCTTTGTTGATCGCTTTTGTTTTTTCCGTATGCATCGCGGTGTTTATGCGACCGATTCTGAACCTTCTGGGCGCCGGAGGTAATACCTACGAATACGCCAGACAATACGCTTCTCTCGTCATCGTACTTGGCGCTGTGCCGACGGTACTTTCCAATGTATTGGCCAACCTCGTCCGCAGTATCGGCCTTTCCAAAGAAGCCAGCGCTGGCATTATACTGGGCGGTCTGCTCAACATTGCACTCGACCCGCTGTTTATGTTTGTACTGTTGCCGGAAGGTTCTGAGGTACTCGGCGCCGGAATCGCGACCTGCCTTTCCAACTGTGTCGCCCTGCTCTTTTTCATCATCGTACTGCTGCGTCTCGGCAAAGATTCCATCATTACCTTCTCTATTCGAAACGGTCTGCCGAAAAAGAGCAATATCATCGCTGTTTTCGGCGTTGGAATCCCTTCCGCCATTACAACCCTTCTGTTCGATCTCGACTATGTCATCATCGACAAGCTGATGGTCTCCTATCATGATCTGGCACTCGCTGCGATCGGAATCGTGCTGAAAATCGAACGTTTCCCGCTTAATGTCGGCATCGGTATCTGTCAGGGTATGATGCCGCTGGTGGCATACAACTACGCTTCCCGAAACGAAAAACGTATGAACGACACCATTAAGCTGTCCTGTATCCTGGGACTTTTGATCGCTGGTGTCAGCATCCTGCTGTATGAACTGTTTGCCGCGCAATTTGCCGGCCTGTTTATCGGGGATGCGGAGACGGTCAGTCTGGCTTCCGATTTCCTGCGGGTTCGCGTACTGGCTACCCCGCTGATGTTTTTGAGCTTTTTCACGGTGTATCTTTTCCAGGCTTTCGGAAAAGGCAGAGTTTCTCTGTTTCTGGGTGTCACCAGATGGCTGGTATTTAATATTCCCATGCTGTTTATCCTAAATACGATCGTCGGAATGTACGGCCTTGTCTGGTCGCAGGTAACGGCAGATACGCTGACCGTTATCCTGTCCTTCTGCGTCTTCTGGAAATTCCGGCCGAAATTCAGTTCCCAAATAAATCATAATGTCGATACTTGACAAAGTATCAAAGCTGTGATATTATATAGTTACTTACTGGATAGTGAGTGGAAATTATAGCATGCACCTGGATAGGTTCTGAAAATGGAAAATCTAATCTATTTGAGTATTTTCACGAACCAACAAATGTTGGTTCGTTCAGTCTGTCGAAAAAGTCCAGTGAAAACTGGGCTTTTTCTTTTAGATGTGGTAAAATAAAGAAAAAGGGCAGAAA
>CALXCO010000067.1 GCA_944386805.1 uncultured Clostridia bacterium
TGTGGTCGGAGTGACGAGACTCGAACTCGTGGCCTCATGGACCCGAACCATGCACGCTACCAAACTGCGCTACACCCCGACGTTTCCGCTTGCCGTTTTGCTTGGCTTTCGCGTCAACGTTTGTTATTATAACGCAGATGGATGATTTTGTCAACCCTTTTTTAAAATTTTTTTCACGGAGATTATTCGACCGTGTAATAGCCCAGAATAACAGCGTCAGGAAGTCTTGTCGCTGAGCAGATATACAGACGTTCTTTCAGCCAGCCGAGGCGGCTGTCGTAGATCTCAAACTGCGGGGTGGTGCAGAAGTAGTAGAGCGACGGGTCTACAAATCCACCCGACAATACCTGCGGGACATACTCCGCCGGTACGGTCCGAAAGCCATTGTTCTCGATGTAGAAGGCGGCACCGTCCCATTCACCGCCTTCCAGCCGGACGCCATACCGTGCTGACAGCTCACATCGTCCGTCCGGACGGATGACCTGGCTGTCGACACCTCCCGGCAGGACTGTTCCCCTCAGCTCCGGGTAACGTCCTTCGGGTGCACCGGTGAGGGTGCCAGAGAGAATCGGAATCAGCTGGCGGCGGCCGGCATGTTCATCCTGACCAACCAGCACGGGGGAGGCGACTTCAACACGGATTTCAAATTGCTTTTGCAGATGTGGTTCAGACATCCTAAATCCTCCTTTCCAGAATAATCCACAAAATGGTGTGCGATTTTGGTTTTATTATACATCCTGCTGGAAAAAAGTGCAATTCCCAGTCCGGCTTTACATCCAGTTCATTGCATTTTGGGTGAACGCGATGTAAAATATTCTGGTATTTTGAAGTGAAAGGATGGAAAGGATGCTCCAACTCAATCAAATCCGTAAAAACTATGTTTCGGGAGATCTGCAGGTCAAGGCGCTCGACGGCGTCAGCCTCTCCTTTCGGGAAACAGAGTTTGTTTCGATACTCGGTCCCTCCGGTTCCGGCAAAACAACTCTGCTGAATATCATCGGCGGTCTGGATCAGTATACCAGCGGCGACCTGATTATCAATGGCCGTTCGACCAAAGAGTTCCGTGACCGCGACTGGGACCGTTACCGCAACCATCGCATCGGTTTCGTCTTCCAGAGCTATAACCTGATTCCGCATCAGTCGGTGCTCTCCAACGTCGAGCTGGCATTGACGCTGTCCGGCGTCGGCAAGGCGGAACGCCGCCGCCGTGCGACCGAAGCACTCCAGAAGGTCGGCCTCGGCGACCAGCTCCGCAAACGTCCCTCCCAGATGTCCGGCGGTCAGATGCAGCGTGTCGCGATTGCGCGTGCACTGGTCAACAACCCCGATATCCTGCTGGCCGACGAACCGACCGGCGCACTTGATACCCAGACCAGCGTGCAGATCATGGATATCCTGCGGGAGATTTCGCAGGATAAACTGGTCATCATGGTCACCCACAACCCCGACCTCGCCGAACGCTACTCCACCCGTATTGTACGGATGCAGGACGGCCAGATTCTCAGCGACTCCGACCCTTATCAGCCGGATTCGGAAGCGGCGCCGGTGGTCCCCTCCAACGAGAAGACCTCGATGTCGTTCGGGACGGCGCTCTCTCTGTCGCTGAACAACCTGATGACCAAAAAGGGCAGAACCTTGCTGACATCGTTTGCAGGGTCGATTGGTATTATCGGCATTGCATTGATTCTCTCGCTGTCCAGCGGCGTTCAGGATTATATCAATGGGGTGCAGGAAGATACCCTCGCGTCCTACCCGATTCAGCTGGAGGCACGCACGGTTGACCTGACGTCGATGTTTGCATCTGCGGCGCAGATGCAGCAGCACGAACAGCACGACCTCGACAAGATCTACTCCAGCAACATGATGGGCAATATGACCGAGCTGCTGCAGGCCGAGGTGCAGACCAACAACCTGTCTGCCTTCAAAGAGTATCTGACCGAAAACGAAGATACTGTGATGCAGTACGCAAACGAGATTTCCTACTCTTACGGCATTACGCCGCGGGTATACACGACGCTGGACGACGGCACTGTCCAGCAGGTCAACCCCAGCCTGGTCGTCAATGAGATGGGCATGTCGGAGCTGCTCAGCGTCAACCCGCTGATGTCGGCCTATTCGGACAGCTACAATGTCTTTTCGGAGCTGCGCGAGAATGATGGCCTGCGGGACGCATCTTACGAGCTGCTTTCAGGCGCATGGCCGGAGAATTATGACGAGGCGGTCCTGATTATCAGCTCCAACAATGAGATCAGCGACTATACCCTGTATACGCTGGGTGTCAAACCGCTGGACGAAGTCGCACAAATGATGGACCCGGAAGCGGCAGAGGATTTCCACACCGAAGACCTGACCTTCTCGTATGACGAATGGATTGGCAAGACCTTCTCGGTCGTTCCTTCCAGCGAGCTGTATGAGGACAGCGACGGGGACGGCGTCTGGACCGACCACAGCGATGATGACGATTATATCGCGGATATCGTGGCGGACGGCGTCCAGCTCAAAATTACCGGTGTTGTCCGGGAGACCGAAAGCTCCGGCAGTATTTCCGGCGGCATTGGTTACACCCATGCGCTGACCGAGTACCTAATCAATACGGCGAACGATTCGGAAGTCGTCGCTGCCCAGAAGGAAAACCCCGATACCGATATCCTGACCGGCAAGCCGTTTGAAACGGCACAGTCCGAGCAGGACGCTGACCAGCCTGATTCCGAAACCTCTCAGCCGGCAGAGGAATCTTCCACCGAATCGTCCGAACCGGCGAGCAGTGAACTGGCATCGGAAACCACCGAAGACAGCACCGCTGCAAGTTCGGCTCCGTCGGCACCGGTTTATCAGCTGCCGCTGACCGATGAACAGAAGATCGCCCTTTCGCCGACCGCCGAGTCGATGGGGATGGACCCTGCGACAATGACCGACAGCGAATGGCAGCGGGTGATTGATACGGTACAGCCGCAGACAGAGGCTTCGGTCCAGTCCGAGACATCTGCTTCGGCAGCTTCCGAAACCAGTTCGGAAAGTACGCTGACCGATGAACAGAAGGTTGCCCTTTCGCCGCTGGCTGAATCGATGGGGATGGACCCTGCGACGATGACCGACAGGGAATGGATGCAGGTTGCTGAGGCTGCACAGTCCCAGCAGTCGACCCAGCAGCCGGAGGATGGCACTTCTTCCGACAGCCTTGCAGTGCTGGAAGAGATGGGCATTGACCCGTCGACCCTGTCGGACGAACAGCTGGCGTACCTGTCGTCGATGTCTGCCGACGAGGTCCGGGCAATGATGGAAAGCTACGCGGCTCCGACGACCAACACCTATGACGGCAATCTGACCGCATTTGGTGCGGCGGACTTCGACTCGCCGTCTTCTATTGAACTGATTCCCAAGTCCTTCGCCGACAAGGAAGAGCTGACCGCGATGATTGACAGCTACAATGAACTTTGCCGTTCGGAGGGCAGGGAAGAGGACACCATTGAATATACCGATATGGTCGGTCTGTTGATGAGCAGTGTCACCACGATCATCAATGCGATCTCTTACATCCTGATTGCGTTTGTCGGTATTTCGCTGGTTGTATCGTCGATTATGATCGGGATTATCACCTATATCTCGGTTCTGGAACGCACCAAGGAGATTGGTGTCCTGCGTGCAATCGGCGCTTCCAAGCACGATGTCTCCAGCGTCTTTAACGCAGAGACGCTGATTATCGGATTCAGTTCCGGTGCGCTGGGTATTATTGTGACGCTGCTGCTGCTGATTCCGATCAACATGATTATCGATGCGCTGACAGGCATTTCGGGGCTTGCGATGCTGCCGCCGGTTGGTGCGGTGATGCTGGTTGCGATCAGCATGCTGCTGACCTTCATCTCCGGCCTGATTCCGTCGCGGATGGCGGCACGGAAAGACCCGGTCGAAGCGTTGAGAAGCGAATAAAACAAAGAATCTGTCTGATAAAACTGTCCGGTCCGGGTGACCGGGCAGTTTTTCTATCGGGGAAATTGCGGGGAAAACTTTAGTTTTTGTTTAAAAAAACTTAGATTTTGCAAACCCTCTTGCGGCAGTGTCCCGGATATGTTACGATATACCCAGAAGAACAAGGAGATGATACAGGTGGATTTTCAGATTCCCAAAAAGGAACGCAGTTGGGGCGCACGGATTTTTATGGCGGTCGGACTTGCGATATTGGTTGTGCTGGTGAGCGGGATTGTCTGGCTGATGTACAACCATTACAGCTACCAGCAATACCAGATTCGGCTGGAGTATGTGCTGGGCGGGCAGACCTCGACGGTCGAAACAGTCGACCAGTCGGGCAACCGGTGTGTACTGTCCAGCGTCAACCGGCGTGCATTGTACAGTTTTCTGTCCGACTCCAGCGGCAAGCGGCTGCCGGTTTGTCCCGGCAAGCTGACCGGACAGCATATCGACTTTCATGCGGAGAGTGCGGTCGGTGAAGCGGACGGGACGGTCAGTGAGATCAGCGGCGATTTTGTCGGGATCAGCTTTACATATGAAGGAAAGACCTGGAAGTTTTACTGCCAGAACCGCTCGGTTTATGAATATTATCAGCGGGTCGTTTCGCCGGATGGCTGGGTAGAGCCGAACACCGAATATTACCCGGCTGAATCACAGCAGGAGGGATAAGCGTATGGCGGGCAAAGCAGGCTACTCATTGTGGAGAAACAGCTCACGGCTGGTTTTTCGGGCATTGATTGCATTTGCGGTGGTGCTGCTTCTCAGCGGCGTCGGGATGGTCGTCTGGGGGTGCCGGATGTACTATCAGTATCAGCGCTATCTGGATGCACTGGAGTACAATTTCGGCGATACGGCGGTGATCACCGCCACGACCGATGACGGAGCCTGCCAGCTGGCACCGCTCAACCGGTACGCATTGTACACCTTCCTTGCCGATTCGACCGGCAAGCGGGTCGGTCATGCAGATGACCCGCTGACCGGCAGGACGATCAGTTTTGAAGGTGAAAGCGCGGTCAGCAGGATTTCCGGGACCATTTCGGAGACCGAACAGGGTGTACGGGTGATGATCGAGAGCGAAGGGAACGAGTGGAGCTATTATTTTTACAACCGAAGCGCGTATGATGATTATTTAAGAGCCTGTTCGCCGGAGGGCTGGACTGTCCCAAACCTTTCGCTCGATAGCGGAGCATAAAAGCAAAGAACCGTTCTTTCCAAAACGATGGAAGGAACGGTTTTGTTTTGGGTGAAAATATAGGATGGAAGCATTCCGGAAAAAATAAGGCCGCCGCCATGACAGAGCATGGCAACGGCGGGAATAAACGATTGGATGGGCGGTTACATCGTCTGTTTGGAGCAGAGGAAGTCGACGAACTGTTTGGCAGCACGCGGGCTTCTGCCGCCGCGGCCGATTGCAAAAGCTTCCGCCTGTTTGTCCAGTTCCTCGGTGGGGAGGGTCAGGCCGCTTTGCAGCGCCAGATCGTGGACAATCTCCAGATAGACCTGTTTGCCGGGTTTCTGGAAGGTGATGGTCAGGCCGAAACGGTCGGACAGCGAGGTCAGCTCCTGGATAGTGTCCGAGACATGCAGGTCGGTGCCCTGACGGTCGGAGAAATCTTCCTTGACCAGATGACGGCGGTTGCTGGTCGCATAGACCGCGAGGTTGGCGGCACGTGCCGAGACACTGCCTTCGAGGATTGCCTTGAGAGCAGCGAAGTTATCGTCGTCACGGCTGAAGGAAAGGTCGTCGATAAAGAGGATAAACTTGAGCGGGTTTTTGCTCAGCTGGTCGACAAGGTGCGGGATTTCATGCAGCTGGCTCTTTTTGATTTCGATCAGCCGCAGACCGCGGGAAGCGAACGCATTGGCGACAGCCTTGACGGTAGAGGACTTGCCGGTGCCGGCATCGCCGTAGAGCAGGGTATTGGCGGCGGGGCGTCCCTCGATCAGTGCGAGGGTGTTGTCGATGACCATCTGGCGTTCCCGCTGATAGCCGCCGAGTTCTTCGAGGGTAATCGCGTCGGGGTGGCGGACAGGGACAAGGGTGCCGGACTGAATCATAAAGGTGGTGTATTTTGCAAAAACGCCGTAGCCATACGCATGAATCTGCTCCAACCGGGCAAAATAAATCTCGGCGAAGTTGCGGACATCGCTTTCCCAGCGAGGGAGGCCGGTCAGGTCGAGACCGCCGCTCAGTTCCTCACAGCTCAGTGCCGCGACCTGCTGCAAAGTTTGCAGGTCAGCGCGTGCAGCGGCTTCGAGGATAGGGTCGATCTGCTGATCTTCGGCGCGCTTAAGCATATAGACATTTTCATCTTCCAATACCAGCGTCAGCAGGTAATCGGTCAGCGAGACGCCATGCGGGTAAAGTGCGGCGGCGAAGTCACCCCAGGCGTCGATAGTTTCATTTTCCGAGGATGCGCCGAGCAGTGCATCAAGTTTTTGGATAACGGGGTCGGCGAGCAGCTGACGGAAGACCGACAGGCTGTGCAGCCGCAGACGGATTGCGTTTTTATTGTTCATCTGAAGATACATCCTTTCTGATGAAGCCGTCGGACGGCAATCCGGCAGCGTTTAAATTGCGTTACAGAGTAAGCATACCACATATAGAGTTGTCGGTCAAGTACGCAATCCGATTTTTGTCAAAACAGGCGGAAAAACGTGATTGGAAGGGGATTTTTCCGGCAGGATTGAAGCAGGTTGGCTGAATACGGCTGTTGAGGGGGCGGCAGGGAATACGGGAATTCCGTTTGTCTGCGACTGTCCACCGGACAGTCACAGAGGGAAACCATAGCGAAAACACGTCAGCGCCGTGCCGGCCCACGTAGTCCCACCTGACAGCCTAAGCCGATAATGCTGTCCTCGCTCGATTTTTATGGATGAAGTGGGCATCTAACCCACTTCATCCATAGGGGACGCCCTTGCTATAGCGTCCAGC
>CALXCO010000068.1 GCA_944386805.1 uncultured Clostridia bacterium
GGCGAAGGTTACAGCTGGAACGATGATGGGAATTTGGTTGATGAAGATGGTCATGTAATTACTATATCCGGCAACACGGCTACCGTTACGACTGAAACAAAAGTTGACGTTACGATCACCGACCCAACCGAAACCGGTTCCGAATCTGTTGATACCGATCTTACTATCAGTGGCGGAACAGATCAAATAAAGGTTAACAATATTCTCCAGAAACTGGAAAATATCAACGGTTCCTACACCTATGACGGCAGTGTTGCAGAAGTAACCAAAGATAAAGATGGAAATATCACTAAAATCGTTGTTAACGGTACAACCTACTCCTTCATTTATGATACAGGAAATCCTACGACTTCCACTATTGATTTCGATAACCTGACAAATGAAGAAATTGTCGGTCTTCTGGGAGATGGTTATTCCTATAATGAAGATACGAAGGTATTTACTAAAGACAATGGTAATGGTACTACTTCCGAAATCACATTTGATGAAGTAAAAACTACTCTGACTAAAAATGAGATTTCTGTAAAGGTTGAAGTAACTGAAACGGTCACATCTTCTGTTCCCAATTCGGATTCCGATCATAGTTTTTCGTATACAGTCAGCTCTGATAAGGATTTTGATTCACTGAATGATGCTTATGAAGAAATCATTAATCAGATTGCTGGTTCAAACACAGCAACTATTGACCCGTCAACAGGCAGGCCAACTACTGTTATGGATAAAAATAATAATACTGTAAATCTGACTTATAGTGAAGATGGATGCACGGTCACTTTGACAACAACTATTAATCAGTCTGATCTTTCGAATGATGAAATTGTAGCGATGCTAGGCGATGGTTACTCCGTTTCTGACGATAAAATTGTAAATATCGATGGGAAGGAAGTTCAGGTCACCAGCAGCAACGGAAACATTCTTCTGACCACTGTCGTTACGATTACCGCCAATACAAAAGAAGAAATCGTACCGCCAGAAACAACGGAACCTGGCGAAACTGATTTTGGAAATCCTAAGGACTATAACTGGTCAAACAAACCGCTTGATTTTTATATTCGTCTGGATGGACAGATTGCAGATTACGACAACGCATCAAGTCAGGATGTCGCAAACTATACTGAATCTGTCGCACATGGAAAAATCGGTATTCAAGAAAACAATAGCCTTAGTAATCTGCCAAATAATAATATCAATACTTGGGTTTATCAGGGAACTGTCGATGATCCTTCCGACGGAGCGGATCTGACTGCAGGAGAAGTAATTAATTCTTATTTCGATTGCAATCCAGAAAATGATAAAGCCACAGATGAATATGCTATTCAAGGTGCTCCCTCAGACGCGGCGGTATTTGAGAAGATTTTTGATTCAACAATCAATAAGGGTGAGCAAATTTATTATCAGCGTCATAACGAAATAGGCGATGTTGTCCGGGAAGTTTTGACAAAAGATATGTATGAAAGTAATCCTGACCATTTTTCTATTTACTGGTATGTAATAAAGTACGACGAAAGCGATGGATTCCATATTGATGGATGTATCGTGTACAATCCAGACCCTACTGTTGGCGGCGGGGTTGAGATCAAAAACTGGTATGAGATTTCCGGTATTTCCAGTGAACAGATAAGTGGGACTCTGACCACTAAAGCAGAATATCAGGCAAATGTTCAGTCTATCAGTGGTAATATTACTTATATCATCCCAAAAGATTTGGAAATTGCGATTTCTACTCCCATTGTAACAACTACCAATAAGGTTAAGATTGATTACAATTATCAGTATGAAACTGAAAAAACAATTGATCCCATGGTTACAATTACATCAGAAACGATTTCCTTGATCGAGCCGCCTGTTTATGAACCGGAAGTACCGATCGATACTCCTGTCATTGATGACGAAGATACTCCACTGGTTGAAACACCGGACGAAGATGAAGAAGTCATCGAGGATGAGGATACCCCGCTCACCGATGCTCCTGTCGAGACTCCCACTGAAGAAGCAGTAGAAGTTATCGAAGACAATGAAACTCCGCTTACTGATGCTCCTGCTGTGGAATCCATTGACGATGAAGTGACTCCGCTTGCAGCTGCTCCCCAGACCGGCGTCACCGGTTCCGCCGGCGCTGCGGCACTCCCCTTCATGGTCGCTGCGGCAGCAATTACCGCGTTCTTTAAACGCAGACGCAATCATGACTAAGCGTGAAACGCAGTAAGGTTTGATTGACAAAAATTTTGCGCCCCACCTGTCGTTCGGAAAGCTCCGAAAAACAGGTGGGGCGCATTCATTCACGAAGCAAAAGTTGTCCAGATTACAGAAAAGAGCGCATCCAAAAATGGATACGCTCTTTTGTTATACACATTACGGCTGTTCGTTTTTACTGCTGCTCTGTGCCAGCTGTTGACTGAAACGTTGGTTCCACTGGTCGTACCGCTCGATTTTGCCGTCCAGACGCTCAACAGTCGCCTGCATTTCTGCAATCCGCTCCAGCAACAATCTGCGCTGCTCGATCAGCAGGTCCTTACGTGCCTGTATCGTCTCGTCACCCTGCTGATACAGGGTGACATACTCGATCAGAGCTTCGATCGTCAGTCCGGCAGAACGCATACATTTGATAAAACCGACCCAGTTGCAGTCATCGTCGGTATAATCACGGATTCCACCCGCAGTCCGATGAACAGGCGGAATCAGTCCGATACGCTCATAATACCGCAGGGTGTCCGCTGAGACACCATATTTTTTGCTTACTTCAGCAATCGTCATATGCTGCCCCCTTTATTTGGGCATATGGGCCGCACGGAATTCCTTGTAATCGGCGAGATTTTCTGCCAGCAGTCTGGGTGTATCCAGTCCATACGGGCAGCGGGACGCACATGCTCCGCAATGCAGGCAGTTTTCGATCTTCATCATTTCGGCGTTCATCTCGTCGGTCAGCCAGGACTGGTAAGGAGAGCGACGGAGCAGCAGGCTCATCCGTGCCGCATTCTGAATCGGGATACCGACCGGGCATGGCTGGCAGTAACCACAGCCATGGCAGAAGTTGCCGGCCAGTTCCTTACGGTCACGGGCAATCAGCTGTTTCATTTCGTCATCGTAGACCGGCGGGTTCTTCTCCAGTTCCAGGAATTCCTGCAATTCCGATTCTCTCTGGATGCCCCAAATCGGGACGACCCAGGGGTGCTGTTTCATAAATGCAAAGGTGGTCCGGGCATTGGTAATCAGACCGCCGGCCAGACCCTTCATTGCGATAAAGCCCATATCATGGTCGCGCGCCAGTTCGGCAAGCGCAATATCCTTCTCATCCGAAATAGACGAAAACGGGAACTGGAGAGTATCGTACTTTCCGGACAGGACAGCCTCCCGTGCGACCTGATTGCGGTGGTTGGTGATGCCGATAAACCGAATCCAGCCCTTTTTCTGTGCCTCCAGAAGGCCGCCGTACAGCGAATCGGGGTCTTCCGGGTCAGGCAATTCAGGCGGGTTGTGCAGCTGCAAAATATCGATATAATCGGTTTTCATTCTGCGCAGGCTCAGCTCGATATGTTTGAGCAGCGTTGCCTTATCTGACGCGCCGGATTTGGTGGAGATGATAATATGGTGGCGGACGTCAGAAAGTGCTTCCCCAATTTTCTCCTCGCTGTCCGAATAGGCGTTTGCCGTATCAAAATAGTTGATGCCGCCGTCATATGCCATCCGGAGCAGTTTTTTTGCCTCATCCATGCTGACACGCTGTACCGGCAGCGCGCCGAATGAGGAGGCGCTGACCATCAGACCGGTGCGTCCAAGTTTAATCATATCCATCGTTGTGTCATCCTTTCTGTTTGCAGTGATGCGGTTAAAACAGACAGAGCCTGCCTTCTGATTTCAGGATACACCATGGAGTGCACTCCAGGTCAAGTGTATTCTTCGATATTTTTATTATAACATACCCGGCACTTTTTTGACACCTGCCAAGTCAAATCTCTTTACCACTTTTTCGCCAAAAAGCGCCAGGACGCCTTGATTTTTTTTCGATAACTGCTATAATGAAAATAAAGTTCATAAGAAAGGTTGTATCTATATGGCAAAACCTACCCCCGTTACTCCAGAACAACTGAAGAATTTTTCCAAACATTATCAGGAAAATCCTGTTCGCCAGCTTGCTACCTGCGCACTCTCCAAGTCGGAAATGGCAGATGTCGCTTACTGCACGTCTGGCGCTGCTGCGATGCAGCATAAATTTTCAATCGAAATCCCGACCCTTCCGGTCACCAACCAGAAACACAGCGGCCGCTGCTGGCTGTTCGCTTCTCTGAACGTCCTGCGCGAAAAGATTGCAAAGGAAAAGAACCTCGACAAGTTTGAGCTGTCTCAGAGCTACGCTGCTTTCTGGGATAAGTTTGAACGCGCCAACTACTTCCTTGAATCGATCATCCAGACTGCAACCCTGCCGACCGATGACCGGGTCGTCCATCATATCCTGACCACTGGTGTACATGACGGCGGTCAGTGGGATATGTTCGTCAACCTGGTGGAAAAATACGGCGTCATCCCCAAAGCTGCAATGCCCGAAACCGCTCAGAGCAGCAATACTCAGATGATGAACCGGATGCTCAACCAGAGTCTGAAAAATGCCGCGATTCATATCCGCAAGATGATGGCGGAAGGCAGCGGTATGAAAAAAGTTGACGAATACAAGGTTTCGGTCCTGGATAAGGTCTACGGCTATCTGTGCAGCTGCTACAGTGAACCGCCCCGCCACTTTGATTTTGAATATGTCGACCGCAATGGCGAATACCATATCGAACGCGGCTATACCCCTTCCAGCTTCTATGAGAAATATATCGGCGATACCGTTCGGAACACCATTTCGATCATCAACGCTCCGACCGATGACAAACCGTACTATCGTACATACACCGTTTCGATGCTGGGCAACGTCGTCGATGGACGGGATGTCTGCTACCTCAACCTGCCGATGAGCGAATTTAAGGACCTGATTATCCAGCAGCTGAAAGCTGGTCAGCTGGTATGGTTCGGCAGTGATGTCGGCAAGGGCGGCTGCCGTGAAGAAGGTCTTTGGGACACCGGCAGCTTTGATTATGAGCTGCTGACCGGTCTCGATCTCGACATCAACAAGAAAGACGGTCTGGACTACTGGTTCTCCGCTATGAACCATGCAATGGTCATCACCGGCGTCAGCCTGGACGAAAACGGCGCACCTGTCCGCTGGAAGATCGAAAACAGCTGGGGCGACGAAAAAGGCAACAAAGGTTATTATGTATGCAGCGACAGCTGGTTTGACCAGTATGTCTATCAGGCTGTTGTCAGCCGTGACACGCTGGGCGACAAGGTTTCCCTGCTGGATCAGAAGCCGATTGTGCTCAATCCCTGGGACCCGATGGGTTCGCTGGCAGACTAATTGTCTGGATGTAAAGCGACAGAAAATGATCCCCTTTTCCTTGATGGAAAAGGGGATTTTTGCTGTCTGTGCGCCGCGCATAACAAAAATAGGACGCGCATAGTAATAGGACAAAGTGAAAGGAGCGCTGTCCTATGATGTATACTGCCGGCAGACCTGATACCGTCTCTGCTGAATCGACCTTTTTCTCCCCTGCCCGCGCCACACCTTCCGAACCTTCCGTCCCCCCGGAACCGGCTGCTGAACCATCCGCCGGCCTGCCGCCGGAAGACAATCCGGCTGCTTTTTCACCGCCGCGCCATCCGTCCCAACCGGCGTCCTTTTCCGCTCCACAGGGAATTACGCCATTGACTGCGGCTTTATGGGGAATTGCGGCGGCTGGTGTATGGCTCGGATGCAGCAGTGGCTTTCAGGTAACCCCGTCTATCCTGCAAAGCTGCCTGTCCGGTGCACTGGTATTGTTGTTTATTGGATGGTGCGGATTTTCGGCTGCCGGACAGGCAGGCTGTCTGGCGGCACTGCTCGCCGAAGGGATTGCAGCTGGTTGTGTAGCGGCAGGCATCTGGGCAGAAAAAGGAGAGCTTTTGACCCTGCTGCCGGCTGTTTTATTACTGCCGGTGACGGTCTGGGCGGCAGGCAACAGCATCCGCAATTCCGGCAGAATCTGGCAATGCCTGCGCAGAGGAAAAAATCCGCCAAATTTAAAACTCTATCTGCTGCGGATGCTGTTGGCAGAGAGTGCATGCGGGATTGTACTGGCGGCCAGCTGGTTACTCAGAAGGTAACCCCAGTTTTTCGCGTGCCAGTGCACGTTCGCCGACAGAAATCGTGCTGTCGCCCGGTTCACCAATCGTAATGGTCTGGTAACCTGCCCCCATATACAAAAACCACCGCAAAAACTTTTTTTCATTATAATAGTCCATCACCGATATATCCCCTTCGCTCCAGTAAACCAGTGTTTCAAACAGGCCATCGTCCCGGTTGAATGCGTCGCTGGTAAACCGCTGCCCCAAAAATGCCGCAAGAATATCTGCGCTTCCCGGAAGCTGACCGTCACCTGATTCGTCCATCAGCTGCATCAGCGTCGGTCCATCCAGAAGGTGCCGACCGACCGGGATGTCCAGTGTATCACTCTGGTACCGGTCATGGAAATCCCATTCCATTCCCCCAAGTGTGGTCACCATCTTTTCGGCATCTTCCCGTTCAAAACGGATAACCCGATCGACGCTGTCCTCCCCGAAAATATCCCGCACACCCTTTGCCGCATCGGCAAAGGACCCGGCAATCTGCCGGAGAGTCCCCTCTCCCGGCAGGAAACTGTCCGGACAAGACAGGACGGTCATTTCCCCGGTATTGGGGCTAATA
>CALXCO010000069.1 GCA_944386805.1 uncultured Clostridia bacterium
TAGGGGACGCATAGCAAGGGCGTCCCCTATGGATGAAGTGGGTTCGATGCCCACTTCATCCATAAAAATCGAGCGAGAGCAGCATTATCGACTTATGCAGTCAGGTGGGACTACGTGGGCCGGCACGGCGCTAACGATTATTGACTTGTTTATTCCATGGACTGTCCGGTGGACAGTTCATGGCGGTACAACCTCCGGACAAAATGCTACCGTTGCTGGTTTGCCGATGTGATACCATACCTCTACTGATGCAAATCAATGATGCTTCCACACACGCAGAAAATCCAACTGTACTATTCTGCGAATTTTTTTCAATATATTGCGTGAAATTCTGTTGATGATTGCATAACCGGACAAATCATGCTATACTGAAGAAAACTAGTTTTGTCAGGAGGTAACATAATATGAGTTATCAGGCATTTGCGCCCGTCCTCGACTGGGGCGCACACGTCACGAAAATTATTGTCGATATGGGCGAGACGGTCAGCAATCTTTCGGCAGAAGATTTCAAGGTTCATGTCTATAAAATCGACCAGCAGACCGGGCTGGTTGCCATGACCCCCAAGTCCTTCTTCTCCAAGGCAGTTGTTCCGGCGGTTGGCTCGGTCGACATTCTGCGTGCATGCCCATGTGATGCGGACGGCAATGAAACAGATACAGGCGAATATGCGCTGCTGGAGACCGACTACGGCCCTACCAAACCCTTCTCTTCGCTCGCCTACCAGAAAAAAGGCTTTACAACTCTCTCCGACTGGCGCTGCACCATCGAATATCAGGGCAAAGTCATTGCCAATCGCGGCAAACTGATTCTTGAAGGCAAGGAACTTGTTGAGACAGGCGTATCTGCTTCCGGTCTGAATATGGCATGGGTCAAACCCCAGCTCGACAACGCAAATCCCCCGTTGATTATCTGGCTGCACGGCGCAGGCGAAGGCGGCTGGGACCCTTACGTCGCAATTCTCGGCAACAAGGTCATCAACCTTGCGTCCAAAGAAATCCAGTCTTATTTCGGTGGCGCATGGCTGCTGGCGCCCCAGTGTGAAACGATGTGGATGGACAACGGTTCCGGACAGTATTCCCGTACCGGTAAATCCAAATACGTTTCGGCACTGATGGCAACAATCGAGGAATTTGTCGCCGCTCACCCTGAAATCGACCGCAGCCGGATTTATATCGGCGGCTGCTCCAACGGTGGTTTTATGACGATGCGGATGATTATTGACTATCCGGATTATTTTGCGGGTGCGTACCCTGTCTGCGAGGCACTCTACGACGAGACCATCTCCGACCGGGATATCGAAAATATCAAACACCTCCCCATCTGGTTCACCCATGCAAAAGTGGATACTGTTGTACCTCCCGACGAGACCGCCGTTCCGACATATAAGCGGCTAATTGCGGCAGGTGCCGAGAACGTCCACTTCTCATTCTACGACCGTGTTCTCGACCAGACCGGACGGTTCAAAAAGCCCGACGGGACACCTTTTGAGTACATGGGCCACGGCAGCTGGATTTATACGCTGAACAACGACTGCAAGCTGGACTTTGACGGTTCGCCGGTTCTGCTCAACGGCCAGCCGACCACGATTTTCGAATGGCTCGCCGCACAGCATAAATAATAATATCAGATAATCAAAACTCCCCACAGCCTCTTATTTCAAAGGCTGTGGGGAGTTTACTATTGCTGTTCAAAACGCGGCTACGCGCGATAACATTCCGCTTAATCCAGGAAATCTTTCAATTTTTTGCTTCTGCTGGGGTGACGGAGCTTGCGCAGTGCCTTGGCCTCAATCTGGCGGATACGTTCACGGGTGACATTGAACTCTTTGCCGACCTCTTCAAGGGTACGGCTCTTGCCGTCTTCCAGACCGAAGCGGAGCGAGAGGACTTTCGCCTCACGAGGGGTCAGCGTCTTGAGGACAGCGCCCAGCTGTTCCTTAAGCAGGGTATGGCTTGCAGCGTCAACCGGGGAAGGTGCGTCGT
Source organism: uncultured Clostridia bacterium (assembly GCA_944386805.1). Taxonomy (GTDB): domain Bacteria; phylum Bacillota; class Clostridia; order Oscillospirales; family Ruminococcaceae; genus Faecivivens. The sequence continues at coordinate 1,984 of CALXCO010000069.1, forward strand.
CATCCGGGATAAAGTCACCGAGGTGGCTGTCTTCCTCTTCACCGATAGGTGTTTCCAGCGAAACAGGCTCCTGAGAAACCCGCAGGATTTCCCGGACCTTATCGACCGGCATATCCAGTTCGTCGGCGATTTCCTCAGCGCTGGGCTCATGGCCATTTGCGTGGAGCAGCTGGCTGGAGACCTTTTTGACGCGGTTAATGGTTTCGACCATATGGACAGGGATACGAATTGTACGTGCCTGGTCAGCGATTGCACGGGTAATTGCCTGACGAATCCACCAGGTCGCATAGGTCGAGAACTTAAAGCCCTTAGTATGGTCGAACTTTTCGACCGCCTTAATCAGGCCGAGGTTGCCTTCCTGAATCAGGTCAAGGAACTGCATTCCACGTCCGACATAACGTTTTGCAATCGAAACGACCAGACGGAGGTTTGCTTCGCTCAGGCGTTTTCTGGCCTCAGCAGCGACCTTGGGGTCATCACTTGCCATCTTCTCAGCGAGTTCGTTTTCCTCATCGGCGCTCAGCAGCGGAACGCGGCCGATTTCCTTCAGATATACCTTAACAGGGTCATCGATATTGATACCATCGCCGGAGTACACAGCATCCGACTCGATGGCCGCGGCATCTTCCAGCCCGATATCAAAATCGTCATCGATGCTCAGGTCGTCGAGAATCTCAATATTGCTGCTTTCGAGCGAATCATAAAACTTGTCCAGCTGTTCGGGGTCAAAGTCCATCTCTTCCAGAGCGTCGGTAATTTCTTTGGCAGTCAGTTTGCCTTTGAGTTTCCCCTGCTCCATCAATTCAGTTACAGCAGATTTTTTGTCAGCCATCTTGCTCTCTCCTTTGGGTTCTATTAAGGGAGGACTGTATGCCCCCGCCTTCGGCGGGGAATACAGTCAGCGAAATGCGGCAGATTTTTGTCAGCCGTTTTGCTCTCCCCTGGATTCTATTCAGGGAGCTGTATACCCTGCCTTCGGCATGGAATACAGTCAGCAAATTGCGGCAGATTTTTGCCAGCCTTCCCACTCTCCCTTGTTTTCTGTTTATATATATGAAAGGGGCCGTGCGCCACTTTCGTATGCGCACAGTAAAGGCACAGTTTTTATCCGTTCCCCACCCCGGAATTATTTTCTAAAGATTGTCTTTCCCAGATGATCGGGAAAACAAATGATGTATCAAACCGGCAGTCTATCCTTTTTTGCTCCGGCGGATTCTTTCAGCAAGGGCACGCGCTTCTTCCATCGACAGATTGCCGCTGTCGCGGACTTCCTTTTCCAGCCGTCCACCCTGCAACCGTCTGAAATAATCTTCCAGCGCCTCAGGTGTGATGCTCAGCTGACCCTCTGACACCCTTGCCAGAATTCCCGCCAGCCGTGACATCTGTTCATCGCTGATGCGTTCCCTCAGCGATGCCAGCGACCCATCCCCTTCCCGCTGAGCGGAAAGGAGCGCCTGATAAATGCCAGCCGCCTGTTCAGAAAAGGCATTGTCGGGCAAACGTGCGATGATGTTGCCGCTCCAGTCGGGGTGATGGTACAGACAGGCAATCAGCCCATCCTGTGCTGATTCGTCAGCCTGACGTCCTGCACGAACAAAGTTCCTGCCTGACTCAAAGCCTTCTTCCTCTTTTTTGCGAGCCTTGCGCAAGTTACGGCGGAGTTCACGGTTGACACTTTCCCGGATAGCATCGCGGGGAATCTCGGCTTCCTCGGCCAGCTTGCCAATATACAGCTCCCGCTCCATCGCACTGGGAACCGTCGCAAGATACCCGGCGGCTTCCTGAAGATATGCACCCCGTTGTTCGGTCGAACCGAGGTCATATTTGGCACGTATCACGCCCATCTGATATTCGGTGACGCTGCGCGCGCCATCGATCAGCATTTTGAACCGTTCAGCGCCAAATTTGCGGATAAACTCGTCGGGGTCTTTCGCGCCCTTCATATCCAGAATGCGTGTTTTGAGCCCAGCCTCTTCCAACAGCCCAACTGCACGGTTGGTTGCGGTGCGTCCAGGTCCATCGGAGTCATAAGCGATGACGATTTCCTGGGCATAATTGCTCATCAGACGGGCCTGTTCCGAGGTCAGCGAGGTGCCGAGGGTCGCGACAACATTGTCAAACCCTGCCTGATTCATCGCGATTACGTCCATATAGCCTTCCGCAAGAATCAGCTTGCCATCATGGACATTTTTTGCGAAGTTAAGGGAAAAGAGGTTGCGGCTCTTTTTAAAAACGGGGGTATCCGGCGAGTTCAGGTATTTAGGCTTGCTGTCGTCCAGCACCCGTCCACCGAATCCGATCACGTTTTTACGGATATCGACAATCGGGAAAATCACCCGGTTGCGGAAGATATCATAAACAGATTTGCCGTCCTTTCCTCTGACGACGACCGCGGCCTGCAACATATCTTCATCCGAAAATCCCTTCCCCCGCAGATAGTTGCGGAGGTTGTCCCAACCGGACGGCGCATAACCCAGCCCATAACGGGTAATCGTTTTAGTCGATAACCTGCGCTCACCCATCAGGTATTCTCTACCGGGAGCGCCGGCCTCAGATTTGAGCTGGTCATGATAGAAGTGGGCAGCGGCGCGGTTAATTTCATAGATCAGCGGCTTGATTTTCAAGGAGGGGTCTTCCCTAGCCTCTTCGGGGAACGGGATACCGGCGCGTTCAGCCAGGAACTTCAGCGCGTCGAGATACCCAAGGTTTTCAATCCGCATAATAAACGAAATGACGTCGCCCCCGGCTCCACAGCCGAAGCAATAAAAGGATTCGGTATCATGGTAGACAAAAAAGGACGGTGTCTTTTCGGAATGAAACGGACACAGCCCCTTGCTCGTCCTGCCGGAGCGGCGGAGGGAAACATACCCCGACACAATGGATTCGATATCACAGCTCATTTTGAGCTGGTCGAGAAAACTCTGCGGAATCGCCAACATCAAGCCCCCTTCCTGAAAAACAGCCATCCGAAAAAACCTCTATATAATAATACCCTTAAAATGCGAAAAACCCTCTTTTTTTCCGCAATTTTTTTATGAAAAGCAAACGTTAAAGGAAAAATTTACAGTTTATCCACATTTATTTTTCGGTCAAGCCATATCGCAGAACCGTTCTTCGACCAGTTCAGGGACGATCTGACCGGCGGACAGTTCGCGGAGGGCATCGGTGAAACCGGGCGCACGGTCGGCACGAATCAGCAGCTGCAACACGACCGTATCACCGAAAACGCTGTCCAGCGTTTCGATTTTAAACTGAGGCAGCAGGTAGCCGACCTTGCCATAGAGCGGGTACGGGACCGTAATTTTCAGGACATGGCAGTTGGTCATGTGCATTTTACCAGCGGCTTCGAGGGCGATTCTTGCGCCGTGGCCGTATGCTCTGGCCAGACCGCTTGCCCCAAGCAGCACGCCGCCGAAATACCGTGTCACGACGACACAGACCCCGACCAGCCCCTCTTTCTGAATCACGTCCAGCACCGGAACACCGCCGGTACCCTGCGGTTCGCCGTCATCGGAGCAGCGTCTGGTCATACCGTCGAGCAGGACATAAGCGAAGACATTATGACGGGCATCGGGGTGTTTTTTACGGACAGATTCGATGACAGCGAGTGCGTCGTCAGCGGTTTTAACGGGAGCAGCCAGTCCGATAAAGCGGGATTTTTTTTCGACAAACTCGTCCTCGCCAACGGCGCGGACGGTGAGGTAATCCTGCGGCATAAGAGCCTCCTTTGCAAAACAAAAGGCGGTACGCGAAGCAAAACTTCGGCATACCGCCACCATTTCCATCTGTAACAGACAAAGTCAGCCGAAAAGGGCGAACCTAGGATCTGTAACTTATTTATCCAGACCGAAACGCTTTTTGAATCTGTCAACGCGTCCACCGGTGTCAACGAGTTTCTGTCTGCCGGTATAGAACGGATGGCACTTGGAGCAGACATCAACGCTGATGTTTTCCTTGGTAGAACGGGTTTCCCAGACAGCGCCGCAGGAGCATCTGATCACAGCGGGCTTATATTCAGGATGAATACCCTCTTTCATGCTTTACACCTCTTTCAATAATACGCTCATACGTATATTCTTACAGTAGTATATCTTAACACACCGTGAGGGAAAATGCAAGCATTTTTTTCAAAAGGGCGAAGTTTTTCCAAAGTGATGAAAAAACCGCCCCATATGTGGAAACAATATCTCCATCCTGCCAGTGGGCGCAGAGCCTGCGCTCCCTGTTTGCCAATGTAGAACCACGCTCCTAATGGTAGCAAACGAACGTTGCTTCCCCGCTCGTTACGATGAAAGCCATACTCATACGCTACCCGTCTATTCACGCGAGCGGCACAGTGCCTGCGCTCCCTTGTTCGCGTTGGTCGGCGGCGTTCCGACCGCCTCGATTGCAATGGTAACAGCCTTAGCGAACGCGCCGGGCAGATTGTGCGAGTTTTTGGTTTTGTAAGTTTTCTGCACCCTCTACCCGGTGGTTCGACCGACGCGCAGAGCGTCGGCGTTTGGTTACGCACAATGTGGGGACGGTCATATCAAAAAAGTTAGGTCAAGCCTTTCAAGGCTTGCAGGTCCAGGACAGAGCACGGTTTGCTTTGCAAACCACACAGTTTCCTCTGGAAACTGTCCGGTTCCCA
>CALXCO010000070.1 GCA_944386805.1 uncultured Clostridia bacterium
CACGTAAATGCCTTGGTTGGAAAACACCTGAAGAAGTTTTTTTACATAAGGTGTTGCACTTGACTTGACAATTCAAGTGAAAAAAATCGAGTAAAACTTTTATATCATTATCGACCCCACATTGTGCGTGACTTTGGCACTCGCTCTGCGCTCGCGTGAACAGATTGTAAGTGTGTGCGGAAGCATTCCGCCGCCACCTTGATATATTTGAATAGAAAGGATATAATAGAGGCGGTAAACAAAATACGTTTCGCCGGAGGTTGCACATGATGAAACATAAACATAAACCGAAATCTTCTCCGCCTGTCCGGCATTCCCGCCCACATAACCGCGATAACCTTCAAATAAAAAATATGCTCGCGCGTTTGGGCAACGATTATCAGGATATCACCTTTACTCGTCTCAAAAAGGCCGCTGGTCTTCAGGGCGCCGCTGGCCGTCAGTTGATTTCCCAGGCAATTGACCGTGGGTTCCTTAAACGTGAGGATGGACGGTTCTCTGTAACCCATGCCGGGCTGAGATTGCTGACCGCTGATGAGGACAGGCAGTCTCAATATAAAAAATCAAAGGCGTTGGTTGAGGCAAAAATCCTCCGTCTGAAAACGACCTATGCGTTTGCAAAACCGACCGCTGACGGCGATCAGCAGGATGTCTTTATCCCCGGCAGTAAACTGAACGGTGCGCTGCCCGGTGATATCGTCCTCCTTAAAGTCCGCAATAGCTCCACGGGTCAGCTCAAAGAAGGCGAGGTCGCCGAAATTGTCCGTGAAAGTTCCGCGCTCTTTTCTGGTACTGTCGTCCGTGCTGGAAAACGACCCGAAGCTGATTTGCCGGGATTGGGAAATGAACCTGTCCGGCTGATTGTCGGCCAGCATGGGCTGGAAGAAGGTGAACGGGTCGTCGTCCGTGTTCTCAGAGACCAGCACGGCGCTAGAATGATGGGGGAAGTGGTTGAACGTTTCGGCAGTGGTGATCTGGCTGCAAATTGCGCTGCGTCGCTGCTTATGGCGGAAGGTGTACTGCCTGCGTTCCCCGAACAGGTCGTCCGCGAAGCTGAATGGCAGGCTGAACATGTACCAGTTGATGCAAAAAACAGGGTCGATTTGCGAGAACTGCCGCTGTTTACGATTGACGGCGCTACGGCTAAAGACCTTGACGATGCAGTCAGCCTGTCCTTTGATGGGACATATTTTCACCTCGGCGTGCATATTGCCGACGTGTCTGCCTATGTTACTCCGGGAAGTGCGCTGGACCGTGAAGCGTTCCGCCGTGGGACAAGTATTTATTATGCGAACCGCGTTGTCCCGATGCTGCCTGAGGCACTCTCTAACGGTGCATGCTCCCTGAACCCAGATGTCGAAAGGCTCGCGTTTTCCTGTAGAATGCTGCTGGATAAAGATGGTAAATTAGTCGACTACCGTTTTGACAAATCTGTGATTCGTTCACGGGTCAGAGGGGTTTATTCTGAGGTCAACCGGCTGCTCGCCGGTGATACCGACGAAACCTTGATGCAAAAATATGCCGGTGTTTGGGATCAGCTCCAGTTAATGGAAAAACTTGCTGCTCTCCGTTCTCATATCCGCGCGGCTCGTGGCGTCCCTGAAATCGAAACCGGTGAGGTCGAGTTGTTGATCGGTGAGGACGGCAGATGCTGCGGCGTGAAGCGCCGCGATCGTGGTAAGGCAGAAGGTATGATTGAGGAATTTATGCTGCTGGCTGGTGAATCCGCTGCCCGGCTTGGCAAAAAACTCGGCGTTCCGTTCGTCTACCGTATCCACCAGAAGCCTGACGCGAAAAAAATTGAGACATTACGTGCCGTTATGCTCGCGGCTGGTCAGGACCCTGCCTTGCTTCATGGGGAAGTGCCCGCTTCGGCTCTTCGCGCGGTCCTTGAACAGGTAAAGGGGAGCGGGTGTGAAATCCTGCTGAACCGACAGGTCCTCCGTACCATGATGAAGGCCGCTTATGACGACCGTCCGATTGGACATTATGGGCTTGTACTCGATGATTATGCCCATTTTACCTCGCCAATCCGCAGATATCCTGATCTCGCTATCCATCGTATTTTGAGTATGGCTCTCGAATTGTCCGGCGGCTGGCCGTGCAACCTTGACGCCGGGATGCGGGCTTTGCTTGAAAAACGCTGGCATAAGTTCGCGTCTCAGGCCGCTGCGCATTCCTCTGAGGCGGAACTCCGCGCGATGGAACTCGAAAGAGCGTGCGAAGATTGCTACCTTGCTGAGTATATGCACGGACGAATTGGTGACGTTTTCGATGGCGTTATTACCAGTGTGACGGCGTATGGTATCTATGTCGAAACCGATGAGGGTGTTGAAGGAATGGTTCGCATTGAGAGCCTGCCTGTTGGGGATTACCTTTTTGATGGCATGGTTCGGCTGACAGAGCAGCTCTCCGGTACAGAATATCGTGTCGGCGATAAAATCCGCGTCCGTTGTGTTCATACGGACGTCAGCGCCGGCATCATTGATTTTGACGCAGTGCCTGCGCTCCCTTGATGCCGACGCAGTGCCTGCGTTCCCTTGTTCGCGTTGGTCGCTCCTGCTTCGCAATCCGCTCGATTGCGAAAATAACAGCTTTTGCGAACGCGCCGGGCAGATTGGGCGACATTCAGACGACTTTCCGTCTGTTCACGCGAGCGCAGAGCGAGTGCCGAAGTTACGCACTCAGTGGGGTCGGTAATGACAAAAAGTTTAGGTCAAGCCTTTTTAAAGGCTTGCAGGTCCAGGACAGCGTCCTGGTCGCTCCATCGCAATGGAGCGAAATCTCTTTTCCCAAAAATTAGCTCAGCAAGGGGTAGCAAAATACCCGCAGGTATTTTGTGTAGGGGACGCATAGCAAGGGCGTCCCCTATGGATGAAGTGGGTTAGATGCCCACTTCATCCATAAAAATCGAGCGAGGACAGCACTTCCGATTTACGAAGTCTGTGGGACTACGTGGGCCGGCACGGCGCTGACGACTTTTGACCTGTTTCCCTCGGTGACTGTCCGGTGGACAGTCAACGACGGCACAGTGCCTGTGCTCCCATGTTCGCGATGGTAACAGCCTTTGCGAACGCATCGTGCAGTTGATACGGGTTTTGAGCAAAAATCCCTCCTCACAGCTTATTCGGCGATACCTCCCTAAGCTGTACATGCACCATATGTTCGGCAAATATGCGTGATTCCGATACGACTTTGACACAATATTTCAGGAGACAACAGATGAACCCGATTCCTTTTGACTATACAATTAAACCTAACCCTCGCCGCCGTCGAATGGCAATCTGTGTCACTCCGGCAGGTGAGGTCATCGTCCGTACTCCTCCGCGTACCTCCAAAAAATCCGTCACCCTTATGCTCCAGCAAAATATTCCGTGGGTTCTCGATGCCGTTTCCCGCGCTCAGTCCAAAATCGACCATCAATGGCGTTGGGAACCGGGTGGGGTGATGCCGCTGTTGGGACAGCCTGTCCGGGTCGGAATTGCCGAAGATGGGCGCGCTCGGATTGAGAATGGACAAATCCTGCTTTCCGGCAGCTCTCCCGATGAATGGATTCAGTCCGGTGTCGCGATTTACCGTCAGTTTGCGCAAAAATATATGCCTGCAATTGTGGAAAGGTTCGCGCCGGTTGTTGGGAATAGCCCGGCTTCTATTGCAATCGGCGGCGCGGCGACAAGCTGGGGATGTTGCAAAAAAAATGGTGTGATTCGGTTTAGCTGGCGGTTGGTTTGTATGGAACCGGCGTTTATTGAATATGTCGCTGTTCATGAACTATGCCATCTGCGCCATTTTGACCATTCGCCCGCATTCTGGGGTGAGGTCGCTAAAATTTTGCCCGATTGGAAGGTACGTAAAAATTTGCCCGCTGTCGCTAATATCGCCGCCTGGCTGATAAGCGTCCTGCCTGTCGGCGGTCGGAAAGGGTCGCGCAATGATTGAGTTGTCTATGTACCAGAATCCGGAGGATTCGTTGGACGATGGCGGCATTGGTTGGCAAATCGACCCAGCAGACTTCGATGCTGCCTGTCGGATGATTGCGGAAAATGGGCGGCAATTGGAGGGTATAGGGACGTTGGCTGAAAAGTCCGTCCATGCTGTTCTGAAAATTGCCTGTGAACCCGGCGCCGTTCGGGAAGCGGCAATTGGTGGGTTTGTCGCCGATGCCGTCGGTGAACGTGGGATTATCGAGATTCAAACCCGTGGGTTCGGCTCGATGAAACAAAAACTGGCGGCGTTTCTGTCGGTCTGTCCGGTGACCGTGGTATGGCCGTGCTGTGAGCAGCTTTGGCTGCGAACGCTGGACCCTGTGACCGGTGAATCGCTCGGCCGCCGTAAAAGCCCCAAACACCAGCATCCGGTCGATGTCTTCGCGGAACTGTATGCAATACGTGAACTGATTGCCGACCCGAATTTCCATCTTAAAATCGTATCGCTTGAGGTCGAGGAAATCCGGGCTAAGATCGACCCAGCGAATCCCGGACGTGGACGGCGGAAAAAAGGCCGCTGGCCGCAAAGATTTGAAAAACTGGATAAAGTTCCGCTGCGGATGCTTGGACAGATTGCTGTGGACAATCTTGACGGTTGGCGGCGGCTGGCTGGGATATCCCCGGAGCTTTTGCCGGAAACGTTTACCGCACGTCAGCTAGCTGAGCAGCTTGGTATATCAGACAATCTCGCGCGGATGATGCTTGCCTGTCTGGGTGAACTGGGGCTTGCACAAAAACTCGGCAAACAGGGCAGGGCTTTTGTCTATAAGATGTCCGCAATTTAATTTGAACTCTCTTAAAATGCGTATATGAAAAGGCGGTTCCTGTAAAATGGAGCCGCCTTTTGCGTTGGTTGGAGAGGATTTGTTTGTATGCTGTTATTTCCACAATCGAGGCGGTCGGCACGTGAATATGACAGGGGAGGCATTCCGTCCGGAGGTTGTTCCGCTATAAACTGTCCACCGGACAGTTTATGGGAGAGAACGGGTGAGTAATCGTTAGCGGCGTGCCGCCCCACGTAGTCCCACCTGACTGCATAAATCGATACTGCTGTCCTCGCTCGATTTTTATGGATGAAGTGGGCATCCAACCCACTTCATCCATAGGGGACGCCCTTGCTATAGCGTCCAGCAAATCCCTTCGGGAATTGCTCCAAATACCTGCG
>CALXCO010000071.1 GCA_944386805.1 uncultured Clostridia bacterium
GTGTGGTTTGCAAAGCAAACCGTGCTCTGCCCTGGACCTGCAAGCCTTGAAAGGCTTGACCTAACTTTTTTGATATGGCTGAACCCACTGAGTGCGAAAAATTGGGCCGACGCTCTGCGCGTCGGTCAAACCACCAGGTATAGAGGTGTAAAAAATCCGTACAACCTGCCGGCGCGTTCGCAAAGACTGTTACTATTGCAATCGAGGCGGTCGGAACGCCGCCGACCAACGCGAACTGGCAGCGGAAGCATTTCGCCTCTGCGCTGGAAGCATTCCGCTGCTGCTACTTCATGTTGGGTCTAAAGATTATGGCGACAAGCAGTCCCGCTATGACTGCGGCGGTTATGCCGGGTGCTGCGGCTACAAGTCCACCCGAAAATATCCCGACCCATCCGGATTCGTCAATCGCAAACCGGACACCTCTTGCCAACAATGCCCCGAACCCGGTCAGCGGTACCGTCGCGCCCGCTCCTGCAAATTCAATCAGCGGTTGGTAAATGCCAAGCCCGCTGAGCAGTACCCCCATCGTAACATAACCGACCAGAATCCGTGCCGGGGTGAGTTTGGTGTAGTCAATCAGCACCTGTCCGATTGCGCACAGCGCCCCTCCAACAACAAATGCTTTCAATAACTCAATAAACATCCGCTCCGCCTCCTTCCATTGCACGCAAATGCACAAGATGTGCAATCCCAGGAATCGTCTCACCTTGTTGAACCATCGTGGGGGAGAGCAGCGCACCTGTCGCAGCAAACAGGACATTTTTCAGCTTTCCGGCGCGCATCTGCGGCAGAATGTAGCCATTGAGTACCCCGGCTGAACATCCACACCCTGAACCGCCTGCATGGACGTCCTGACGCTGCCGATCGTAGAGCAGCAGTCCACAGTCATTATGCCGGTCGCTGATTTCGATATGGTCGCGTCCCAGCAGCTGATATAACAGGTCACTGCCTACCGCGCCAAGGTCACCGGTGAAAATCCGGTCATAATCGGCCGGAGCTGTCGCTGATTCGCGGAAATACCGCCGAAACAGACAGGCTGCCGCCGGTGCCATCGCTGCCCCCATGTTGTTGGCATCCTTGATTCCGGGGTCCTGAATGATGCCGGCGCATGCGTGGACAATCTCAATCCTATGCTCGCCGCCCATCGAGTGTTCACCGACAATCACTGCTCCGGCACTGGTCGCGGTCCATTGGGCAGTCGGCGGACGCTGGCAGCCATATTCCAGCGGAAAACGGTACTGCCGTTCGGCAGTGCAGAAATGGGACGATGTTACAGCCCCGGCGGCTTTCGCCAGCCCGGCGCCGGTATAGACAGCCGCCATCAACAGACTTTCCGCCATCGTTGAACATGCTCCATACAGTCCGAGATACGGTACCATGAACTCACGCAGGGCATAACTTGAGCCGGTGCACTGGTTTAACAAATCTCCGGCAAAAAGAAGGTTCAGGTCTGATTTGCGCAGGCCGGCTTTTTGCAGGGCAGCTTTGAGGGCAAGCTGCTGCATCCGGTTTTCGCCCTTTTCCCAGGATGATTCCCCAAACAGCCCGTCCTCTTCGGTATAGTCAAACCACTCCCCAAGTGGGCCATCTTTTTCCATTTTGCCGCCGACCGCCGCTGACGACAGTATCACCGGCGGCTGTTCAAACAGCCAGGTCGAGCGACCAAGTAATTTTACCATATTTTCCCCGACCTTTCACATCCCGGCCTGCCCTAACAGGCAGAGAATTATCCCGTAAATATATGACGCGGCAACGCCATAAACAATGACCGGACCGGCAATCAGGAACATTTTTGCGCCTGTTCCGAGTACCAGTCCTTCCGAGCGGAATTCGAGTGCAGGGGATACGACGGCGTTTGCAAACCCGGTGATCGGGACAAGGGTTCCGGCGCCGCCGTGCTTTGCAATTTTATCGTAGACGCCAAGACCGGTCAAAAGTGCACTCGTTGCAATCAGTGTCACTGATACCATCGCCCCCGCCCAGTCCGCTGTCAACCCTGCATACTGATAAAGGTGGAGGAGTGCTTCACCAATCGTGCAGATTAGCCCGCCGATTAAAAACGCAAATGGGATGTTTTTCCATGACGGCGAATTTCCGGAAGCGTTTTTGACCATAGAGGCGTACTGTTCAGTCGTAGGCATATGTTTTTCCAACGGAATCAACCTTTCTGTATTCTATACTGTGAATGGAGTATTGGCAGCATCGTTTTGGATATACATCTTGCACAGTGCCTGTGCTCCCTTGATGCCGATGTAGTACCACGCTCTTTGTGCTCAGCACTCGACGGCTTCGATCACGCTCAAACTTAAAGAAATTGTGCGCAACCTCTACCCAGTGGTTTGACCGACGCGTAGAGCGTCGGCCCAATTTTATGCACTCAGTGGGGTCGGTAATGACAAAAAAGTTAGGTCAAGCCTTTCAAGGCTTGCAGGTCCAGGGCGGCGCCCTGGTCGCCTTCCGCAGAAGGCGAAATCTCTTTTCCCATAATTAAATCAGGAGAGTTTGAGAACCCTATTAAGGGGTGCTCAATATGGGAAGCGGGTTCGATGCCCGCTTCCCATACCTGAGCGAGGGCAGCATCATCGACTTATACTGTCAGTTGGGACTACGTGGGCCGGCACGGCGCTGACGATTATTGACCTGTTTCCCTCGTTGACTGTCCGGTGGACAGTCGACGACGGCAAATGTTCCGTTCCCGTTCCATTGTTCGTAATGGTCGGAATGCTTTCCATATCTGCACTTTGCGCCGATAGTTTGGGCAAAGTTTCGACATGTAAACAAAAAGCAGCTCCCGTTATTGGAAGCTGCCTTGCGTGTTGCTCGAATAAATCAATCTCTGTACAGTTATTCTGGAACATCGGCGCCTAAATCGAACGTGACTTTCCAGTCTCCTTGTGTCAATAGGCTACTTGTCCAGAAATTGCCGTATAATTTGCAGGTCGCCAGCTGCTCTGGTGTGATGTTGAACAGATAATCTGTATAATCTGTGCGTCCGTCGGATGTCTCTACCTGAAAAGTGTAGCTTGCGTCATAACAAATCTGGCTGCCGTTGCCGTCAACAAAATAAAAATAGCCATGATTGTCTTTGCTGAGTGGGTCCGTCACGCTGGTCTGAATATGCAGCTGTCCGTCTACAAACCCGATTCCTGTCAGGTCGATCCCGTCAACTGGAAAGCGCTTGTCCGGTTTCCCCGGTACCAATGCTTCAAACATCCTCTCTTTATGCTGGGCATACTTTGCACCCATCCCACTGGCACCGGTAAACCGGACATGTTGGGTTTCGGGCGCTGTCTCAATCATGTTCAGGTCAAGCGGGATCTCGATTCCGTCGTATACCGATTTTCGGCTCAGAAATTCGGTCGCGGCAAATGTGATTTTTCCGCCGTCGATCGGGTGACCATCGGTGCGGGTGATACTGACCAGAAAGGTGACGATGCCTGTTTCTGCATCATACCCGATTTGCTCACAATGGGATGAGGTGTCAAACGGTATATCAATTGTATAACTGTCGTATAAATCGGTTGTTTTGTCAATCCGGTCCCCGATTAAATCCTGCATCGTGATATACAGATCGGCCGTATTTCCGTCCAGATGTGCCGAAATAACCTCCATCCGGATTCCGTTGCTTTCGTCCGATTGCCGGACCGGCTGGAAAAACTGCGCAACGCTGGGGGAGATTTGGTACATCAGATTGTGAACCGTGTCGGACGATGTGGCCAGTACCGGCACCGCAATCGTCATGCAAAGTGCGGCTTCAATCAGCACCGCCGCCGGGCTCCTCCAGAAACCAGCATGATGGGGGAATCTGCGCCGGGACTGTACCAGCGCATGATTCAAAATACGGGTCTGCATTTCTTCCGGCATCCGTATGTCCATTACGGCGGTTTTCAGACGATTGTATTCCATATTATCCGTCCACCTTTCGATAAGCGTCTTCCAGCAATTTCCTTCCTTTTTGCAGCCGCATTTTGACCGCAGAAGCGGACTTGCCAATCATCTGGGCAATATCGGCGGTCGGGTACCCTTCGACATAATACAGCAGCATCACAATCCGGTATTTCTCCGGTATCGTCATCAGCGCGTCCAGTATCCCACAGTTTTCCGGGTCGGTCAGGTATTCGCCCAGTTGTTCCAATGTAATCTGAGGGTGGCGCGACCGGAACCGCAGCATATCCCGGCATTGATTGGCGGCGACCTTCAGCAGCCATGCCCGTTCATGTTCCGGGCTGTCAAAGGCAGGGGATTTGAGCATATATTTCAGAACAGTTTCCTGCACGGCATCTTCCGCGTCAGGCTCGTTTTGGAGCATAACCAGGCAGGTCCGGAACAGCATGTCCCCATAATTTCGTATCATCTGTTCGACTTCGTCCGGCAGGCGTGCGAGTGGAGTCTCCATTCCATCAGCTCCCTTCCTGTATATGATACGTTTCAGGTGCCTGTTTGGTCAATTATTTTCATTTATAATTGGAAGAATTTGTACTATGGCAAAAGGCGGCTCCTTTTTACGGAAACCGCCTTTTCATCGATTATGTTGGATTGGTGTTGCATACCGGAAAATGTTGCTGGATGTTTAAAAGGTACTTGCTGAGAGAGTAAAGAGAACAAGGAATCGGGTAAGGGCGCACAGGCTATGCGTCGAAGGCTGTACCGCCATAAACTGTCCACCGGACAGTTTATGGGGAAAACGGGTGAGTAATCGTGAGCGCCGTGCCGGCCCACGTAGTCCCACCTGACTGTGTAAGTCGGTAATTCTGCCCT
>CALXCO010000072.1 GCA_944386805.1 uncultured Clostridia bacterium
TTCTCAACCAGATCAGAGAATATCACGCATTTACCGGAAATACCGTGCTGCTGGTTTCCCACAGCATGGAGGATGTCGCCAATTTTGCCGACAAAATCCTGGTCATGAACAAGGCAAAGGTATTCGCGTATGATACCGTCGAAAACGTCTTTGCACGGAGTGAAGAACTTCGGCAGATCGGTCTGGCTGTTCCGCAGGTGACCAATGTTTTCCACCGGCTGCTGAATGACGGGTTCCCGGTGCCGAAAAATGTCTATACCGTTGGCTATGCCAAGAAAAAACTGCTGCGTCTTTTGCAGGGAGGGGAGGACAGCGAATGATCAGAGATATCACGATTGGTCAGTATTTCCCAGGACATTCTCCTGTCCACCGGATGGACCCACGGATGAAACTGATTCTGACAATCTTTTATATTGTCGTACTGTTTGTTGTTTCCAATCCGTTCGGATTTATCCCGGCAATCTTCTTTCTGGGATGCAGCTACCGAATCGCACGGATTCCGGTCAAAATGATTGTCAAAAGCATCAAACCGATTCTGCCGATTATCATCTTTACCGGTATTTTAAACCTGCTGTTTATCAGCGGTGAGTCGGTGATCTTTACGCTTGGCCCGATTCACGTCTCCTGGCAGGGTGTTTATACCTCGGTCAAGATGGCGCTCCGTCTGATTCTGCTGATTGCAGGGACGTCTCTGATGACCTATACCACCTCGCCGATTGCGCTGACCGATGCAATTGAACAGCTGCTCTCTCCGCTCAAAGTTGTGCACTTTCCGGCACATGAACTGGCGATGATGATGTCGATTGCGCTGCGGTTTATCCCGACCCTTGTCGAAGAAACCGACAAAATCATGTCTGCCCAAAAGGCACGCGGCGCCGATATGGAAAGCGGCGGCCTGATTCAGCGGGCTAAATCGCTGATTCCGGTCATGATTCCGCTGTTTATTTCCGCTTTCCGCCGGGCTGAGGAGCTGGCACTGGCGATGGAATGCCGTTGTTATCACGGCGGTGAAGGCCGGACCCGTATGAAACAGCTGAAGTATACCCGGCTGGACTTCAATGCGCTGGCAATTACGGTCGTCCTGCTTGTGATTATTATTGTCCTCAACCTGATTCCGATGCCGTTTCTGGCATGGCTGATCTGAACGAGGAGGGAAAATGGTTGCGCAGGCTGCTGTTTGAGACTACATACCAGGGGACCCGGTACCATGGCTATCAGGTACAGAAAAATGCTGTAACGGTGGCGGGCACCATTCAGGATGCAGTCGAAAAGGTCTGGGGCTGCCGGGAGGGTATCACCGGCTGTTCCCGCACCGATACCGGCGTCCATGCACGCCAGTTCTTTTTCCATATGGATACCCAGCATACGATTCCGACGGATGCGGCTGTCCGGGCATTAAATGTCAACCTGCCCGGCGATATTGCGATTTTGTCCTGTCGGGAGGTAGCGCCCGATTTTCATGCCCGCTATAACGTCTGTTATAAGGAGTATACCTACCAGATCTGGAACGCGCCGGTGCGCAATCCTTTTCTGGACGGGCTGGCCATGTACCATAAATATCCGCTGGATGTCGATCAGATGCATGCCTGTGGGCAGGAATTTGTCGGGACACATGATTTCCGCGGATTTTGCAGCACCGGCAGCAAGGCTAAACCGACCGCTGCCGATGGCGGAGAATCGACCATCCGTACAATTTATAGCTTTGAGGCGGAACGGCAGGGTGATGTGGTTTTGCTGCGGGTATGCGGCGATGGCTTTTTGTACAATATGGTGCGGATCATGGTCGGGACGCTGTTGATGGCAGGTCCTGCACGGCTGAAGCCGGGTGACCTGACCGCAATTCTGGCAGGCGGCAACCGGTCAGACGCCGGTATTACCGCACCCGCCGCCGGACTTTATCTGACGAAAGTTTCCTATCTTCCTTTTCAAGTAAAGGATGGTGTTCCAAACGGCTAAGTTTTTTCGCAATCGCGAACAGAAAAATCCTTACGATTTTGCGGCTTATCGCAGAAATCTCAAAATAAAAAAAATACAGCGGATTATCCTGACGGTTATGTCCCTGGTCATCATCCTGTTCATGGTGATTCTGGGCATCTATCTGAACCGGAACTATGATGTCAACGATCTGGCGCAGAATCTGACCGGCAACAAAGTCGAGACCGGTACCGTTCAGAGCAGCGGTTTCCCGGTGTCTCTGGCCGGTGAGGTTCCGCAGGAACTGGTTGTTTCCGGGAACTCGCTGGTGCTGCGGACTACCGATGAAATCATCTTCTTTGACAGCAGCGGCAATACCCAGCACAGCTTTACCCATCGATTTACCAACCCGGTCATGAAAGCCGGTTCCAGCCGTCTTCTGACCTATGACCGCGGTGGTTACAGCTACCGGATTGACTCCAGTTCGGGACTGCATTACACCGGCCGGACCGAATCGACTTTGCTGACCGGTGCGATCAGCGACAAGGGAACCTATGCGCTGGCGGTATCTGAGACCCGATATGCGGGCAGTGTCATTGTCAACAGCCGGACCAACGAAGAAATCCTGCGGTGGTATTCCGTCAATGACCAGATTGTCGATCTGTCTTTCTCAAGGGATGGTTCACAGCTGGCGATTGCCTGCGTCGGTTTTGAAAACAACGCACTGGTCGCCAAGGTTTACATACTCGACGTCAGTTCCTCTACCACCAGTGAAAAAGCCGTGATTACCTTTGATGGTGCACTGCCGGTGGCAGTCGACTACAAATCGGACAATTCGATTCATCTGCTGTGCGATACCTTTGTCGGTGTCATTTCGCCCCAGCTGGAGAAGACAGAGGTCACCTTCTCCAATTCCGTTTACCGCTATGTGTTTACCCCCAGCCGTACGATTCTGCTCAATACCGATACCAGCGCGGTCTCCTTTACGCTGACCAGCATCGACCGCAGCGGCAATAAGACAGATGTGCAGATTAAAGGCGGCGGAAACGATATTTGTGTGGATGACAGCGGAAATGTTTATCTGCTTGAAAAGTCGTCTATTCTGACGTATGATTCGTCCCTTGAACTGAAAAAGGAACTGGCAATCGATACGTCGGTCTTTGCAATGGCGACTCTTGGAAACAAGCTCTACCTGCTGAGCGATACCATGCTGGCACGGTGGGAGGATATGGTTCCTGGAACGTAAAATTCCTGTACGCAGTGGGGATGCGGATGAGAGATGGGAGGAATGTAGATGCAAAATATATCGGTAGCCAGCGTCCTGTTGGACGTAATGGTTATTTTGATTGCAGGAAGTTTTGTCTGGTTTGGCATCCGGCGGGGCTTTCTGGTGACGCTGGTCAACTCCTGTGGCCGGCTGATCAGCTGTATCGGTGCCTATATCGGGAGCCGTGCGCTGGCAACAACTATTTATCAGGTTTATATACGGGAAAAACTGATTGATTCCATCGCCGAATCGATCACCGGAAACTTTGCAGATTATGATGTTTCGATGCAGGTTTCCACCATTATGCAGGAAATTCCCGGCATCATCCGCAATATGGTGTACGGTGTGTTCGGCGATACGGCCAATCTGACCAGCCAGATCGGGGACACCCTCAACGGTACGGTTCAGTCAGCTGCGACCCAGGTGGTCGACCAGATCATCTATCCGGTTGTCTATGTCGTATTGCAGAGCATCATCTTTCTGTTGCTGTTTTTCTGCCTGAAGATTGTAATCGGTGCGCTGAGCGAAACGCTGCGCAATATTCGCAAATGTCTGCTGATCGGTGTGCCCGACATGCTGGCCGGTGCGGTGCTGGGCTTTTTGGAGGCCATCCTGTGCATTTTTGTCATCGTGGTCTTTATCAAGCTGCTGATCTACGCAAGCGGTGCTCAGATTCCGTTCCTGAGTTCGGAGACAATTCAATCGACCACGTTGTTTAAGATCTTCTATAACGCCAGCCCTTTTAGTGGAAAGTGAAACATTCTTTAACTTTCACGAATTGGTTACTTTTTTTTCATGTTTCGATACTGATATCTTGCAGGAAATTGCTTATAATAGTAAGTAAGCTTTTATTATGAGCAAAGCTGTCCTGTATCTGGAGAAAGGAATCGTTTTAGAATGGATATGTTATGCTGTAAGTGCAAAAAACGGCCGGCTGTCCTGTTTATGTCCAAATTTGACGGCAAGGAAACTGTAAATGAAGGTTACTGTCTGAAATGCGCGTCGGAACTTGGACTCCCGCAGGTCAAGTCGATGATGGACAGTCTCGGTATTACACAGGCTGATCTTGATAATCTGGACGAACAGCTGGAAAACGGTATGTTTGAGCTGGGCGGAGCAGATACCATGCCTCCGTTTTTGCAGAAAATGTTTAATTCCGACGGCTCCGGCGATTCAATTATCCCGGCTGCTGACGATGAGCCGACTTCGGACGGCCTTCCGCGGGACCGTACCGCCGGTACTAAACCCCGTGATAAAAAGAAAAGAAAATATCTGGATAACTTCTGCGTCAACCTCAATGAAAAGGCAAAAAGCGGTCATATGGACCGGATTATCGGCCGGGATAAGGAAATCTACCGGGTCGAACAGATTCTCTCCCGCCGCCAGAAGAATAACCCCTGCCTGATCGGTGAACCCGGCGTCGGTAAAACGGCGATCGCAGAGGGCATTGCTCAGAAGATTGTTTCGGGA
>CALXCO010000073.1 GCA_944386805.1 uncultured Clostridia bacterium
GGAATAAAGGCAGCCATCAAAGAAATAAAGAAGATAGTACCGCCGCTTTTTAAGTATTTTTGTTTTGCTAAATTTTACGGCAAGCTGATGACTGTAATCATAATTTGAAAAAGCTGAAAACGCTATTGAAAGCTCTGTAAACCTGTGCTATACTGATAATCGTTTGTATATGGGAATTTTTGGCGAAAAAGGAGGATTTTGTGGGATGAGTTTATCCAAATCGATGACCAGCGGCTCACCGCTCAGGCAGATTGTATTTTTTGCCGTTCCGATTATGTTGGGTGGACTGTTTCAGCTGATTTACTCGATTGTTGACAGTGCGGTTGTCGGACGTCTGATCGGTGTTGAAGCGTTTGCCGCAGTCGGAGCGGCGGGGAACCTGAACTGGATGGTATTCAGCATTATTCTCGGTCTGACTCAGGGGTTCGGGACTGTCATTGCCCAGCATTTCGGCGGCGGTCAGCATGAGAAGGTACGGAAAAGTTTTGCTATGTCACTGCTGCTGAGTTTAGGACTGGGAATTGTGCTGTCGGTGATAACGGTGCTGCTGTCCGACCCGGTACTGCGGCTGCTGCAAACGCCGGACGAGATTTTTGCCGATGCGTCTGCCTACATCAAGGTAATTTTTGGCGGTCTGTTTATTACCTTTTTTTATAATAATTTAGGTGCGTCACTTCGGGCAGTTGGAAACAGCCGGACGCCGTTTTATGCACTGGTCATCTCTTCCATCCTGAATGTCGTACTGGACATTCTGCTGGTCAAAATGACGCCGTGGGGAGTTGCTGCCGCTGCAATTGCGACGGTGTTCTCTCAGGCCGTATCCTGTGTTTACTGCCTGTACTTTGTTCGGAAAATTGAGGTTTTGCAGCCGACGAAAGAAGACTTTGTCCCAGATCGAAAGATGATGTTTGCCCACATTCGGATGGGTGGTCCGATGGGGTTCCGCAACTTTGTTACGGCCTGCGGCGGAACAATTACCCAGTTTTATGTCAATGGCTACGGGACCGAATTCATCGCGGCGATTGCTGCAACCAAGCGGATGTACAGCGTGCTGGAGCTGGTGAGCACCGGCATGGACGGCGCGATTGCAACCTATGTTGCCCAGAATTACGGTGCTCAGCGGATGGACAGAATCCGAAAGGGTCTGCGCCAGTCGGCAGTTGTGCTGCTGCTGGGAGCAGCACTGATTATGGCCGTGATGTTCCCGTTCGGACGCAACATCATGGGACTGTTGATTTCGGGGGATCCTGACCAGCTGAACCGGGTACTTTCAATCGCATGCGAACAGCTCAACCTGATGCTGGCCTTTTTGCCTTTTCTGTATCTGCTGTACCTGTTTCGTTCGTCGCTTCAGGGAATGGACAATGCACTTTTCCCGATGCTGTCCGGCTTTATGGAGTTGGGAACCCGGCTGGCGATTGTCTTCACACTGCCTGTCTTCATTGGACGGTGGGGCATTTATCTGTGCGAAGTCGTGCCCTGGCTGACGGCGATGATTTTCCTGTGCATCACCTTCTTTATTGTTTATCACAAACGCTGCCGGGAAATGCCGGTGGATTCAACTCATCATACCGAATAATTTGACTTTGCGAAAGCAGCTGTTCTTCACCGGACAGCTGCTGCTTTATTTTTGTGGGTGAAAATCAGAATGTGAAAATACCTTGCAATCACCCGCATACAGTATTATACTTTTGTATAGAAATAAAATTCCGGATGAAAGGAATGCTCGTTTATGAGACTGTCGGAATCAATGAATATCCACTGTACATGTTCACAGGTGCAGCCTTCTGGCTTATTGGCCGGCCGCACATCCCCGGTAGAACCGGGGTGTGTAGCCCACGGGAAAAAGTGTCTGCAATTTAATAGAAGAAGGCTTTGCGCAGATGGACTTTACAGAAGCGACAGCCGGATATTTGCTGTATAGGCTGGTTATTGCTTTTATGATGTCCCCGTATCCTGCCGCGTGATCCGCCGCGGGTGTATTCAGGCGCGCCTTCTTATCATGACACACGGTTATTACAACCGTGTTTGTATATCAAAGGAAGAAGGCTTTACGCGTGAAATTATCAAAATCAATGACAAGCGGGGCACCGCTTCAACATATTGTTTCTTTTGCAATTCCGATTGCGCTGGGCAGTCTGTTCCAGCTGGTTTATTCAATTGTCGACAGTGCGGTAGTCGGACGGCTGATTGGTGTCGACGCATTTGCAGCGGTCGGAGCTGCCGGAAATATGAATTGGATGATAGTCAGCGTCATTCTGGGCGTTACGCAGGGGTTCGGAACGATTACTGCCCAGCATTTTGGCTCAGGAGACTCGGACCAGATCCGGAAAAGTTTTGCGGCGTCGATGTTTCTCAGTTTGGGAACCGGGATTGTGCTGTCAGTGGCGGCAATGCTGGCAGCAGACCCGCTTTTGCGGATGTTGCAAACGCCGGAAGAAATTTTTGCGGATACCTCCGCATATATCCGGGTACTGTTCGGCGGACTTTTTATTACCTTTTTATATAATAATCTCGGTGCATCACTCCGGGCGGTCGGAAACAGCCGGACGCCGTTTTATGCACTGATTATCTCGTCTGTATTGAATGTGGTTCTGGATATAGCGCTGGTCAGTCTGACGCCTTGGGGAGTAGCGGCGGCAGCACTGGCGACGGTTATCGCGCAGGCTGTGTCCTGTATCTACTGTCTTTACTTTGTTCAGAAGATCGACGTATTCCGTCTGACCAGAGAGGGCATGGTACCAGACCGGAAGATGGTGCTCTCACATATCCAGATTGGCGGGACGATGGGATTTCGCAATCTGGTGACCGATATCGTCGGCATTATCACACAGTACTATGTCAACGGGTACGGCGTGGATTTTATTGCGGCGATTGCGGCAAGCAAAAAAATGTATGGCGTGCTGGAACTGGTAAGCTGCGGCATGGAAGGCGCGATTGCGACCTATGTCGCCCAGAATTACGGCGCGAAAAATATGTCCCGTATCCGAAAAGGACTGCGTCAGTCAGCAGTTGTCATGCTGGTCGGAGTCGGTGTCATTATGATTGCCATGTTCATATTTGGCCGCAGCGTGATGGGTACGCTGATTTCGGGTGACGCAGATCAGGTAGACCGGGTGCTGACGTATGCCTGTGAACAGCTGAATCTGATGCTGGTATTTTTGCCGTCATTGTATATGCTGTATCTGTTCCGGTCGGCATTGCAGGGAATGGGCAGTGCTTCGCTGACGATGGTTTCCGGATTCGTCGAGTTATTTACACGGCTGATTGTTGTGTTTACATTGCCGGGATTGATTGGCCGATGGGGAATTTATCTGATTGAGGTGAGTTCCTGGCCAGCCGCGATGCTGTTTTTGTGTGTGGCCTTTTTTATCGTCTACCGCAGGCGCTGCAAGGCTTTTCCGCCGGATGCTGACGATCACACAAAAGATGCAGTTTGCTGATTAACCAAATAAAAATACCCCAAAGACCGCAAAAATACTGCAAAGTCTTTGGGGTAAGCTGTTTTTATGGAAGGTTATTCAAGGCCAAGGCTCTTGGCGTATTCGGAGTATTCTTCGTACCATTCGTTGTACTGGCCGGAATCATTCAGTTCCTTGATGACCTTGTTGACGACGTCCATCAGCTCCGTCTCGCCTTTGGTTGCGCCGACACGGGTGCCCTCATATTCCTCGGAGACAGGGAAGTTGATAGCGTCAGGCAGGGTGGTCAGACCTTCGTTTGCTGCGGCATACAGATCACCGTTGACCAGAGCGCAGACACATGCGTCCGCTTTGTTCTCCGAGACAAGCAGATAACCGTCGGTCGTCGCCGAAACATACATCAGTTCATCCAGTTCGCTGACATCCATTGCGTCCTTTATCAGCTGTTCCTGCAAGGAACCGGACTGACAGACAACCTTTTTCCCTTTCAGGTCGTCAAGGCAGGTGATGGAATCAGCGTCTTCTTCCCGAACGAGGA
This sequence comes from uncultured Clostridia bacterium, assembly GCA_944386805.1. GTDB lineage: Bacteria > Bacillota > Clostridia > Oscillospirales > Ruminococcaceae > Faecivivens. Next base: position 3,961 of record CALXCO010000073.1, read on the forward strand.
CCGTGTACAGCGAGTCATCGGAATAGTGGTAACCGATGCTCATTTCAAGGCTTTCGGCACGGGCAGGTGTCCAGGCCAGCGCAGAGATGGCGAGGTCATATTTGCCGGTGGTGATGGAAGCGAGGACGGCGGAGAATTCAAGAGGGATAATTCGCAGGTCAACGCCGATTTCATCAGCGATTGCCTTTGCCAGTTCGATATCGGCGCCGACATACTGTTCATCGCCTTCTTTGGTAGGATCGATGAATTCATTCGGAGCGAAATAAGGTTCGGTAGCCACCTCCAGATAGCCGCGTTCTTTAATTTCTTCCAGACGGTTGGCAGCCTGGGTATCACTACCGCTGGCGGAACATCCAACGAGTGCTGCGGCGCAGGTCAGTGCGGAGAGAAACAGAGCGATCATACGGTTGGCTTTTTTCATATCAAACAATCCTTTCGGGAGAATTCTTTAATTTATTAGCATGGTAAAGTGATATCAGCTAAAAACAATATTATAATATCAGATGAAAGCGTCTTTGTCAAGTGGTCTTTTGATTTTTTCTCTTGAATTGTCAAGTCAAGTGCAACACCTTATGTAAAAAAACTTCTTCAGGTGTTTTCCAACCAAGGCATTTACGT
>CALXCO010000074.1 GCA_944386805.1 uncultured Clostridia bacterium
GTCAATTACCATTATACAGGATTTGTCGATGAGTTGCTATTTTTTTGCCTTATTGCACTTGATATTATAATCCAAGCTTAAAAAGCGGTGATGATTTATTGGGGTGAAAAATAAAACTGTCCTCATGCAGAATACAGATGTATGCAAATCCGGCTAATATTCAGAAAAATCCGGACCAGATTGAGAAAATATGCGAAATCCGGTTGCAACTGACAGACAGTTTTGGTATAATAAAGATTATCACCCGTTAACGGGAATTTCCATTTGGGAAAGGGAGGATCAGAATGCCGATCAATATTCCGGATACACTGCCGGCTAATTCCCAGCTGCGCCGGGAAAATATCTTTGTCATGAATGAGGAGCGGGCATCCCATCAGGACATTCGTCCGCTGAAAATTGCCATCCTCAATCTGATGCCCAAGAAGATTGAAACCGAAACACAGCTGCTCCGGGTGCTTTCCAATTCACCGCTGCAGGTCGATATCGAGCTGATTCAAACCGAATCCCATCGTTCCCGCAATACTTCGGAAGAGCATCTTTTCAAATTTTATAAAACCATCTATGATATCGAAAACGAGTATTTTGACGGAATGATTATCACCGGTGCGCCGGTCGAGCAGATGCCGTTTGAGGAGGTCGACTACTGGCCGGAGCTCTGCCATATCTTTGAATGGTCAAAGACGCACGTTTATTCTACTTTTCATATCTGCTGGGGAGCGCAGGCCGGCCTGTATTATCATTATGGCGTACCGAAATACGATCTGCCGCGCAAGATGTTCGGCGTTTTCCCACATCATGTCCTTCAGCCGTTTCATCCGCTGCTGAGGGGATTTGACGAAGAGTTTTATGTGCCGCATTCCCGCCATACTGAGTGCAGAAAGGAAGATATCCTTGCGACCGGAAAGCTGGAGATTCTGACGGAATCGCCGATTGCCGGGGTGCATATTGCGTCGTCGTTTGATGGACGTCAGTTCTTTGTCACTGGCCACAGCGAGTACGACAGGGGAACACTGGCGGCGGAATATTTCCGTGATCTCGATAAAGGCCTGCCGATTGATATTCCGTACCATTATTTTGACGGCGACAACCCGGAAAATGAACCGAAATTTATCTGGCGTGCTCATGCGAACCTGCTGTACGTCAACTGGCTGAACTATTTTGTCTACCAGCAGACCCCGTATGACTTGAAGATGCTGGATGAATCCAAGTAAGATTGAAAAAAGACTTGATTATTTTGTCAAAATGGGTATAATAAAAGAGGAAGATTGTTTCCTCATTTTGAAAGGAGTCCCGATATGACCATTACCAAAGATATGACCATCGGTCAGATTCTCGACCTTGACCCCAGCACTGCTACCTTCTTTATGCAGATGGGAATGCACTGCTTGGGCTGCCCTGCATCGAGAGGCGAATCGGTTGAGGATGCCTGTGCTGTACACGGTGTTTCGGTTGACGAACTGCTGGACAAACTGAACGCCCATATTGCAGGCAAATAAAGGACAGTATGCTGTCGATTTGAAAAAACTGGGCTGACCGAAAGGTTATGCCCTTTTTTCATGTAGGAAAACAACAAAAGGAGGGGACTGGATTGATTCAGCTGGACAAAAGGCTGGCACGAATGGCCGAGCTGATGACGCCGGGAGGCGTCGGAATTGATGTCGGAGCAGATCACGGATACTTGTCGGTCAGCCTGGTCGCATCCGGTCGGGCAAAACGGATGCTCGCAACCGATATCCGGCCGGGACCGCTTTCATCGGCTGAGCGGTGCATTCGGGAGAACGGACTGGAAGACCAAATCGGCACGATGCTGACCGATGGGTTAACCGGTGTACCATTAGAAGGTGCGACGGATATTCTGATCGGCGGGATGGGCGGTTTGCTGATTGCGTCGATACTGGAGGCACGGCTGGCGGAACTGAAAGGGTTTAACCTGGTTTTGCAGCCGATGACCCAGGCGGGTCCATTGCGGCAATGGCTGTGTGAAAACGGATTTGCGATTGTCTGCGAACGTTGCGCGGTTGCGGCAGGAAAAGCCTATTCGATTATCAATGCCCGGTATGACGGAGTAAAACGGAAATGCACCCCATTGTTTGCACTGGTTGGCAAGGCGGCGGATGACGATTCAGAGGACGCAGCAGTCTATCTGCAAAAGCTGCTTGCACGGGAACAGAAGATGCTGGACGGCTTGATGAGCGCGGTACATCCGGATGAGGATAAAATCGCGGAGAGCAGGCAGCTGGTGGAACAACTGCGGGCGCTGACAGAACAGCGTGCAGAAGGCTAAAGGAGGATTTGACATGGCGACTGTTGGAGATATCCGCCGTCTGATTGACCAGACGGCGCCGTTTGACAGCTGTGAGAGTTTTGACAATGTCGGCGTGCTGATTGGGGGAGAAGATCTGCCGGTCACGCGCTGTCTGGTTACGCTGGATGTGACCTGCGCCACGGTACAGGAAGCGGCAGCAAACGGCTGTGAATTGATTGTATCGCATCATCCGGTGATTTTCCATCCGATGAAACGAATCCCGTTTGATTCGGTGCAGGGAATGCTGGTCGCGAATGGCATTGCGGTCCTGTCGGCACATACCAATTTTGACAAGGCACCGGGTGGCCTGAATGAATCGCTTGCCCGGCTGCTTGGTCTGGAGGAGTTTGCGCCGCTGCCGGAGGACAGATGTGCTGCGACGGCCGTCCTTCCGGGAGAACAGCCGATGGAGATGGAAGCGGTGATCGGCTTTGTCGCAAAGGCCCTCCGGCTTCAGGGAATGCGGTATTACGATGCCGGCAAACCGGTTCACAAGGTGGTACTCTGCTGCGGAGGCGGCGGAAGCTATGTCCATGAGGCGATTCGGCTGGGAGCTGATCTGGTGATATCCGGCGACTTTAAGCATGACCAGGTGATTGACGCGGTCAATGCCGGTGTCAGCTGTATTGATGCGGGTCATTTTGAAACCGAGCGGCATTTTGTCCCGTTGTGTTGTGGGATGCTGTCGGCGAAATTCCCCGAAATCAAGTTCATCATGTCGGAAGAGGTAAAGCCCGCGTTTGTTTATCGTATTTTCAACTGATAGATGAATAGATAGATATTTGGTCGGCAGATGTCAGATTTTGGGCAAACATCCAATTTGTGCGCTCTTATTTGTAAATAACTTGCAAAAAGTTTCGAAACTTGGTATCATGGAATTCAGGGAGCAGTACAGCTCCCTGAATTTATTGTTATATAAAAGGAGCGTTCAAGTATGTCTGACAAAGAAACCTCTGTCAGTACCGAGAACATCTACCGGCTGGATGGCCGTGTACCACTCGGGAAAGCAATTCTGCTGGGGCTTCAGCATGTACTGGCGATGTTTGCCGGAAACCTGACACCGATTATTCTGATTGCCGGTGCCTGTTCGCTGGGAGATTTGCAGGTCTCCATTCTGCAAAACGCAATGCTGGTTGCAGGTCTGGTCACACTGGTTCAGCTTTTCACCATCGGGCCGATCGGCGCAAAACTGCCGATTGTCATGGGAACCAGTTCCGGCTTTATCGGTATCTGCAACAACATCGTTGCAATGACTGGCGGCGGAATTGTCTCGTATGGCGCACTGATGGGTGCATGTTTTGTCGGTGGCCTGTTTGAGACGGTGCTCGGCTTCTTCCTCAAGCCTCTCCGGAAGTTCTTCCCGGCAGTTGTAACCGGTACCGTTGTTCTGGCAATCGGACTTTCGCTGATTTCGGTCGGTATCAATTCCTTTGCCGGCGGCAGCGGCGTCGGGGACTTTGGGTCTCTGCCCAACCTCTTTGTCGGAGCGGTCGTACTGGTAACGATTGTCGTCTGCAAGCACTTCACCAAAGGCATCACCAGCAATTCGGCGATTCTGATCGGCGTTGTCGTCGGATATATCGTCTGTGGGATTATGATGCTGATTCTGCCCAACACCTATATCGACGCCAACGGTGTCGAGCAGACCTGTTCCTGGGTCCTCAACTGGGACAAGGTTGCACAGGCAAGCTGGTTCTCGCTGCCGCAGATTCTGCCGGTCAAACCGACTTTCAGCCTCAATACCATTCTGCCGATGTGCATTATGTTTATTGTTACGGCGGTTGAGACGGTCGGTGACACTTCCGGTATCACCGAAGGTGGCCTTGGCAGAGAAGCGACCGACCGTGAGCTTTCCGGTTCGGTTATCTGCGATGGTCTGGGCTCTTCTTTTGCAGCCATATTTGGCGTTCTGCCGAACACTTCTTTCTCTCAGAATGTCGGTCTGATTGCGATGACCAAAGTTGTCAACCGTTACTGCATCGCAATGGGTGCCGGTTTCCTGGTCCTGTGCGGACTGTTCCCTAAACTGGCAGCACTGGTTTCGATTATGCCCCAGTCGGTTCTCGGTGGAGCAGCCGTCATGATGTTTGCTTCGATTGTCATGTCCGGTATCCAGCTGATCACCAAAGAAAAGGTGACTGCCCGTACAATTACGATTGTATCGGTTGCAATCGGCCTTGGTTACGGTCTGGGCAGCAGTGCCAGCGCACTGGCATTCATGCCGCTGACCATCCAGTACATCTTCGGTGGTTCGGGTATTGTACCGGC
>CALXCO010000075.1 GCA_944386805.1 uncultured Clostridia bacterium
CATCCCACTGGTCCGGGAATACGTCCACCTGACAGGCTTTCCATTTGGACATATCCATATAGCCGTTTTCGGCAGCCTGCACCCAGCGATTGAGCATCTTGGTCAGGAAAGCGGTCATCTTTTCCGGCACGGCCTTTGCGACTTCATACGCCTGCCGGATCTTTTTCAGACCGTCCTCATAAGTAGCACGGATAGGATTGGCTTTGATCCAGCAGCTTTCGTCTCCCGGATCGTCAGTATCATCTATCTCGCAGATATCCGCAAAATAGGTGTCGTTTTCAATGTCTACATCCGGGTCAAGCAACTTGGAACAGTAGTCATACTCCTGTACATAACAAGGCACATTCAGGTCGATGCCGGCGGTCGTGATAATCATCAGAAGCGGCTCTTTGGTATTGCTGCCCAGTCCCAGGTCATAAAATTCGGTGGTATCATGCTGATGGTACTCGTCCAGAACCAGCATCGCCGGGTTGGTGCCGTCACCCTTCTGCCCATCCTCACGGGACAGTGCCCGGATAAATGAGCCGGTTTTCCGATGCTCAATCTTGCTTTTAGTCAGCTTAAACCGAGAGAGCAGCGGCGAACGCTTGAGCATATTCTGGCATTCGTCCACGATAATCATCGACTGGTCATGCTTGGTACCGGCGGTGTAAGTCTCATATACCTCACCGTTTCGGGTGGAAATTACTGCAATTTCATACAGCATACACCCGGCCAGCATCTGGCTTTTTGCGTTCTTTCGCCCGACCTCGATAAATGCGATCGTAAACCGCCGCCGGCCAGTGTCCTTATGTCGCCAGCCGTAGATCTGACAGAGGGTAAATTTCTGCCAGTCGGTCAGCTGGATCGGCTGTCCTGCCAGAACACCTTTTGAATGCCGCAGCAGTGCAAACCAGCTGACGATCTCTTCGGCTAGGGTATCGTCCCAGATGTACGGAAAATCTGCATCACCGATTCGCTCAAAGTCACGCAGCAGCCGCCTGCATGCCCATTTGTGCTTTTTACCGGCGACGATTTCTCCCGACAGGCATTTTTCAGCGTATCGGGTAAGTTCTTCCCTGATGGTCAGCGTTTCCACCTCCCATCTGGACGCTGGCTTTTATCCCTCGTTTATATCCGGAATCAGGATCGGCGTCAGAGTGCTGACCGTCTGCGCCCGGATTTTTGCGTTTTCCGTATACAGGTCAACATGGAGCACCGGCACCTCACCGGCCCGGTGTTCGTAGGAAAATCCGGCAAGATACTGTTCCAGATGTACCCCATTTACAATAACCTCGGATGAACCATCCTTACGGGTATTGATTTCAACATTGGCAAGCTGCATTTTTTCTCAACCTTTCTTTGTCAGTTATCTGCCACCCTTTCGATCTGGCAGCGGTTTTTGTACTGGTCCATCTGATAACAGGCGGTCACCTTCCATCTGCTGCCCAGCACATCCACACTGTCTCCCTCTTTCAGAATACATGACTTAGGTGTCACCATAATCAAGGCGGTCGAGGTTTCTCCATGTCCTCTTTCTTCCTTGGCGGTGACATACCGTTCAAACAGGCTGCAAACAGATGACCCGATCTTTTCTACATTCCAGACAGTTGCATTCATGCTGTCTTTCGTCTTGACCGGCCGGTAAATATCTGCAGTATAAGCCGGTGCCTGTACCGCCGTTACCTTCAGATAAACCGGATGCTCGGTATCCTGTATCACCGAAGTGACCAGATAGCGATTGCTGTTAAATGTGACGGCATCAGCCTCGGTGATATCCGTGTCGCGCATAGTGATCTCGATTGCAGGAGAACGTGTTGCCATCGGTACCGCAAGTCCGTTCTTTCCCTCAACCACTTTCGCCCAAACGGTTGAAACCGGTTGCCAGATAATATTCTCTGTCCCATCTGCACGGAGCAGCTGCAGCTTTTTATTCATCAATCCCGGATTCATCTCTGTCCCCCATTATCCAAGTAGCTGAAATGCTTTCCGCAGCTGTTTATAAATTTCCTGTCCCAGCCTTTCGATGTCATCATCGCTCCGGATGGTAAAGTTATTGCCGGTGATCACAACACTGCCTGACCAGTTACCGGACGAATACGCCCGATTTTCTGATGCCGTCATAACCCGCTCGCCTTCATGAAGCAATGCCGGGTATCCGTTGTACGGCACATATTCAAGACCGGTAGCTTTGGGATACCAGTTTTCCAGCATTGAGTCGAAGTTCTGGTTTGCCTCCGACCGCGCCAGGTCTCCGCCCAGTCCAGGACTGTTGATCCTGACAGAAGCGCCTGCCATCATGGTTGACAATGCCGCCTGTGTCCTTTCGGCGTTGGTTTTGGCTGCTGCTTCAAGGCCCAGCGTAAACTGTTCCATCACATAATAACCAGCGTCGTTAAACTCTGCTCCCAGATCGGCCCGAACACCATCGATTACATCCATCTGAGTTTGCACCATCAGATCATATCCATCGGTATTCATGTATTCCGCTTCTGCCGTCGCCAATGCTTCTGCCAGCATCTTTCCGGCTTCTGCTGCACCCTCTGTCGTCCCTGAATCGAGCAGCTTCTGAAAATCTGTACTCTCCATAACATCGGACAGTGCATCCATTTTCAGCTGATCACGTGTATTGTCCATGCTGGCCTGCCACTGCCCGATCAGGTCATACGCCTGCTGCATCTGCTCACCAGCAGCACCACCGTAAAAATCAATCTGGGACTGGAGCGAGGACTTGCGTGCCTCGTTGTATCCTTCCCCCATTGCTGCATCCAACTGGGTCATCGTATCTTCCAGAGTAGAAATCAAACCGGAATAGGTCTGAGACTGGGCATCCATTGAACCGGCAAACTCTTCTTCCATCCTGGTGACAATCTCGACAACCATTTCACTGCCATCGAGCGTACCTTTGGAGACAGCGTCATAAACATCTTGGGTTGACCACTGTTTATTTTGCCGTTCACTCATTGCCTGGGCGATATACTCGATCGCAGGTATACCTCTTTCAACCAACGGATTCAGGTATTCCAGCGAAACTTTGTCAGTGGAATTCATCCGTCCGAGATAAGTGCCTACTTCCGACAAGTCAGTGCCAGATAATCCCAGCGCACTGCCGGCATCACCGATTGACTGCATCAGCTGCTTGGTAAAATCGGTGCTGAATTTGTAGGAAAAAGCCGTCTTGCTCAACGACGTTAGGTCTTCAAAAGCAAATGGAGTGACGGCGGCAAAATCCTGCATCCAGTCTGTCCAGGCAGTCGCTGCACTACTGCTCTTTAGCAACGTAGAAAAAGCAAGTGCTGTCTGTTCCCGACCGGCTGCAACCGTCTTACCGTTTTCAAGGCTGGTTTGGTACTGGCTTGTCAGGTCAGTATAAAAGTCCTGATAATACTCCTTGAAGTAATCATCCCGGCTTTGCTGCTTATCCAGTTCTGCCGATATACCGCCGGTCACAGCTCCGACTGTTCCACCAATTGCCGCACCGACTGCCGTCCCAACACCGGGACCACCCAACATAGTACCGATTGCCGCGCCGGAAGTCGCACCGGATAGACCGCCAGACAGAATAGACGAGATACTGTTTGCTGCCTCTGTACCAAACGCGCTGCCGATATACTGGCTCCCGGCTTTAGCGGCTGTATCCACCAGCTGTGCCACCAATTCAGAATTTGCAATCTCCGACCAGGCGAAATTTGTGGACAAGCTGGAAGCAAGTTCTTTTGTACTGTTTGCACTATTTGTGATGGCAGTCATTGATTTAGACGGCTGAATATCTTCGCTCAGCTGCTTGTTTGCCTTTTCAACAGCACCAGTCAGAGAAATGTACGCCTTTTCAGTCTCCTTGACCTGTTTGCTCACAAGTCCTAGATTCTGTTTGATGTTGTTATAGTTATACTGAGCCTGTTCCAAACGGTCCATTGACTCTTTGGTATCGTCAAGTTCCTTGCGTGCGCTTTTCAGTTCTGCCTGTGCTTTGGTTGCATCTACCTGCAAGGTAGCTTTCTGCTTGTTCAGTGCTTCCAGCTGTTCCCCAAGTTCAACCCCTTCCGCCTTAAACTGAGCAGTCGCGGTTTTCATCTTGGTGATCGTCGCGGTAAAGTTGTCTTTTGCCGAAATTGAAATGCTGATATCTCTGCCCACAGTTCTCACCTCCCCGGCGACAGGTTTTCATTTTGGAAAATTGCACGCGAAATATTAACACGCGGTCTTGCACGGGTCACCCGTTATTTTTTGTCGGGTACCCCCTGGTTGCGGAGATGGCATCCAAACACGCCCGGATTACTTGCTCACGGCTTTCACCGCCAGCTTTCAGCCGCGCATGAATCTCGC
>CALXCO010000076.1 GCA_944386805.1 uncultured Clostridia bacterium
GGACGCCCTTGCTATGCGTCCCCTACACAAAATACCTGCGGGTATTTTGCTACCCCTTGCTGAGCTGATTTTGGGGATAGGGGATTTCGCTCCATTGCGATGGAGCGACCAGGACTCTGTCCTGGACCTGCAAGCCTTGAAAGGCTTGACCTAACTTTTAGTTCATTACCGACTCCACTGAGTGCGAAGCTTCGGCCCGACGCTCTGCGCGTCGGTCAAATCACTGGTAGAGGGTGCAAAAGAACTGTACCAACACTCGTACAATCCACCCGGCGCGTTTGCTAAGACTGTTATTTTCACGACCGAGCGGATTGCGAAGCAGGAGCGACCGCCGCGAACATGGGAGCGCAGGCTCTGCGCCGCGAACTGGCAGCGGAAGCATTCCGCCTCTGCGCGTCGGTCAAACCACCGGGTAGAGGTTGCGCACAATCTTTTTACGTTGGTGCGTGGTCGAAGCCGTCGAGTGCTGAGCACAAAGAGCGTGATACCACATCGGCAAACTGGGAGCACAGGCACTGTGCCGTGTGAATTTACATAATATGAAAAACGTTTTGACTTAATTGCGGCGGTAGTTTCTCCGTGTTATAATTAGTTTAATAGAAATAAATCGGCGTCTTTTGCATAAAGGGCACGATTGGACGGGAGCGTAAAGCATGGTTTCATTATTGCTGGCAATTATTTATCTGTCTTTTATCAGCCTTGGTCTGCCGGACGGGCTGCTCGGCGCTGCTTGGCCCAGTATGCAGCCGGAAATGGGCGTTTCTGTCGGTGCGGCTGGTGCTGTCTCGATGACCATCGCAGGCTGTACCATCATCTCAAGCCTGCTCAGTGACCGGATGATTCGCCGCTTCGGTACCGGCAAGGTCACCGCCGTCAGCGTCGCAATGACGGCGATTGCGTTGGTCGGCTTTTCGATAACACGCGAATACTGGATGCTGTTTTTGTGGGCACTGCCGTATGGGCTGGGCGCTGGCAGCGTCGACGCTGCTCTGAATAACTTCGTCGCGCTCCATTATGAGGCACGCCATATGAGCTGGCTGCATTGCATGTGGGGACTGGGGGCGACGGCCGGTCCGTATGTGATGGGATTCTGTCTGACCCACGGGATGGGCTGGCAGGCAGGATACCGGACAATCGGTATTGCTCAGTTTGTGCTGACGGCGGTGCTGTTCCTGTCGCTGCCGCTGTGGAAAAAGAAAATTACTGCTCAGTGGGACGGCGAAAAGGTGGACGGTCATTCCCGCTCTGTCCGGGAAATTTTGACGATGCCCGGTGCAAAACAGGTGTTGATTGCGTTTTTCTGCTACTGCTCCGTCGAGACGACAACCGGGTTGTGGGGAAGCAGTTATATGGTCGGCTACCGCGGGATTGCTCCGGAAAAAGCGGCTGCATGGATTTCGCTGTTTTATCTTGGTATCACGCTCGGTCGCGGCGGCTGCGGCTTTATTGCCGGACGGCTGTCTGACCGGACGTTGATTCGATTGGGGCAGGTCGTGATTCTGACCGGACTGGTGATGGTTATTCTCCCGGCACCGGAAATGGTTCTTTGCGCTGGACTGCTGCTGGTCGGGCTTGGCTGCGCGCCGATTTACCCCAGTATCATCCATTCGACTCCCGATAACTTCGGCCGGGATGCTTCCCAGTCGATCATGGGTGTACAGATGGCGAGTGCTTATGTCGGTTCGACCTTTATGCCGCCGATTGTTGGGGCTGTGGTCGGACAGTTTGGAATGTGGCTGTACCCGGTTATACTGCTGTGCATTGGCCTGGCAATGCTGCTGATGACCGAATGGCTGTGGCGAATTAAAAAACATAATCAGACTGCGTAAAATAGAAATGGGGTACAACAAATGAATAAGAAACTTCCATTGGAGGAACTGACACCGTACATCAATCAGGTCGCGGAGCGGCTGGCTGACCGTCCCAAACTCAGGCAGCTGTTTATCAACTGCTATCCGAATACAATGGCGACCACGACTAAATATCTCGACGACGGTTCGGCATTCGTCTTTACCGGCGATATTCCGGCAATGTGGCTGCGGGATTCCTCGGCACAGGTGCGCCATTATATCGGCGTCGCCAAAACTTCCCGGCCGGTCGCTGAACTGATCGAGTCGCTGATTGCACGGCAGATGTTCTGTATTCAACTTGACCCCTATGCAAACGCCTATAACGAAACCGATAACAACCGCTGCTGGGAGCGTGATGAGCCTGCACAGGGTCCGTGGATTTGGGAAAGAAAGTATGAGATTGACTCCCTCTGCTATCCGTTCCATCTGGCGTGGATGTTCTGGAAAGCGGGACGGACCGGGTGCTTTACTGAATCTTTCCGTAAATCCGCGGAAATGGTGCTCGACCTCTGGACGGTCGAGCAGGACCACTGCGAAAAATCGCCGTACTACTTTATCCGCAAAAACTGCCCGCCGACCGATACCCTTTCCCATAACGGCAAGGGTGCGCCGGTCGTCCATACCGGCATGACATGGTCGGGCTTCCGTCCGAGCGATGATGCCTGTGTGTATGGGTATCTGGTCCCGGCGAATATGTTTGCGTCGGTTGTGCTGGGCTGTATGGCCGAGATTTTTACCGATGTTTATCAGGATACAGCGTTTGCTGAGCGGGCACTCCGGCTTCGGTCAGAAATCGACGAAGGTATCCGCCGGTACGGTATTGTTGAGCATCCGAAATATGGCAAAATTTACGCCTATGAGACCGACGGCATGGGACATTATGTCCTGATGGACGACGCCAATGTCCCCAGCCTGCTTTCGATTCCGTATCTGGGGTGGTGCTCGCCGGATGACGAAATCTACCAGAATACCCGCCGGTTTGTCCTCAGCAAGGATAACCCCTTCTATTACGAAGGTAAGGTGCTCAAAGGAGTGGGCAGCCCTCATACGCCGGAACGCTATGTCTGGCATATCGCACTGTCGATGCAGGGATTGACCTCGTCGAGCAGGGAAGAACAGCAGCAGCTCCTTTCAATGCTGGAAGCAAGTGACGCCGATACCGGTTATATGCACGAAGGCGTCTTTGTGGACGATGCTGCAAAATTTACCCGTCCGTGGTTTGCATGGTCCAACTCGCTCTTCTCAGAATTCGTCCTCCATTACCTTGGTATGGACAAGATGTGACAGAACAGCCCCCGTATTTTTCAGATACGGGGGCTGTTCTTATAGGGACATACTGGGAAAGACGGGCATATAATGGGGTACTGGTGATGAAAATACAGAGAGAAGGCGAATTTTATGGGCAACAGTAAACTCGTGGATTACGCAATCATCAGCCCCAATAAGTCCAGTCCACGCAGCCATACAATTAAAAAAATTACCATCCATCATATGGCCGGCAACCTGACTATTGAGGAATGCGGGAAAATGTTTGCCCGACCTGACCGTCAGGCAAACTCCAATTATTCGGTTGGCACCGATGGCAGGGTCGGCATGTATGTTGAGGAAAAGGACCGCTCATGGTGCAGCTCCAGCCCGGAAAATGATCATCAGGCCATTACCATCGAGGTGGCAAATTGTACCGGCGCGCCTGAATGGAGGGTGTCGGATGCGGCACTTGAAAAGCTGGTCGAGTTATGCACGGATATCTGCCGCCGGAATAACATCAAAAAACTGAATTTCACCGGCGATACGACCGGGAATCTGACAATGCACAAATGGTTTGCGGCAACCGCATGTCCCGGACCATATCTCGAAAGTAAATTCCCCTATATCGCCGATGAGGTCAACAAACGGCTTTCTCCGGCGGTTCCTCCCGCAGACGGCTGGAAATAGATCGGCGATAAATGGTATTACTACGAAAAGGGCCAGCCTGTCAAAAACGCCTGGCGAAAAATTACCGGTTCTGCCGGAACGTTCTGGTACAGCTTTGATGCGGATGGTGTGATGATGACCGGTATGCAGAAGATCGGAGACAAAGTCTACCGTTTTAATGATAAGGCTGCTTTCGGGTTAACCGAGGGTGCGTTGATTGTTACCGACAAGGACGGCGTTGTGCAGTTGTAATTTCTATTCCTGATATCGTTGGGAAAAAATATTGGGAGTCGCCCACTTCCAGGACAAATAAAAAGCTCACAAACCGGCTGAACACCTGAGTTTGTGAGCTTTTTCCATTTGGCGGAGATGGTGGATTCGACCCGTCTGCGGGCAGGCCAGGTCACGGCTCTGACAGCCCACTGGGCTGTCATTCAGTACCGCTCCCGTTCGAATCCCACACGGGAGTATTATGAGCGTAAAAAAAG
>CALXCO010000077.1 GCA_944386805.1 uncultured Clostridia bacterium
GATAACCGGGCCGTAGTTGAGGTAAGCAGCGTTCATCTTTTCATGAGCATCTGCGAAGGTGGGGTCGACAGCCGCGCCGACGTCAGCCGACAGGCACTTGGAAGCCGACAGGATGGTGTGACCGGCGATGCCGTAGGGAGCGCCGATGTTGTCGAAGAAATAGCGCAGGAAAGCGCCCTTCATACCGGTAGCGCCGCAGCTGCCGATTTCTTCCTTATCGGCGAGCAGCACAACCTGAGTACGGGCAGGAACAGCTTCACAGTCAAGCAGCGCACGCAGTGCAGGGTAACCACAGACGCGGTCATCCTGACCATATGCGCCGATCATGCTGCGGTCAAAGCCGATATCACGTGCTTTGAAAGCAGGGACGATTTCTAGCTCAGCCGACAGGAAGTCAGCTTCGGTGATGCCGTATTTTTCAAACAGGATGTTTGCGATATTGAGTTTGACGCGATCGCTCTTTTCATCGGTGCGGAAGGGACGGGAACCGATCAGGATGTTGAGTTCCTCACCTTTGATGATTTCGCCGGCAGGGCGTTTCATCTGTTCAGCGGCCAGATGGGGGAGCAGGTCAGTTACGCAGAAAACAGGGTCGGACTCGTCTTCGCCGATTGCGACGGTAACGACCGACAGGTCTTTGCGGATAACAACGCCATGGAGAGCAAGCGGAATTGCAGTCCACTGGTATTTTTTGATACCGCCGTAGTAGTGGGTTTTGAGCATCGCCAGCTCTTTGTCCTCATACAGCGGGACCTGTTTGATATCCAGACGGGGAGAGTCGATGTGAGCGGCCATAATCAGCGCGCCTTTTTCCAGCGGGTCGGAGCCAACACGGCAGACAACCAGCGATTTGCCGCGGTTGTTGAGGTAGACCTTATCACCGGGGTTCAGCTTTGCGGTGGGGTCATAGGGAATATAGCCTTTTGCTTCCGCCAACCGGACAGCCTCGGTTACACATTCCCGCTCGGTTTTACCGGCGTCGAGGAATGCCTTATAATCAGCGCAAAAGCTGTCAGCATCCGCAAGTTCCTGTTCGGTGCGGGTCAGGCAGCCGTTTTCTTTCTGGAAAAACAGTTTGTTTTTCAGTTCCTGTACAGAATCCATTCTGAACAACCTCCTAATTTTTTCTATAATCAGGGCATCGGAATTTCCTCAGCCCGGATTCTCATTCATACAGATTTTCATACATCTTCTGGGCGCTTTCCACCTGCCCGGCAAACTCTTCTGCTGCCGTATCGGGAATGACGTCCAGTTTCAGTCCATCGGCACTGTATGCCGAGTCAGCCAGCCAGTCAAGCGTCTGCTGTTCACCGGCATAATAGAAGACACTCAGCGTTTTCAGATCAGTCCCGGCGGCATATTGAGCCAGCATTTCCAGCTTTGCAGCAAAATCCGCTTCATTTTCTGTTTTATCACAGTACGCAAGGGCAAAATAATAGCTTTCGGGAAGGCCAGTCTGTTCCGACTGTGCTGCGACTGTTTCGGGGTAGTCCCGCTGGTAGACCATACGGAAAGTGATCTGGTAGATTCCGGTGATGATCGCAATGACTGCGACGATACAGACCAGCGTGATTATAGCGGTTCTTCCGTCCTGATTGACCGGACGGGTCAGCTCAGCCGCCAGTGAACGTCCATCACGGAGCAGTTCTTCACGGGTGCCATTGTTGCGCAGCACAAAGTCGGAGCGCACAGTATAATAGCTGTCGGGATGCTGGGCGGACATTCTTCTTCTGGCCGCTTCTTCATCGATTTTATCCCGTGCCAGAATCCGCTGCAAGCGGACATCTTCTGACGCAAGCACCGATATTCTGCGGTCGCAGATCTTGTCCAGTCCACTTTCAAAGAGGGTCGGAGCGTCCAGCAGGATGTATTTTTTGCCGTCCGCCTGTGCCTGTGCGATACGGTGCTTGATTTCCTCACAGATCGGCGGGAGCATCAGTTTATTGAGCTTTTCGGTCTGCTTTGGCTCAGAAAAGGCGATTGCCGCCAGCATTTTGCGGTTGAGGGAGCCATCTTCTAAAAGAATCTGGCTGCCATAAGCGGATTCCAGCATTGAGAGGATTTCCGGGCGGCTTTGCAGCTCACGGGTCAGCTGGTCGCAGTCAATCACGACAAACCCCTTTTCCGTGAAGCTTTCGGTCACCGTTGATTTACCGGCGCCGGTTTGACCAGTCAGACCGATGACCAGCGGAGCGTTTTTATTTGCACGTTGTTTCAATATGATGCAGCCTCCATGGGAAAGATTGTTGTAAGACGGCGGCGGTCAATCCTGCTGACTATCCAGTTTGACAATACGGAAAGCTGCTGCCCGTAGCAGCCGGTTGTAGACAGCAAGTCCAATGCCATGCCGGTCAGGTGAGCGAACATACACTTTTTTTGCGCCGAGATCGTCGCATTTGCGCAGCAGGTCAAACAGTGTATGCGCCTGTGTTTCCGGATGGCCACTCTGACCGAAGGGGAGAGTCGGGACACACATTCCCTCTTCTTCGCCGTCGAATACCATCGCATATACACCGTCTCCGGCGACCGATTCCATATACTTTTTAAATGCAGGCAGCGGACTTTCGACAATTGTTACCTCAGCAATCGGGGCATAATGACGGTATTTCATTCCAGGAGAGGCGACCTTTGCATTTGCGTCGACCGCGTGCAGAACGCCCTGATCGATTTCAACCGGGCAGATCTCTTCCAGCATTTCAACGGTAATTCCACCGGGACGAAGCAGCCGGACCCGGTCTTCCTTGACCTGAATGACCGTTGATTCCAATCCAACCTGACATTCGCCGCCGTCGATAATGAGCGGGATACGGGTATCCATATCATGCAGCATGTGTGCGGCAGTTGTAGGGGATGGGTGACCGGAGAGGTTGCCGCTCGGAGCTGCCAGCGGCAACCGGGAAGCAAGAATCATCTTCTGTGCGGTCGGGCTGGACGGGTAGCGGATGCCGACAGTCGGCAGACTGGCGGACACTTCATCTCCAATCCGTTCCGAACGTGGGAGAATCATCGTCATCGGACCCGGCCAGAATTTTTCTGCCAGCTTAAAGGTAAGTGCCGGCGGGTTCTTGACCAGCGGGGGAAGCATGTCCATTGAAGCAATATGCACGATCAGGGGGTTGTCCTGGGGACGTCCTTTTGCCGCAAAAATTTTTGCGACCGCTTCGGGGTTATAAGCGCTTGCCGCCAGCCCGTAGACCGTCTCAGTCGGGAATCCGACGACTTCTCCCTGATTCAGCAGTTCAGCGGCCAGTCGGATATTCTCCTCGTCGGGCGGCAGAACCTGCGTTTTCCATTTTTCCATCTGTTTAACAGTCCTTTTTGATTTTGAGTAATCCTGTCAGGCGATCAGTCCTGATGGGCAAGCAGTTTTGCCTGTGCATCGCTGATCAGCGCGTTGATAATTTCATCCATATCGCCGTTGAGAAAGCTGTCCAGCTTGTACAATGTCAGCCCGATGCGATGATCGCTGACCCTGCCCTGTGGGAAGTTATAGGTGCGGATACGTTCCGAACGATCACCGGTGCCGACCTGTGTTTTGCGTTCGGCAGCGATTGCGGCGTCCTGTTCACGTTGTTTCATGTCCAGCAGCCGTGCCCGCAGGATTTTCATCGCGCGGTCTTTGTTTTTATACTGGCTGCGCTCGTCCTGACACTCGACCACCATTCCGGTTGGAAGGTGGGTGATACGGATAGCGGATTCGGTTTTATTGACATGCTGACCGCCTGCACCGCTGGAACGGTAGGTGTCAATTTTCAGCTCAGACGGGTCGATTTCCAGCTCTACTTCATCAGCCTCCGCCAGCACTGCCACAGTGACAGTCGACGTATGGATGCGACCCTGTGTCTCCGTTTCCGGAACACGCTGCACCCGGTGGACGCCTGACTCAAATTTCAGCCGGGAGAAAGCACCTTCCCCTTCAATCGAAAAGGAGATTTCCTTATATCCGCCCAGCT
>CALXCO010000078.1 GCA_944386805.1 uncultured Clostridia bacterium
AAAACCAAAAATTCGTACAACCTGCCCGGCGCGTTCGCAAAGGACGTTATTCTTGCAATCGAGGCCGTCGGCACGCGGCCGACCAACGCGAACTGGCAGCGGAAGCATTCCGCCTCTGCGCGTCGGTCAAACCACCGGTAGCATATGAGCACAATCTTCATCGTCACGAGCGGGGAAACAACGTTCGTTTGCCACCATTGGGAGCGTGGTACTACATTGGCAAACATGGAGCACAGGTACTGTGCCCGTAAAAAAAGGGACCGGCAATGAGAGTCGGTCCCCGTTTCGTCTGTCAGATTAACCGTTCGAGAGCAGCTTCGCAACCTCGGCAACGTCAACCGGACCATCCTCCGAATATTTCGAGCGGGAAAGCAGCTGACCGAGCGCCTTGAGATTGAGCACCGGCATTCCTCTTCCAATCGAGAGGTTGACCTTCGGGTCACCGAATACAACATAAAACTCCGTCTGAACCTTGCCGAGCTTATTCTGCGTCAGCAAACGACGAACTGCGTCATTTGCCCGCTGTGCTTCCCGGAAGGGGTTGTCAAAAACCGTTTTGGAGATGGTATCGTTTGTTTTGCGATCGGTGCGGACCGAAACCCAGGTCGAGTCCTTCGCATCGCCGTAAATCGTGTCATATTCGCTCTGAACCTTAAAAAGAATTACATGATTAAACGTAATCAGTACCCGGTCGATGGTCACCGTATCTTTTTTACCGGTTTTGAGGGTAACGTCACTGAGCACCTTAAAGCTACGGATACCGGCAAAGCGATTGAGTTTCCCGGACACTTTCCCCAATGCGAGGACGCCTTTTTTCCGCCGCTGGGCAGTTACCAGCAGCCAGCCGCACACCACTGCGCAGATTACGACGGCAATAATGCCAATCACAATCAAGACGATTTGCCATGTTTGCATGATGATGGTCATTCCTTTCTGTCCAGCCGCCCGGCCAGACTGCCGAAAGCGACATAATCAAATAGATTATACCACAACCGAATAAAAAAGGAAAGAAGGGGGCATACTGGATTTGAAAATTTTTTGGGAACGGCCCGGCCGGCCGCCACCAGAGTTTTCAAAAAATTATGGAAGGAAAGGCCAGGTTTTTTATGAATTGGATTGATCGAATTGCGCTCATTCTGCTCATTGTCGGAGGCCTGAACTGGGGCAGCGTCGGGTTGTTCCAGTATGATCTGGTCGGCGCGCTGTTTGGCGGGATGTCGGGGATCATTTCCCGGATTATTTTCACGCTGGTCGGTATCGCCGGTCTGTGGTGCATATCGCTGCTGTTCCGGGGAAGCGAGGACTAAAATTGGCACGGCGGGGGGGAAATATCCTCCCGCTGTTTTGCTGCACCAAACAAAAAGCGAACGGCAGATTTCCGCCATTCGCCCGGATTTATTTGACTGTCACTGCAACCGTGCCGGTCTCCCCCTGCTCCATTCGATTTTCCAGCGCACCGACCAGATCTTTGAACCGACCTGTTGACACGGTCGCGCCGGAGACTGAATCAACGCCGCTGCTCTTCTGGCACTCAAGGTAAGAGTCCTCCAGTTTAGCGGTATAATCGGCAGGGTCGGTCCCCAACCCTGCGTCACGGTACTGCTGCTGGTATTCGAGGTCTTCGGTCTTTTTCCGGCCGTCTTCCTTACTGATTGCGTCGTACTCAATTTCCGTCACTTTGCCGTCGGAAACCGTCAGCTGGACATAATCCTTCCAGCCGCTCTGGTCAAAGTCCGCCGCCTCAGCCCGATAGCTGCCGTCACGATAGCCAGCCGAACTGCACCCCGCCATCAGCAGCACCGGCAGCAGGCTGCATACTGCCAGACCTGCCCATTTCCATCTGCTCATGAACACATATCGCCATCCTTTCCAAACAGCCGGGAGGTATTGACATCCGCACGAAAATCCTCTATCCTTTATACTAGAATAAAGAGGAGGTTGACAATGATTAAAACTCTGCGGATTTATCTGATAGCCGCGGCGATTTTAGCCGCAGGCATCTTATTTTATACCAAAGCTGTCGCGCCCGGCGAATCCCGTGACAGCGATGTTTCTATCAGTGTTCCCGAAACGCCGGTCGAGTATACTTCCAGCCAGGAGATTTTCGGCCATACTGTCAGCCAGTCGGTTTATGGCAACGGAGCGGCGGAAACCATTGATTCGGTCAACAATATTTTATATGATTATTCATCTCACTGGGACAACACGCTGACCGATTCAGTCCCCGGCCAGATTGCGGCATCAGCAGGGCTGAAACCGTCGGTGCTTGCGGAAGAAGATTATGCAATAATCCGGCGTGCGTTTGACCTTGCGGAGGAGACAGGCGGGCTGTTCGACCCGACGGTCGGTGCACTCACATCAGTTTGGGCGGAAGGCGAAGCAACCGCCGACCAGATCAGCTGGGCACTGACCTACACAGGATGGCAGGAAGTCACCCTGTCAGATGAGGAGATGTCGGCAGGCATCGGACGACCGGGAATCACGGTGGACATGGGAGCCGTTGTACCGGGGATGGCGGTAGAAGCGGCACTGGAAGCGTACCAGTCGTCAGAGATTGACGGCGGACTGATTACAATGGATGGTGCGGCGGCGATGACCGGTGTCAAAGGTCAGGACGGCGAGCCGTTTACTCTTGGGTTGTTGAATCCGATGACGGACACCGGCGAACATTACGCGGTATTGCAGGCGGATGATACGGTTATTTGTACATCAGACAGCAATTCCGGGCTGTTAGACCCCACGACCGGATATCCGGTGGAGACAGACCTGTCAGCGGTGACGGTATTAAGCGAAGACGGCTTTTTAAGTGACGCGATGTCGAGTATTTTATACATGCAGGGTCTTGAACAGGCAATCACGCATCTGGAAGAAGCGGACTATCAGGTGATTATTGTCGCAGAAAATGGAGATATTTATTTATCGCCATCGCTGCGGGACAAGTTCACATTGCGGGACACAGAAAATTTTCAGCTGGTAGATTAACGCCCATCATTCGCGCTTTTTCGCAGAAGAGGTATGGTATTATCATGTTGCGGAATCAAGACCGCAGTCCATCTTTCTCTCTCTCCCTTCTTACGGGATGGCTCTGCCGTACTATACGGCAGAGCCTTTTTGCGCGGCGGAATGCTTCCGCTGCCATATTCGCGATGGTCGCTCCTGCTAGCAACCTGCGGATTGCGGCAATCCGCTCGATTGCAAGAATAACAGTCTTTGCGAACGCGCCGGGCACAGTGCCTGTGCTCCCTGTTTGCCAATGTGGTACCACGCTCGCGGAATGCTTCCGCTGCCAGTTCGCGTTGGTCGGCGGCGTTCCGACCGCCTCGGTCGTGAAAATAACAGCCTTAGCGAACGCGCCTATAGATTGTGCGATATTTGCAGTATTTTCAGGAGAGTTTCCACATACACTTCCCGTCTATTCACGCGAGCGCAGAGCGAGCCCCAATTTTTCGCACCCAGTGGGGTCGATCATATCAAAAAAGTTAGGTCAAGCCTTTTTAAAGGCTTGCAGGTCCAGGGCGGCGCCCTGGTCGCTCCATCGCAATGGAGCGAAATCCCCACTCCCCAAAATCAGCTCAGCAAGGGGTAGTCCAATGCCCGCAGGCATTGGGCGTAGGGGACGCATAGCAAGGGCGTCCCCTATGGATGAAGTGGGTTCGATGCCCACTTCATCCATAAAAATCGAG
>CALXCO010000079.1 GCA_944386805.1 uncultured Clostridia bacterium
CACCCTATGACCTCTGGGAACGGCAGGGATACATTACCTGTACCGATTCAGAGATTGTCGATCAGTCGGCGGTTATGGCATATGTACTGGAGTATGTGCGGGTACATAACCTGAAAATCGTCAGCCTGTGCTTTGACCCGGCCAATGCCAGTAAACTCATGATGGATCTGGACAAGGAAGGGTATGACGTACAGGAGGTCTATCAGTCGGTCAAGTCACTGAATGAAGCGACTCAAGGGTTTCGGGAACAGGTCTATGCCGGAAACGTCCGTTATGAGCGAAACCCAGTTCTAAACTTTTCGATGGCAAATGCAGTTGTCCGGTCGAGTGGCGGACTGATTAAGATTGATAAGGACAAGGCCAGAAAAAGAATTGACCCGGTAGACTCTACACTGTGCGGCTTCAAGCTGGCAATGTATCACACCTTCGGGCGGAAGACATTTGACCTGCAAAAATGGGCGGCACAAGACTGGTAAAGGAGGGATTGTATGAGCAGAATGAGACAGGCGACCAGTACCCTGACCGGACACTGGACACAAAGCCAGCTGGCAGACAAGCAGCGGGCTGAGGAGATGGTCAGCATTGATTATAAAGAGCTGCTCAAACTCCCGCCGGAGCTTTTCGGGAAAAGTGTCTGGATCGGCTGTGACTGGCCGGAAGAGGAACAGAAGACATACAAGGGCGATCTCCGAAAAGCCTGGAAGTTTTGTGTCAGCACACTGATCGAGCGCGGAATTGCCGACAATGCCGACCGGCTCAATCTCATTAACTATTGCCGGTCGTGGGCAGATGTTCAGAGACTTTACCGAATCGGAATACAGGATATCGAGTACAGCCGGTCAAAAGACTATGTCACAACCCTCAGCCAGGCAGATGCCAACTATCGAAAATATGCACAGTTGTGCGGAATCTCGCTGGATGGACGGCTGAAAACAGGGGCAAAAAAGGTCGAGCAGGAAGATGCGCTGATCGAAGGGAGGTTTGGCAACATCTGATGGATTTTATCATCAAAGAGGAAGAAAGTGGGACCGAACTGCTCTTTCCGGTCACGCCGTCTGCCTATGAAGATTATACGACAATGAACGTCCAGAAGGTCAACGCCTATGCGATCGGTGATGTCAATCTGTTTGGCAACAGCGGAACATCGACTACTCCGATCACAGCCTTATTCCCAACCAGCAAGCGCAGCTATACCAACGGCAGCGCCTTTGTCGGCAATCCGCTGGGAGCAAGGGAGCTGCTGGACAGGTGGTGCAGCGGGAAAAAGCTCTGCCGGCTGATTATAGGTGATGAGACGACCGATGTCAACCGAAAGTGCTTTCTCAGTTCCCTTCGCTGGTATAAGGGCGGCAAGGATATGAGCAACGACCTTTACTGTGATCTGGTGCTTGCTTATTACACCGACCTTGAAGCGGTTGAGGTAAACACCGACACCGGAAACAACGGACGCAGCGAAGAACCGGCACAGCCAGCATCTGCCAAAGACTATATTGTCAAGTCAGGAGATACCCTCTGGGATATCTGCAAGGCAGAGTATGGGGATGGCACCCTTTGCTGGCAGCTTGCGGAATATAACGGCGTGAAAAATGCAAACCTGATCTATCCCGGCAATACGCTGAAAATCCCAGACAGTTCAGAACTTTCCGGGATCACCTATACCGGCAGCCGGTCGACGGTATCTGCACCGACCATAAAGGCTGACCCCCAAACCGGAAAGACCGAGATCAGATGGACCAAGGGCGGCGGCAATTTGACGAGCCAAACGATCGCCCTCATGTAATTGCGAAAGGAGTTTGGATGTACCAGGACATTTTCTCGGCACTCTGTCAGCTGCTCGGAACCGCTTTCCCGGATGCGGAAATCTATATCGGGGAACTACCGCAGCAGTTTACCCGTCCGTCCATCCTGATCGAAGATAATGGGGGCAAATATGACCCGGAATACAATATGCAGGTCGGGGAGAACACCCTGTATCTGACAGTCGTCTGCTTTGGGAGATTAACGGACGGGTACCGGACAGAAAACCAGCTGGAACTGATGGAGATGAAAGGAAAGGTGATTGGGCTTTTTAAAACTGGCAGGATGCAGGCAGGAGATCGCAGCATCCATGTCAGTGCATCAAACGGCGGTGAAGTGAAGGGAGAAGGGTATGTGGATCTGACTTTTACCTGGCTGTCCAATGCCAGGGTACGGGATGAGAGCGGTCTGCCGCTGATGATGGAACTGCATAACCGCAATGTCTGACGGGAGGTGACGGAAAATAAATGAGCTGGTCGGAAGGTATCGTCGATCTGATGCGGCAATCGGGAAAACGGGAGAATACTTCGCCTTTATACTTTGGCATTGTTACCGCGGCAGATCCGGTCAGCATCCGACTTTATGACGGAGACGTCGAGGTCAGCGAAACGATGGAAAACCTCAAAATCAGTAAGCTGCTGAAAAAGGGGGAACGATACGAGGCACGCGGCAGCTGGAATTTTGAGCCAGTCAGCGATGATACCAGAGTTTCAGAGGCTGACGGCTGGTGGGAATCGCTGAAAAACTACATTCAGCCGGGTGACACGGCGATTCTGCTCACCAGCGACTGTCAGACCTTTTATCTGGTGGGGGTGACATAAATAGGATGAGCGGCAGTTTTGTTACGGGTGGATCTGGCGGCGTAGCAATATTCGGGCTGGATGAGCTGATCGACCGCTTTCAGAAAGCAGAGCAGTCTGACCGGCTGGAAGCAGCATTATATGACCTGGGCGATCAGCTTCAGGAGGAGATGAACCGGAATATCGGGAACCATCCGACGCTGAAAAATGCCCAGGAAGTCCGGGTAAAGATTTATGATGGCGGCGGTTATGCCGCGATCAAGCCGAAAACCGGCGGATACCGTATCACCAAAAACCGGAAAGCCTATCGAGCTAAGGTAGGAAAAGGCGGCAGAGGTGTTCGGAA
>CALXCO010000080.1 GCA_944386805.1 uncultured Clostridia bacterium
TTCCGAACACCTCTGCCGCCTTTTCCTACCTTAGCTCGATAGGCTTTCCGGTTTTTGGTGATACGGTATCCGCCGGTCTTCGGTTTGATCGCGGCATAACCACCGCCATCATAAATCTTTACACGGACTTCCTGCGCATTTTGCAGCGTCGGATGGTTCCCGATATTCCGGTTCATCTCCTCCTGAAGCTGATCGCCGAGGTCATATAATGCTGCTTCCAGCCGGTCAGACTGTTCTGCTTTCTGAAAACGGTCGATCAGTTCATCCAGGCCTAATATTGCTACGCCGCCAGACCCACCCGTAACGAAACTGCCGCTCATCCTATTTATGTCACCCCCACCAGATAAAAAGTCTGACAGTCGCTGGTGAGCAGAATCGCCGTGTCACCCGGCTGGATGTAGTTTTTCAGCGATTCCCACCAGCCATCCACCTCTGAAACTCTGGTATCATCGCTGACCGGCTCAAAATTCCAGCTGCCGCGTGCCTCATATCGTTCCTCCTTTTTCAGCAGCTTACTGATTTTGAGGTTTTCCATCGTTTCGCTGACCTCGACATCTCCGTCACAAAGCCGGATGCTGACCGGATCTGCCGCGGTAACAATACCAAAATACAAAGGCGAAGTATTCTCCCGCCGTCCCGATTGCCGCATCAGATCGACGATTCCTTCCGACCAGCTCATTTATTTTCCGTCACCTCCTGTCAGACATTGCGGTTATGCAGCTCCATCATCAGCGGCAGACCGCTCTCATCCCGTACCCTGGCATTGGACAACCAGGTAAAAGTCAGATCTACATACCCTTCTCCCTTCACTTCACCGCCGTTTGATGCACTGACATGGATGCTGCGATCTCCTGCCTGCATCCTGCCAGTTTTAAAAAGCCCGGTCACCTTTCCTTTCATCTCCATCAGTTCCAGCTGGTTTTCTGTCCGGTACCCGTCCGTTAATCTGCCAAAGCAAACGACTGTCAGATACAGGGTGTTCTCCCCGACCTGCATATTGTATTCCGGGTCATATTTGCCCCCATCATCTTCGATCAGGATGGACGGACGGGTAAACTGCTGCGGCAGTTCCCCGATATAGATTTCCGCATCCGGGAAAGCGGTTCCGAGCAGCTGACACAGTGCTTTGAAAATTTCCTGTTCCATTGACTGCTCCTTTCGCACTACATAATGGTCATATAGCTGGTTCCACCGCCTCCGCCTGCTTTGGGCCAGCTTACCTGTGTCTTTCCGGTTTTGGGGTCAGCCTTTATGGTCGGCGCAGACACCATCGACCGGCTGCCGGTATAGGTGATCCCGGAAAGCTCAGAACTGTCCGGGATTTTCAGCGTATCGCCGGGATAGATCAGATTTGCGTTTTTAACACCGTTATACTCTGCCAGCTGCCAACAAAGAGTGCCGTCCCCATACTCTGCCTTGCAGATATCCCAGAGGGTATCCCCAGACTTGACGATATAATCTTTTGCGGATGCCGGCTGTGCCGGTTCTTCGCTGCGGCCGTTGTTGCCGGTGTCGGTGTTTACCTCAACCGCTTCAAGGTCGGTGTAATAAGCAAGCACCAGATCACAGTAAAGGTCGTTGCTCATATCCTTGCCGCCCTTATACCACCGAAGGGAACTGAGAAAGCACTTTCGGTTGACATCGGTCGTCTCATCGCCAATAATCAGCCGGCAGAGTTTTTTCCCGCTGCACCACCTGTCCAGCAGTTCCCTTGCTCCCAGTGGATTGCCAACATAGGCGCTGCCGTTGGTATAGCTGCGCTTGCTGGTTGGAAACAAGGCTGTGAGCGGAACAGTCGATGTTCCGCTGTTGCCAAACAGGTTAACGTCACCGATCGCATAGGCGTTGACCTTCTGGACATTCATTGTCGTATAATCTTCATAGGCGGACGGCGTAACCGGAAAGAGCAGTTCGGTCCCACTTTCTTCCTCTTTGATGATAAAGTCCATCAGATGTTGCCAAACCTCCCTTCGATCAGCGCATCTTCCTGCTCGACCTTTTTTGCCCCTGTTTTCAGCCGTCCATCCAGCGAGATTCCGCACAACTGTGCATATTTTCGATAGTTGGCATCTGCCTGGCTGAGGGTTGTGACATAGTCTTTTGACCGGCTGTACTCGATATCCTGTATTCCGATTCGGTAAAGTCTCTGAACATCTGCCCACGACCGGCAATAGTTAATGAGATTGAGCCGGTCGGCATTGTCGGCAATTCCGCGCTCGATCAGTGTGCTGACACAAAACTTCCAGGCTTTTCGGAGATCGCCCTTGTATGTCTTCTGTTCCTCTTCCGGCCAGTCACAGCCGATCCAGACACTTTTCCCGAAAAGCTCCGGCGGGAGTTTGAGCAGCTCTTTATAATCAATGCTGACCATCTCCTCAGCCCGCTGCTTGTCTGCCAGCTGGCTTTGTGTCCAGTGTCCGGTCAGGGTACTGGTCGCCTGTCTCATTCTGCTCATACAATCCCTCCTTTACCAGTCTTGTGCCGCCCATTTTTGCAGGTCAAATGTCTTCCGCCCGAAGGTGTGATACATTGCCAGCTTGAAGCCGCACAGTGTCGAGTCTACCGGGTCAATTCTTTTTCTAGCCTTATCCTTGTCGATCTTAATCAGTCCGCCACTCGACCGGATGACCGCATTTGCCATCGAAAAGTTCAGGACAGGATTTCGCTCATACCGGACATTTCCGGCATAGACCTGTTCCCGGAACCCTTGGGTCGCTTCATTCAGTGATTTGACCGACTGATAGACCTCCTGCACGTCATACCCTTCCTTGTCCAGATCCATCATCAGTTTACTGGCGTTTGCCGGGTCAAAACACAGGCTGACAATTTTCAGGTTATGTACCCGCACATACTCCAGTACATAAGTCATAACCGCCGACTGATCGACAATCTCTGAATCGGTACAGGTAATGTATCCCTGCCGTTCCCAGAGGTCATAGGGTG
>CALXCO010000081.1 GCA_944386805.1 uncultured Clostridia bacterium
ACGCATAGCAAGGGCGTCCCCTATGTGAAAAGGCCGTTCGATGCGGCCTTTTCACATAAAAAACGAGCGAGGACAGCATTATCGACTTACGCAGTCAGTTGGGACTACGTGGGCCGGCACGGCGCTGACGATAATCGACTCGTTACCCCCACCGACTGTCCGGTGGACAGTCGTGTGGCGGTACAACCTTTGGCGCAGAGCTTGCGCTCCCAGTTTATCAATGTAGTACCTCACTCGCAGCGATAACCGTTATCATAAACATAGCGGAAAGTCTGTATACAAACTTTCTCCCGCAACAGGGTTGTAACTAAGGATGGATTTTATGGAAAGAAAAACAGTGAATGTAGTAGCAGCTATGATCGTGGATAATGGCAGACTGTTGATCTGCCGCCGTCCTGAAGGGAAAGCCCTCGCTGGTATGTGGGAGTTCGCAGGCGGTAAAATCGAACCCGGTGAAACCCCTGAGCAGGCGCTGGTCCGGGAATGTCATGAGGAACTCGACATCACCATCGAACCTCAGTCCCTCTTCGCTCAGGTCGAGTACGATTACCCCGCCATGCACCTCAGTATGCAGGTGTATACCGCTCAAATCCTTTCGGGAACACCGAAACGGCTGGAACATATGGAAATGAAATGGGTTTCGCCTGACCAGCTGGGTGAATTTACCTTCTGCCCGGCTGACCGTGAAATCCTTGACAAAATCGCCGCTGAACGGAGGAATTGACCATGCAGCTGACAGCAATTGTATGCGGCTTTTTCGGAACAGGCGCAAAAGCGGAACTTTATTCGCTGTCGCTGTTCCATGTGGACGGAGATCAGGTGCGGCGGTATGGTTCGCTGGTGAGCACCTCCCAGACTCCGCCTGCACGCCAGCTGGAACAGGCAGGTCTGACCCGTGAACAGCTGGAGCAGGCTCCCTCGCCTGAACAGGTCTGGGGGGAGGTGCGGCGGTATTTTACCCATAGCCTCGTCATCTGTATTGCAAATGAGGCGGCTGTCCTTTCGGGTACGCTGGAACGGCGTGGGATGTATCCGCCGGTGATGTTTACCCTCAGCATCCGTGAACTGGCAAAGAACGCCGGTGTGCAGCTGCCGGCAGATATCCAGAAGCCGGAACAGCTGGTTGAAGCGTTTTGGCAGATACGCCGACAGTACCGTGACTGGGAAACCTGCATCGGGATGATTAAGCCGTCGCTGCCGGTGCACAAAAAACGCGCCTATACCTTTTTCGACTGTGAGACAGCCGACTCCACCGGCCAGATCTGTTCAATCGGGCTGCTGCATCAGGACAGCGACGGTAAAATGACCGAATATTATTCGCTGGTCAACCCCGAACGCCCGATGCAGAAAGAAAACCTCGCGATTCATGGGATTACCGATGAAATGGCGGCGCAGGCGCCGACTTTCCCGGAAGTCTGGAAGGAAATTCGGAAATGGTTTCAGGGGAGTGTGCTCGTCGCACATTCGGCGTCGGCGGCAGACCTGTTTTTCCTCAAATCGACGCTTGCCTGTTACCAGCTGGAACTGGGAGAAGTGGAGTATATCTGCACCTGCCGTGCAGCGCAAAAACTGCTGCCGAGACTGGAAAACCATCGGCTGAATACCCTGTGCGCGTATTATCATATCCCGCTCGACCACCACAACGCCCTCAGTGATGCGCAGGGCTGTTACCAGCTGTTTATTGAGTTGGGCAAACTGCGGGACATGGACACGTTTATCTCCCGTTATGACCTCTCTCCGGCACGTGGACAGCGGCCTGTCCGGCGTAAATCGGGGCGTGGGCTGCCGAGTGAATATTACAGCCACCCTGATTCACTTGATTTTACCGCAGCATTTGCGGTGACAGGTGATTTCCGCAACGGCTCCCGTGAAGAGGCCGAGGACAAAATTCGTGCCCTTGGAGGAGTTGTGCGCAGTTCGGTGACAAAATCGGTGAAATATCTGGTAGTCGGGAGCCTTGGGAGCGACCGCTGGGTTCGTGGTTATGGCAATAAGGTCGAAAAAGCACGGGAACTTGGCATTCCGATTATCGCCGAAAATGATTTCTGGAAGGCAGTCAATGCAGCCGAAAAGGCTGCTGGTCAACAGGAATAAACCAGTATCGGTTGAATAAAAGGAGAGGGGACAGATGAGAGGATTTGTTCGGGAAAACCAGTTGCTGTCCCTTTGTGGGCTGAACTGCGGGTTATGTCCGATGATGCTTGGCGGATATTGCGGCGGATGCGGCAATGGAAACCAGTCCTGTAAAATTGCACGGTGCAGTTTGGAACATGGGGGAATAGAATATTGCTTTGAATGCGGCGAATTCCCATGTGAGAAATATCGGGATGCCGGAAAGTACGATTCTTTCATCACCCATCGTAACCAGCTGGCTGACCTTGAAAAAGCGTGTAAGACCGGTATAGAATCGTATAACGCCGTGCAGCGGGAAAAGGTACGGATTCTTGAAGAACTGCTGAATGGGTATAATGCAGGTCGCAGCAAAAATTTCTTTTGTGTTGCTGTTAATCTGATGGAGCTGGAACAGTTGCAGCAGGCAATGGGGCTGATTCGTGAACAGGCTGGTACAGATACGCTGTCCTTAAAGGAGAAAAACCGGTTCGCAATCGATGTCTTGCAGCAATTCGCAGACCAGAATAATCTGTTAATCAAACTGAATCGAAAAAGATGATGGGGTAGGTATATTCGTAGTTATTCTTGCTGCTGGTCGGGAGCTTTTGACGTCACAAACTGTCCACCGGACAGTTTGTGAGGGAGACAGGGCGAAAATTTGTCAGCGCCGTGCCGGCACACGTAGTCCCACTTGACAATGTAAGTCGATGATGATGTCCTCGCTCGTTTTTTATGGATGAAGTGGGCATTGAACCCACTTCATCCATAGGGGACGCCCTTGCTATGCGTCCCCTACACAAAATACCTGCGGGTATTTTGCTACCCCT
>CALXCO010000082.1 GCA_944386805.1 uncultured Clostridia bacterium
ATTGAGAATGTTATCCGGGTGCTGGAAGACCTGGAGGATGAAAAATTCCGGGACGTCGATTTTATCGAACTGGACGCCTGTTCCGGCGGATGCGTCGGCGGCGTGCTCAACGTCGAAAACCCCTATGTCGCCAAAACCAAGCTCTACCGTATCCGCAAACACCTCCCGGTCAGCCTCAACCATCTGGAGGATGCCGACCTCGTCGACCCTAAACTCCGGGAAGACTTGTGCTGGGATACGCCGCTGGAGTTCGTGCCGGTTATGAAGCTGGACGAGGATATGTGGGAAGCAATGCGGAAGATGGAACAGGCGGAAGAAATATGCAAGTCGCTGGAAGGACTGGATTGTGGTTCCTGCGGCGCGCCGTCCTGCCGGGCACTCGCCGAGGATGTTGTCCGCGGTCTGGCGACAGTTGACGACTGCGTCTTCCGTTTCAAGGAAAAGAATGGCTACGTCCCGGCTCCGTTCCGCAGTGAACGCCCGGACGACGGTCAGCATCCCGGAAAGGAGGAAACAACGTGACGCCGGTTGAGTTTGCAAACAAATACGGCCTTCGGATTATCGAACCCGGATGCGGGGAAGAACGCCAGATTGAGGGCGCTTATTGCGGCGACCTGCTGAGTATGGTCATGGGACGCGCTAAAGAAAACGATGCCTTTGTCACCGTCATGGCCAACGTCAACACCATCGCGGTCGCTGTGCTGGCAGACGTCGCCTGCGTGATTCTCTGCGAAGGCATCCACTTTGACCAGATGAGCCTGACCCGTGCCAACCAACAGGAAGTCTGTGTACTGGAAAGCGATGAGCCTGCCTTCCGGGTCGCCCTCAAGCTCGGAAAGGAGCTGGGGCTTTGCTGATTCCTTATGATCTGCATATCCACTCCTGCCTGTCACCCTGCGGTGAGGAAGAAATGACCCCGAATAACATTGTCGGCATGGCACAGCTGCTGGAACTGGAGATGATTGCGGTCGCCGACCATAACACCGCACGTCAGCTCCCTGCCATCCAACAGCTTGCGTCCGAGGCCGGCATTCTGCTGGTCCCGGCAATTGAAATCACGACCGCTGAGGAAGCACACGTGCTGTCGCTTTTCCCGGACGTCGCGGCCGCACTGGAGATGGGGGAACTGCTCTATGAGGCATTGCCGCCGGTCAAAAACCGCCCCGATATCTTCGGGACACAGGTGATTATGGATGCGGAGGATACGCCGGTCGGTGAGCTGGACAAGCTGCTGATCAATGCGACCCGGCTGCCGATTGAAGAGGTATTCCGGGAGGTGCGTGCACTGGGCGGCGTTCCGGTGCCGGCCCATGTCGACAAATCGTCCTATTCGGTCATCTCCAGCCTGGGCATGATTCCGCCTGAACTGGGCGCAAAAACCGTCGAGGTCAGCCCAAATGGGATTCAGCGTGGGTTTGTGCTGCCGGAGCGGGAGAATTACCTTGTGATTACCGATTCGGATGCCCATGCCCTGGAAACCATGTCGATGCACACCGCCTGTACGATGGAACTGCCGGAACGTTCGGTCGAAGCGGTGCTGGACTGTCTGCGCAAAGGCGTCGGGTGAATCTTTGTGGTTTGGATGAAAACTGTGGATAAATCAAAAGATAATGAATAAGCGGGCACATCGCAACGATGCACCCGCTTTTTTGCGTTATGAAGTATAATATTGATAGAGACCCTCGGCCCACTCCAGTATGCTGTCGTAGTCGACTCCTTCTTCCGGCAGATAGGTGGTCCCGTCAACCGACATCGACCTACTGCCGAACAGAACGATAATTTCCGGACTGTTCAGCACCTTTTCAGGTGGGTTATAGGTGAAACGATAAATCCATTCTTCGTCAAACGGCTGGTCAGATGGCTGGATGTTCATCTCGGCGATGGAGGAGGCCGAGCCGACGTTGTCGGCGAATATGGGTTCAGCGTCCTGCTGCCCGGCATACTCCAGTTTGACGACGGGAGCAGAAGAAATCTCCTGCATGATGTCCTCTGTTGCAGGATTTGGATGACGGGCGGTAAGGAACAGACCGAGCAGGCAGAGGAAAACGACCGATAAACATCGCTTTTTCATCTTTTATTTTCCCTCCCTTTTTGGTGAATGGACAGGGTTTGTACTAAGATCATGATACCAGAAAAAGTGACCGATGACAAGAGCGGGCAGTCGTTTTGCTGCATCAAAAATCAGTCCGGCTATTTTACTGAGTGTATGTCACAGACGGACAGTCTCTATTCTCAGCCTTTGTATAAAAATGCAGAAATTACTGTATAATATGCTTGTGCATCATCCCGGTAACATTGTTACCCGAAGGTATCCAAACTGTTCCAAAAACGTTACCCAGATATAGAGATAGATATAGAGATAGAAAAAGAGGGGAGAGAAAAAACACCCCTCCGTTACATTGTAACACGGATGTAACGCAGATGTAACAGCAACCCTGTCAAAATGTAACGCTAGATATAGATAGAGATAGAGATATAGAGAGATAAAGAGAAAAGAGAAAAAGAGAAAGAGAAAGAGGGAGAGGGGAGACAACGCTTCGCTGCCCCCCTCCCACTGAACAAATTTTCGATAACCCCTTGACAAATGTTAGGAAATCGGGTATAATGATAATATATACGCAAAAGAAAAGCTCCCACTCAATTGGTCTTCACCAACTCGTGAGAGCTTCACTGTGGTCGGAGTGACGAGACTCGAACTCGTGGCCTCATGGACCCGAACCATGCACGCTACCAAACTGCGCTACACCC
>CALXCO010000083.1 GCA_944386805.1 uncultured Clostridia bacterium
TGGTTTCTTTTTCACACAAATGCAAAGAAACGCAAGTTCAGCTTTCGCTTAAACTTGCGTTTCTCGACAGACTGAGGTCTCTGCCGAGAAACAGAGACCTTTTTTGTGTTATATTGTGACTGTCTTACCAGTCCTGCTCGGCGTATCCGATATAGGGCTTTTTGCGTTCGGCGAGGTCAGGAATCTGACCCGGACTGACTGCCCGTGTCTTGATTTCCGTCGAGTGCTCCAGTTTGCCATCCCAATGCAGACGGGAGCGTTTCTGTTCAGCCTCGCTGAAGGCAACCTTCAGTTTGCCGTCTTCCATCGAAGCGGTGCCGCGGATACCGCAGACCGGGCATTCGACCGAACTGCCGTCTTCCGAAACGGTCAGCATATTGCAGTGGCAGACCGGGCAGACACCCTGCTGTTCACCACGCCAGCGGACCCGTTCTTCTTCGGTGTCCGCCTGGAGTGCAGACGCGACATTCTGTCCCATCAGACGCATCCGTTCCATCTGTTTGTCGTTGCCCAGGACGTGTTCATAACCCATTGCGCCGTGATATTCGTGCATGTCGACGACGTCGATGCCCATCGACATCGTGAATTCATACATCGTCGGCAGCATAAATGCCAGCCAGTTTTTGGTCATGGCACCGCCGACCGAGATCAAAGCGCCGACACGCTTTTTAAAGCTGCGGGGGTCAGGGAGGGTGTCGGGCGATTTGCCGGCAGCAATTCCTTCGTCATAGGTCGCTTTGCGGAAGGTGATGTCGTGGGACGGGCCGATTCTGTCGCAAACGATCTTGAATTTGCCGGTCGGGCTGAGGACGTAGGTCGGGCAGCCGACGATGACGGCGTCACACTCCATCAGTGCCTCGTCCAGAATATGAAAATCGTCTTTCAGCGGGCAGCCGCCTTTTCCACGCCCGGTCGTCATGCCGACGACGCAGGAGATGCAGCCGGTGCAGGGTTTGATGTCGAGGTCATCACCGCGCAGGAATTTGACTTTATAGCCAGCCTTTTCGCATTCCATCAGCGCAGTTTTGACCATGACATCGGTGTTGCTCATTTTACGGCCAAACGAGATGCCGAGTACCTTTTTCTGTTCCATATCCAATCCCCTTATTCGTTATTCGATGACGACATCCCGTTCCTTAATGCCTTCCAGCGGAACCGGAATGTATGCGGTACGTGTCGCGACGGTCAGACGGACCTTATGATGGCCTTTGGACAGGCCGCCTTCCTGCATGACCCGGATGTAAAGCGGCTCGCCGTACTCCCATTTATAGGTCGTGACGGTTTCAGCCTCTTTCAGCGTGAACCAATCCTGCTGGTCGACTGAAATGCGGATGCTCTCGGACGGGACTTCCACGCCATCGACAGCGACCCGGATATATTCGATCATCGACATCGGGATGCCGCGATAATAGGTGATGTTGGTCTGAAGTTCGAAGCCGGTGATCTGACCGTTTTCCGATACATTGATGCAGGTATTTTCCTTAAATACATTGTTGTCAAACATTGCGTACTCCTCCTCAGCCCTGAATTTCTTTCAGACATTTCCGGATATACGACAGCTGTGCTTCCACCTGCTGTTTTTCCTGCATCGGGTGACCCGGCAGCGTAAAGCGGTTGCCCTCGTATTCGGTCGCGACATATCCGTCATAGTCATGGTCGTGCAGATACTGCAAAAGACCCTTGTAATCCATCGAGTATTCGCCGTCCGGCGTCATCTCGAACAGCTTAAAGTGGAAGTGTTTGATGTACGGCATATATTCGTCCAGTGCCTCAAACGGATAGTTCTCATAGCCGTCGCACAGCGGAACAAACATCCGGTCATGTTCCGACTGAATCGCTGCTTCCAGTTCCGGAGGATACTGGTAGTTGTTTTCGACCAGGACATGGTGCAGGTCGGTCCCTTTTTCAAACAGGGTATCGATGTAATCGAACACCTGGCTGCTGGTGCCGTTGTTGGTTTCGTAAGCACGGACGACACGCGGGAATTTGCGGCAGAAGATGCCGGTATCGATGACCAGGCCGACATAGGGAGAGTTGACCCGTTTCATCTCTTCGATAAACGCTTTGGTTTCCGGGATATCGAACGCCATCGCGGCATGGACTTCCAGTGCGACGGTGACGTCGTATTTCTCGCAGTAGGGGAGCAGCGGCTCGATGACCCAGTAGGGCACCATCGATACAAACCGGATCAGATGGATTCCCAGACGGTTGGCCTGTTTGATTTCCTTAATCAGCAGGTCTATGCACTCTCTGTGGGTCAGGGTGCGGTTTTTATACAGGTTGGTGTTGAGAAAGACGTCGGCGATAACCGGGGTCAGACCGGTTTCTTCGATCATCTTGTTCCACAGCTGGACGGTCTCTTCGGAAATATCCGGAGCGCCTTTCAGCATCTGGTCGGGCAGGATTTCGACACCTTCCGCGCCTTTTTCCTTGACGAACCGCATAATATCTTCCAGGTTCATCCGATGGTTCAGATATTCGTCCTGTAAGCTGTACAGGCTGACACAAGTCTTAATTCTGGACATTAAAATTCCTCCTCAAGCCTGATAATCTGCCGGACAGGGAGTCCCTGCCCGGCAGATCACATTTATAAATGATTAACCCAGTTTGATTTCATGACCGAGGGCAGCAGATTTATAGATGCTGTCCAGAATCTGGGTGACGACAAATGCCTGTTCGGGTTTAACCAGCGGGTCTTTGTCCTCGATGATGGCTTCCAGCCACTGTTTGCACTCCTTGACCTCAGGAGAGCCGCCGGTGCTGCCTTCAAAGAAGGCAACAGCGCCGGTATCAGAGATATGTTCTTCGGTCAGGACGCCGGCAGTGGTTTCATTGAAGATCAGGTCG
The DNA here is from genome assembly GCA_944386805.1 of uncultured Clostridia bacterium. Classification (GTDB taxonomy): domain Bacteria; phylum Bacillota; class Clostridia; order Oscillospirales; family Ruminococcaceae; genus Faecivivens. The sequence goes on from CALXCO010000083.1 coordinate 2,848, forward strand.
TAGCCTTCCTGGCTCATGCCGCCGTCCATTTCAGCGCCTGCCTTGGTACCGCAGAGGGTGGTCGCAGCTTCTCTGGATTTTCTGACGTTGAGTGCCCAGGAGGATTCCAGGAAGATGGTTGCACCGTTTTCCATCTTGATAAAGCCGAAAGCGGAGTCCTCAACCTCGAAGGTCTTGGGGTCCCACGGACCAAACATATTGCCTTCGGTTGCTTCGGGCAGGTGGCCGAGTTTTTCAAAAACCGAACCGGTGACCGAAACAGGTTTGTAGTTGTCCATGCACCAGAGGGTGATATCCAGCGCATGGGTGCCGATATCGATCAGAGGACCGCCGCCCTGTTTGGATTTATCCGGGAATACACCCCAGGTCGGGACGGCACGGCGGCGGACTGCATGTGCTTTTGCAAAATAGATGTCGCCCAGTTTGCCTTCAACGCAGGCGCGTTTGAGCATCTGTGCATCGGTACGGAAGCGGTTCTGATAGCCGATGGTGAACTTTTTGCCGGACTTTCTCCAGGCAGCCATCATCTTTTCAGCGTCCTCGGTGGTTGCAGCCATCGGTTTTTCGCACATGACATGTTTGCCTGCCTCAAATGCAGCGACGGTAATCGGGCAGTGAGCGACGTTCGGGGTGCAGACATGGACGACGTCGATGTCTTTGTCCTTGAGCAGCTCATGGTAATCGCTGTATACCTTGGCATCGGGGGTGCCGTATTCTTTAGCAGCCTTTTCGGCACGTTCGACGATGATATCGCAGAATGCGACCATTTCGCACTTGTCAGCCTGAGATTTCAGCGAAGGAAAGTGTTTCTGGTTTGCGATACCGCCGCAGCCGACGATTGCGACCTGTAATTTACCGTTTTTCATAATAGCGTAGCCTCCTGAACTTGATTGTTTATCCAACTGTCGGTTCATACCGTCTTTTGTTATTTTCAGTATAACGGTTTTACGGGAAATTTGCTTGCTTTTTGTTTCATTTTTCTTGCTGTGATTTTCAAATATTTATGCAAAAAGGCGAGCGTGCAACAAACAACACCAGTTTGTTGCGTGCTCGCCCATTGGTAATCAAAATATATGCAGTTTTAATCCTGTGCCCGATAGATATGAATCAGCATGACTTCATGCGGCTGCAAAACGACCTCCAGCTGCAATTGATTTTGTTCGGTTGTAACCTGTTCCATGCTCATCCGCGGAAAGCAGGCCTGCCGGATATACTGGACATCCGACGCGTCCAGCGACTGCGCAAATTTAAACCGGCTCCATTCGGTCAGCAGCATCCCTTCTTTTGGGGTAATCAGCCGCTTTTTGACGACACACCGGTCAAACGGCAGCTGCTCTAAACAAAATTGCAGCGTCAGCGGCTGTTTATCCTGAAACAGGTTGTCGATGTCGGACGGTTTGCGCAGGTCTTCCTTGTCGACAAAATAGCTGCAATCATACCATTTAAAGTTGTAGCAGAGAATGTAGAAGTCCTGTTTTCCGCGGCTGGTTATCAGGTATCCATTGTCCTTTTTGATCAGACAGTCGCCAATACTGTTCAGGAAAGCCAGCGCATAATAGGCGGGTTTTTGAATCATATCTTTGGTCAATAACCCACTTCCGCCGTTGGCGATCTTTCCGCCGGTGTCGAAATAATGGCTCACCCAGTCGGACGCCATCCAGATATTGATCATCTCGACCCTGCCCCAGATCTGGCGGACCTGTTCGACGATATAGGCGGCACGGAAACAGCTGTCATTCAGATAGTCCCGGTTGGAGAGGGAGTTGTTCCATTCCGAGATATACACCCGGCTGTCGACGCCGGAAACCGCGAGCATTTTTTCCATACAGTCGATCTGTTCCTGTTCAAACCGGCGGTTGACGGTGCGGCGGTGGGTGATTTGGCCCATTTCGGAGAAGGTGTCGTAGGGGAACAGGAACATCGAGACAAAGTCCGGCAGACAGGAGGATGCACGGCACTGCTCCAGAAAATCCAGCGTAAAGGAGTTGTTCCAGTTGACGATGGCGCCCGGTCCGCCGACCTGAATCAGCGGGGAGACTGCCTTCAGTTCCCGGTAGAGATAGGAAAATGCCCGGATATGCCGGTAATCGTCGTCCTGATAACAGTTCCCCTGCGGAGCATGGAATGTGTCACAGGATACCTCAAAAATCCACCTGCTGACAATGTCGGCGCCATACCGTTTGACGATATGCCGGATAAAATCCGAGACCGCCGCTTCCCAGATCTGCCGCGATGCGAACTCGACACATTCCGTCTCATAATAGACCGTTTCTCTTTCCGAACGGATGGCGGCATTTGGACGGACGCCCATATCCAGAAAGGGAACGAGGTGGTGCTCGACCAGAAAGTCCAGCACCAGATCCAGCCGGTCGTATTGATAACCGCCGGTTCTCCGGCCATCGGTTATCATCATCGGCAGGGAGAAGATGTTCCAGACCCGCACATACTGAAACCCCAGGTGTTCCGCCAGATACAGCACCTGTTTTTGCATATTGACCATCAGCAGGGTATTCAGTGAACCGGCGTTCATTGTCCTGTTCCAGAATTTGCGGTATGCCTTTCCGTCGGTGACGTCGGCCTGTACCTGAATCACAGCAGGCGGCAGCGAGGGAAGCGGCTGTTCGGCCGGTATCTGCAACTGACTGCGGAGCTGTTCCTGCAATTTCTTTTCTTGGATGCGTTCGTCCTGCAATTGCTGACGGCGGCGTCGGCGGTAGTCGGACGGGGTCATCTGACAGGTTTCGCGAAAGACCCGGTTAAAGGTCGAAAGGTTGGCAAAACCGCTGTCCGCCGCAATCTGGGTGACACTTTTGTCGGTTGCGCCGAGTTCTCTCGCGGCATATTCCAGCCGGACCTGGCTCAGATAGTCAGCAAAATAAATCCCCATTTTCTTTTTAAAAAACCGGGACAGCGTCGAAGTGGATACAAACAGCTCGTCGGCCAGCGCCGACAGGCTGATATTGTTCTGGAAGTTTTTGCCGACATATTGCAGGATTTTATGCAGCCGGACGTCCTCTTCCGAGTCGTACCGCCGGGTCGTCTGGAGGTGGTGTTCAATCAGCTCATCCAGCAAACGATACAGTATGCTTTGCTGGATACAGCGGGTCCGGTGCCTGACGCCGACCGCATGGTATACCAGCTGCTGGAAGATCGACTGCAAATCCTGCCAGGAGCGCTGCGGGTTTTTGACGCTGTTGCAGTCGAAGAAGGCGGCGTCGTTTGGCAGCAGCGTCACCAACAGCTGCCAGGAATACTGGACGACACAGAGGATGGCTTTTTCCGGGACATGGATACTGTGATAAAGTCCGGAGTTGATGAGCAGGATATCATGTCTGCCCATCGAGTAGGTCTGTCCCTGCAAAGAGACCTGGAGGGAACCTTCGATGACAAAAATGCACTCAACTTCTGTATGAAAGTGTTCGGCTTCTTCAGTGGCGATCCGGATTTTATCATTCATTTCATTCAGATAGCTCATATTCAATTCTTTCTATAATAACAAAAGACAGGTATTTTACAACAATCGGATCGAATTATGTTGTTAATCTTATTATATCAGTCACCCGATTGCGTGTCAACGCGGCCACACTTTACCTATTGACTTTTTTCGATTTGAGAGATATACTGTTATCAGTTCGAATAAAATAGATTTGAGAGGAGGGCGGACGATCAACCATCCGAACAGCCATTCAGCCGGATGATGGCGGTTTTACCCTACATTATATCGAAAAATTTAGAACTGAAAGTCCGGCGAAAGGAGTCTATTGTTATGGAAACACTTCGGATGATCTGGCTGTTTTTTCAGGACCAGATTCTCGGCATGAAATGGCTGAACACACTGATCGGCAATGCGCTGAACGCTGTGGGACTGACCGAGGGGAGCATTGTCAGCGGTGCCTTGCAGTTTTTTATCTACGACACCATCAAAATATTCATCCTGCTGTCGGTCCTGATCTTTGGTATCTCCTATATCCAGAGCTACTTCCCGCCGGAACGGACCAAAAAGATCCTCGGCCGATTCCATGGAATCGGCGCGAATACAGTCGCGGCACTGCTGGGGACGGTTACGCCATTCTGTTCCTGCTCTTCCATCCCAATTTTTATGGGATTTACCAGCGCCGGTCTGCCGGTCGGGGTGACCTTTTCGTTTCTGATTTCATCGCCGATGGTCGACCTGGGGTCGCTGGTGCTGCTGATGAGCGTCTTTGGTGCAAGGGTCGCGGTCGTATATGTGATATTGGGTCTGGTGATTGCGGTGATTGGCGGCAGCCTGCTGGAAAAAATGGGGATGGAACGGTATGTCGAGGACTTTATCAAAAATGCCCCCCACATCGAAGCGGAGGGCATGCAGCTGACCCGACATGACCGGGTCGTTTATGCAAAAGAACAGCTGGTGAGCACAATCAAAAAGGTCGCGCCGTATATCCTGATTGGTGTCGGCATCGGCGCACTGATTCACAACGTTGTCCCACAGCAATGGGTCGAGATGATTCTGGGCAATGACAATCCCTTTGCCGTCATACTGGCGACACTGGTCGGTGTGCCGATGTACGCCGACATCTTCGGGACGATACCGGTCGCAGAGAGCCTGTTGTTTAAAGGAGCCGGGCTGGGGACGATACTTTCGTTTATGATGGCAGTGACCACCCTCAGCTTACCCTCGATGATTATGCTGAAAAAGGCCGTCAAATCCAGACTGCTGGCGGCATTTATCGCCATCTGTGTCGTCGGAATTATCCTGGTCGGATACTTTTTCAACGCGATTCAATACCTGCTGGTGTAAAACTCTGTTCTGTCCGGCCTACGGTTCCAGATAACTTTTCAGAAACCGGAGCACCGTCCCGCCGTCTTTTTTCCAGTCGGCGCCGCCGCTGCATTCGATGCTGAGACGGTTTTGATAGTTGGCTTTTTTCAGCGCGTCAAAGAATGGGGTATAATCCCAGTTTCCGGGCATCGGACAGACACGTCCTTCCGGGCAGGCGATATGACAGTGCTCCATCCAGCCGGCATTTGCCGCGATGGAGGAACAGCTTTCCCTGTTGCGGACCATATGGAAATAATCGGCCAGACAGCGGACATTGGATTTGCCGACGCGGTCGGCCAGATAAGCCGCTTCGCTGACCAGATTGATGATATTGGACTCATCAAAGGCGAGCGGTTCAATCGCAATGCTGATTGCATACGAAGCGGCGATGTCACCGGCAATGCACAGAAATTCCTCCAGCTGGTCGAAGGCTTTCCCACGGTCGGTAAACCCATCCGGCAGACTGCGCACCTGACCGGAACCGAACGCGACGACCTTTGTATGCAGTCCGGCAGCGCGGTCAAATCCCTTTTTCAGGTATTCCGTGACCGGTTTCAGCCGGACATTTTCCCCGGTCAGATGAAAGCTGCCGGGGAGCATGACATTCATTGCTTCGGGATAAAACTGCATCGAATCGACCGCATTTTTCATCTGCCGGTAGTCGGTTTCATCCATCGCCGTACAGGCAGAAAAGTTAAATTCGAAATAATCAAATCCGATTTGCTGAAGGACCGGCGCGTCCTGTAAACTGCCGCATACACCAAATCTCATGTCTTCATGCCTCCTTTGCATATTTTCTGATTCAGCCGGTTAAACGTCCAGCGCATGACCGCAGTTCAGATTGCGGCCTTTCCACAGCTTTTTCATCGTCCAGTCTTCATCGGGTGCGCTCCAGAACGGGTCATTTTCATCCAGACCCAGCGGAAGGAAGACCGCACTGCACAGGTACAGGCTGCCGGTGGAGATATAGCGTTCCCCCATCCCCGGCTGATGTCCGCAGACGCCGATTTGCAGCCAGCCGTTTTGGTCAAACATGTCGTCAAAGGAGAGGATGTTCTTCATCACAGCCGTCAGCGCACAGCGGACCTGAGCGGGTGTCATGCCGTCTTCCAGCTTATGGTGATATGCTGCCATCGCCAGCGCATGGAATGCGCCAAAACGGTAGGTCAGCGACCGGCCGACCAGCGGATAGGTACCTTCGGGTGAGATCAGCTGTTCCTGATGGGTCGCGTAGTGGGAGGCGCGCAGCCATGCAGTTTGCGCAAAGTCTTTCCAGTCGTCGAACTCGTCCCGCATCTCTGCCAGAACGTCCAGCAGCATCGGCTGAATGACGAAGCTGTTGTAATAATCCAGATGGAAGGTGTCGCCGTCGCCATACCACCCGTCGCCTTTGTACCATTCTGCGTGTTTGAGCAGCGCGTAGTCAATCCGCATCGGGTCCCAGTCAGGTGCACCCGCATGGTGCAGCAGACATTCGATCATCGCCGAAAACAGCAGCCAGTTGCATTTATATGGACGCCGGGAGCGGGTCTGACGCATTGCGTCCAGTACCCGCTCTTTGGTTTGTCCGTCCAACGGTTCCCAAAGCTCTTTGGGTGCACGCAGGATACCCTGTGCGAGAAAAGCGGCGTCGACGATTGGCTGATCGCCTTCAGAAAAGTTCATACGATCCTTTGCATCCGGGTCGGCCGCGACCCGGATACACTGACGGACCAGCTCTGCATATTTTTGGCGGAGCTGGTCTTCCTGTTCCGAGACCGGCCTGCCAGCCAGCCAGGGCGCGATTCCGGTCAGGATGCGCCCGAAAGCTTCAAGATAGGTATAGTTCTCACGGTCGTTTACGTCCGGCTGGCATTCCACCGGCATTTCCTGTCGGAGACAGTCTCTGGACAGCGCGTCCAATACCGGGGTTACAATTTTGAGCATATTGTCCAGCCAATATTTTCTAACCGGATTCATATTCATCCTCTTTTCGTTGTATGGAATACAGTATCAGCCGTCCGGCTGCTTTACCGGCAGACGGACGTTTATCCCAGGCCGTGCTGCTGGCGGAACTGATTGGGCGACAGGCCGGAGTAGCTCTTAAAGGCACGGATAAAGTTGTTGACATCCCCAAAGCCGCAGCGGTAGGCAATCTGGGAAACCTGTAACTGAGTCGTTTCCAGCAGTTCCTGCGCATAGGAGAGCCGGTTGAGCAGGATATACTGTTTGGGGCTGTAGCCGACCTGTTGTTTAAAGACGTGGGTCAGGTAGGAATGGTTGATATAAAACTCCTGTGCAATCTGGGAAATCTTCAGATCTTCGGCAAAATGCTGCTCGATATACTGTTGGATATCCCGGATACGGCTGCCGGTGTTGTTTTCCAGTGCCGTGAAGTTTTGGGGACATGCCCGGTAGACCAGAATTAGCAGCTGTTCCAGCAGGTTTTTGACCATATGCTGGGCATAAGGTGCGCTGCTTTCCCATTCATCCTTTAATCTGGCAAAAATCCGCTCCGGTTCATCCCCAAATGCCTGCAACGATACACAATGGGAAAATCCCGCAGGACGGTTGCGGAAGATACCCGGCAGAACCGACGTCGGAAATATCCGTTCCAGTTCTGCCGCCTGTACCATCGCAAAATACCGCCGGTAGGGTGTTTGGCGGATACGGATTTCATGCGGCTCATAGCTGCTGATAAATACAATCGAGTTTTTGGAGGCGAGATACCGACGTCCGTCAATCCAGAACTCCGCCTCTCCTTCACAGACCAGCACCATCTCACAGGACAGGTGATAATGGCTGTGGGGAGACTGCCCGGTATCGCTGTATCGCAGCTGAGAGATCAATGCGGATTTCATGCCATTGTTTCCAGCATTTTGAGGGAGACTTCATACCGGCAGTCTTTCCCCTCAATCAGCGCCTGATATTCATCCGCCATATATTCGCCCATCCGGGACACTTCCTGGTTCATGCTGCCGGCGATATGGGGGGTCAGGATGACATTTTCCATCGTCAGCAGCGGGCTGTCCGCCTGCGGCGGTTCCGGCCAGGTGACGTCCAGCAGTGCCGTCCGGTCAGGGCATTCCCGCAGCGCACGGACGAGGTCTTCTTCCACCACCTGTGCACCACGGCCGGTGTTGATAAAAACGCCATTGGGTTTCATCCGGGAGAATTGCCGGTAGCCGAGCATTCGCTGGGTGGTGGGGAGGTTGGCGATATGGTTGGAGATGATCTGACATTCCGAGAAGATTTCGTCCAGACCGGCGCGGGTTGCACCCAGCGCCGCCGGTTTTTCGTCACTGGCAAACGGGTCGTAAACCAGCACCTCAAACGCATACTGTCTCAGCATCTTTGCGACCAGTGAACCGATCATACCGGCACCCAGCAGGCCGACTTTTACATGGTAGTTGCAGGGCAGCGAACCGCTGAACTGTGCGAACGCTTCCCGGCCGCCGGTTTGCTGCCGCCGCATCCCCAGAAAGTACCCTTTGCCGGACAGGACAATCTCTGCCACCGTAAATTCAGCGACCGGCACTGCGTTTGCAGCCCACGCACTGAAAACCCGGATGCCACAGTTTAAATAGGGACGTACAAACTGCTGTACCGAACCAGCCGCATAAAAGACCGCCTTTAATGCCGGAAAATATTCCAGGATGACCTCCTCGCTCAGGGCGGGCATTCCCCAGGTCGAAAAAAGGTATTCTGTTTTTGCCAGCCGTTCCCGGTGCTGTTCCAATTCAGAGGATAGAATCACTTCATCTGGCAGGTCAAGCGTTTCCCGCAGCCGTGCGATGGTTGCCGGGTCAAATGCAGTGAAAATTTTGTGGTCGGGTGAAGAGTTGATAAAAGCCGCCGGTGTTTTCATATCAGGTCGCTCCTTCCAGTTCGTTCAGCCGGTTCAGCCAGCTGTGCAGCGTTTTTGCGTCTTCAAACAGGGCGTCGTCCCGGTCGTCCTGTACAAATTCGAGAATCAGGTCACGCTCTTTGCCGTCCTTCCGGATATGGGACAGGTATTCCATCCAGCGTTCTGTCCCGTCCGCCAGCGGATGGCGGACATTTGCGCCGGTCCAGGTGAAGACATGGACGTTGGTCATATAGGGGAGCAGGGCGTCAATTTCCGCCAGCTGTTCAGATTGGGTGATGTCCGGGTTGGGCTGCCAGTAGCTGGACAGATTGGGGTGGTTTGCGGTTTTTAGCAGGACGAGTGCGCCTTCGATCGTCTGGGTAGCGGTTCCACGGTGGTACTCAAACGAAATCCGGATGTTTTCTTTTCCAGCCAGTTCTGCCGCCTGGGCAAATCTGTGGGCAAGCGACGCGAATTCTTCAGGCGTACTTTCCTCATAGGTTTTATGCCCGGCCCATACCCGGATGACCGGCGCGCCCAGCGCTTTTGCGGTCGCAAGGACCGCTCCGAAATCTTCGGTTTCGCCGCCGTGATAATAGGACCCGTATGACAGCACTTGCAGTCCGGCTGCATGTGTTTTTTCGGCAGTTTTGGCAGCGAGCCGGACATCACCGGGAGGGAGGTGGACGTCTCCGCCCCATTCGATGCCGGACAGCCCGGCCTGCCGGGTGATGGCGATAATTTCATCGATTGATTTCTGGCGGAACGTGACCGAAGTCAGTCCGATCCTGAACTTGTGCATAGATGTCATCCTTTCCGGCTGCAAAGATTTATTTTATATCTGTCTTTCAGGATACTGTATTCTTACGGGAAATTGTCTGCATTTCTTGTCCAAAGATATGTAAAATTTGCGGGGTCGTCAAAAGCCGATCTCAAAAAAAGCAAATTTTACATATGGAAGCCAAAGCAAAGCCTACACATGATTTTAGTTTTATTTTATCATAAAACCAGTAGAAGACAAGCGGGTTTTGGAAAATCCGTCAACCCGGAGCCAAATCAGGGAGGAATACAGTATGTTTCATTACAAAACACTGGAAGAGTTAAAACAGGAAATCGCCGCCGAAAATTTGTCTGTTCCGTTTGGGGACGAGGCGGTTTTGCGGGAACCGGTGACCGTCGGCAGCAAAACCATTGCCAACCGGATCGCAATTCAGCCGATGGAGGGCTGTGACGGCACCGCCGACGGCAAACCCGATGAGCTGACACTCCGTCGGTATGACAAATTTGCCGCCAGTGGAGCCGGGCTGATCTGGGAGGAAGCGACGGCAGTCTGGGAAGAAGGACGCGCCAACCCTCGCCAGCTTTGGATTAAAGAGGAAAATCTCGACGCATTCCGGGCGATGAACGACCGGATTCGGGAAATCTCGATCAAAAAGCACGGCTTTGCACCGGTGATCATCATGCAGGCGACCCATTCGGGCCGATACAGCAAACCGAAAGGAGTCCCGGCACCGCTGATTGCCTATAACAATCCGCTGTTTGAAAAGGATACCCCCATTTCACAGGACCGTATCGTCACCGACGATTATCTGCACCGTCTGACCGAACGGATGGGAGAGGCGGCCCATCTCGCCGAAAAGGCCGGGTTTGACGGGGTGGACATCAAGTCCTGCCACCGCTACCTTGGGAGTGAGCTGCTCTCTGCCTACAACCGTCCCGGCGATTTTGGCGGCAGCTTTGAAAATCGTACCCGGTTTCTGCGGGAAAGCGTGATGGCGGCAAAGGCATCGGTCAGCAGCGGATTTCTGGTCACCTCACGCCTGAATATCTACGACGGTTTTCCCTACCCGTATGGTTTTGGCGTCAGCCCGGACGGCGGCCTGACCCCTGATCTGTCCGAACCGGTCAAACTGGTCGGGATTCTGCACAACCAGCTGGGATTGGACCTGCTGGACATCACCATCGGCAACCCCTATGTCAATCCCCATGTCAACCGTCCTGCCGACTGGCAGCCCTATCCGATTCCGGAAAATCCGCTGGTCGGTGTCCAGCGGATGCTCGACTGCATGAAGACCGTCCAGACAGCTTATCCCGATTTGACAGTCATCGGCTCCGGTATCAGCTATCTGCGGCAGTTTGCCGGTCAGATGGCAGCCGGTGCGGTCGAGAACGGCTATTATAAAATTGCCGGGTTTGGACGGATGGCGTTTGCCTACCCGACGTTTGCCGAAGATATCCTGTCCGGGAAGGGAATGGACGCCGGTCAGTGCTGCATCTCCTGCGGCAAATGTTCGCAGCTGATGCGGCTGGGGTCCAAAGCAGGGTGTGTCGTCCGCGACCGGATTTATACCGACCTTTACCGTGAGGCGGTCAAACAGTCCAACCAGTAAACGGCAGAATATTAGATAAAAGGAGTGTATCTGTGATGAAAAAGGTCGCCATTGTCACCGGTGCCCGGCGTGGAATCGGGCTGGCCATTGCCAGAAAAATGCTGTCGGAAGGATATCTCACGGTGCTGTGTGCCGTGACGCCGGAAACGGAAGTGACTGGTCTGATGGAAGAGCTGAACCAGCTGGGAGAAGCATACTATTATACCTGTGATATTTCCAGCGCCGAAAACCGGGAACGTCTGCTGGATACCGTGCTGGAACGGTTCGGACGAATCGATGTACTGGTCAACAACGCCGGCGTTGCCTGCAAAGTCCGGCTGAATATCCTCGAAACAACCCCGGAGAGCTTTGAACGGCTGATGAAGGTCAACTGTGAAGGGACCTTCTTTATGTGCCAGGGAGCGGCCAACTGGATGATTGCCTGCCAGAAAAAACAGCTGCCGGATTATACTCCGCGCATCGTCAATATTTCGTCCATCTCCGCCTACACCTCCTCGACCTCGCGTGGGGAATACTGCATTTCAAAAGCAGGCATTTCGATGGTCACCCAGCTGTTTGCCGATGAACTGGCCGACTATGGTATCCCGGTATTCGAAGTCCGTCCCGGCATCATTGCGACCGATATGACGGCGGTCGTCCACGAAAAATACGAGAAGATGATTGCAGAAGGTGTCACCCCGATTCGCCGGTTCGGACAGCCGGAGGATGTCGCAAACTGTGTACTGGCGGCAGTCTCCGGGCTGCTGGATTTTGGCACCGGTACCGTTCTCAATGCCGACGGCGGGTTCCATATCCGGCGGCTGTAAGGCGGCGGGGAGGATGACGGATGAAATTTGTAGAGCATAACGGCCAGAAAATTGCCATCCTGTCGCTGGATACGCTGGTCATCGGTTCCGGGTGCGCCGGGTTTAATGCGGCGGATACCCTGTACGATCTGGGACGGCGCCAGATTGCGATTCTGACCGAAGGGGTCCGGATGGGGACTTCCCGCAACACCGGCAGCGACAAGCAGACCTATTATAAACTTTCCCTCTGTTCGGATGCACAGGACAGCATCTATCTGCTGGCGAAAAACCTGTTTGACGGCGGCAGTGTCAACGGCGACACTGCACTGGCGGAAGCCGCCGGTTCGTTGCGGTCGTTTATGAAGCTGGTCAATCTGGGCGTGCCCTTTCCGACCAACCGGTATGGGGAATACGTCGGGTACAAGACCGACCATGACCCATACCGCCGGGCGACCTCCTGCGGACCGCTGACGTCGAAGATGATGACGGAAAAGCTGGAAGCGTCGGTCAACCGCAAACAGATCCCGATTTACGACCGGATGCAGGCGGTCCGGCTGATTACTGAGGACAACCATATCAAGGGTGTGCTCGCCATCGACCTTAACCGCCTTTCCGAATCCGACTGGGGGATGACGGTCTTTCTCTGCAATCAGGTCATTCTGGCGACCGGCGGTCCTGCGATTGTCTATCAGGCCTCTGTTTATCCCGAAAGTCAGACCGGCATGACCGGCATGGCACTGGAAGCAGGCGCCGCCGGATGCAATTTGCAGGAATGGCAGTATGGGCTGGCGTCGGTCGGCTTCCGTTGGAACGTCTCCGGCAGTTACCAGCAGGTCCTGCCGCGCTATATCGCGGTAGACCGCGACGGACATGAGCGGGAATTCCTGCCCGAATACTTTGAGACGCCGCAGCAGGCACTGGACATGGTCTTCCTCAAAGGGTACCAGTGGCCTTTTGACACCAGCAAAATTGCCGGTTCTTCGATCATCGACCTGATCGTCCATCACGAAGTGGTGGACAAGGGAAACCGGGTGTACCTGGATTTTCGCACCGACCCGATCGGACTGGAAAACGGGTTCGACCGACTGGGAGAGGAAGCACGCTATTATTTGCAGCGCAGCGGCGCCTTGCTGAAAACCCCAATCGCACGGCTGGCACAGATGAACCAGAAAGCGATTGACCTGTATGCGTCGCATGGAATTGACCTGTATCATCAGCCGCTGGAGATTGCCGTCTGTGCCCAGCACAACAACGGCGGACTTGCAATCGACCTCGACTGGCAGACGACGGTAAAAGGACTGTACGCGGCCGGTGAGGTCGCCGGTACCTTTGGCATTGCACGTCCGGGCGGTTCTGCCCTCAATTCGACGCAGGTCGGCTCCCAGCGTGCAGCCGAGCATATCGCCGATACAACCCCCGATTCCCGTCCGGCCGAGGAATGGTCGGGCGCAGTCAGAACCGGGACGATTGAACTATTGGAACAGATGCGGCAGCTGCTGGACGGCGGCGAACAGCCGGTCGTAAGCCAGCGGACCGCCTTTCAGCGTGAGATGACCTGTCAGGCGGCGGAGATTCGCTCCCGTGACGGAATCGAACAGACCGGTCGGAAGGTGATGGACACCCTTGTCGGCTTTTATCGGGAGACAAAGGCGGCTTCACCGCTCGAACTGCCCTTTGCCTTCAAAAACCGGGATATGCTGGTCGTTCAGCAGGCGATGCTGTCGGCGATGCTCTGCACCGGGCCTGCCTGCGGCAGCAGAGGTTCGGCACTGATGCTGTCGGAAAACGGCAGCGATATCTCGTTTGTCGGTCTGACCGGCAGGGAGGAACTGTCTGCCTACCGGTACTGTCCCGGAAATGGAACCCACCGCGGCGATTGGGTGCGGACCATCTGGACAGAGGGGCAGTGTACCTCCGGGTTTGTGCCGGTCAGGCCGCTGCCGAAAACCGATGACTGGTTTGAAACGGTCTGGAACGAGTATCTCCAGTATACCGCACACCGTCAGTAATGTTATATATCGATAGAAAAGGCCGGATTCCCAAAACGGGAATCCGGCCTTTTGCAAGGTTCGGCGTTTATTCTCGGACAGCTGCTGCCTGATGGACGGCATCCGGTTCAGGGTCACAGTTGGTGTAGGTCTTTTCAATCGTCAGACCGTTTTCACCCAGCGTCATCCGCAGCTGATAGGCATAGCAGGTCTCCGGCATCCGGCATTCAAACAGCAAAACATCCTCTTTTTCAAAGCTGCACCCGATGTCCAGCATCGAAACCGGACTCAGCGGGAAGACCACTGTATTTCTTCTGGCAGAGCCGTCCATTCCGGCAGCCAGCCGCTGGACTCTGCCGCCCTCCTGAATCGTCAGGATACATTCGTCGCCGTCAAATTCGACGGTAAATCTTTCGATCGGCGCAGTCGGGAAATACCGCTGCATAATCCCGCCGGTCACCAGCCCCATGTGGAAACGACCGTCTGTGACCTTCCAGCTGCCGCTGAAGCCGTCTTTATTGCCATATGGGCCGTAATGCGGCGCCGCAAGCGACAGGCAGGACAGCCGTCTTTTAAGCGCACACGCGTCAGCTTCGGTGCCGGGGTTGCGGTCGACACCATTGTCCAGCAGGTGGTAAAAATACGACAGGACGGTATCTGCCTGCGGACCGTCCATCGTCTGGTGGAGGATGATGACCATGTCCTCTTTGGGCGCGACAAACCCATACTGGCCCATTGCGCCGTCGGCACGGAAACAGCCCGGCCGTGAACACATCCACATCTGGAACCCATACCCGGAGCTTGCTTCCGGAGAAGGACCGGGGCCGTTGTCGATCTGTTTGGAGGTTGCGAGCTTTACATATTCTTCCGACAGAATCCGTTCACCGTCGCAGACGCCGCCGTCGAGATACAGTTTCATCAGCCGGAGGTTGTCCTCCAGCGTGGCAAACAAGCCGCTGCCGCCGATTTCCATTCCGTCCGGCAGCCGCATCCAGCCGAGGTGATCGGCATTGATGCCGATCTTCGGGAACAGACAGGCCGACAGGAATTCATGCAGTGTTTTGCCGGTTTTCTGGCGGATGATGGCGCCGAGCATCGTGGAACCGACGCTGTTGTAAAAAAACGCACTGCCCGGCTGTTTTTCAATCGGATGGCGGAGGAAGTTGTCCACCCAGTCGCCGTCAAATCCGGGCAGGCTCTGCATGCCGGTCCCCATCCGGAGCAGGTTGCGGACGGTCAGCTGGTCGGTAAACGGCTGCTGCTGGCCTTTTCCGGGGAAGATATCGGTCAGTTTTTCGTCGAGAGAGAGCAGCCCCATCCGGCAGGCGATGCCGATTGCCGTGGCGGAATAGGTTTTGGTAAAGGACTGCATGCCGTGGTTGATACCCAGTGCATACGGCTTCCAGGCACCCTCTGCGCAGATTTTCCCATGGCGCATGATGATGATACCATGCGGTTCTGTCGAACCGCTTTCCAGCTCGTCCAGCAGCTGTAAGACAGCCTTGCTGGAGACACCGACCTGTTCAGGGGTGACCCGTTTAAACTTTTTCATACTTTTCTCCAATCTTTTCGCGGTAAAAATGTTGCTTATGACGTTACTGTATTCATGATAGCATGGATGGTATCGGATTTCAAGAATAAATTCTGTATATTGTGACAAATACCGGCCGGCAGTCCCGACAGCATCCGGAGAAGGGAAAAGTGTTACAATTTTTACGGCGAAAATTCATAATATTTATCATATAGCAGCCGTATTGACATATCCATAAATATTGGGTAAGATAAAGTTGAAAGCGGTTTCGCAGATAAAATACCTAAAGTTAAACGTTTGACCCGTCTGTTCTGGAAGAAAGATACGTTTTTTAATTATTTTCTGCATGCGGCAGCAACATGGAGATGCGTAGTGACGGTAAAGAGGAGAGGAAGGTTTGACTTTTAATATAGATTGAGAGGGTGCGCAAGGTGCAAGTACTGAAAGCGAACGAAAGTAAACCGATTACCATCTATGATATCGCCAAAGAGGCGGAAGTATCTCCTGCGACCGTTTCCAGAGTTCTGACGGGCAATACCAACGTCCGGAAGGAAAAGCGGAAAAAGGTTCTGGAAATCATTGAAAAGTACAACTTCAAACCCAACGCAATGGCGCGTGGTCTGTCTGAAACCAAGAGCAAGATCATCGGGATACTGGTTGCAGATGTGCGCAACCCGTTTTATGCCGAGCTGTTTCTTGCCTGCGAGCAGGCGGCAAAACTGGCCGGATATACGGTCATGCTGTGCAATTCGCTGAATGTGATGGAGCAGGAGGAGTATCTGCTGGACCAGATGGTGCAGCAGCGGGTGGACGCGATCATCCAGATCGGCGGACGTGTGGACGACCTGGTGTCGAATATGGAGTATGTTGAAAAAGTAAACCAGGTTATGAACACGACGCCGGTCGTCGTCACCGGCAAGCTGGAGGGGACAAAATGCAAGATGGTCCGCATTGACAGCATGAAGGCGATGGAACTGCTGATGGAATACCTGATTTCGCTGGGACATCAGGAGATTGCGATGGTCGGCGGAAGCGTGCGGGTTCTGTCGACCTATGAGAAGCTGGTCCAGTACCGGCGCTCGCTGCAAAAGTACCATATTCCGTATGATCCCGACCTGATTTCGGCAGAGGGGTCGTATAACGTGGAAAGCGGCTACCGTCTGATGAATGAGATGCTGGCGAAAGGGAAGCGGCCGACAGCAGTCGTCGCAATCAACGATTTTGCAGCGACCGGGGTCATGCACAGCCTGCTGGAGCATGGGTTCCGGATTCCGGAGGATGTTTCGGTTGTCGGTTACGACAATACCTATATTTCGCAGGTAATGAATCCGTCGATTACGACAATAGACTATAATTATCAGTATTTTGGCAAGTGCCTGATTGAGGCGGCGATTGACGCAATCGAGGACAGAGGGGAACTTTTGAAACTGGTAACACCGAGTTTGGTGATTCGAAAGAGCAGCGGAGCCAAAAAATGAGCAAAATATGACGATTATTGCGGTTAATTTTAACAAAAAAATGGAAATTTATTGTAAGAAACAGAAATATTTAGCAATATGACAAAAAAACCTTGCGTTGTTGGAAAATAAGTGTTCATATATACGTATGAAACCGGTTGCAAAACATACGAGGAGTGAATAGCTGTGAAAAGGTCCAACGATAACCAAGGTTTTCTGAAAAAACTTTCGCGGTCGAAAGTTTTGCTGTTAATGTGTACCCCGGCGATTCTGTTTTTCTTTTTGTTCAGTTACATGCCGCTGCCCGGCATCTGGGTTGCATTTGTCAAATACAACTACCGTGACGGCATTTTCGGCAGTAAGTTTGTCGGTCTGAGCAACTTTGAGTTTCTGATTTCTTCCGGCAAACTGGTGGAACTGACCATCAACACCATCCTGTACAACCTGTGCTTTATTATTTTAGGCAATCTGCTTGCGGTACTGGTTGCGATTCTGCTCAACGAGATTCGCAGCAGAATGTTCAAAAAAGTTTCTCAGACGCTGATGTTCCTGCCCTACTTCGTATCGCAGGTTCTGATCGGCATTCTGGTCTTCAACATGCTGAACTATGATACCGGTTTCGTCAACAACATGCTCGGCAGCCTGGGACTGGAACTTTGGGAACCCTATTCCGATCCGAATGTATGGCCGCCGATTCTGATTCTGGTTTATCTGTGGCAGAACACCGGTTACAACTCCGTCGTATACTTTGCCGCGATCATGGGTATTGACGCGGGCATCATTGAAGCGGCGAAGGTAGACGGCGCCAACTGCTTCCACAAGATCTGGCACATTGTCCTTCCCGGCTTAAAACCCACGATTGTAATTTTGCTTCTGTTCGCACTGGGCGGCATCGTCAAAGGTAACTTTGGTCTGTTCTACAACATCATCGGTACCAACTCGCTGCTGTTCCCGACGACCGACATCATCGAAACCTACGTATACCGTGCAGTTACAGCTGACTTCAACTTCTCGACTGCATCTGCGGTTGGCCTGTACCAGTCGCTGATTGGTTTTGTGATCGTAATGGCCGTCAACTTTACCGTCAAGAAGATCGAACCGGATTATTCGCTGTTCTGATGAGAGAAGGAGAGTGTGAACATGGTAAATACCAAGCATCAGGACCTGATGACGACGGGTGTCAAGATTAAAATGGACCCGACCGAAAAGGTCACCAAAGTTGTCGGTTATGTATTTGTTACGTTTTATGCGCTGTGCTGTGTCATTCCGTTTCTGATCATTCTCAGCACATCGTTTACCAGTGAATCAGTTATTCGTAGCGTAGGCGTTCAGATCATCCCGAAGGAATTCACGCTGGAAAGCTACAAGATGGTCATTAAGAGCGCGAACATCTTCAAATCGTATATTCTGACGATTGGCCTGACTGTAGTTGGCACGTTTGTCGGTCTGTTCATCATTTCGATGACCGGCTATGCACTTCAGCGCAAGGACTTTGAGTTCAGAAACATCATTTCTTTCTACATTTACTTCACCAGCCTGTTTTCCGCAGGTCTGGCACCCTACTACCTGCTGATGACCCAGACCTATCACCTGAAAGACAACTACCTGGCGGTTCTGCTGCCGCTGCTGATGTCTCCGTGGCTGATTATTCTGATGAAGAACTTCGTCAAGGCAATTCCCCATGAAATCACCGAATCGGGCAAGATCGACGGCGCGGGCGATGTACGCATTTTCGTTTCGCTGGTCCTGCCGATGCTGAAACCGGCGCTCGCAACCATCGGACTGTTCCTGGCGATCGGCTACTGGAACGAATGGTACCAGTCCTCGCTGTTTTTGAGCTCAAAGGTTGAGGTCAAACCGCTGCAGTACACCCTGTACGAGATCGTCAACAAGACCGATGCACTGCGCAACTCGGTTGCAGGTCAGTACGTCAGCATCACCGATATCCCGACCGAGGGCGTCAAGATGGCAAACGCGGTTCTGGCAACTGGCCCGATCGTCCTGGTATACCCGTTCGTTCAGAAATACTTCATCAGCGGCATCACCGTTGGTACAGTCAAAGGTTAATCCTGTAAAGTACATAATATCATCTGTGTTGGTTCCATCGCGACGCCGGAAAACTGGGGCGCGATGATCATAAAAAAAATTGGAGGTACTGTTATGATGAATATGAAGAAAAGAATGATGGCTGTATTGTTGACCGCTATTATGGCAGCTGCTCTCACCGGATGCGGGGGGGTCTTCCTCGGACTCTTCAACTTCCGACTCCAGCACGGATAGCTCCACTACTGAAAGCTCTGCAACCGACAGCTCGGAAGAATCCGGCGATGCTTCCGCAGAAATTGACACTTCCGAACATGTTGTCATCAACTACATGACCACCGGCGACAAACCCACCGGCGACCAGGCTGCAACCCTTGATTCGATGATGACCAAGCTCAATGAAATCCTGACCGAAAAAGTCAACGCTGAGCTGGAAATCTACTATATTCCGTGGACCGATTATCTTGCAAACTACAACCTGACCCTGGCTTCGATGGACGGTTCCGTCGACCTGGTCGGTACCGCTTCTGACTGGCTGGACGCATGGCCCAACGCAAAGAACGGCGCATTCCTCGAACTGTCTGAAGAGATGCTCCAGACCTACGCTCCCCAGACCTGGGCAAGCGTTCCCGCTGAACACTGGGATCTGTGCAAATATGACGGCGAAATCTATCTGATTCCGGAAGACAACTACGCTCAGTGGACCAACCACGGCTTGGCTTACCGTCTTGACTGGGCGAAGGAAGCCGGCCTGGAAGATGGCGTTCACAGCTGGGAAGACATGACCGAATACTTCCGTTATGTCAAGGAAGCATATCCGGATATCATTCCGTGGGACTCTGACGGAACTGCATATGGAACCCTCGCTGGCGGCTGGATCACCTCTCACAGCAACTTCGTTTCGATCGATGGTCTGAGCTCCAATGCTATGTGGGGCGGCACCAAAGATGATCTGTACACCGTTTATTCTCCTTATATGACCGATACCGATTCGCTGGTTGAGTTCGCAAAACTGATGAAGGAATGGGACGAAATCGGCGTATGGCGTACCGACGTTCTGAACAATACCTCCTCCACCAACCGTGATGACTACCGTGTCGGCCTGGTTGCTGCTGAACAGCACCACACCCAGACCTGGACCGACCTGGTCATCCACACTGCTTCCAACAAGATCTATGAGACCGATGAGGATGCAGATACCGGATTCTTCTACTTCGGTGAAGAAACCGGCAACGTTGTTGCACTTTCGATCACCCACGGTGCAATGGCAGTTTCCGCAGGCAGCGAAAACCCTGAACGCGCTCTGATGGTTTACGACCTGATCCGCAACGATCCCGACTGCTACCATCTGATGTGCTACGGCGAACAGGGCGTTTCCTGGGATGTTGATGAAAACGGCATGCGTATTCAGCCCGAAGGCTACAACCCCGATACCCAGAACATCAACGGTATGACCAACTACTGGTGGGGCCGTAACGACGATCTGGAAATCAAGGACGCAACCTTCAACTGGGATGCAATTGATGCGCTGTATGCTGAATACGACGAGATCAAGATCGAATATCCTTATGGTCAGTTCGTTGCCAACGTCGACAACATCCAGTCCTACATCAGCAACCTGAGCGAAGTTTATACCAACTATATGAAACAGATTGCGTATGGTAAATACGAGGGCACCGCAGAAGATATTGTTGCCCAGTTCCAGGACGCAATGAAACAGGCTGGTGTTGACACCGTTACTGAAGAACTGCAGAAACAGTTTGATGAACTGTACAAATAATTGCCGTTAACAGCAGGGGAGTACGGGTCTTTACGACCTGTACCCCTTTTGTCTTCCATATCATGATAAAACCGAAATGTTTTGACATCAACAGAGATTAAGTGAGGAAAGTATGGGTAATCATTTTGAAATTTCAGATGATTTTTACTGGAATGGGGAAAAAGTCAAAATCATTTCCGGCGGCGTTCATTATTTCAGGATTCTGCCTGAATACTGGAGAGACCGGCTGGAAAAACTGAAGGCTTTGGGGTGCAATACCGTTGAAACCTACATTCCGTGGAACCTGCATGAAAAAGAAAAGGGACAGTTTGATTTTTCAGGTCGGCTGGATGTTGCATCTTTTGTGAAAATCGCACAGGAGCTGGGATTGTTTGTCATTCTGCGCCCTAGTCCGTATATCTGCGGCGAATGGGAGTTTGGCGGTCTGCCCTACTGGCTGCTCAAAGAGGACGGCATGCGGCTGCGCTGCATGTATCCGCCCTACCTGCGCCATGTCCGGGAGTATTACCAGAAGCTGTTCGAGGTAATCGCGCCGCTCCAGGTGACACGCGGCGGACCTGTCATTATGATGCAGATCGAAAATGAATATGGCTATTATGGCAACGACCATCAGTATCTTGAGTACCTCAAAAACCTGATGATCGAATATGGCTGTGAGGTTCCGCTGGTGACGTCCGATGGACCGTGGGGGAGTTCCTTTGCCTGCGGCAAGGTGGAGGGTGCACTCCAGACCGGAAATTTTGGCTCGAAAGGCAGGGAACAGTTTGCGGTCATGCGCCGGAAGATCGGCGACAAACCGCTGATGTGTATGGAATTCTGGGTCGGCTGGTTTGACAACTGGGGCGTCGAATGCCACCAGACGGGCGATACTGCCGAACATGTCAAAGATCTGGACGAAATTCTCTCCGAGGGTCATGTCAACATTTATATGTTTATCGGCGGGACCAACTTCGGGTTTATGAACGGTTCGAACTACTATGATGTGCTGACGCCGGACGTCACCTCCTATGATTACGACGCACTGTTGACCGAGGATGGCCAGATCACCGAAAAGTACCGTGCCTTCCAGCAGGTCATCGCAAAATATGCGCCGCTGCCGGAGGTTACCTTGTCCACCGATATCAAACGGATGGATTACGGCAGGCTCAAACCTGTCCATACCACCGGACTGTTTGAGAATCTGCACAACCTGACCAGCTGTGTCGAAAGCGTCTGCCCGCAGAGCATGGAAAAACTGGATCAGGGTTACGGGTATATTCTGTACGAGACGGCGCTGGAACAGGAGCCGATCGAAAAAATCCGGCTGTACGGCGCCAACGACCGCGCCAACCTGTTTGTCGATCAGAAGCCGGTGCTCACCCTGTACGACCGGGAACTGCTGGAAGAGCATGAGCTGGCAGAAAAGCCGGCAGGGGAAACCCTGTCGATTTTGGTGGAGAATATGGGCCGTGTCAATTTTGGTCCGTCTCTCGAACGGCAGCGCAAGGGCATTGACCAGTGCGTGACGGTCAACGGACACCAGCAGTACCACTGGAAACAGTTTACGCTGCCGATGGAAGACCTTTCGGGGCTGGATTACACCCTTCCTCATCAGCCGGGCACGCCGGGATTCTACCAGTTTACCTTTAAAGCGGAGCAGCTGGGGGATACCTTCCTGGATTTTGCCGGATGGGGCAAAGGCTGTATCTGGGTGAACGGGTTTAACATCGGCAGATTCTGGGAGATCGGTCCCCAGAAGCGGCTGTATATTCCGGCACCGCTGCTCAGACAGGGCGAAAACGAGATTGTTATTTTTGAAACTGAGGGAAAGACAGGCGGGGAGATCTGGCTGGCAGATTGTCCTGATCTGGGATAAAGACAGAAGGCCGGTAAAACAACATGTACTATGAAATCAACGGCAATATTCTGCCGCAGGTTCGTCTGGTCGGGAAAGCCATACTCGAACCACCTTATGTTCACCGCAAGCGGCAGGCCGACGAGTTTATCCTGTATGTCATGAAGCAGGGAGAGCTTTATTTAAAGGAAGACCAGACCGAATACTGCCTGAAAAAGGGCGATGTTCTGTTACTGGACCCGGACTTTGTGCATCAGGGGCTGCAAAGCTCCAGCTGTGAATATTATTATGTACATTTTCATCACGGACAGCTCGAACGGAAAAAACGGGACGACCAGTTCGCCTGCCGCTGCAGCCACCGCAGGAGTGAAAGCCTGAAAGAGGACAACGGCTCCTATTTGCGGTACCAGGATTCCTGGATACTGTTTCCGAAGATGCTGTCGATGAACCCCGACGCACCGGCCTATTTCCGGGTATTGTCGCTGATGGAACAGGCGATGGAGCACAACTGCTATCAGCTGGAAAACTATAAGGTCCTCTGTGGGATGAAACTGTTGGAAGCGATGGTTGAGATTGCACGGGAGGGGGTGACTGCGTCGGCGCTGACCGGCGGAGCCACCCGCCCGGCCTCTTTCCAGAAGGTGCAGCAGCTGACCGGCTACCTGAACAGCAACTATCACCGTCCAATCAGCAGCAGCCTGATTGAACAGGAGTTTTCCTGCAACTTCGACTATCTCAACCGGGTATTTAAGCGGAGCCGTGGGAAGACAATTTTTGCCTATCTGAACGAGATCCGCATCCAGCATGCCCGCGAACTGATGGCCTCCACTTCGATGAAGGTGGCGGCGATCGGACGGCGGGTCGGGTTTGAGGACGAATGTTATTTCAGCAAGGTCTTTAAGAAGTATACCGGTGTATCCCCAAGCCAGTATGAAAAGATGTCGATTCGGACCGATCAGGGGCAGTGGAAACCGGGATAATCTGCAAACAATGAAAAAACCGTCCCAGGCAGAGCGCAGGGACGGTTTTTCCATATCAACCGGTTCATTTACTTTGTGTGGCATTCGATGGTGCAGGGGACCATACCTTCCGCAGTTACCGTGACAGTGCAGGGAGTTTGCGGACTGGCAGCCCGGATATACGCCAGCAACTGGCCTTTATAAGCGCGCCGCTGATGGCTGGTATAGTCGGTGACATCCGACAGATCGCCGTTTTCCAGCCCGATCAGCTCACCGTTTTCGACCTGAACCCGCAGCATGCTCGCATCCGAATAGACGCGGTTGCCGTCACGGTCCAGCATCGTGATTTCCAGCTGACAGAGGCCGGGTTTGGAGAGGACCGCCGGGGTATACAGCCGTGCATCGATCTGGCAGGCAGAGCCGGTGCTGACCAGCTGGTGGCAGACCGGCTGATTTTCGGTGGTACCGGACGCTTTGAGGACGCCGGGCTCAAACGGCAGTGTCAGGCTGATGCAGTCCTGGTGAACCGACTTGTGATAGACGCCGACCCGTCTGCCGTTCAGTGAAATCTCGACTTCGGGCAGGTTGGTATAGCACTTGACCAGCACCCGCGTACCTTTCGGGTAATCCCAGCATTCGCTGACCGGCGTGAATTCATCCGGGTTGTCGCAGGCGGGACAGCTTGCCAGATGGACCATCGGTTTCTCCGACCAGAAGCTTTGACGGCGGTAGTAGCCGGTCTTCTCAAACCCTGCAAGGGTCAGCAGCCCGGCGCCGGAACCGTGAATCGGCCAGCCGTGGGCTTCCCCAAGGTAGTCGATGCCGGTCCATAAAAACTGACCGGAGATATATTCATTGTCGGTGACGGCCTTCCATGCCGCGAGGGTATGCCCGTTTTCACTGCCGATAAACGGAAGATGGGGGAAAGCCTGATGACTTTCTTCATATAAATGTTCCTTGTAGTTATACCCTGCGACGTCCAGCGCATCCAGAAAGCCCAGCTTTGCGGAAAGTTCCGGGAAAGCAGCGGCGAGTGTAACCGGACGGGTCTTGTCCGTTTCCCGCACAATCTCCGCCAGCTGCCGTGCAATTACGCTCAGTCTTTCGGCATTGGGGCGCAGCGGATTATACTGGCGTTCCTGTGCCGGTTTGTTGGCGTCATTGTTGCCGGTCATGGTGGAGAAGGAGGGATGGCAGGAGGGGTCGTTCGGGTAGTCAATCTCGTTGCCAATGCTCCACATGACGATGCTCGGGTGGTTGCGGTCACGCCGGACCATATCGGTCAGGTCCTGCCGGTGCCACTGCGGAAAATCGGCATAGTATCCCTGATTTCTGGGCGGATAGACATTGTGACCCTGCCACCATTTGTTTTTCGGACCTTCCCACTCGTCAAACGCTTCGTCCATCGCCAGGAACCCCATCTCATCGCACAGTTCATACAGTTCCGGCATATGGGGGTTATGGCTCATCCGGATGGCATTGCAGCCCATCTTTTTCAGCTTTTCCAGCCGGCGGCGCCAGACGTCTTTCCAGACCGCCGCACCCAGACAGCCGGCGTCGTGGTGCAGGCATACCCCTTTAAACAGGGTCGGTATGCCGTTGAGGAAAAAGCCTTTGTCGGGGTCGAAGGAGAAGGTGCGGATACCGACCTGCTGCCGGTTGGCGACGTAGTCCGGCTGCCAGCCGTCCTGTGTTTCACAGGCAATTTTGGTCACCAGCGTGTACAGTTCCGGGGTATCCGGGCTCCACAGCCGGACATTATCCAGCTGCATCGTGGTTTTTACCGGACAGACCTGTCCGGGTGCGATGGAGACGACCGTCTGGGCATCTGCCGCGACGGTATCCCCATCTATTAA
The DNA here is from genome assembly GCA_944386805.1 of uncultured Clostridia bacterium. Taxonomy (GTDB): domain Bacteria; phylum Bacillota; class Clostridia; order Oscillospirales; family Ruminococcaceae; genus Faecivivens. The sequence continues at coordinate 28,098 of CALXCO010000083.1, forward strand.
CTGGGTAGTCACCCGGACGTTTGTTGTGATATCCGTTTGGTTGACCAGTTCAGCGTCGACCTGTGTTAGAGCGGTACTGCCGTCGACTTTGCAGGTCTGGAACGCTATGCCCTGAAAAACACAGTGTACCGGCTCTTCCACGACAAGGGACACCTTGCGGGTGATACCCGAACCGGTAAACCAACGGGAATCCGAGATTTCCGAGCGGTCCACCCGGACACAGATGATGTTCTCATGTTGAAAAGAGAAACAGTCGGTGATATCATAGGAAAAAGAGATATATCCATTGGGACGTTCTCCGAGGTAGTAGCTGTTGCACCACACCCGGCTGTTTTTATAGACGCCGTCGAAGACGATGGAGATACGTTTTCCTTTCCATTCCTGTTTTGGCGGGACGGAGATGCGATACCAGCCGATGCCGCCGGCCAGATAGCCGGTTCCGCTGGAGTATTCTCTGGAAAAGGGCAGGGAGACGGACCAGTCATGGGGCAGCGTGACCTCCTGCCAGTCATTTTTCTGGCCAGAGGAATGTTCATCGTACCAGGCCTGCCAGGCGTCCGGCTTGTCGCCGAGAGAGAAGCGGCAGTGCTGGGTAATGGGGTAAATGGTTTTATTCATAAAGCCCTCCTGTTATCATCAAACTGGCGGTTGCCAGAAAATTTGTATGAATTGGTATATTTGAGTACTTACCTCCATTATAAAGAATTCTGACAGAAAAACAATGGAATGCAGAGGCTTCACTTGTAAAATAGCGACTTTTCTCGCAGTTTTTTTATCTGATTCACCCGCCTTCAATTCCCAAATCATGAAAGAAAAGAGGAGCAGCCATGTCAAATTATCCCTTTTCCGGTCAATGGATTTGTGACCCGGAGTTTGCATCGTATCAGCCGCTGCATATATTTCATCGGGAGATGGAGCCTGCACCGGTAACATTTCACCCCAAAGAACTGAAAAATGTGCATATGGTGGTGACCAGGACATTTGACGGGTCGATTTTCGGACAGGCAAAGGCACGGCGTATCCGGATTACCGCCGACGATTACTATAAACTGTACCTGAATGGGCAGTTTGTCGGGCAGGGACCGGCACCGGGGTACTATTTTGCTTACTATTATAACGAGTTTGATCTCATGCCGTTTCTTCACCCCGGCCTCAACCGGATTGAAGTGCACGTCTACTATCAGGGACTGATTAACCGTGTCTGGAACAGCGGCGACCTGCGGCAGGGCATGATTGCCGACCTGCTGGCAGACGGAGAAGCGGTGCTGTCGACCGACCACAGCTGGATGTGTGCACGGGATTCGCGCTATACCGGGAAGCGGACGGTTGGATACGATACCCAGTATCTGGAGGACGTCGACAACCGCCTTGGCCTGTCTCAATGGACAGAAACGGCGGAAAAGATGGTCGATTATACCTTCCGTCCGACGCCTTTTCCAGCCGTTTCGGTATGGGAAGCGGCGCCGGTATTGACGGAACAAAAGAAAGACGGTCTCAAAGCAGCTCGTCGTGCACCACAGTTCAGCAAGCGCTGATTTCAGTTCAAAACAGCTCAAAAACCCCGAAACCATGCGGTTTTCGGGGTTTCAGTCTGTCGAAAAAGTCCAGTGAAAACTGGGCTTTTTCTTTTAGATGTGGTAAAATAAAAACAGATTAAGCGGGAACCCTTGATTTTTCAGGGGTTCCCGCCTTTTTTGTTACTACCGTGTTAATAGTTCAGTGTTCAGCTACCTATAATGTTCACCGGATTGAACCCTATTTGATAAGTTCCACCGTGGCCTTCAGTTCATCCAATGTCTTGTGATTATAGACCCGGTTCCCTGTGTCCTTGGACACATGACCCATGAGAAGATCAATACACTTCCGGTTTGCCCCGGCGCTGTCCAGTTGGGTTTCAAAGGTGTGGCGGCATTCATGCGGGGTGTGTTTCATTTCAAGAGCCTTCATAATGTCCGCCCAAAAAAACCGGTATTGGGTTTGGTTGCAAACCCGCCCATTGTAGCTGATCAGCCGGGGGCCACCTTCGGCAAGACGGGCTTCAACCAAGGGCCGGATTTTGGAATGGATGGGAACCACCCGATCTTTCCCCGCCTTGGTTTTGGTTCCACCCTTCATCGTCCCGGCCTGAAGGTTTATATCTTCCGGCTTCAAATTCAGAAGTTCGCTGATCCGCCACCCGGAATAAAGCAGGATCAGAACCGTGTCAACCCAAGGTTCTTTCTGATGTTCCCAAACCTTCTTGATTTCTTCCTTACTGAAGGGAAGGCGGGTGGTTGGTGGGATGGGATCAGAAGTCAGCAAGTCAGAAAAACACCGGTTGATTATGTCCATTTCAAGGGCGAACCTGTCAAGATGGCCCCAAAGGTTTTTAATTGCCGCTTGGGTACTATACCCCTTCCCGCAACCGTCAATGGTTTCTTGCATTTGGTATGACCGGATTTGCTTATAGGGTTTTTCCCATAACGCTGAACAATGTTTGAACGCTGAACACAAAGATGAACGGTTGGATTCCCCCAGCTTGGGGGCCTTCTTTTCTTTCCAAAGTTCAAACAGTTCCTTCATGGTGATCTTGGCCCGGTCAACATCCCAAGGATCACGGTTGTATTCAGCCAACAGCATATTCCCGGCTTCACGGGTTTCTGTGTAGCCTACTATATCATAGATTGGATGGCCTTTGTCGTTCCAGCCAATGACCTTCTTCACAATGTACGGGCGGCGGCGATTGCCTGACAGCTTCGCAACTGTCCCATACCCATTAGGATTCCGCATTATATCACCTGTCCTTTCGTGGAAAATGGGTATAGCAAAGCCAACCCCAGTGTGATATAATGTTCAATGGAGGTTGAAACATTAACTTCAAAAGGGGTTTGTTTCGCCTGACCGCTTCCGGTGTGCCACCACCGGGGGCGGTCTTTTTTTTGTCTATCTGTGGTGATCTGTTTCAGGGAAAAGCATTGACTTATCAAGGTTTTTTCAAAGTCTTACCACAGACCACAGATGATGCAATAATTTATAAAGAAAAAAGAAAAAATAATATAAGAAAAGAAAATATAGGGATGTGAAAATGATCTGTTGTATGTGTGGTATCTGTTGTTTTACTGTTCATCAATGATGTTGTTCAGAAATTCAGTTGCCTTGAACGGTGGGTTGCTTATTGATACGGTGGTTTTCACTTCCCCAAAATTCAAATCAAGATACAGGATCGGAACCCCGCCCTTCTTCACGGTTTCTTGTTTGGCTGTGGATGCACCGACAATGGCCCCAGCAAGGCCAAAAGCGGCCCCGCCAACTACCGCCCTTGTGATTCCGCCTTTGGTCTTGGTGACTGTTTTTTCACCAACTTTTTCAATTCTGTATTCTTCCAGTTCAGAGAATTTGAAAACAATGGACTGTGGCCCCAATTTCTTCTGATTTGAGATGCAGGCCATTTTGTTTGCCGTATCAATGAAGATATATCCACAACCCAAATTGGTTACTGTCATATTGGGGTTGAAGTTCTGAAGTCTTTTTGCGTTTTCATCCCAAGCCGCCCTCACCTTGGAAACGGTTGTCATTGGGGAGTTGGTGCAAATGGTATTGCAAAGGCCGCAAATTCCACCATCACTGATCTGAATGGGCTTCACATGAAGTTTAAGGCCGCAACAATCGCACACATTCTTTTTCCCGAACAAAACAATCACCCCTTATCTAACATCACTTTGGAAAGCAACGGCCTTTCCAAGAATGATAATATGATCCAGTTGTTCCCCGGTGTAGATCAGATCTTCATAATCAGGATTTTCAGCCTTCAGGATCAACAAGTTTTTTTCGGGATAGTAATTGACCCGCTTCAGGGTTGCTTCATCATCAATGACCACGGCGGCAATTTCCCCATTATCAACCATGCTTTGCTTTCTGATGAAAACAATATCACCATCATAAATTCTGGCCCGGATCATGCTATCACCTTTTGCTCGTAAACAGAAATCAGCTTCAATTTCTGCCCCAGCTTCAACATACAATTCAATTTCTTCATTGGCGGTGATAGGCTTTCCACAAGCGATTGTCCCAATTAAAGGGTATCTTTTTCTTTCAATCGGGAATAGGTTTTCAAACTTCACTTGGGAACGGAGAATATCAAGATCAATGGAATTATCAATATCTTCCAACCATGCAGATTTACTTCTATGATCAGACTTTCCAAGCAAATAATCCATGTCAACATTGAAATAATCTGCAATGGCTTCCAATGTTTCCAAACTTGGTTCCCGTTCTCCCCGTTCATACATATTGATACTACTTTTTGAGGTTCCAAGTTGTTTGGCAAAATCTTGTTGCGATAAGCCGGATTCCCGGCGTAGAAGTTTTAAGCGTTCATTGAACTTCGCCATTAGTAACACCCCTTTCACCTCTATTATACACATTTCGTGCACTTCGTCAATCTGCTATTGTGCACAAAATGTGGCCTTTTTATTTGTGCACAATTTGTGCCCGAAAGTTATTGACAGTTGAGCACAAATGGTGTACTATAATGGCAGACGAGCACAAAAGGTGCACGAACAAAGAAAGGAAGTGAAAGCATGATCCAGAAGGAAACCACGGGAACGATCCTTCGCAAGTTGCGTGGGGATCGTACCCAAGAAGAAATTGCCACCGCTCTTGGTATCACGAAATCTTCTTGGGCCATGTATGAACGGGATGAAAGGGTTCCCCGTGATGAAGTCAAAATTCGGATTGCCAAGTTTTTTGGTAAAAGCGTGGAAGAACTTTTTTATACCCAAATCGAGCACTATATGTGCTCTTGATTGGAGGAACGAGCCATGAATGAAGTAAGCCTGAAGCCGGTGATTGCAGAACTTGAAGATTTATTTTCAAAGTTCAACGCCCGGTTCTTCGCTGACAAGCTGGAAAAGCCCGTGATCACCGTTTCCCCGGATCATACCCGTGGGGCCTACGGCTGGTGTACCGGCTGGAAGGCTTGGAAGGCCGGAGAGGATGAAGGCCACTATGAAATCAACTTGTGTGCCGAATACCTGAACCGGCCCTTTGAAGAAACCTGTGGAACCTTGCTTCATGAAATGGTTCACCTTCAGAACCTTCAGGATGGTGTTCAGGACACTTCCCGTTCCGGCTTGTACCACAACAAGAAGTTCCGGGAAACCGCTGAAGCCCACGGCCTGACGGTGGAAAAAGGCGATAAGTACGGATGGCACAAAACAGCCTTGAACCCGGAAGCCCTTGAATTTGTTCAGAGCCTTGGGAAATCTGGTTTTTCCCTTGTTCGGCCAAGGATCACCGGCCTGAAGGGTTCCAGCAAGAAGAACAGTTCCCGGAAGTATGTTTGCCCCTGTTGCGGGGCCATTATCCGGGCCACCAAAGAAGTTCATGTGATCTGCGCTGATTGCGATTGCGAATTTCAGGAGGAAATCTAATGAATGTGAAACTGACCAAGCGGAAGGCTTGGGAACTGATCAGCCGGATTCATCCCCGGTTGAACATCAAACAGGAAGCCACCCCGCCTGATGTGGCAATCTTCAAGGCTTCCACCGGCCCGGAAGGACTGGAAATCCGGTGTGAAAATGACTGGTTCAATCACAATGGCCGGATCAAGCTGACCATTGGCAATGTGGATGGCGGAACCCCCATTATCCGCTATTACCACCCTGACACCCTGAACCGGGATTATTTGGCGGAACAGGCCGAAAAGGAAGATGAAGCCAAGCAAGCCCGGAAGGAATGGGTTCAGGCCCTTGGCCCGGAACTGGCCCACAAGCTGGTTGATCAGTATTGGGGATAAATGATAGGAGGTTATAAGCGTGAACACCTTTGTAGAGCGTTTGAAATACGCAATGGAACAGGCTGACTTGAAGCAATCGGCCCTTTCCGAATTGACCGGAATTTCCAAGGCCGCAATCAGTCAGTATCTTTCCGGGAAGAACACCCCTAGCTTGGAGCGGATCAAGGCGCTGGCCGATGCAACCGGCGTGACCTTTGATTTTTTGATGGGGCATGGGGCCGCACCGCTGAAAGAGGTTCCCCCTTCCGTGAAGAAGATCAGCGTGAAGGAAGCGGCCCGGTGCATGGGCAAATCCGATCAGTTTGTGAGGATCGGCCTTCAGCGTGGGCTTCTTCCCTTCGGCAATGCGGTTCCCGGAACGGGAAGCAAATGGATTTACTATATCAACCCCGCCAAGTTCAGGGAGTATGTGGGCGCTGAAGCGTTCAACAGCTTCTTTGGACTGACCGCATGAAGAAAACTGCCCCATTCAGCGGCAACTGAACAGGGCAATTCAAAAGAAGATTATTTATGACACCGCTATTATAGCGGATTTAGGAGGAAATTACAATGGCAAACGCAAAGAAAGTTGAGCAGACCACCGTTTCTATCCCCGCCCTTGATATTCGGGAATTTGACATTCGCATTGTTGGTGATACCCCGTTGATTTCTCACGCTTGGGATGAAAAGGCAAAGTTGATGATGCTTCAGAAGCAGATGAAGAAGGCCACTAATGGACGGGAAGCCCGTGACCCGTTTGCAGAATTTGTTTCTTCCTTGTATTGGCTTTCTGAAAAGCCTGAAGCACCTACTATGGATGATGTGATGAATGGGAAGTTCGGTTTCCCTGTAATTGCATTCAAAGCGGCGGCAGTTGATGGCGGCTTTCAATCTGGTGTTTTGGACAAGAAAACAACTGCCCGTGGTGCTTTCCACATTTCCGGTGAAATGGCTGAAATTGAAGGGGTTCCCACCATGCGGGAAGATATGGTTCGGATCGGGATGGGAACCGCTGATTTGCGTTACAGGGCTGAATTTCAGACTTGGGCCACCACCCTTCATGTTCGGTATAACGCAAGAGCAATGAGCATGGAGCAGATTATTAACCTGTTTAACATTGGTGGTTTTGCCTGCGGCGTAGGTGAATGGCGACCCGGAAAAGACGGTTCCAACGGAATGTTCCATGTTGAATAAAACGATTTTTGGCCGGTGAGGTATGCCGGGGCCTGTTGGGGCAATGTACGGTTTGGAATGGCTGGCGGGTTCCGGTAAGGCTTGCCGTGGTGAGTTAAGGCATGGTGTGGCTGGTAAGGCGAGGTTTGGTACGGTTTGGTAAGTTGCGGTGAGGTTTGGTATGGCTGGTTAGGCGAGTTGCGGTTTGGTGTGTTCTGGTGAGTTAAGGTAAGTTTTGGCAGGCAAGGCGAGTTCCGGTTAGGCCCGTTCCGGCAAGGCGGGTTTAGGCATGGCTGGCATGGTAGGTTGAGATTAGGCCCGTTATGGTGGGTTTCGGCTTGGCTGGTAAGTTCAGGTGAGGTAAGGTTCGTTAAGGTATGCTGAGGATGGTATGGCTGGATTTATTTGAAAGGGGGTGAAAAATATGGTGTATGACTGGAAGCGGAATATGCCTGTGAAAGCACAAGCGGCGGGGGAATACCTTGAACAGCTTGAAAAAAAGCATGGAGAAATTACTCCAAAAATCGTGTTGGATGCTTCCCGTTCTGAAGATGCCCTTCTTCATCCATGTTTTGAATGGAATGACGGAGTGGCGGCAGAGAAGTACAGGGAAGTTCAAGCCCGGTTTTTGATTAGGAACTTGGTTGTTTCTGTGGAACGGGATGATTCACCGCCGCAAGTTGTCCGGGCCTATGTCAATGTTTCTTCTGAAATTGATGCTGGTTCTTATATTGCTGTAAAAACAGCAATGCAAAATGACGATATGAAGAACCAAGTTCTAAAGAACGCATTGAATGAGTTGAAGGCGTTTCAAAAGAAATATGCCGACCTTCAGGAATTGTCTGAAGTGTTTTCCGCTATTGATGCCCTGAAAATGGTAATCTGAAAGAAGGTGATGCTATGAAACTTTACGCCCACCAAGAAAAGGCCCTTGACCTGACGGAAGGCCACAACCGATGTGCCTATTACCTTGATATGGGTTTAGGTTAGCAAAACTTTTGTTGGTTCAGAGAAAATGAAGGAACTGAACACCCGGATCAATCTGGTGGTGTGTCAGTGTTCAAAGGTTCCTGATTGGATTGAACATTTTCAGACCTATTACACCCGGAACTGTGTTTTTGATCTGACCAAACCGAAAACATTCAAATGGTTCATGGAACAGGTTCAGCACGAAGTTCCCACTTTGCTGATTGGTGTGATCAACTATGAATTGACCTTCAGGCGGAAGATTCTAAAAACCCTTTCCGGGTTCACGCTGATGCTTGATGAAAGTTCCATGATCCAGAATGAGAACGCCAAGCGGTCAAAGTTCATTCTTGGGTTGAACCCTGATAATGTGATTCTTCTTTCCGGTACACCCACGGGGGGTAAGTATGAAAAGCTGTGGAGCCAATGCCGCCTTTTGGGATGGAACATATCAAAGGAACTGTTCTGGAAGCAGTACATTGAAACGGAATGGGTTGAAGATGATGGGTTTTGGCGGCAGAAAATCACCGGTTACAAGAATGTTGACCGGCTGAAAAAGAAGCTGGCCGATCATGGGGCCGTGTTCATGACCACCGATGATGCCGGGATTGACCTTCCCGAAAAGACCATGATCCCGGTGAAAATGCCCCCGGCAAAGGAATATTGGAAGTTCTGGCGGGAACGGGTGGTGAGTATCAACACCACCACGCTTCAGGAATTTGAACTTGATTCAGATTTTTGGGGTTCCAATGAAGATGCCGAAAGGGAATTGATTGGTGATACCAGTTTAACCCGCCGCCTGTATGCCCGTCAGCTTTGCGGCCTGTATAACCCCCACCGTTACAAAGCCTTTAGGGAGTTGGTGGAGAGTACGGAAGATCGCCTGATTGTGTTCTATAACTTCACGGAAGAAATGGAGCGGATGAAGGGGATTGTAAAAGCCATGAACCGGCCTGTTTCCATCCTATCTGGTGAAGTGAAGGATTTGGGCGCTTACAACTTCCATTCCAATTCCGTGACTTTCATTCAGTATCAGGCCGGGGCTATGGGGGGCAACTTCCAAAAAGCCAACAAAATTATTTATTTCAGCCTTCCCCAAGGTTGGGAACTGTGGGAGCAATCCCAAAAACGCATTCACCGGATCGGTCAAAATCGCCCTTGCTTCTATTACTGGATGATCTGTCCGGGGACGGTGGAAGAAGATATTTATTCCACCCTTCAAATGAGAAAGGACTATAACGATGAACTGTTCAGAAAATACGAGGAAGGCCACCCAAAGGGCTAAACGGAACCAATGGTTCCGCAGAATGTTCACCGTGGCCCTTCTGATGGGGCTGGTGGTTGGTTTCTTCCTTGGCCGGTTCACGGCCCATGCCTTCGGCAGAACTACGGTAGAGCCGGACACCGAGCCTTCCCAAACGGTTGATATTCAGCCCACCCAAACTGTGATCCCCACCCCGGAAGTTTCTTTGGAGCCTGTGGAGCCGGAACCAGTGTATTTGGGAGAATTCAGGGTAACGGCTTACTGTGCCTGTGAAATCTGCTGTGGGCAATGGGCAGAGAACCGCCCTAATGGGATTGTGTACGGGGCTTCCGGTGAACCGCTGGTTGCTGGTGTTTCCTGTGCTTCCCCGTTGCCTTTCGGAACTGTCTTGAAGGTTGAAGGGGTTGGAACCTACATAGTACAGGACAGAACCGCTTCTTGGGTGGTGGACAAGTACGGGGAAAACCTTGTGGATATTTACTTTGACGATCACCAAGCCGCCCTTGAATTTGGGCTTCAATATCACGATGTTTACATGAAAGAAGGTGCAGACAATGACCAAATGTGAAAATCCGTGTCCCTTTGGCAAGTTTGATGGGTGTTGCAATTTCTGCCCGGATCGGGCTTCCTGTGCTGATGGTTGCCCGGAAAACCCGGAGAAATGCGGACAAGCCAAGTTCGATGAAGAAGCAGGGCTTCAGGCTTTCCAGCAATCCCAGCTTGCCACCCTGAACGCTATTGCTTCGCTGACTGTCCACAAGAAGGCCATTGAAGAACAGGAAAAGGCCATGAAAGCGGCCCTGTATGATGCCATGATGAAGTTTGGAGTGAAGAAGTTTGAAAGTGATGTTCTGAACCTGACCTTGGTTGCACCAAGCAATTCCACCGCTATTGATTCCGCCAAGCTGAAGAAAAAATATCCCGCTATTGCGGCGGAATGCTCCAAACCTAATCCCAAGGCCGGTTATGTGAAAATCACCCTGAAGGATGGTGGAGCCAATGCCAAGGGATGAATTTTGGGATGCCTTGAAGGAACACGCTCACCGGAACCATCAAGAACGGGTTTCCAAGAACCCTGACCGGATCGCCTATGCCATTCAGCAGTTTGAAGCTCACGGAATTGAATACCAGTTGAAGAACCCGCAGATCGGCCACTTTCATTGCTGGCGGAAGTCTGATGATCAACTGTTTCAGTTCTACGCCGGAACCGGAAAGATTCAGGGCCTTCAAACCCGTGGCATTCACAACCTGATCAAGATATTGGAGGGGTGAACCGATGGAAGATGAAATCAGACGGATGTTTCCCCCTGAAGGAAAGCACCGCCACCAGTATTTCCGGTTGGAGCGTAACGGGCTGGAAATGTGGCTTGATCTAACCGCTTTGCGCCTTTGCAATTCCAATGAAAGCGCCCCTGTTTACACGCTGGATGGTGAAAAGCTGGTGTTTGATCACTTTGAACAGGCCGGGGCGCTTCACCAAGAAGGGGTGTATTGATGGCCGGTGAAAAGAACTTTGAAAACCGCCTGAAACGCTGGCTGGAAAGTGAAGGGATTTATCCGTTAGGGCACTCAAAAGACCAAATGCCCGTTGCCCCCTGTGGGTATTGGGAAAAGCGTTGGGGCGGCGGAAGGTATGTGAAAAGTGGCCTTCCTGATATGCGGGTTGTTGTGAATGGGATAGCCTTTGAAGTGGAACTGAAGGCCACCAACGGCACCCCTTCAGAACTTCAAAAGCGCAATATCCGCCAAATCAATAACAGCGGCGGAATAGCAATGGTGCTTTACCCGGAAGGGTTTAACACATTCAAAGCTATGATAAAGGGGGTGAAATCGTGTCCACAAGATGTTCCCATAGCCGGGTTGAGAGTTTCAACCGTTGCCCTTTCAAATACCGGTTGCGATATATTGAGGGATTAGACACCATCCCGAACACAGAGCCGGACAACGCTTTGATTTTGGGAACGGCCCTTCACACTGGAATTGAAGAAGGCATTGATCAGGCTTTGGATTTCTACGCTTCCAGTTTCCCCATTCTGACGGATGATCACATTCATGAAATGATGAAGCTGGAAGCCCTGATCCCCAAAGCAAAGGCCCTGTTACCACCGGGCGGAACCTTTGAACTTCCCATTGGCAATTCTGACTTCATCGGGTTCATGGATTATCTGGCCCCGGTGGATAAAGGAACCTTTGATCTGTACGACTTCAAATATTCCAGCAATTCCAAAAGCTACATGGTTTCCGGTCAGTTGCATGAATACAAGTATTTTTATGAACTGACCCACCCCGGACACCGGATCAGGAATATGTATTTTCTGTTTGTTCCCAAGGTGAAGATCAGGCAGAAGAAAACAGAAACCTTGGCCCAATTCCGGGATAGGTTGCGGGAAGCCCTGAACGGGGCTGAACCGTGGCTTGAACAGGTTCCCTTCAATCTTTACAAGGTTGTGGATTTCCTGACCGATGTAAAACACATGGTTGAAGAAACCGAATTCCCCAAGAACCCAAACCACTTTTGCGGGTGGTGTGAGTATGAAGAATATTGTCAGAAAGGATGGGATTATATGATTCTCCCCAAAAATGAACGGCGCAATTTGAACGCCACCAAGAAGAAGGTTGTGTGGATTTATGGCGCACCCTTCAGCGGCAAGACCTTCTTTGCCAACCAGTTTCCTGATCCCCTGATGCTGAATACGGATGGCAACATCAAGTTTGTTGATGCCCCCTATATCGCAATCCGGGACACGGTGACGGTGGAAGGCCGGTTGACCAAGCGGCACTTGGCTTGGGAAGTTTTTTCCGATGCTGTGGCCGAACTGGAAAAGAAGCAGAACGATTTCAAAACCATTGTGGTTGACCTGTTGGAAGATACCTACGAGGCTTGCCGGGTGTATATCTGTGATCGGCAGGGCTGGAAACATGAAAGTGATGATTCCTTCCGGGCTTGGGATATGGTGACTTCTGAATTCCTGAACACCATCAAGCGGCTGGTGGATTTGGACTATGAAAACATCATCCTGATCAGCCATGAGGACAGAAGCCGTGACCTGACCCGCAAGAGTGGTGACAAGATCAGTTCTATCCGCCCGAACCTTCGGGAAAAGGTTGCTAACAAGGTTGCTGGTATGGTTGACCTTGTGGCCCGGATTGTGGCGGATGATAATGACCGGGTTCTGTCCTTCAAGACTTCGGAAGTGATCTTTGGTGGTGGGCGGCTGACTGTCCGCAATAAGGAAATCCCGCTGGATTATGAAGCCTTCTGTGAGGTCTACGAGGAAGCCAACCAGCGGGCCGCAGGAGCCATGAAACACGGCGGTAATACCCCAGCTACCCCGGCACCGGAAACGGCTGACAGCGGTGAACAGCGGCCCACCAGAAGGGGCCGGAAGCCCAAAGAGGAAGAAGCCCCGGCCCCTGACCCGGAAGCCGTGGAAGATGCTGACCGGGCGGCGGCTGGTGATCCTGACATTCCGCAGGAACAGACCGAGCCGGAAGTCCTTCCCAAATGCCCTGACGGGGATCGGATTTTTGCCCAGCACAACGAAAACCCGGAAATCCCCCTTTGCCCCAACATTGATGCCGGCCACCATTGCCACAAAGAGGGCGGCCCCGACGCTTGCCCCCTGTGGGATCGGCCCAAGACCGAGGAACAGGAACCCACCCCTATGATGGATGTGAACCCGCCCCGGCGCACCCGGAAGAAGCGTGATGCCTGATGAAGATTGATCCTTGCCCTTGTGTGGTCAGCCTGAAAGATGGTTCGGTTCACACGCTGTTTGAGTTCCGCCACTTCTTGGAACTGGTGGAAGATTGCATGGGGTATGATGCCGCAAAGTGGTTGAGAACTCATGTAGAACAGGCGGAAAAAGCCGCTGATTATACCCAAGCCAAGGTTGACACCGACTTGACCGCTTATGAAAGCGACTTGGAGAGCAACCGCAGGGCCTTTCAGGATATTCAGACGGAAGCCGCCGCAATTATGGAAGTTCTTCAAGGGAACCGGGTGAACCGTCAAAAGATCGCCCATTCCGTGAGGGAAATCGGAAAGATCATTTCCAATCAGATTTAGGAGGTAAAAACCATGTGCGATTCCATGAAGAAGTTCAAAGAGGAAATGGAAAAGCGGGGCCTTTTCCGCAAACTTACCGTTGCCGCAAACCTGATCCCCCCCCCGCCCGGTGTTGAGCCGGAAGCCCTGATTGCCATTCACAAGCTGGCCGCAAAAGAAGCCCTGACCATGTATGCCAACAAGCATGATGATTTCTGTGACCTGATGGCAGAAGCGGCCTTCGACAACCTGTTTGACACCATTCTGACGGATGATTTGTTCAAGCCGGTTGAGGGGTTCACCCCTACTGACGAGGAACGGGCCAAAATGGAGGAAGCGGAAAAAACTGCTAAAGCCCTTTCCGGCCTGTTCAACATTCTGAAGCGTTTCTAAAAATTACATTTTGGAGGTAAAAAACTATGGCTATTGACTTTGATAAGATTGATCGTTCTGTTGATCTGAAGGGCCTTCAGGCCGATGTGGAGGAAGCCAAGAAGAACGGCGGCGGGGATTTCCCCACCATTCCCGCTGGCAAGTATGAAGCGAGGGTGGAAACCTTGGAGATCAAGGGAACCAAGGCAGACCCCAACCGCCCCATGCTGGCTGTGTCTTTCAAGATTCTGTCCGGTGAGTATAAGAACCAGCGGATCTTCATGAACCGGGTTCTGTACGGCACCAAGAACGATAAGAACATGATCGCTTCCGCTATGGGCTTCCTTGACAAGCTGGATTCCGGGGTTCCTGTCAGCTTCACCAGCTACAAGCAGTTTGCCCAGCTTGTCTTGGACATTGCGGAAGCCATTGATGGGAAGCTGGAATATGCGATTGATTACGATGATACCCGCTTCAATTCCGTTTCCATTGATGAAGTTTTTGAAGTTGAGGATTGAAAAACCCCCTGTGATTTTTTATAATCAAATCGAGCACTATATGTACTCGAATGGCAGTTTTGAACCTTAACTTTCAAAAATGCCGGGGCAAGCGCCCCGGTTGGCCCCAAGGTGAAGCCTTCCCGTGGCGGGGCTGTTTTCACCAATTCACCAAGAATTTCAGAAAGTGGGTGACACGATGATCTTCTATGACTTTGAGGTTTTCGCTTATGATTGGCTGGTTGTTCTGATCGACCTGAACGCCAAAGAGGAAACCGTGATCATCAATGACCCTGAAAAATTGAAAGGCTTCTATGAGAAGCAGAAAGGGACGATTTGGGCCGGTTACAATAGCCGCAACTATGACCAGTACATTTTGAAAGGTATCTTGTGCGGGTTCAACCCCAAACAGGTGAACGACTGGATCATTTTGCAGGATAAGCCCGGTTACAGATTTTCCAGCCTGTTCAAGAATTTCCCGGTGATCAACTATGATGTGATGCCCAACCCGCCTATCAGTTTGAAGGCGCTGGAAGCCTTCATGGGGCATTCAATCAAGGAAACCACGGTTCCTTTCGATATTGACCGCCCTTTGACGGAAGAAGAACTGGCCGAAACCGTCAAATATTGCCGTCACGATGTAGAAGAAACTGTGGAAGTGTGGTTACGGCGCAAGGCTGATGAATTCGATGCCCAAATGTCACTTGTGAAAACCTTTAACCTTCCCATTTCCGATATTGGCCGAACCAAAGCCCAGCTTTCGGCCAAAATCCTTGGAGCCATTCAACGGGATCACAATGATGAATTTGAAATCGAATTTCCTGACACCTTACGGATTGAACGCTATACAGAGGTTTTGAACTGGTATAAAAATCCGCTGAACCGGGACTATTCCAAATCCCTTGAAATTGATGTGGCCGGTGTTCCCCATGTATTCGCTTGGGGTGGGCTTCACGGAGCCATTCCCAAGTATTTTGGGGAAGGGTGGTATATCAATGTTGATGTGGCGTCCTATTACCCTTCCTTGATGTTGCGGTATGGGTGGATCAGCCGGAATGTTGCAGACCCGGCCAAGTATGATGAAATCTACCACACCCGCCTGAAGCTGAAGGCGGAAAAGAACCCCATGCAACAGCCTTATAAAATTGTTCTGAACAGCACCTATGGAGCTATGAAGGATCGCCACAATGCCATGTATGATCCCCGGCAAGCAAACAATGTGTGTGTTGGCGGTCAGCTTCTTTTGCTTGACCTGATAGAACGGTTGGAAGATCACTGTGACATTATCCAAAGCAACACCGATGGTATCTTGATCAAATTGCGGCGCTATGAAGATTTTGATTTGATTGATGATATTTGTTGGGAATGGGAAGAAAGAACCGGGATGCGGCTGGAATTTGATGAATTCCAAAAGGTTTTTCAGAAAGATGTGAACAACTATCTGATTGTTCCTGCTGGCCCGTTGCTGGATGAAAAGGGGAAGCCCCGCTGGAAATGCAAGGGGGCCTATGTAAAGAAACTGTCTGATCTTGATTATGATTTGCCCATTGTCAACCAAGCCATTATTTCTTTCTTCCTGTATGGCACCAAGCCGGAAGAAACCATTGGAAACTGCAATTCCCTTCGGGATTTTCAGAAGGTGGTGAAGGTTTCCAGCAAATACAAATATGCGCTTTATTCCCCGGTGATCACGATGGAGAAAATCAGAGATGAAAAAGGCCGTTCAAAGACTGTGAAAAGGTTCAGGGGCGGTGAAGTTCAGACAGATAAAACCTTCCGAGTGTTTGCGTCCAAGGATCATTCCAAAGGGGGCTTATTCAAGGTTTCCGGGAAGGTGGTCAAAGGACGGCAGAAGAACCCGGAACAGTTCGCCAATACCCCGGAACATTGCTTCTTTATCAATGACGATGTGACCGGCCTTCCTATTCCTGACGAACTGGACAAGCAATATTACATTGATACGGCTTGGAGCCGTTTAGCCGATTTTGGAGTTGACAAAGAAGGGGGGGGGATTTGAGCAATGCAACTGTTCCGGGGCTATGTTCCAACCAAAGACAAACAATGCCTTGAACGGTTCAAAGGGCGGAAACGGTTGAACCGCCTTGAAGATGTTCAAGACCTTGACGAATACGCCGGAATTCTTGGGGAAGAAACCATTTTGATTGATGTGGACGATGGGGAAACCAGTGATCTTCTGTTCCAAATCGTCAAAGACCTTTCTTTGAAATGTCGGGTGTATAAGACCACACGGGGAAAACACTTCTTGTTCCGTAACCCGGAAGGGCTGGTGGAAAAAAGCTGGACAAAACAGACCTTGGCCCTTGGGATTGTGTCAGATGCCAAGGTGGGCAGGAATAACAGCTATTCGGTTTTGAAGTTCCAAGGTGTTGAACGGCCCATTCTGTATGATTGGCCGGAAGATGAAATTCAAGACCTTCCCAAATGGCTGACCCCTGTAAAAACCAGCATGAAGTTCTTGGATATGAGAGCCGGGGACGGGCGGAACCAAGCCTTGTTCAACTATATTCTGACCCTTCAAAGCGAGGATTTCACCAAGGAAGAAGCCCGTGAAACTATCCGGCTGATCAATCGCTATGTGCTGGATGAACCCCTTTCAGATAGGGAACTTGAAACAATTCTTCGGGATGAAGCCTTCAAAAAGCCCATTTTCTTCAAAGATAAAACCTTCCTGTTTGATAAGTTTGCGGTGTACCTGAAGAACAACAACCATATTGTGAAGATCAATAACCAGCTTCACATTTACCGGGATGGTATCTATGTTCCCGGTGCTATGGAAATTGAAGCCCAAATGATCAAGCATATCCCGAACCTGAAGCGGGCGCACCGGTCAGAAGTTTTGGCCTATTTGGAAGTTATGTTTCAAACCGAGGGTGAAACCAAGGCCACCAACCCGAACATCATTGCTTTCAGCAATGGCCTGTTTAATATCCGGGATGGTTCCTTTACCGACTTCACCCCGGAAATCGTGATCACCAATAAGATTCCGTGGCCCTATAACCCCGCCGCCTATTCTGAATTACTGGATCACACCCTTGACCGGCTGGCCTGTAATGATTCTGAAGTTCGGGCCTTGCTGGAAGAAATGGTGGGGTATTGCCTTTACCGGCGCAATGAACTTGGTAAAGCCTTCATTCTGATTGGCGATAAGAGCAATGGCAAATCTACCTTCCTTCATGTGGTCAAAAATATGTTGGGGGATCGCAATATTGCTTCCCTTGACCTGAAAGAACTTGGGGACAGGTTCAAAACCGCTGAACTGTTCGGGAAGCTGGCGAACATCGGTGATGATATTGGGGATGAATTCATTGCCAATGCGTCAGTGTTCAAAAAGCTGGTTACAGGGGATCGGGTGAATGTGGAGCGCAAAGGACAAGACCCCTTCGAGTTCAATAACTATGCCAAGTTTCTGTTCAGCGCCAATAATATTCCCCGCATGAAGGATAAAACCGGAGCCGTTCAAAGGAGGCTTGTGATTGTTCCCTTTGATGCTAAATTCACCCCAAATGATCCTGACTTCCGCCCATTCATCAAGGATGAACTTTGTGAACAGGATTCAATGGAATATCTGATTCTTTTGGGCCTGAACGCATTGCGCCGGGTTCTGATGAACGCCCAATTCACCACTTCCAGCCGGGTTCAGGGACAGTTGGATGAATACGAACAGAACAACAACCCCATTATTGGGTTCATTCAGGAAATCGGCCTTGATGGGATCATCAATGAAACCACTGATACCATTTACCGGAGATACAAGGAATACTGTATTTCCAATAATTTTCAGAACCTTTCCAAGATCGAGTTTTCCCGGCAGATTTGCAGAAGATGTGGCCTAACCACAGACAGCAGACGGATCAAGGGAAGGGCTTGCCGGGTGTTCATTGAAGTGAAAGAAGGTGATTCATAATGGCCGCTTCAAAGAAGGTGTTCACCACCCTTGGGAGTTCAAACCATGTGCCTGAAGAACGGGAAGCCTTTGACTACTACGCTACCGACCCAAAAGCCGTGGAAATGCTGTTGGAACTGGAACAGTTTGCCCCGGTGATTTGGGAACCGGCCTGTGGTGAAGGCCATATTTCCAAGGTTCTTCAGGCCCACGGCTACAAAGTGATCAGCACCGATCTTGTTTACCGGGGGTTTGGTGATCCTGAACCGCTGGACTTCCTGAAGGAAACCTTGGAAGGGTTTGAAGGCGATATTATCAGCAATCCCCCATATTCAGCGGGGCTTGAATTTGTTCAAAGGGCGCTTGAAAGCGTCCGTCCCGGTGGGAAAGTGGCAATGTTCCTGAAGGTTCAGTTCTTGGAGGGGCAAAAGCGGGGAGCCTTTTTCAAAGACACCCCCCCCCCGAACCGTTTACATATCCCGTTCCCGGTTGGCTTGCTACAAAAACGGGGATATGAGCGCCAAGCCTGAAAGCGCCATTGCCTATGCGTGGTATGTGTGGGAAAAGGGTTTCACCGGTGATCCGGTGATAAAGTGGTTTAACTGAAAGGCTGGTGATTGAATGGGAAACCCCTATTGGGATCGGATTACTGAAATGGCTGACCGGCAGAGAACAAAGGGAATTTCCACCTACGGCCAAGGGCTGGAACAATTCAGCGCCCCAAACGCCGTTCAACGGATTGAATACATTCAGGAAGAATTGATTGATGCCCTGATGTATTTGGAATGGACAAAAGAAAAGCTGAAAGAAGGTGTTTCGGATGAATGCAAATAGGTATATGCGGGACGCATTGCGAACCGCTGACCGTTCCGACAAGGATAAATTGAAGCTGGAATGTGCGTTGGGCCTTTGCGGTGAAGCCGGGGAGGTTGCCGAACAGGTGAAAAAGCACTATTTCCACGGCCACACGCTGGACAAGCGCCACATGATTGAAGAACTTGGTGATGTGGCATGGTATTTGGCCGTTCTGTGTGATGCCATTGGTTCCGATCTTCATACCGTGATGGAAGAAAACCTGATAAAGCTGGAAAAGAGATACCCGGAAGGGTTTGATCCTTACCGTTCACAACATCGAAATGATATTGGAGGTTGACCCGCTATGATAATTATCAATGCCAATGTGGAATTTATTACCCCGGTTGATGGGGCCGCAATCCTGAAGCGCCTTGAACAGTGTGGGCGGGTTTGCTATAAGTCTGAAGCCAAGATCACTGACACCAGCGCCCCGGCTTTTGTGGCTGGTATCATCAAGCGGGGCCATGAAGCAGTTCTTGAACACTGTTCCTTCACGGTGAAGTTCATTTGTGATCGTGGGGTTTCCCATGAACTTGTGCGTCACCGGCTGGCTTCCTACTGTCAGGAAAGCACCCGGTATTGCAACTACAGCAAGGAAGGCTTTGGTTCTGAAATCACTGTAATTGAACCGTGTTTTTGGGAAACCTTTTCCCGCCCTTGGGTAATTTGGCGAGATGGCTGTGAAGCGACTGAAGAAAGCTATTTCCTTCTTTTGGAGCAGGGAGCCACGCCGCAGGAAGCCCGGTCAGTTCTGCCCAACAGCTTGAAAACTGAAGTGGTTATGACCGCCAACATTCGAGAGTGGCGGCACTTTCTGAAACTTCGCTGTTCCCCCGCCGCACACCCGCAGATGCGGGAAGTGGCGCTGATCCTGTTGGAAAAGGTTCATGACCTGATCCCGGTTTGCTTTGATGATATTTGGAGTGAATACCATGTATTTTAAGAAAGCTGGCGGCAGTATCTTTGGGGTTTCGCTGAATAAGGCTGAACAGAAGGCTTTGGATCAGGAAATCAAAAGGCAGATTGTCGAAAATGATCACCGCTTCGATATGGACAAAGAAAGCATGATCCTGTGGATGCTTCACACGGAATTCGGCTTTGGCCCCAAGCGGCTGAAACGGGCTTAGGAACTGTTCTATTCCGAAAGTCAGAAATTGCGGGAATATTATCTTCTTGATGAAGGGGATGAACCTTGGATTTCCCGCCAAAAGCTGAAGGAAATTGGCTGTGATGTGGAAGCATGGTATCAGGAATGGAGGGAAACCGATGCCCAAACCTTGGCAAAATAAAGAGGGCTACCCCGATCCCACCGCCTATGAGGGGTTGAAGCCTATCATTCGGGAGGATGAAGAACAGCAACGGCGGCTGAACAATCTGATCTTTGTTCTGAAGTACATTATCCGTTTGGCCGGGTTTGAACTTTTGAACCGGATTGAACTGAAGGACAAGCGGAACGGGAGGGAATACCGTTGAAAATTAAGTTTCAATATGCACAAGGAAAGGCCGTGTTCGATTATAAAAATGATTGTGGCACCCTTGAAGAAGCTATGGAACTTCTGAAAAATCCTGATGTGATCAAGATTACTGTTACAAAAATGACCCCGGCACAATATTTCAAGAAAAAGGAAGGTGCTAAAGATGGGGCCGAACAGTGACACCGAGAAAGGAACCCTGTATATCAACGGGGAACCCCTTGCAGAAGTTGGGGAAATCAAAATTCCGTTGGAAGTGGAGCCGTCAGACTTTCCGCTGATTTTGACCGATGTTTCTTTCACTTTCACAATGGATTGCCCGAAATGGTTGCGGCGGAAGCTGGCGTGGTGGTGCTTCAAGGCCCGGTTGAAGGTGCTGGCTGTGGAAATCCTTCAGAAGTTGAGGGGTTGGAACAGATGATGGAACAGATGTGAACTATGATCTGTGACAGTGAAAACCCTTGTGAATACTGGACTTTTTCAAACTTACCACAGATACCACAGATGTTATATTACTTAAACTTAAAAAATAAAAAAATATATAAGAAAGTAATATTAAGAGAGAATAGCAAAAATATCTGTGGTATCTGTTGCAACCCTTGAAAAGCCTTGATATATCAGTGCTTTTTCTGTCACAGATGTTAGAAAGGAAGTGTGTTACATAGTGACTGATAAGGAACTTTCCCAGCGGGCTAAAGAATATTTTGCCCAAATCCGAAAAACTGACCGATTGATCCAGCGGTTGACAGATACGGTGAATACCCTTCGATCCAGTTTGACAAGCCAAAATTATGAACTGAAACCGGACAAGGTTCAGACTTCCGGGCCAAAAGACACTTTAGGGGAAACCATTGTAAAAATCATGTCCCTTGAAGAAGATATTAACACCCGGATTGATGAACTTGTGAGCATGAAGAAGGAAGCCTTCAGCATGATCAGCAAGATTCCTGACCTTGATCAGCAAAATGTTCTTGTAGGCCGTTATATCCAACTGAAAAAGTGGGAGGATTTAGCCGCTGAATTCGAGTACACCACCCAATGGCTTTTTGAAATTCACGGGAAGGCTTTACTTGCTTTTGCCAAGGAAAATGCCGATTTCTTGAAAGAACCGAGTAAAGTTTAGTTTCACCTGTTGAAAGTTTAGTATTTTTTCGGCTATTATATAGAGTGAAAAAGCGTCCGAGGGGGAACCTTCGGCGCTTTTCTTTTGATTTTCAAAGGGGGTGAATACCTTGACACCGAAACAGCGGAAGTTTTGTGATGAATACCTGATCAGCGGCAATGCCACCGATGCGGCAATCAAAGCGGGGTATTCGCCCAAGACCGCAAAGCAGACAGGTTCAGAAAACCTTGCAAAACCTGACTTGAAACAGTACATTGAAGCTGAACTTGACAAACTGCATTCTGCCAAGATCGCTGATGCCCAAGAAGTTCTTGAATACCTTACTTCCGTTATGCGGGGAGAACACACTGAACAGGTGTTGAAGCTGGCCGGTGATGGTATTCAGACCATAGCGGATATTGATGTTTCCGCCAAGGAACGCTTGAAGGCCGCTGAATTGATTGGTAAGCGTTACGCCCTGTTCAGTGACAAGATGGATTTGGGCGGTGCTGTCCCGGTGGTGATCACGGGGGATGATCAGCTTGAAGATTAACCCCAAGGCAAAGGTGATCCGCCTTCCTGAAGTGGTTGGCAAAGGCTACGCCACTTTCTGGAACTTCAAAGGCCGTTACCGGGTTTGCAAAGGGAGCCGAGCAAGCAAGAAATCCAAAACCACGGCCCTGAACATCATCAAGCGGATGATGCAATACCCGGAAGCCAATACCCTTGTGGTTCGTAAAGTGTTCAGAACCTTGAAGGATAGCTGTTTCACGGAATTGAAGTGGGCAATCAACCGGCTTGGGGTTCAGGCTTATTGGGAAGTGAAGGAAAGCCCCCTTGAAATGACCTATATTCCAACCGGTCAGAAGATTTACTTCAGGGGCCTTGATGATCCCCTGAAGGTTACTTCCATCACGGTTGAAATTGGCTATTTGTGCTGGTGCTGGATTGAAGAAGCCTATGAAATCATGAATGAAGATGATTTCAATATGCTTGATGAATCAATCCGTGGTGCTATCCCGGAAGAAACCGGCCTGTTCAAGCAAATCACTTTGACTTTCAACCCGTGGAATGAAAAGCATTGGATCAGGAAACGGTTCTTTGGAGAAATCACCGGCAAGGATGCCCAAGGGAACCCCGTTTACAAATTCCATGATAGCTGGATTTCCCCTGATGGTCAGATTTTCGCAACCACCACCAATTATCTGTGTAATGAATGGCTGGATGAAGCTGATCTGAAGGTTTTCCAGACTATGAAGGAAACCAACCCCCGGCGCTATAAAGTGGCCGGTTTGGGTGGTTGGGGTATTGTGGATGGCCTGATTTATGAGAACTGGACAGAAGAAGCCTTCAATCCGGCTGAAATCAGCGCCCGGAAGGGTGTAAAATCGGCCTTTGGGCTTGACTTCGGCTATACCAATGACCCCACGGCCCTGTTCTGTGGGCTGGTGAGCAAAGAAGAAAAGACCATTTGGGTTTTCGATGAACTGTATGAAAAAGCCCTGACCAACCGGGCAATCAGTGACCGGATCACGGTGATGGGCTATGCTAAAGAGCGGATCAAGGCCGATTGTGCAGAACCCAAGAGCATTGACGAATTGCGGGAAGCTGGCCTTCATCGTATCAGAGCCGCCCGGAAGGGCAAAGACAGCGTAAACAATGGCATTCAGTACATTCAGGATTATAAAATCATCATTCACCCCCGCTGTGTGAACTTCTTGACTGAAATCAGTAACTACACATGGGATGAAGATAAATTCGGGGCCAAGATCAACCGGCCCATTGATGATTTCAACCACCTGATGGACGCTATGCGTTATGCGCTGGAAGATATGCTGGTTGGCCCCGCCTTTAGCTTCGAGTAATAACACGATAGTAACAAATCGCCCTGAAAACGCTGTGTTTTCGGGGGTTTTGTCTTTATTGGGTAATAAGGAAGGAACCGCTCATGTTTGAACAGCAATACATTCTGAACAAGATTGAACAATGGGCGGATCGGCTTCCCTATCAGTCTTTGAAGATTGAAGTGGAACTTTCAAACCAAACGCTGACTTTGGAAAAGACCAAACAGCGGCCCATTGGATTTCAAGCCCCCCCCCACGGAAGGAAGGTGATTGAATATGCCCATGCTTGTTGAAACTGAAATGGCCCGGATCAATCGCCTGATTGTGATGGGCGGATATACCGGAATGACTGAACTTCAGTTTTTCGCCGCTGAAATTGATGAATGGAAGCGGAGCCGGAAACGGAAGGAACAGATTATCGGGGATGCCTATTATGAAGGCTACCATGATATTCTTCAGCGGAAGCGCACCATTATTGGTGAGGATGGCAAACTTCAGGAAGTTGATAACCTTCCCAATAACAGGCTGATTGACAACCAATTTGCCCTGATGGTGGATCAGAAAACCAACTACCTTGTGAGCAAGCCCTTCACCGTGACCTGTAAAAACAAAACCTATGCCGATTTACTGACCAAGGTTTTTGATAAGCGGTTCAACCGCCTTCTGAAGTATGTCTGTGAAGATGCCCTGAAAGGCGGGATCGGCTGGTTGTTCCCCTACTATGGGGATGATGGGAAACTTGCCTTCAAACATTTTCCCGCCCAAGAAATTCTTCCGTTTTGGACTGACGATGATCACACAATCCTTGATTGTGCAATCCGGCTTTACCCCCAAGAGGTTTGGAACGGGCTTACCAAGGAAATTGTGGAGCGGGTGGAAATCTTCAAGCATGATGGCATTTGGCGTTATGTGTACGATGGAACCACCCTGACCCCGGATGAACAGTTGGGGGAGCATGAAAACTACTTCAGCATTGATGATGGGGAAGAAACTGTTGAATTGAATTGGGAGCGGATTCCCCTGATCCCGTTCAAGTACAACAAGCAGGAAATCCCCCTGATTCGCCGGGTGAAAACCCTTCAGGATGGTATTAACACCATGCTTTCCGACTTTGAAAACAATATGCAAGAGGACGCACGGAACACCATTTTGATCTTGAAGAACTATGATGGTGAAAACCTTGGGGAGTTCCGGCGTAACCTTGCCACTTATGGAGCCGTCAAAGTTCGGGATGATGGCGGGGTTGAAACCCTGACCGTTGAAATCAATTCGGAAAACTTCAATTCTATTCTGAAGTTGTTCAAAGATAAGCTGATTGAAAATGCCCGTGGGTATAATGCCAAGGATGATCGGATGGGGAACAACCCCAACCAAATGAACATCCAATCCATGTATTCTGACATTGACCTTGACGCAAACGGGATGGAAACCGAGTTTCAGGCGGCTTTTGATGATCTGATCTGGTTTGTCAATCAGGATTTTGCCAACACTGGCCGGGGTGATTATGACGGTGAGGAAGTCACCATTGTTTTCAACCGGGATATGCTGATCAATGAAAGTGAAGCCATTGAAAACTGTTCCAAGTCCGTTGGCATTTTGTCTAATGAAACCATTGTGGCCCAGCACCCTTGGACAACTGATGTGGATTTGGAGTTGGAACGGCTTCAGAAAGAAAAGGAAGAAGCAATGGCCCAAGCGCAGGAATACGCCGGGGCTTTTGGCAATGTTCAAAAGGATGATCCTGATGGGAATGAAGGCGGGGATGAATAATCCCCGCCTTACCTATGCCGGGGCAATAATGGGGCGGGGCCGGGGTTCACCTCCTTACCCGGTCAAAGGTGCAATTCCTTTCCCCGGCACTTTATATGGACAGATACCCAAGTGGTAAAGGGGCCGGTTTGCTAAACCGGTAGGCCGGGAAACCGGTGCATGGGTTCAAACCCCATTCTGTCCGCCACATGGCGCATTCGGCAAGAGGTTAAGCCACCGGGCTTTCAATCCGGGATCGGTGGGTTCGATTCCCCCATGCGTCACCATTTGCCGGGTTGGTGGAATTGGCAGACACACCGGATTCAAAATCCGCCGCCTTTTGGCGTATGGGTTCAAGTCCCATACCCGGCACCAATATTGGGGTATAGCCAAGCGGTAAGGCAAGGGGCTTTGACCCCCTGATGCGTTGGTTCGATCCCAACTACCCCAGCCATATCAAGAAGGGAGCGTGACCCCGTGAAGAATGCTGACTATTGGCGGGGCCGGTTTGCCATTCTTGAAAATTCGGCCCACAAACAAGCGGATGAATACCTTCAGACCCTTGAAGATATTTACCGGGAAGCTGAACAATCTGTTCAACGGGATATTGAAAGCTGGTATCAGCGTTTTGCCACCAATAACAAGGTGACTTTGGCTGAAGCCCGGAAGATGTTGACCACTGGACAGCTTGAAGAATTCAAGTGGACGGCTGAACAGTATGTGAAAGCCGCACAAAGGGCCAACCTTTCAGAAGATTGGATCAAGAAGCTGGAAAACGCTTCAACCCGTTTCCATGTCAGCCGCCTTGAAGCAATCCAACTGCAAATCCAACAGGAAATGGAACTTCTGTTTGGAAATCAGGTGGATGGAATTGATGATCTTCTGAAAGATGTGGTTTCCAATGGGTACACCCGTGGAGCCTTCGAGGTTCAAAAGGGCATTGGCCTTGGGTGGGATTTCACCGCCCTGAACCAAAAGAAACTTGAAACTTTACTTTCAAAGCCTTGGACAACTGACGGGCGCACTTTTCGGGATCGCTGTTGGACGAACAAGGCGGATTTGGTGGACACCGTAAACAAGGAACTGATTCAGGGAATGTTGCGGGGTGATCCACCGGCCAAGATTATCACGGCCATTCAAAAACAGTTCGGAACTTCCCGCTATAAGGCAAGGCGCTTGGTTCATACGGAAACCAGCTATTTCAACGCCACTTCCAAAGTTCAGATGTATAAAGATTTGGGGGTGGATCAGATTGAAATTGTGGAAACGCTGGATTCCCGTACCTGTGCCGTGTGTCAACCCCTTGATGGGACGGTGGTTCCCCTTTCCCAATATGAACCGGGGGTGACAGTTCCGCCCTTCCACCCAAATTGCCGGGGAACCACTTGCCCCCATTATGAGGATATGGACGGTGAAAGAGCCGCCCGAACCGCTGATGGGAAAGTGTACTATGTTCCGGCCAACATGACCTTCAGCCAATGGAAGAAGGCTTTTGTGGATGGTGTGAAGGATGGTTTGACGGTTGCCACCGCAGGCGCTATAATGAAGAAAACTGTGGACGATTGCACCACTGTTGATGAAGTGGAAGCCTTGATGAAGGAACAAGGGTGGTTTTATCAAACTACCCTTCCCAATGGGAAACCTTTTGATGGAAACCAGCTTCTTTCTTTGCAAGGCTGTGATCTTGAAACCGCCAAGGCTATTTTCAAAGCCCATGAAAATGTGTTCAACCGCCTTCCTGAATTGCGGGGCCAACTGAATTCTATCAATGCTATGAAATTGCAAGCTGGCACCTATGCCCAATGTTCTTATGGGTTGGGCCGTGGTGGAATTTCCGTGAATACTTCTTATTTTTCCGATGTGGAGCGGTTGACCAAACTTTACGCAAGGGACTTGGAACATGGATTCCACCCAGCAGGAACCACCTTCGGTTCCATTGTCACCCATGAATTGGGCCATGCTGTGGATGATTACCTTTCTGTGATCCAGCAGTTGGCCGGATTGAATGGATGGCGGCCCAAGAAGGTTTCCGCTTATCTTCGCCCCAAAGTTATGAAGGCTTGTGGGTTGAAGGTTTCCGACACCAAAACGGCGGTGAGCGGTTACGCCACCCAAGATGCCCAAGAATGGTTTGCTGAATGCTTCTGTGAATGGATGGACAGCGAAAGCCCCCGCCCGGTTGCTGAAGAATTCGGCAAACAGCTTTTGGATTTGATGAAGGGGATGAAAACCAATGCCGATGCCTGATTTTTTCACAAGTGAATGGTTTGTGCCGGAAGTTGATAACTGGCACCTGAAGGAAGGCGCACCCCCTGAAGTGGTGGAAGAATTTGAAGCCTACATGAAGCGCCTGAAAGAGAACGAACAAAACAATATTGTTGAATGAGCCACCCCCGGCTTTGGCCGGTGGGTGGTTTTTTCATACCCTTTCGCCGTTTCCCCGGTGGTGGGCGGTAAACAGAACCGGGGGAAATCGTGGTTCCTGACCCACGGTAAAAAAGGATTTTATGGAGGTATCACACTATGACGAAAGAAAAGCTGATGGAATGGGGCTTGACCGAGGAACAGGCCAACAAGGTTATGGAAGGGCTGAACGGTTCTTTTGTGACCAAGGCCCGCTTCAATGAAGTGAACGAGGAAAACAAAGCCCTGAAAGCCCAAGTTTCTGAACGGGATGGGCAGATTGACACCCTGAAGAAATCCGCTGGTGATAACACGGAACTTCAGAACCAAATCACCGCCCTTCAGGAAGCCAACAAGCAGAAAGACAAAGACCACGCCAATGAAATCAAAGCCCTGAAGATCGGCAATGCCGTTGATTTGGCCCTTTCCACCGCCAAGGCCAAGAACCATGTTGCGGTGAAGGCGCTGTTGGCCGATTTCCTGACCAAAGCGGAATTGGCCGATGATGGCACGGTGAAAGGGCTTGATGATGAAATTGGGAAGCTGGTAAAGGGTGAGGATACCGCTTTTCTTTTCGACAACACCGGCAAGGCCAAATTCAAGGGGGCCAAGGCCGCTGAAAAGAGTGATCCCCACAATCAGCCCACCGGGGATGATCTTTCCAAAATGTCCTATGACGAACTTTGTAAGTATTTGGAGGACAACCCGGACACCACTTTGGAATAATCCACCCCTTGATCTACACAAAGAAAGGAAGTTTGAACGATGGCTAACAGCAAGTTTGATGCAAAGTCTTTCAACCCTGAAGCCTTCAAGTATATGGTTGGCCGTATTCCCAACCTGACCTTGAACGCTTTGAAGAAATCCCGTGCGCTGGCCGGGAACCCCGATATTCGGGCGGTGTTCACCAGTCAGAACGGCACCGCTTACGCCCGTCTTGCCATGCGTGGCCTGTTGGATGGGGATGCGGTGAACTATGACGGTGAAACCGATATTACCGCCACTTCCACCAAGACCTTTGAACAGGGTATGGTGGTGATCGGTAGGGCCAAGGCATGGACTGAAAAGGATTTCAGCTATGACATTACCGGTGGGGTTGACTTCATGGGTAATGTTTCCGCCCAAGTTGCCGAGTACAAGGACACCTTGGATCAGAAAACCATTCTGTCCATGCTGAAGGGTGTTTTTGCTATGCCCACCACGGACACCAAGAACAAGGAATTTGTGGAGAAGCATAGCACCACCATTTATGGCAAGATGGATGCCACCACTCTGAATTCCGCTGTGAACAAGGCTTGCGGAGCCAACAAGCAGAAGTTCACCCTTGCCTTCATGCACTCTGATGTTGCCACCAACCTTGAGAACATGAAGCTGTTGGAGTTTATGAAGCAGACGGACGGGGACGGTATTCAGAAGGATTTGACCCTTGCCACTTGGAATGGCCGCACTGTGGTTGTGGACGATGATCTTCCCGCCGTGACCGGCTATGCCGATGCTGAAGCGGACACCCCCGGCGCTTTGGTGATCAAGGCTTCCGGTGCTACTGGTTCCGGTGACATTAACCTTTCTAATGTAACCCCCTACTTCGGCACCCGCACCCTTGCCGCTGATATGTATGTGGTTCCCGCTACGCAGTACACCACCTATATCATGGGCAACGGCGCTATTTCCTATGAGGATATTGGGGCCAAGGTTCCCTATGAAATGGCCCGTGACCCCAAGACCAATGGCGGTGTTGATACCCTGTATATGCGTCAGCGCAAGGTGTTCAGCCCCTTTGGTATCAGCTATGAGAAGAAAAGCCAAGCCAAGCTGTCCCCCACTGATGCTGAGTTGGAAAACGGGCAGAACTGGACGCTGGTTCATAGCGGCGAAACCACCGCTTCCCAGCGCACCTATATCAACCACAAGGCGATTCCCATTGCCCGGATTCAGTCTTTGGGCTGATGGAATGGCGGTGATCCCTGTTGCGTGAACAGGTTATTGCAATGCTTACGGCCCTTGGCGTGACGGGGGCCGCTGATGATCCGCTGTTGGATATGGTGATTACCAATGTCCAATGGCGGATCAAAAATTTGACCAATCTTCAGGAAGTTCCTGAAGGGCTGGAAAGTATGGCCGTATCTATGGCGGTTGGGGAATATCTGAACATGAAGAAGGCCAATGGGCAGTTGGAAGGGTTTGATCTTGAAGCGGCGGTGAAACAAATTCAGGAAGGTGATACCAACACGGTTTTTGCCGTTGGGGATGGCAATTCCACCCCGGAACAGCGGTTGGATAGCCTGATCAACTTCCTGACCAATGGCCGGATGGATGAAATCTACCGGTATAGGAAATTGGTATGGTAAGCGCCCAGCGAAAGGCCCTTGAACGGTTGTGGAAGGATCGTTGCACGATCTACACCCAAGAAAAGGTGAAAGATCCCACAACCAAGCTGACTGATTTTGAAGAAAAGCCGCTTCTTCAGGATCAGCCCTGTAAACTGTCTTTTGAAACTTTAACTTCAAGTTCTGGTGATCCCGTGGCCGCTGTTTCCCAAACTGTGAAGCTGTTCTTGTCCCCTGATGTGGAAATCCCCGCTGGTTGTAAAATCGTGGTGACACGGTTCAACGACCTTGAACGAAAGTTTACCTATTCTAAAAGCGGTGAAGCCGGGGTTTTCACCAATCATCAAGAAATCCAGCTTGAACCTTTCAAGGGGTATGCCTGATGGCAAAGTGGGGCAAATGTGATTTCAAGCAACTGGAACGGCTGAACAAGAACATGGAAAAACTGATGGGCGCTGACTTGGATCGGTTTTGCCGCCAAGCCGCCCAAGAGTTGGCGGGGCGCTTGCTGAACAAGGTTGTGAAGCGGACACCGGTTGTATATGGCACTTTGCGGGATGCTTGGGCAGTAATGCCCGTGGGCCACCGTGGAACCCATTACACCGTTGTTGTGCTGAATAACCTTCAGTATGCGTCTTATGTCGAATACGGCCACCGACAACAGCCGGGGCGGTTCATCCCCGGTTATTGGGAAAGTGACCGCTTTGTTTATGATCCTGACGCTGAAGGCGGAATGGTGCTGAAGAAGAATTGGGTGAAGGGGCGTTATATGCTGACCATTTCCACACAAGAGTTGGAACAGCAAGCCCCAAAAATTCTGGAAAAGAAGTTGTATAAGTTCCTGAAGGGGTGTTTTGATGCTTAATGAAATTATCAAAGGAATTTCAATGGCGCTGAACGCCGCCTTCGGGGATGGGTATGAAATCTATCAGAATGATGTGGAACAGGGTTTGCAAGAACCCTGTTTTTTGATTGCCGTTTTGCAACCGGAAATTACCCCGATGCTTGGGCGGCGCTTCATCAAAGTGAACCCGTTTGATATTCAGTATTTTCCGACCAGCCCCCGCAATAATGCGGAAATGTTCACCGTTGCGGAAACGATGATGGAAACCTTGGAATTCATCACCCTTCCCAACGGTGATCTTCTTCACGCAACCAGCGTGAATTATGAGGTTGTGGACAATGTTCTTCACTACTTTGTGAACTACAACTTGCCCATGATCCGCCCCGCAGAAGAAACCTATATGGAAACCTTGGAAACCGAGGTTGGAACTATTGGAGGGGATTAAAAATGCCTACAACCAGTAAAACCAGAAAACCCAAAACGGAGGAAGCGGCCCCGCCTGTTTCCAATGTCCCGGTTTTC
Source organism: uncultured Clostridia bacterium (assembly GCA_944386805.1). GTDB lineage: Bacteria > Bacillota > Clostridia > Oscillospirales > Ruminococcaceae > Faecivivens. The sequence continues at coordinate 59,195 of CALXCO010000083.1, forward strand.
ACCAAAAGAAATATCCTGACCTTCAAGCGGTACGCCAACAGGCGTGATCTTCTGTCCGTTTTGCTGAAGGACGGGGAGGAATACACGATGGAGCAGGTGGACAGCTTGCTTCAAAACTTTTTCAAGAAAGGTAAGGTGAATTGATATGGCCCTTGGCGGCGGCACTTATTTGACGCAGAACAAGATTCTGCCCGGTGCATATATCAACTTCATTTCGGTTGCGAAAGCAAGCGCCACCTTCTCTGATCGTGGTATTGCGACCATTCCCCTTGAAATGAATTGGGGGCCTGAAGGTGAAGTGATCACCGTTGAACTTGGGGATTTCCAAAAGGATTCCCAAAAGATTTTCGGCTATGCGTACACGGCGGATGAACTGAAGCCCATACGTGAGATTTTCAAGCACGCCCAAACGGTTCACTTCTTCCGCCTGAACGCTTCCGGCACCAAGGCCGTTTGTACCTATGCAACGGCCAAATACCCCGGCACCCGTGGCAATGATCTTCGCATTGTGATCGAGGAAAACGAGAATAGCCAAGAAGAAGCGAAACTGTACGATGTTTCCACCTTCCTTGGCACCGTCCAAGTGGATCAGCAGAAGGCCATTTCCACAGCGGCTGACCTGAAGAACAATGATTATGTGGACTTCATCAGCACCGCCACCCTTGCCCTGACCGCCACCACCCCCTTGACCAATGGGGCCAACGGGACTGTGGAGGATGCGACCTATCAGACCTATTTGGACAAAATGGAAGCCTATACCTTCAACGCTATGGGTTGCCCGGCCACCAAATCCACCTTGGCTGATCTGTTCGTGTCCTACTGCAAGCGCCTTCGGGATGAAGTGGGCAAGAAGTTTCAGGTGGTTACTTTCCGCAATCTGGCCGATTTTGAAGGTGTGGTGAGCGTGAAGAACGGTATTGTGGGCAACACCGAAAGTGCCGCCCTGATTCCTTGGGCAACCGGTGTGGTTGCTGGAACCGCCGTGAACAAGTCTGCCACCAACATGACCTATGACGGCGAATATGAAGTTGATACCGACTACACCCAAACCGAACTGGAAAACGGGATTTTGGAAGGTTCCTTCATGTTCCACTTGGTTGATGATGAAGTCAGAGTGTTGGAGGATATTAACACCTTCGTTTCCGTGACGGATGAAAAATCCGCTGATTTTTCCAGTAACCAAACCATCCGGGTTTTGGATCAGATTGCCAATGATATTGCGGTGTTGTTCGGCACCAAGTACATTGGCAAGGTTCCCAACGATGCTTCCGGGCGGATCAGCCTGTGGAACGATATTGTGAAGCACCATCAGGAACTTCAGAATATCCGGGCCATTGAGAACTTCAACCCGGACAATGTGACGGTTGCCCAAGGCGACACCAAGAAGGCCGTTGTGGTGACGGACTATGTTACCCCGGTCAACGCTATGGCCCAGCTTTACATGACCGTCTATGTTCAGTAAGAAAGGGGTGTAGACAATGGCAACTGTAATGCACGCCAAAGACGCTATTTCCGCTTCTTTGGCTGAATGCTTTGTGACCATTGGGGACAACCGTTATAACTTCATGCAGGCTATCAACCTTGAAGCCAACTTCGAGAAGAACAAGACGGAAATCCCCATTTTGGGCAAGACCGGTAAAGGCAATAAATCCACCGGTTGGAGTGGTACGGGTTCCGCAACCTTCCACTATAACACTTCCATCTTCCGGCAGATGATGAAGCAGTACAAGGACACCGGCGAGGATGTCTATTTTGACATTCAAGTGACCAATGAAGATCCCACTTCTTCTGTGGGCCGTCAAACTGTGATCCTGAAGGATTGCAACATTGATGGCGGTATTCTTGCCAAGTTTGACGCTGATGCGGAATACTTGGATGAAGATATGGACTTCACCTTTGAAGATTTCGAGATGCCGGAAGCCTTCACCATGCTGGCGGGGATGGAGTAACACTGTCAAAACCCGCCCCATTTTGTTAATGTGGGCGGGTTTTTTCTTTTTTCAATTTCAAAATAGGAGGATTTTAGCAATGAGCCTTACCGCATTTCTGGCGAAAAACGCCCTGAAGGTTGAGAATGTGAAGTTTGTCCCTTCCAAGCGGTTTGTGGACGAAAACACCAAGAAGCCTATGGAATGGGAGATTCAGGCAATCACCGGCACCGAGGATGAAGCCCTTCGGAAAGCCTGTGCCAAACGGGTTCCTGTTCCCGGCAAGAAGAACCAGTATCAGAAGGAAACTGACTATGATATGTACCTTGGGAAGCTGGCTGTGGCCTGTACGGTGTTCCCCGACCTGAACAACAAGGAACTTCAGGACAGTTACAAGGTGATGGGCGCTGAAGCCCTTCTGAAAACCATGCTGACCCCCGGTGAGTATGCGGACTATCTGCAAAAGGTTCAGGAGGTTTGCGGCTTTGAAACCAGCCTTCAGGACGAGGTGGACGAGGCAAAAAACTAATTGAAGAAGGTGATAGTGAAGCGAATATCGCTTACTATTGCCTTCACGAACTGCATTTGACACCTTCCCAATTTTTCAACCTTGACCGCCAAGAACGGGCCTTTATCATTGCCGCTATTGATATTCGGGTTGAACGGGAGAAGAAGAAACAGAAAGAGATTGAACGGAAACAGCGCCGGGGCCGCAGGAAATAACTGCTGGCCCCGGTTTTCCTATGGAAAGAAGGTGAACCCCCATTGGCAACTATCAGAACCGCTATTGCCCTGTATGATGGCGTAACAGCGCCCCTTCAGGCCATGCACAAGGCCATGAACATTGTGCTGAACAGCTTTGAAGCTATGCAACGGGCTTCCGGGAATTCGGTTGATGTTTCATCCATCCAAGAAGCCCGTGAAGAACTGGCAAGAGCCGGGGCCGCCTTTGATTCCATTGAACAGAATATCCGGGACGCTGGCAACCAGCAAGACCGCTTCAATCGGCGGATTAGGGACGGCACCACCGCCGCCGATGGACTTTGGGGCAAGCTGAAGGGCATTGCGGCCACGGTTGGCGGATTGGCGGCGGCAAAGAAAATCATTGGAATTTCTGATGATCTGGCAAGCACACGGGCAAGGTTGAACCTGATTGTGGATGATGGCGGTTCGGTTTCTGAACTGGAAAAGAAGATTATGGCTTCTGCCCAGCGTTCCCGATCCGCATATTTTGACACTGCTTCTTCTATCGCAAAGTTGGGTTTGAATGCCCGTGATGCGTTTGGCAGTTTGGATGAAGTAATCATGTTCCAAGAACTGATCAACAAACAATTTGTGATTGGTGGAGCAAGTATTCAAGAGCAACAAGCCGCAAGCCTTCAACTTACCCAAGCAATGGCTTCTGGTGTGCTTCGTGGTGAAGAACTGAATAGCATTTTTGAAACTGCCCCCGGAATTATTCAAGCTATTGCAGATTATTTGGGTGTTTCCATTGGTGAAATTCGGGCAATGGCCGCTGAAGGCTTGATCACCTCTGATGTGGTGAAAAATGCCATGTTTGCGGCGGCTGATGAAACCAACGCCAAGTTTGAAAGTATGCCCAAGACTTGGGCGCAGATTTGGGTTGATATGCAGAATAAGGCCCTGTCTATTTTCAACCCTATTCTGACAAAGATCAATCAGATTGCCAACAGCGAACAGTTTACCAAAGTTACCGATGGGATTATCAACGGTTTGGCCGGGGTTGCTTCTGTGGCAACGGTGGTTCTTGATTTGCTGATCAGCGGTGCTTCTCTGGTGGTTGATAACTGGTCTTGGCTGTCCCCCATTATCCTTGGTGTGGCAACCGCCCTTGGTGTGTACTATGGGGCGCAGTTACTTGCAAATGGCGTGGGGCTGATTTCCCAAGGCATTCATATTGCTATGGCCGGGGCAAAAATGATCCAGCTTGCCGCCACGGGCGCTTTGACAGCGGCCACCGCCGCCGAAACAGCGGCCCAATACAGCCTGAATGCGGCCCTGTATGCCTGTCCCTTGGTGTGGATCATCATTCTGATTATCGCCCTTGTAGCCCTGTTCTATGCGGCTGTGGCGGCGGTCAACCACTTTGCCGGAACCAGCGTTTCCGCAACCGGCCTGATCTGTGGCGCATTTATGGCGGCGCTGGCCTTCATCGGAAATATCTTTGTAGCCCTGTGGAACTTGGTTGTAGATGTGTTTGTGATGATCTATAACCTTGTGGCTACGGTTGCAAACTTCATCGGGAATGTGTTCAATGATCCGGTTGCGGCTGTGGCCCGTCTGTTTTTCGATTTGGCGGACACGGTTCTTTCCGTCCTTCAGGCTTTGGCTTCGGCCATTGATACCATCTTCGGTTCTAACCTTGCCGGTTCTGTCCAAGGCTGGCGTGACAGCTTGGGCGGTTGGGTGGATTCCACCTTCGGCAAGGGTGAAGAAGTCATGGAAAAGCTGAACGCCGATGATCTGAAGTTGGGCCGCTTCGAGTATGGAGCCGCCTTTGATATGGGCTATGAGTTCGGCCAAGGCGTGGAAGATACCGTGGGCGACTTGTTCGACTTTTCCGCAATGGACAGTTTGGGCGCTGATGCGCTGGACGCTTACGGCCTTGGCAACACCCTTGATGGTATCTATGGGAACACCGGGGACACGGCAGGAAACACCGCCGCTATGAGTGATGCCCTTGATATTGCTGAAGAAGATTTGGCCTATATGCGGGATATTGCCGAGCGGGAAGCAATCAACCGGTTCACCACCGCTGAAATCAGGGTTGAACAGCAAAACACCAACTATATCAGCCAAGATACTGATTTGGACGGGATCATGGACGCTTGGGCCAATGATTTTGCCACCAAACTTGATGTGTCTGAAGAAGGGGTGCATGAGTAATGGCATACACAATGTATTTGGGTGGTGTGCTTATGCCCATCACCCCTTCTAAAGTCAAGGTGAAGATCAACAATCAGAATGATACCCTGACGCTGATCAATGGTGAGGAAATCAATATTCTGAAGGAACCGGGGTTGACTGATGTAAGTTTCGATCTGCTTCTTCCCCAAGTTTCCTATCCCTTCACCAATGGCGGGGCGCAATCCGCCGATTATTATTTGTCCCTGTTCGAGCGGCTGAAAACTTCCAAAGAACCGTTTCAATTCATCCTGAACCGGTCAATGCCCAGCGGAAGGCGGTTGTTCTATACCAATTTGACGGTGGGCATGGAGGATTACCAAATCACCGATGATGCGGAAGAAGGCTTTGATATTACGGTTACTGTCAGCCTGAAGCAATACAGGCGCTATGGCACTAAAACCGTGACCATTCAACCGGCCCCAACACCCGCAGAAACCCCCACCGCTACGGTGGAGCAACCCCAGCGGGAAACCAGCCAAGCGCCCCAGCAGACCACCTACACGGTAAAAAGCGGGGATTGCCTTTGGAATATCGCCAAGAAGTATTTGGGGGATGGTTCCCGCTACAATGAAATCTATAACCTGAACAAAGATAAGATTACAAACCCGAACCTGATCTATGCCGGTCAGGTTCTTACTTTGCCTTCCTGAAAGGGGTGATTCCGCTTGTCCATTGAACTTCTGATTCAGAATGGTTCAACCATCTATTATCCGGTAGTTGAAGAAGGGGTTTCACTGACATTAGAGCGGAAAGGCACCCCCGGCAAGCTGGAATTTACCGTGATCAAAGACGGTGTTCTGAATTTTCAGGAAGGAAACCCGGTGAAGTTCACAGTGAATGGAACCACCATGTTTTATGGCTTTGTGTTTACCAAGAGCCGGAAAGCGAATAGCCCCACCATTGATGTTGTGGCCTATGATCAGTTGCGGTATCTGAAAAACAAAGACACCTATACAGAAGAAGGGCTGAAGGCTTCTGACCTTCTGAAGCGGATTGCAACGGATTTCCGCTTGAACCTTGGGAGCGTGGAAGATACAGGGTACACCATTGAAACCATCGTGGAAGAAAACAGCACCTTGTTTGACATGATCCAAAATGCCCTTGATGAAACCCTTCTGAATACCGGCCAACTGTACTGTTTGTACGATGAAGCCGGGGCGCTGACCCTGAAAAACATCAATTCCATGAAGCTGAATTTGCTGATTGATTCGGAAACTGGTGAAACCTTTGATTATTCTTCCAGCATTGATGATCAGACCTACAATAAAATCAAGCTGGCCTATAACAATGAGCAAACCGGCAAGCGGGAATTGTATGTGGCCCAAGACGGCGAGAAGATGAACACTTGGGGAGTTCTTCAGTATTATGAAGAACTTCAGACCGCCACGGGAGCCGCCGCAAAAGCAAACGCCCTTCTGAAACTGTACGATCAGAAAACCCGGAAGCTGACGGTGAAAAATGCCTTTGGTGATGTCCGGGTTCGGGCCGGTTCCGCTGTGGTGGTTTCCTTGGATTTGGGCGATATTATCACCAACAACTATTTGATGGTTGAAAAAGTCACCCACAATTTCAAGGGGGATGAACATTTCATGGATTTGACCTTGATCGGGGGTGAATTCATTGCCTAAACCGACAAATGCGGTGGAGTTGGTGAAAAAGGCCGCTGTGGAAGCGGTGGAAGCCGGGAAGCCGGTCAACCTTCTGTTCGGAACCGTAATTTCCGCTTCCCCGCTGAAAATCCAAGTGGATCAGAAAGCAATTTACACTGAAAAAATGTTGGTACTGACCCGCAATGTGACCGATTATGAAGTTGATATGACGGTTTCCCACCAAACTGTTGTGATCACCCACGGCCACCCGGTAACAGACACTTACACCGGGGGCGGCACCGCTGAAGATATTGACCACAACCACCCCATTCAGGGGCGGAAGAAGTTCAAGGTTCACAACGCTCTTGTGGTGGGGGATTGGGTGGTTCTGGCCCGGATTCAGAAGGGCAAAAAATTTGTGGTGCTGGATCGGATCAAACCGAACCCGGCCTTGCAGGGGGAATGGCTATGATTCCACAAGTTCAAGACGATTTGCGGCAGGATTTCACTTTTTCGGTGCTTCCCAGCCGCACATTCAAAATGAACCATGACACCAAAACCATTACCGGCACCATTGACCAAGTGAGAGCCGTTGAACAAGCGGTTTTTCTGATCCTGAATGTGGAACGGTATGAATGGTTGATTTATTCTTGGAACTATGGTTTTGAGAAAAAGCGGCTGATTGGCAAGCCGGTTGATTACTGTATTCCTGAAATTGAACGCAGTATCAAAGAAGCCTTGCTTCAGGATGACCGGATCACCGCCGTTGATAATTTCCAATTTGAAGTGAACAAGAAAAAGGTGCTGACCACTTTTCGGGTGGTCAGCATTTTTGGCCCCATTTTTACGGAAATGGAGGTGGAAATCTGATGTATGAAGATATTACCTATGTGCTGTTGCTGAACCGGATGCTGGAACGGGCCTTGTCCATCAACAGCAATTTGGACACCCGTGAAGGTTCGCTGGTTTGGCTTGGGAATGCCCCCGCCGCCGTGGAACTGCAAAATCTGTATATCCAGCTTGACACGGTTTTGAATGAAACCTTTGCGGACACAGCAAGCCGCCCTTACCTGATCCAAAGAGCGGCGGAACGGGGCCTTTCTCCCCAACCCGCAAGCGCCGCCGTGTTGCAGTTGACCATTACCCCGGCCACTTTGCATTTGGCCTTGAACACCCGCTTTTCCATTGGGGAACTGAACTACTATGTTTCCGCTGAACGGGGTGAAGGGGTGTATGAAATCACCTGTGAAACGCCGGGTGAAGCTGGCAATGACTACGGGGCTACGGTAATTCCCATTGAATACATTGAAGGGCTTGAAACCTGTACGGTTACGGCCCTCTTGATCCCCGGTGAGGATGAAGAAGATACCGAGGTTTTCAGACAACGGTATTTTGACAGCTTGAACGCCCAAGCCTTCGGCGGCAACCGGATTGACTATATCGAAAAAGTAAATGCAATCCCCGGTGTTGGCGGTGTGAAGGTTTACCGGGCTTGGAACGGCGATATTCGTCCCGCTGAACTGGTTCCCCCGGAAGGGGTTTCAGAATGGTTGAAAACTGTTCAAGCGTCTGAAGAAATCAAGGCTTGGTTGACCAAGGTTTATGAAGCCGGGATCAATAACAAGCTGACGGTGGGCGGAACTGTGAAGCTGATTATCATTGACAGCACCTTCAGCGTACCTTCCCCAACCCTTGTGGAACAGGTACAGACCGCCGTTGACCCCCTTCAGAACGCCGGGGAAGGCTTGGGAACCGCCCCCATCGGCCATGTGGTGAAGGTGGAAGGCGTGAAAAGTGAAACTGTGAACCTGTCCTTCACCCTGACCTATCAACAGGGGTGGGGTTGGGAAGATGTTCAATCCTATGTTGAACAGACCATTGAAGCCTATTTTGAAGAACTGTCCGAAACATGGGCGGATCAGGAACAGGCCCTTGTGGTTCGTGTCAGCCAAATTGAAAGCCGCCTGTTGGGTGTAAGCGGAATTTTGGATATTGCTGATACCAAAATCAATGGCCTTGCGGCCAACTACACCTTGAACCTTGATTATATCCCGGTTCTTGGTGAGATTACCCCAGCAACCGGCACCCAAAGCCTATAATGGAAGGTGATTGAATGGATCGTAAACTAATCAATTACCTTCCCTATGTTGTCCGGGACTATGCGGAATTTCAGGGGATCACCGGAGCCGAACAACCGGAGTTTGAAACCGCTTGGGCGGCGGCGGATGATCTTCTTGCAAACCAGTTCATCAAGACCGCTGGCAACCTTGGGTTGTCCCGGTGGGAAAAAATCTTGGGTATCACCCCCAAGGGAACAGATACCTTGGATGATCGGCGGTTCCGTGTATTGGCCCGGTTGAATGAAGAACTTCCGTACACCTTGCCCCAGCTTCGGGTGATCTTGGAAAACCTTTGTGGCCCCGGTAATTCTTCGGCGGAAGTCACAGATTACACCCTTCTTGTGAAGGTTGGCGTGGCCGCAAAGAAGAACTTTGAAGATGTTCAAAACCTTCTTGAACGGGTTGCCCCGGTCAATCTGGTTTTGGAAGTTCAACAGTTGTTCAACATCCATGAAACCCTGAAGGGCTTCACCCATGCCCAGCTTGCTTGGTACACCCATTATGAAGTAAGAACGGAAGAACTTCAGGCCCATGTTCCCACCCCGTATGGTGATCTTCTGCCTTTGACCCACGGCCAACTTGCAGGGATTTCCAATAAATCTATCAGAAAGGAAATGAAAGATGGCTGAATACACCACCAATTATGATTTGGTCAAACCGGCCCAAGAAGATTTCTACAATGTGGATGATCAGAACCGCAACATGGACAAGATTGATGCGGCCCTGAAAGCCCATGATGATGCTTTGTCCGGGAAAGCCGATCTTGGAGAGGATGGCAAGGTAAAGCCTGAACAGCTTCCCGATTCCACCTTTGACCCCACCCAAGATATTGAAGATGCCATTAACGAACACAACACCAGTGACAGCGCCCACGCCGATATTCGGGAAGATGTGGCGGCGGCTTTGGAAGCGTCCCAAAATGCCCAAGATGCGGCAGATGCGGCCTTGGAAGCCGTGTCCGGGTTCGTCTATACCATTGATGTTGTTCCCACCCAAAATGGCACCTTGACCTATAACGGACAATCCCAGACCCCTTCTTGGAACAGCTACAACCCCGACACGCTGACCCTTGGCGGTGTAACCACCGGCACCAATGCGGGAACCTATACGGCAACCTTCACGCCGAAAGACCCCTACAAGTGGACGGATGGCACCACCACGGCCAAACAGGTTCAATGGACGATCAACAAAGCCACGGTTGCGCCCCCCACCCAAAGCGGAAGCCTTACTTATACCGGATCGGCCCAAAGCCCTTCTTGGAATGGTTATGATACTTCCAAATTGACCCTTGGCGGCACTACCAGCGGCACCAATGCGGGAAGCTACAACGCCACTTTCACGTCCACGGAAAATTACCGGTGGAGTGATGGCACCACCGGAGCCAAAACGGTTGCTTGGACGATTGGGAAGGCCGCTGGAAGCCTTTCTTTGAGTAAAAGCAGTTTGGCCCTGACCGCTTCTAAAATGGCTGATACCTTCACGGTGACACGGGCTGGGGATGGTACTATTACTGCTCAATCTAACAACACCGGGGTTGCTACGGTCAATGTGAACGGCACCACGGTAACGGTGAACGCCGTGGGCAAGGGCAACGCCACAATCACTGTGAGCGTGGCAGAAGGCACCAACTACACGGCCCCGTCCAATAAGACTTGTTCCGTGTCTGTGACCCTTCCCACCACAACCTTGAATGACAATGATTGGGACACGATCAGCGAGGCAAGCGCCGCAGGGACAGCGGATGATTATTGGGCCGTGGGTGATACCAAGTCCATTGTGATCAACGGCAATGTGGTTGGGTTCGGGATCACCAATCTGACGGTGAATGTTTTCATCTTGGGCTTCAACCACAATGCTTCCCGTGAAGGCAGTAACCGCATTCACTTCCAAATTGGCAAGATCGGAGCCACCCCGGTTGCTTTGTGTGATAGCCAATATGGTTCTTCTGGTTCCAGCCAAGGATTCCGCATGAATACCAGCAACACCAATAATGGGGGTTGGGCAAGTTCTTATATGCGGAATACGGTTTTGGGCAACGGCGGCACCCCTTCCAGCCCCACGGCAAACAGTCTGATGGCGGCTTTGCCTTCCGCTTTGCGAGCCGTGATGAAGGCCGTAACCAAGTACACAGACAATGTGGGCAACGATACCGGCAATGTTCAAAGCAATGTGACTTCTACCCAAGATTATCTTTTCTTGCTGGCGGAATTTGAAGTGTTCGGCACAAGGAATTGGGCCAACAGCTATGAACAGAATTACCAAGTTCAATATGCCTATTATCAGGCTGGTAATTCCCGTATTGCCTATCGTCACACAAGCACCGCTTCGGCGGTGTGGTGGTGGTTGCGTTCCCCTTATTACAACAACAACTATTACTTCCTCATTGTCAATACGGACGGCCACTACAGCAACTATTACGCTAACAGTTCTGGTGGCGTGCGGCCCGGCTTTGCTGTCTAATCCCCCGCAGGATTATCCCGGCCCCATCCCGCCCCCTTGCGGGGGCGGAACAGCCGGGGTGAAGATAGCAAAATAATTCGGGCGCGTAAGCGCCCGACGCAATTTTTGAAAATTGGCTTTTTCCCGTTTCTGTGCTATACTAATCAGGATGGCCCGGAAAGGGGTGAACCAATGTCTGTACTGAAGCAGAAACGAACAACCAGCAAGGCGGAGTTCATCAACACCGCCAATCAAATCTATGTGGAAACCATCAATTTTCTAACCCGTCTTTCCGCCCGATATTCCCGGCTTGTAGCGGAACCCATTGCAAAGCTGGCCGGTGAGATTATCGACCATGCGGAAAAGGGCAACAGCATTTTTCCTTCTGATCCCCAGCGCATAGAACTTCGGAAAGCCCACCTTCTTGAAGCAAGGGCTTCTCTGATGGCGCTTGATGTTCGGTTGACCCATGTATATCTGATTTTGAACCAAAATCCTGAAGGGGCTTTCACCAATTCCAAAGGGAACCCGGTGAAGGGGCAGGACGCAACAGAAAAATTGGATAAGATGGCACAAAGCCTTGGTGAGTTGATCGACAAGGAAAATGAACTTCTGAAAGGGGCTATCAAGAATGTAAGCGGAAAATTGAAAACTTAACTTCAAAAAAAAATAGGTGTACCTCTGATAACTCGTCCTTCGGCGGTGTGGTGGTGGTTGCGTTCCCCTAATTACAACAACAACAATAACTTCCTCATTGTCAATACGGACGGCAACTACAACAACAATAACGCTAACAATTCTGGTGGCGTGCGGCCCGGATTTTGCGATTGCGAGGTCAAATGGAGTAACAGAAACCCGGCTTTTGGATTTCAGGTGAAAGACGACCTTCGCAAAAGGAGAGGTACTTCCTTGGGTAGCCAATCCCTAAAACTGCCCTTTGATGCCCTTACACGGACGCTTCTTGCATGGTGGGTGATTGTGCCTTAACCCATTTCATGTGCAAGGGCAAAGCAAGTTAGACGGCACCCAACAAGATATTTGTACGGAGGGCGAATACTTTTTTGTATGACAAGCCAAGAACGGCATGAAGCAAGATACCAGCGCCGCAAAGCCAAGCGGCAAGAAAGAAAACAGGCCCGGTGTGATGCACTTGGGCCAATGAACAAAGTATTCAGTTATCGCAAAATGTTCTTCTATGGCCGGAAATGCTGTAACGGGGTACGGTGGAAACAAAGTGTTCAGAACTTTGAAATTCACCTGTTTTCCGGGACAGCAAGACGGCGGAAGAAGGTTTTGGATCAGGCGTGGAACCCTATGAAGTGTACCCATTTCACTTTAAGAGAGCGTGGGAAGGTACGCCCCATAGATGCGCCACACATTACTGACCGACAAATCCACAAAACCCATTGTAATGAAGTTCTGATTCCCCTTTACAACCCCGGCATGATCTATGACAACGGGGCAAGCCAAAGGGGAAAGGGCCTTCACTGGCATTTTCGCCGCATAAAAGATCAGCTTCATTGGCATTTCCGGCGCTATGGCCGGGAAGGTGCGGTTCTGCTATTGGATTTGAAGGGGTTCTTCCCTAATGCGCCCCATGCGCTTCTGTATCAGCGGCACCAAGAACTGATCTTAAACCCTGACCTTCGGGCGCTTGCTGATATGGTGATCCAAACTTCCCCTTGCCCGACACCGGGCCGGGGCTTGCCTTTGGGTGTGGAGCCGTCACAACAGGAAATGGTGGCGTTGCCAAGCGCCGTGGATAACTGGATCAAATGTCAAGCCGGGGTTCACTGTTTTGGGCATTACATGGACGATTACTATTTGATTTTGCCCGATGTGGAAGCCCTGAAGAAACTTGGGCATGAAATTGTTCGGCGGTTTGAAGCCCTTGGAATTCGAGTGAATAAACGGAAATGCAAAATCATTCCCTTGACAAAGCCCTTCAGATGGTGCAAAGCCCGGTTCACACTAACGGAAACCGGGAAGATCAAGGTGAATGGAAGCCGGGATGGTGTGAAACGGGCAAGAAGGAAACTGAAGCTGTTCCACCGAGAGTTCATAGAAGGAAAACGGCAATTCACCGATATTGAACAGTATATGGAATGCCAAAGCGCATACTACCGGAACTTCAATGATCACGGAAGATTGTTGCGGTTGCGGCGGCTTTACTATGCTATCTTTTTCGGAGGTGCTACAAAATGTTTAGAATTATCAAAGACGGGGCCGAACTTGGCTTGACGGAAAATCTGAACTACATTGTGCAGGCCGAAAATGGTTGCTATGTCCTTTGCCCGGAGCAAAATGCTTCGGGCATTGTTTTTGAAGGGACACCGTACCATTTGCTTGGCCGGGATGAAATGGAGGGCTTGGAAACCGTCAGTTTGGAAGTAACCGATGCAGGGGCAGAAATCAGCAAAGCCAATACCACCAACGGCATTGTGTTTGTGACGATGGCGGAAGCCGGAAGCATTGACCCGGTGACGGCGGCGGAACACGCTGATCTGTTCGCTGAATGGGCCTATCCTATCGCCTACACGGTGGGGCAAATCCGGCGCTATAATGGAACCCTTTACAAGTGTGTTCAGGCCCATACTTCCCAAGCCGATTGGACACCCCCCGCCGCCCCCAGCCTGTGGAGCCTGACCGCTGATCCTACCGAGGAATGGCCGGAATGGATTCAGCCCATTGGGGCGCATGATGCCTACCCCTTGGGGGCTAAAGTCAGCCATAATGAAAAGCACTGGACTTCCACTATTGCAAACAATGTGTGGGAACCCGGTGTGTATGGTTGGGAGGAAGTGACCGATGAAGCATAAAACCTATATTGCCCGGAAAAGGGCAAGGTTCAAAGCCGGTTGCGGTGAAAATGTCAATATTCCTTATGGAACCGCCCTGAACAGTCAAGGCGGTTTTCTTGTGTGGAAAAACAAGCTGATGTGTGCGGACACCAGCCAAATTGCCTATGACTACTTCAGCCACAATGATGATGGCCGGGGCAAAGAGCGTGGGGAACTGGTTTCCGCTATCCTGTTGCGGTTGGAGAAGAACCCCAACAAGCCTGATCCCGCCTACCAAGAACGCTGGAACCGGATTTGGGAAGATCCCTTCTGTCAGAGGTTCAAAAGACCGGAACATGAAGATCACTGGATTTGGAACTATGACTTCTACAACGCCCAAGTGGAAGATTTGCAGTATATCTTCCGCCTGATCAGCGCCTGAAGGCGGGAAGGGGTGATTCAATGACGGTTTACCAATGGTTGTGCCTGATTGGGGTTCCGGCCCTGATTGCGGGGGTATTCAAATACCTTCACGGGCTGATCAAGCACAACATGGAGGATTCCAAGGCCCTGAAAGCTGGAATTCAGGCACTTTTGAGAAGCCAAATGATCAGCGACTTCAACAAGTACACTGAAAAAGGCTATGCCCCGATCTATGCAAGGGAAAGTTTTGAAAACTGCTGGAAGCAATATCATTCGTTGGGGGTGAATGGGGTAATGGACGATCTTCACAAGAAATTCTTGGAGTTGCCCACAGAAGCCCCGGATGAATGAGCCGTGTAAAGAAGAAACCGAAAAAGGAATTTTCCAAAATCATTTTGGGTTGTGTGGGGGCCGTCACGCTGGTTGTGACGGCCTTCACTCTTGCTATCGTTTGGAAAACGGGAGACACTTCACCCCTTGCATATCTGATCCCGGCCATATTCGCTGAATTGGCAACAGCAACCGGTTTTTACTATTCCAAGGCCAAGGCTGAAAACCGGATCAAGTTGCGGAAACAGTATGGCCCGGAAATTTACAACGATACCAAGGAACTGTGACCCCCGGCCAAAAATACAAAATCAGAAAGGAAGAAAAACATGAACGCTGAACAGATTGTTTCCCTGATCGTTGCCATTCTTGCTGGTCTGTCCACCTGTATTCCCTTGGCCTATAAGCTGGTGCAGTATGTCCAGAAAGCCACGCAGGAAAAGAATTGGGCCGCTTTGTTGGGCTTGGTGATCAAGCTGATGGAGGAAGCGGAACAGAAGTTTGAAGATGGCGCAACCCGCAAGGAATGGGTAATGGCTATGGTTCAGACTTCCGCCGAGTATATCAATTATCCCGTGGACACTGAAGCCCTTGGTGACCTGATTGATTCCTTGTGTGACATGACCAAGATTGTGAACTATGAGGAAATCCCCGCCCTTGAACCCGTGAAGGAGGAAACCGAAAATGAGCAACAGTAACCTTGTCACCGTCACCCAAATTTCCCCGAACAAGAACAGCCCCCGGAACCATGCCATTGACCGGATCACCATTCACTGTTTCGTTGGTCAGGTTACGGCAAAGCGGGGTTGTGAAGTGTTCCAGCCTACCAGCAAGCAAGCGTCTTGCAACTATGTTGTGGGCTATGATGGTTCCATTGGCCTGTGTGTGGAAGAAAAGGATCGTTCTTGGTGCAGTTCCAACAGCGCCAATGACCATAGGGCCGTGACCATCGAAACGGCAAGTGAAACCGTGGCCCCCTACAAGGTGACGGATAAGGCATACAACGCCCTTCTTGATCTTGTCACCGATATTTGCAAGCGTAACGGGAAAACTAAAATCCTGTGGTTCGGGGATAAGAACAAAACCCTTGCTTATACCCCCAAAGCAAATGAAATGGTTATGACGGTTCACCGGTGGTTTGCAAACAAGTCTTGCCCCGGTGATTATCTTTACAACCTTCATGACGAGATTGCCGCAGAGGTCAACAGGCGGCTTTCTGGCGGGGGTTCCGGGGGCGGCAATGAAACTACACCCCCCAGCACCCAAAAGCCCGCCACGGGCGGCGCATGGGCCACGGTGGAGCCGTATTTGGTGCGTGTGACCATTTCCGATCTGTATATCCGAAAAGGCCCCGGCACCAACTATGGGAAGAATGGCTTCATTGCGCCCGGTGTTTATACCATCGTGGCAGAGAGCAACGGAACCGGCGCTTCCAAGTGGGGCAAGTTGAAATCCGGGGCCGGTTGGATTTCTCTTGACTACGCAAAACCGGTGTGATACCGTGTTATTAGTTTGTTACTACCGGCCCCGATTTTTCGGGGTTTCCGTGGGCTGAAATGTTCAGTATTTCGGCGCTTCGGAGCGTTGCGGAGCATTGAAATTCATGGTATAATAAAGAAAAAGGGCAGAAAGAGTGAAGGCAATGCTGGAAACAGGACAGATGAACAGAGATAGTGTGGAAATGGTA
>CALXCO010000084.1 GCA_944386805.1 uncultured Clostridia bacterium
GATCTAGTTGGAGTTGAACCAGTACCAGGTACCATTGTCGTTCCACCATTCGGACTGTTTAGCAGTGCCGTCAGCGTTGAAGTAGAACCAGGTCTTGCCGCCGTCAACCTGATGCCAGCCATCGTTCAGATAGCCTTCTTCAGTACCATACTGCCACTTGCCAGCGTCGGTCTTAGACCAGCCCATAACGATCTCGCTGTAGTTGATAGCAGCGTCGATAGCTTCGATAGCGTTGGTCAGATCAGACTTAACGATCTGGTCTTTATCGCCGACCAGTCTGGTGTAAACATGGTTTACAGACTGATTATCTTTGCTGGTAGAGTAAGTGCCTTCGTAAATATCAACGATAGTCTGTGCTTCGTTGATAGCTTTATTCAGAGCGGTAACCTGAGCTGCATTGTAATCATCGTTATCCTTGATAGCTTCGAGAGCGGTCTTGCCATTCTTGATAGCAGTTTCGACAGTCTTCATGTCGTTCTTGGTAACGGTAACCTGAGTGCCCTGATAGGTCAGAGCTTCGCCGGCAACGCCGTTGATCATAGAAGCGATTCTGGTCTGCCATTTACCTTCAGCAACTTCAGCATACTCATTAGCCTGAGTGTACTTAGCGTAGTAGCCTTCATTGTAATCGGTGTCAATCTTGCCTGCATATTTTTCGACTGCATCATTCATAGCACCGACATCCATAGAAGCAGGAGTAGTAGTAACAGCCAGATCAGCAACAGCCTCATTCAGAGCATCGTTGACAGCGTCAACAGAACCCTGTTTGGTGTTGTTGGAATTCATGTTGGCAGCCAGCTGGTAAACGTTCCAGAACCATTCATACTCTTCGGTAGCGTAAGCGCCCTGGTAAGTATAATCGGTAACCTTATCGGGGTTAGCTACGTTACCAGCGTAAACTTCGTTCGGAGTAGAGGTATCGTAGTCCATGTAGTCAGCCATCGGATACAGAGAATAGTAACCCTTAGACAGCTTGGAACCGAAATACAGGTTATTACCCTTAACAGTAGAGTCACCAGCAACAGCAGCTACAAGATAGTTGTAGTTGGAATAATCAACGTTTGTGCTCAGGGTAGAAGGAGCGGTGCTGTAACCAACAGGTGCATTGCCAACGTTGAAGTACAGACCTTCCAGAGTGCCGCCGAGAGCAGCCTTATCAGGATTTGCAGAAGCTCTGAATCTAGTGTTGGCACTGACCAGAAGCTGATACATTTTGACTTCAGCTTCACGAATCATGTTAACGGTGGTAGCCAGTTCGTAAGCATCGCGCAGGTCTTCAACCTCGTTCTGGTATTTTCTGTACTCGGTAGCGTTTCTGAAATCATCTTCAGTTGCTGCATCCAGTACGGACAGAAGCAGATCACCCCATTCGTCAGAAGCGACTTCAGCCTGATCGATGTATTCACCAATGTACTTGTCATACTGCTGCATCAGGTAAACCAGCTCAGAGGTATTTGCTGCTTCATAGTCAGCTCTTTCATGCAACTGCCAGATATCCCACAGCAGGCCTTCGATGTTGTAAAGGTCTACGTCAACATAGTCAACCAGTTCGCCGGTCCAACGATCGAATACCGGGTCAGAGTAGAACATATCCAGATAGTTAGCACGGAACTCAGAGAAGCTTTCGCTGTAACCAAAGTCATCGTTCAGAGCAAGTTCTTCCATGAAGTCTTCCCAATCGGTAATGACATCATAACGGATACCAGCACCGGGAACACCTCTACCTGTTTCAGCAGTCATGACATTTTTACCGATTGCATTAGTAGTACCTTTAAGGTTATCAGCATTCCAATTGTTTGCAATATTGCCTACACTACTGTCGGGAATAGTTTCAGGAATGAAGTCATACGCATAGATAGTAGGAACATCTTTTTTAACAGACTCAATGTAGATATTTCCATTTTTATCTGTTTTAAGATTGGAAGTTACTTCAAAAGGATATACAGTAGCTTCACCGGTCATATCGGAATTGAAAGACCAAGCTTTCCATGCATTTTCACCAATACCATCTTTAACTTCAGTCCAAGTGCCATTATCATTCAGATAACGATGAGAAACTGTAATATTATCCTTGCCAGCAATAGTGTTATCCTGGGGCTGAACCATAACCAGGCTAGGATCTTTTTTAGCTGCGCTGCTGTCTGCATATTTGACATTCGCAGTGAAAGCGGTAACCGAACTGTAAACAGTAGCGGGCACAGTGGTACCATGTGTAAGAGTAGCACTCGCAGAGATTTCTTTCAAAGTAGGAGTATATACCTTCAGAGTAGATACTTTATCTTTGATGGCTTCCTGAGTAGTTTTCAACGCTTTCAGCGCACTAATTGCATCTTCCAGCTTGGTAAAGGTTTTTTGTGTTGTATTGGTATCATCGGTATAAACACCCTTAACAATATAATCGTTTGTTTCCACACGGTAAGTAATACCGAATACAGAACTCAGATAATTCTTAAGGGGATATGCAGTATATCCTCCGGCTGTTACAGCTACGAAGTAATTCAAATCGCTGGTAATATAGTTAGTCTGAGCGCCATTGCTAGAGGTATTAACTACAGTTGCGTCCATATAGTTGGAACGGACGTTCATATTGACTGCCAGTGCATTATCCAGTTCAGCCGCAGTCAGAGTCTGCCACTGACCATTGTAATTATAGAGATATTTGTCAGGATTTGCTGTAGATGTCTCAACACCAACTGTAATTGTTTGAGCAACAGGCGTATAGCTTACATAAGCATCAACTTCATATTTGGTATCGGTAGAATCCCAAGCGTTTGCGCTCAGGGCTGCGCCGAAAACAGAAAAAGCGGTAGTTCCGGCGAGAGCCAGAGCGAGAATTCTCTTTTTCATTTCGAATTTCATCCTCCATAAATAGTTATGAAGATAAACTTTATGAATGCTTTTCTCACGCTATTTATGCGGTTTTTTAGAGAATTCCCCTTGTTTTTTCCCTTAACAGCAAGAAAAATCAAATCCATATAATCACTCTATACTTCTGAATTTTGCAGGAATATGTAAGGCTGCTTGCAAATATGGATAAAATTGCTAAATAATAATTCGCCATATTGTACTTTGATATTGCTCTGGATCTATAATTAAGCACGGGAATAATAATATTTTTAAATATTATTCGTCAAAATAACGAAGTGTTTATATTTCTGCACTTATAGTAACAGAAAAGATCTCCTGCAGAATCGGGTCTACAGGAGATCTCAAAACATCAAAATAAACTTTTATTCAGACAAAACAGCGGTACAAATAGAATTAGCGGCTATTTCCATTTTAGTCAGCTTGCCACAGATGCGCAAGTTGACTGTAATATCCGTATCGGTACGATTCATTATAATAAGAGCGATCGTACCATCAGGATTGCGTACTGCAGTCGTTTCCAATTTATCAGTATATTTGCTGCAGCCAATCCGTACAGCGCCGGGCTGAATATAACGGGAGAAATGACCGATGTAATAATAGGAGACATGCTTCTCGTAGCCGCCTTTTCCATCCAGCATAATTGGCGCGCCACAATAGTTCTTGACGTGGTTAGGTCCACCCTTTTCATCCAAGTACAGGTTCCAGTCAATAAAGGTATCCATACCGGCATTCAGGTTGCCAATCATATCATGTGCATATCTCTGACCAAAGGTGATTTCACTCTGTCCAGCAGAAATAGAATATTCAACACAGCCTTCCGAGAACATCAGACGTTTATCAGGGAAAGCATCATGTGTCATCTGTACAGCTTCGAAATGATCACCACTGTACCAATGGAACGCAATACCCTCAACCATCGGCTTTGTTACTTCATCCAGTGTTTCAATGGCACGTTCAAATACTCTTTCCTTATTGTGGTCCCAGATAAAAATACCAACTTTTCCAATCAGGCCAGCTTTATTCATTTCAGGGTAGAGATAGTCGCGGAGGAAGGTCTTTTCTTCTTCAACCGTCCACTGGCAGGAATCCCAGGGAGTTGCCGCCATCGCTTCATTTTGAATGGACACCCATTTGACCGGAATACCCTCATCAAAATACGCCTGAATATATTTGGTCATGTATTTGGCCCAGGAGCCATAAAATTCAGGTTTCAGATGGCCGCCCCAGCACCGGTTTCCAACGGTTGGATCTTTGGGCATCAAATTTTTAATAGAATCAGGAGCATTTGCGCCGACCACCATTTTGACGGGTGGTGTTTTCCATGCAGCAGGAGGAGACCAGGGCGAAAGCAGAACAGAAAGTGGTTTTTCCGCAACTTCCATTGCTCCTTTAATTGCAGGAATAATATACTTCCGGTCACGTTCCAGTGTAAAAGTTGTAAACTCAGGATCGCTTACCGGGTCAGCAACCGCTGTATACATACCAAGTGAAAAATCACAGCTATCAATATGGGTACGAAGTACAGTTGCGCCATTACCGCCTTTGCCAAAATAATCCTCCAGGGCTGCTTTACGATCTTCCTCTGAAAGCTGTGCCAGCGAATAACCGGCGGCCTCCGTCATTGCGCCACCAAAACCGACAATCGTCTGATAGGTAACCTGCGGATAGACATTGACGACCTGCATTTCTACCGCACGTGCCTCGGAAGATTCATCCGTCAAAACAACGTCACTTTCTGTCTGATGGATTTTTTCATTCTGCCAAAGAGTTGAATAGAGCTTCATTTTCATAGGAATCGTCTCCTTGTCAATATATTATAATATCGGGAACTGCCCAATCGATATCTTATATATACAGTCTTATTCCTCGGCTAATTTACGAATACCATCACCGGACAGTCTATATATTGTCCATTCATCCATTGGCTGAGCACCGATGCTCTTATAAAAAGCGATAGACGGCTCGTTCCAGTCGAGACAACACCATTCAAATCGTCCACAGTTTTCTTCAACCGCGATTTTAGCCAAAAGACGGATCAGCTTTCCGCCGATACCTTTTCCACGCATTTCAGGGTAGATAAATAAATCTTCCAGATATAACCCTTTGCGCGCCATCCAGGTGGAGTAATTAAAGAAATAGAGGGCAAACCCGACCGGCTTCCCATCATATTCTGCAATCATAACCTGTGCTTCTTTGCGGTCGAAAATAGAACTTTCTACCAGTTCATCTGTGGCAAAACAACTTTCCGGCGCTTTTTCATATAAAGCCAACGCCTGAATTAAAGTCGTAATCGTGTGTACATCGCTGCGCTCAGCGCGACGGACGGAAAGTGCTCCGTCCTGGAGCAGTATTTGCATGGACAAGGTCCTCCTTAAGTAGTTTCTAACCTTATAATACCTTTTTTGCACAAAAAAGTAAAGAACCTTTTCATTTTTTGTATACGCTAAAAATAAAATTAGCCTTTTGACATGATCTGTCCTGCAAGATACGATAAAGCAAACATTCCGATATCCATTGCTACAATCGTAGATCCGACCGGCGTTGACGCAAGGATGGAGACGATAATTCCTGCCGCAGCGCAGATAACCGACATAACAGCGGAGCAAAGGATGACTGCCCTAAAACTCTTGAACAACCGCATGGCCGAAAGAGCGGGGAAGATGATGAGCGCCGAAATCAGCAAAGAACCGACCAGATTCATTGCCAGGACAATAACCACAGCGGTGATAATCGCAATCAAAAGATTATAGCGGCTGGCGCGTAAACCGGTTGCCTGCGAAAAGTTCTCATCAAACGTAACCGAAAAGATTTTATGATAAAACAGCAGGAATATCAGAATGACAAAGATAGAAATACCGATACTGAGCCAGACATCCAGTTGTGTCAGAGTTAAAATCGCAGTCGACCCAAACAATGTACTGCAAACGTCACCGCTGATATTGGTTGATTTAGAGAAAATATTCAGCAGCAGATATCCCATCGCCAGCGCCCCGACTGACAGCATTGCCACTGCGGCATCTCCTTTGATTTTGGTATGCTGACCGGTACGCAGCAGCCAGACAGCAGCTAAAATGGTAATCGGCATGACGACTGCCATATTATTTCCAAGGTCCAGAATCGTTGCAATCGCAATTGCGCCAAACGCGACATGTGATAATCCATCTCCGATAAACGAAAAGCGTTTAAGGACCAGTGTTACCCCCAGCAGCGAAGAGGACAGCGCGATTAATACTCCGACAATCAGTGCATACCGAACAAACGGATAAGCAAAATAAGCCGCCAATGTATCAATCATAAGGATACGCCTCCTTCTGCACGGGATTTTCCTGAAAATGACAGGCTATACCGCTGGACCGGAACTCTTCTGTACTGCCCCAGAAAAGCGGCGTGCCGATATACAGAATATGCCGGGCATATTGCATCGCGGCTGGGATGTCGTGGGATACCATAATAATGGTAATGCCGTCATTACGATTCAGAGAAGCCACCAGTTCATACATTTCGCGGGTAGCGTTGGGGTCCAGTCCAGCGACCGGCTCATCCAAAAGCAGCATCTTCCGGGTTGCGCATAACGCGCGCGCTAATAACACGCGCTGTTGCTGACCACCGGATAGTTCGCGGTAACACCGTCCGGACAGATGACTGATTCCCAGTTTCCGCATGTTTTCATCTGCCAGAGCCTTTTCCCGTTTACTGTAAAATGGTCGCATACCGCATCGCCCTAATAGCCCGGAACGAACAATTTCTGTTACAGACGCCGGGAAATCACGCTGTACCAGTGTTTGCTGCGGAAGATACCCGATTTCATTGGCGGTTAATCCGTCGCCAGTCTGGATACTTCCGGTCATTACGGGATGCAGATGCAATAACGTTTTGATCAGTGTACTTTTACCGGAGCCGTTTTCTCCCAGAATACAGAGGTAGTCACCCGCTTCGACGGAAAAATTTAGTCCATGCACGACGGGTTTTCCATCATATCCCAGTGTTACATCCTTACAGATAAGTTGTGCCATTTTTCTCAGCTCCTTATGACAGTGCCTCTTTAAGAACTGTCAGATTGTTTTCCATAATGGACAAATAGCTGACTCCTTCATCGATCTGTTGATCGGTGACTGACTGCATCGAGTCCAGTGTCAGAATTTTTGCATCCTGATTAGCTGTGTTTTCAATAATGGTTTTCGCAATTTTCTGATCACTGCCGTCAATCGTTAAAACCACCGGTAACGACAACTCGTCAATTTTCCCTGCAAGAAATGAAATGGTCGAAAAACTCGCTTCCGATTCAGCAGAGCAGCCGGGAAATGCAGCATAATATTCCAAGCCGTATTCTTCTGTCAGATAGATAAACGGGAATCGGTCGCCAAACAGCACAACGTTGCGGGCAGAATTTTCGATGGTCTGCTGGTAACGGGTATCCAGGTCTGAGAGCTTCTGTAAATAGTCTGCAAGGTTGTCCTGATATTGCTGTGCATGTTGTTCATCTGCCGTACACAGCGCGTCTGCAATCGCTGTACAAATGCTTTCCGCATTGTCAATCGACAGCCACACATGTTCGTCGTAGGTTTCTCCCTCAGTCTCATCGTCATGGTCATGTCCGGATTCCATACCTTCTGCCAGTTCTTCCAGATGCAGATCGTCAGAAAGAACGTCCATCATATTAACTGTAACCATATTTTTATTTTGTGCGGTAGCCAGCGCATCTGCTACCCAAACATCTGATTCACCGCCGACATAGATAAACACATCTGCATCCGATAAAGACACAATATCAGCCGCAGTCGGTTGAAAAGAATGCATGTCTACGCCATTTTTCATCATCAACTGAGGTGTAACATCTGTACCATTCATCAGCTCACGTGCCCAGTCATAACCGGGAAATATTGTTGAAACCACTTTTAAGCCGTCATCCGCTTGTGATGTCTGTTCAGCTTGACAACCGGTCATTGCAAATGCCAAAAAAGCACAGACCAGCAGTGTGCACCAGTGTTTTATTTTCATCATTTTCATTTGTTTTGTTCGTTCCTTTCTGTTTGTATCAAATCAGACTGCCTGTTTTCCTGATGTTGCTGACATTCTTCGCAACAGCCGGGCAAAATTGCATCCGCACCATCGACTGCAAAATGGTGCCGCTCCAATATCTCGCGGACAATCTGTGCGCTTTCCTGATCTTCCATATGATACAGCTTTCCACATATGGTACAGCGAAGATGCAAGTGTTCAGTACAATGAGGACAGGAAACCATTTGATACAGGAAATGGCGGCTGTGCCCTTTGGTAAATCGCTTAACCCGTCCTTCTTCGACCAGCTGTGATATCAACCGGTAAAGCGTACTCTTTCCCGGAACGGAGGATAATGCTGTATCTGCTTTCATCCCAATTGCCAGCTCATCAATCGAAAATGCCTGATCGCTATGCTGGCTGAGATAGTCCAGCAGCACTTTTTTCTGTTCAGTTTGATAGCCCATTTTTACAGCTTCCTTTTCCAAATTGAGAGTTACTCTCATATTATACCCGTTTTTTTAGAAAAGTCAAGTTAAGGAGCATTTAAAAGAATAAAATGACGAAATTTTCAAAGGCAACACAAAAGCCGCCCCTCTTTGCAGAGGAGCGGCCAAGCGTTCAAAACAAGAGTTTTGAGAACTTAAAAGCCTTGTCAGCTTTCAATTATTTGATCCAAGCACCGTCAGCGCCCAGTTTGTAACCATCAACGG
>CALXCO010000085.1 GCA_944386805.1 uncultured Clostridia bacterium
TGACAAGGCTTTTAAGTTCTCAGAACTCCTGTTCTGAACGCTTGGCCGCCCCTCTTTGCAGAGGGGCGGCCTTTGTGCTACCGTATAAAATTCATTGACATAAAGTCCATATCTACACCGTACTTTTCCTTCCCTACAATAAAAAAATCCCTGAACAAACTCCAAAGCCCTCTCCATACGGAAAGGGCTTTGGAGTCTATTTATGGATGGAATGAGGTCTAGCAAATTTATATTCCGGGCAACACCCGGTTTAAACAGCTAAAAATGCTGGAATAATCAAAGTTTAAGATAAAATATTGTCCTTTGTTCTCTGCGGCAGTATACCTGCCGCAGAAGACAAAAGGATTTCAGGAAGAATTTATGTGTTATGCTGTTAGAAAGAAGTATTTATTCTCCGGTCCAGGCACCGTTTTCATCAAGTGTATATCCGTCAGGAGTTGTCGTATTATAGAGCATCTGCCCAAGGGCATTGGATTCTTTAGAGAAGTAATACCATGTACCGTCGATCTGGCACCAGCCAGTGACCATCTTACCGGAGGAGGCCATATAGTACCAGTTACCATCAACCTTTTCCCAACCAGTCTTCATGGCATTATTGCCTTTGAAGTAGTACCAATCGCCATCAATCTTTGCCCAACCACAGGCAGCGCCGCAATTAGAATTGAAGTAATACCAGACACCGTCTTCCTGGAACCATTCAGACTGTTTAGCAGTACCGTCTTCATTGAAATAGAACCAGGTAGCGCCGATCTTATGCCAACCATCGTTATAATAGCCGTCTTCGGTGCCATACATCCACAGACCAGCATCATTCAGCGACCAGCCCATAATAATCTCGCTGTAGTTGATGGCGTCATCGATTGCAGTCATTGCGTTTTCGAGATCAGAAATAACCATCTGGTCTTTATCGCCGACGAGCGAGGTATAATTCTTATTGACCGACTGATAGGTAGAGCTGGTAGAGTAGGTCCCTTCATACAGATCAATGATATCCTGCGCATCAGAGATTGCCTCATTCAGAGCATTTACCTGCGCAGCATTATAATCATCGCTGTTTTTGATCGCTTCCAGTGCAGTCTCACCCGACTCAATTGAATCTTCCAGCTCGGAGATCATCGTCTTGGTAATGGTATTCTGGGTCCCCTGGTAGGTCAGAGCCTCACCGGATACGCCGACGATATACCGTGCAATTCTGGTCTGCCACTTACCTTCTGCCACGTTTTCAGCGTAGTCATATGCGTCAGTATATTTTGCGTAATAGTCTTCGTCATAATCCGAGTCAATCTTACCCGCGTATTCGTCCATCATCTCTTCCATTGCGGAAGTCTCAGCAGAATATGGCGTTGTCGTTACAGCCAGATCAGACACAGCTTCGGCCAGGGCGTCATTCACAGCATCAATTGCCCCCTGATAAGCGTTGTCATCATTCATTCTGGCAGCGAGCTGATAGACGTTCCAGAACCATTCATATTCCTGTGTTGCATAACCGCCCGCGAAATCATCTGCGCTTTCATTGCCGCTGTAGACCTGGTTAGGGGTAGAAGTATCATAGTCAGTATAGTCGGCCATCGGATAGAGCGAATAATATCCTTTTGCAAGGGTGCTGGAGAACTGAAGGTTTCCATCAACTACTGTGCTGCCCGAATACTGCAAAACAGCTACGTAATAGTTATAGTTGGAGAAATCAACGTTGCTGCTCTGGGTAGAAGGAGCGGTACTATAAGTTTCAGGCGCCGTCCCGACATTAAAGTACAGACTTTCCAGTGTATCGTTCAGGCTGTCCTTATCGACACCGGAAGCAGAGGTGTACGGGGTGCTGACCAGCAACTCATACATTCCTTTTTCCGCATTATTGATCTGTGCGACCGTCGTTGCGCTTTCATATGCGTCTTCGAGGTCTTCAACCTCGTTGATATACTTTTTATAATCGGTCGATCTCTTGAAATCATCTTCATTTACAGAATTCAGAACTGTCAGCAGCAATTCGCCCCATTCGCTGGTCTCGACCTCTGTTTTATCGATATAATCACCGATATATTTATTATACTGCTGCATCAGATAAACCAGCTGAGAGGTATTAGCCTCGTAATACGCATCGGATGTACGCAGATTCCAGATATCTTTCAGCAGTCCTTCAATATTATACAGGTCAACATCTACTGTACCGATCTGCTGGCCCGTATAAATGTCATAGTACGGATCGTCATAAAACATATCTGTATAGTTGGAGCAGAACTAGTCCCAGCTTTCGGTATAACCATTTTCATCAATTGCCAGCTCGTCCAGGAAGTCCTCCCAGTCAGAAACCACATCATAACGTACACCAATACCTTCTCTGCCGCGTCCGGTTTCAGCAACCATTGTATAGGGCTCATCGGCATCATAGGTATAGGTATATGGAACGAGAGAAACTGCGGTATCGGAAAGGTCGCCGTCATTCCAGTTGCTTGCAATGGAGCTCATGCTGCTTCCACTGTTATTATAAGGAACAAAGTCATATGCGTAAATCGTCGGTGTTTCTTCTTTTGTTACAACGATATCGCCGTCTTCAATCTTTGTCGAAACGTCATAAGGTTCGACGTCGGCCTCACCCGTCAGATCAGCGTTAAAGGTCCAGTCGGTCCAGTCATCAGGATCAGACTCTCCGCCGGTATAGATAACAGTGATAGAATCTTCGCCTTCTGTTACCGAACCGGTTACAGACTGAATTTTTGCCTTCTGGTAGTCAGACTGGGTAGCATAGTCAAAAGTACCGCCAACCTTCACAGTACTGCTGTCATTCTTGAACAGGTATGCCGAAGCTTCTTCAGAAGTTGCCTGTGCTTCTTTAGCAGCAGCAATTGCTTCTGCCAGAGTATCATAGAGTTTTTCGTTATAGATGTAGCTGCCGCTAACATCCTTACTTGCAGTAATTCCGATATTGGCAAGATTGGTTGTTAAAGAACTTGCAGCTCCCTGATTTTTAATAGAACCATCGGAACCAACAATCAGGATATTTTCATTGGTTGCATCAGCATAGAATTTATTGTTGTTGCTATTGTTTGTATTGATTCCAATGTAATTATACTCAGTATAATTCTCTTTAATGTTTGTCTGCTGATTTAAATGTTCCGCAAGCTCTTCAGCATCACCGATTGTTGTTAATGAACCATCTGTCCCCTTCACGAAATAGGTGGTCGTTGCTTTATCAACGGTAGCTGTAACTTCAATTTTCGTCGCAACCGGCTGATAGCTTACATAAGCATCAACATCATAATAAACATCTGTCGAGGTTGCGGCGTTTACGCCGAACGCCGCACCAAAAACAGAAAAAGCAGTGGTTCCGGTAAGAGCCAGAGCGAGAATTCTTTTCTTCATCTCGAATTTCATCCTCCATAGTATAAAATAGATCACCATACGAATTTTAACAGTTTGGATTCCGTTGTTCGTTGGGGTAAAACAAGCGTGCATTCCAAAAGCATCTTTATTCGCTTGGTGTAATTAAATTATACTGGTTGCATATTGTGAAGTAAAGGAGTTTCAGGCAGGATTCGGTGTATTTTCACCTTAAGATCACTTTAATCATTTTTTTGTCACCAAAATTCAAATCATTTCATTTTCTGTATATATTTAATGTTTTCACTAAATATACAGTATTTTTAGGATAATATTCAAACTTTTTTGTTTTTCCCAATAGCTTAGCTTATATATATTTAGTTTTTATATTTGTCATTTTGTTAAACCAAGTTGGAATGGTAATAAAAATTTTTAATTTTATAGTTTTAAACCGTTAGAATATTAGAAAATAAATTTAATTATATAATACAAAAAGCTCACAGAGCAGGCACCCTGTGAGCTTTTTAAAGTTCTATTTGTTATTTGCGGATACTGAGGAGTTTCTGTTTAAGATCATCTTCCAGTTTTCTCAGCTCGACTTCCGCTTCAGCGCGCTTCTGACGGCCTTCTGCCTGAATCTGCATGACTTCATCCAGCGTAGAGATCAGGCTCTCATTGGTGGCACGGAGCGTCTCTATGTCGACGATGCCACGTTCCGATTCACGTGCAGTATCAATCGTTGCCATTTTAAGAGTTTCAGCGTTTTTACGGAGCATCTGATTGGTCAGCTCGGTGACGCCTCTCTGTGCAGCGGCAGCCTGCTGAGAGTGGGTTACACCCAACGCAAGCACCATCTGGGATTTCCATAACGGGATTGTATTAACCAGCGTCGACTGAATCTTATCGACCATCAGTGTATCAGTATTCTGAACCAGCCGAATCTGGGGACCCATCTGAATCGAAATCATTCTGGTCAAATCCAGGTCGTGCAGCTTCTTTTCAAAACGGTCGCAAAGATTTGCGAGGTCATTTGCAGCCTGTGCATCTTCTGACAAACCGCTTTTTGCCGCCTTATCCATCAGCTGTTTGAGTTCGCCTTCTCTGACCTGACGGAGTTTTTCCTTGCCTGCCATAATATACAGACAAAGCTCTTTGTAATAGGCAAGGTTCATCTCATACATTTTGTCCAGCATTGCCGAATCCTTGAGCAGCTGAACCTGATGGCTTTCAAGAGCGGTCGCGATCTGGTTGACATTGGTCTCGGCCTTATTATAGCGGACCTTCATTGCCTCCAGTTTATTGCTGGACTTTTTAAAGAAGCCGAGGATACCCTTGGGTTCCTCCTCATCCTGATTAAAACCCTTGAGTTCGGTCACAACATTGGCGAGCATTTCGCCGACTTCGCCCAAATCTTTTGTTTTAACGCTGCTCAGCATCGATTCCGAGAAATCAGCGATTTTTTTCTGTGCACCGGAGCCGTAATTGGAGACAATAGAAGAATCACGGATATTAATTTTCGGGATAAAATCCGCGATCATTTTTTTATCTTTATCCGACAAAACAACCTGCGGGATTTCCGGTTCAGCCGGTTTCTGTTCCACCGCCAGTTCCGGAGCTTTGGGTGCTTCCTCTTCAGGCAGATCCAGCGTCAGCGAGATATTGTCAAAAGAATCCGTCATGTATATTCCTCCCAGTTATCGCCAGCAACCCGGCGTATTTAAACAGTTACAAATGTAATTCCGGTTCATAGCCCTTTTCAGAATCCGGATTCAAGTCGAGTTCAATCCCATCAAAATTTGCCTTCGGAGCAGACGGTTGGGTATCTTTTTCAGTAGGATTACTGTTGGTGGCAAAATCATCAACCAGCCCTTCCTGAGCGAGCATCGACTGAAGCACCGATATATCGGACGACAAGTCCAAATAGTCATTTTCCATCAGGTCGTCCAACAGATTATGGAAGGCCAGATTGATATTATCCAGCGCAGCCAGGATTTCCTGTTCTGTTTTTTCTTCACTTTCAACCCCAGTATTTTGCCGGACGAGCTTCCGGTAAGCCTCCAGTAATTTAAGGGTTGTCGGCAGATAGTAGGACATCAGCTTGCGAATTGCCGAAAGCTTGTCGGGATGGTCTGCCACATAAGCAAAAATCTGCTGACAGACTTTTTCCAGATCATCGAGTTTGTTACTGACTACAGGGTCTGGAAGGTCGTTATTAATCTCCCGAATCCGGCGGATATACTCACTGCCTTCCCGGACCATCTTAGCCAGAGCAGCCTGCTGGGGGTCTTCCTGCATCTGTTTTTTACGCTGTTCTTCCTCACGGCGTGCCTGCAAACTTTCCAGATAGCGGGTATAAATATCATCCGTGAGCATCAGACAGGTCTGTGTATCATCAAAATGACCTTCCGGAAGGAATTTGAGATCAATCATCTTTTCCAGCGATTTTACTACCTGTTTATTCGGGAAGCCAAGAGAGTCACAGATTTCACTGATTTTACAGAAATCCCTGCCTTTCAGATATTTCCAAATTTTACGCATCTGATTTTTTCCGGCAAGGCAAACCGTTCCGACAACACCTATCGCCAGACAACCAGCGCACAGCACACCGCTGGCAATTGACCCACCCATCAACGACCGGGAGTAGGTTTCTACAAGCATACTGAGCAGCATTCCCAGGCTGATCAGGCCAAAAAATCCAGTGCCAAGATAGCCAAATACCGTCATCAACACACTGCCGCCACGGTGCCATTTTGGTTCACGATGGACAATTTTTCCACGATATCCCCTGTCTGTTGACTGGGAAGCCGAAGAATTCCAGCGTTGTGAACGGGAAGGGGTTTTCCAGTTCGTCGGAGTTTTACGGACAAAATCAGTATATTTTTTACGTTGACCGGCAGACTGTTCCCAACCATCGGGTCGGGTATTGGTACGCCGGGAGCCGGAAAACACAGCATCTTCTACATTATCAATAATCGGCTTGACCTCTTCTCCTGCACGACGCAAGGAGTTTTTAATGTCTTTGCCCAGATTCTCCATTTCCTGTGAATTGAGTACACTTCGAACCGTCCGGTCAACGCTCCACAGCAGATCATCCAGATTTCTGTTTGCCAACGATTGTGCACTTCCTTCCAAAAATATCAAGTATTATGACTGTTTATTTGCACAGCATAACCATGGTTATATATTATTATATCCTTTTTCTGGGGTAAACGCAATAGCAAACAGGAGTGCTCAAGAAAATTAATGCTTTTTTAAAGATCAACTGTTGGTTGAATAATCTTTCGGATAAACTGCCGCGATAATCTGACCAGCCGCTTCTTTTGGCGTACAGTTGCTCACATCAATTTTTACAGAGTCGATTTCGTTATAAAGCGGCTGGCGTGCAATCGAACGGTCGATAATATCCGGTTCACGAATTCCCGTCTCCACATCTTTGGTCAGTCGCTCTTCTAAAGCTTCCGGAGACAAGACAAGAGAAAAATCAAAAAACCGAAAATCAACAGAAGTCTGTTCTTTCAGACGCATCATCAGTTCATCAATGATCGACTGATGGTCCATCACCCAACAAAAAACGACATTTTCATATGCTGCACAATCCAAGAACTGTGACAGCATATATGTAATATTTCCCGTCACCATTTCTTTAGTTTCGTCATTGACCACAAAGGGATCTGCCATCCAGCACCAGTCACCGTCCAGCATGACACATGCAGGTAAATCTTTTAGCAGCTGCCTGGCAACAGCAGTTTTTCCTGCACCCATTGTTCCACCGATGAAAATCAGATTTTTGACACTCATTTTTGTTTTCTCCTTTCAAGATAGGGTATAACAAAAAGCTCCTGTCAGTATAACTGACAGGAGCCATTCTTGTGCCGGCATCGCTCTATCTTCCCAGGCCGTCTCCAGCCAAGTATTTTCGACACTGATGAGCTTAACTTCTGTGTTCGGTATGGGAACAGGTGTGACCTCATCGCCATTGACACCAACAAGACACAGTCTTGCTTTTTCCGACGCGGCCGTTTTCCTCGCTCATTCCTGAGTGAGACGGCTCGTCGAGCTCACCGTCTTCGGTAAGCTTTACTCCGTTCCGAAGTTTGGTCCGAAGCCTCAAGACTTGCTGAAAATCCATCGGGATCTTCAAAATTGAACAAAGCTTCTTGAACACAATGTTTTCGCTTCACACATAACTTATGGTCAAGCCCTCGACCGATTAGTACTTGCAAGCTACATG